>NZ_CP140151.1:719033-1438066 GCF_034479555.1 Chromohalobacter canadensis | reverse complement strand
CGCGCGATAGCCTGACCAATGCGCCCGAAGCCGACCATGCCCAGCGTCTTGCCGTGGACGTCGGTGCCGAAGTGCGACTCGCCGATACTGCTCGTCCATTGGCCTTGCTTGACCATGTTGGCGAGTTCCACTGCGCGGCGGGCGCTGGCCATGATCAGCAGGAAGCCGGTGTCTGCGGTGGTTTCGGTGAGCACGTCCGGGGTGTGACAGAGCAGGATGTTGCGCCGGGTCAGCTCGTCCACGGGGTAGTTGTCGACCCCCACCGAGATGCTCGAGATGGCTTCCAGGTGCGGGGCGCCATCGAGCAGCTCGGAGGTGATCGGCAAGCTGGCACCCAGCAGGCCGTGCGCTTCGCTCAGCGCTTCACGAAACGCGGGGTCATCAGGGCCCTCCAGCGTGTCGAAGTAATCGACGTGGAAGTGGGTGCGCAGCTGCTCGAGGTGATGAGGCTTGAGTCGCTGAAAGGCAACGATGCGTTTGGTCATGTGTGGCTCCTGGTCATGGATGAAGCAGGGAAATTATCGTCACGCCAGTGGGTGCGCGGCTTCCAGGTCGCGCAGCCGAGCTCGGCGTGGGAGGCCTTCCATATCGCCGACGACCTGAACTTGTTCGGCGCCGATGAGATTGCCGCGATGTGCAGCCTGGCGTGGCGAGCACCCGTCGAGCAAGGCGCTGATCACGCCCACTGCGAAACCATCGCCGGCACCCACGGTATCGACAACACGGGATACGGCCACACCCTTCACCATGCCGGCATCGTCTGCCGTGCGCACGTAGCTGCCTTCCGGGCCGAGCTTGATGATGACGCCAGTGGCGCCTTGATCGAGATAATAGCCGGCGATGTCGTGCGCGTTGTCGAGCCCGGTCAGTCGCTGTCCCTCGGCGAGCCCCGGCAATACCCAGTCGGCGTGTGCGGCCAGTGCATTGAGGGTTTCGCGCATCTCGGCTTCGCTGTTCCACAGCGAGGGCCGCAGGTTGGGGTCGAAGCTGATCGTGAGACCGGCCTGGTGAGCGCGCTCCAGCATATGGAAGGCGAGTTCGCGCGTGCTCGGTGAGAGCGCGGGGGGCAAGCCGGTGGCATGTAGGTGGCGCACCCCCTGGAAGTCGAGATCGCGCACGTCGGCCATGCCCAGGTGGCTGGCGGCACTGCCGCGCCGATAATAGGCCACCTTGGGATCCTCGCCGTGTTCGGCGCGTTCCTTGAAGACCAGGCCGGTGGGATGCTCGGTATCGGTACTCAGGTAGCGGCAGTCGAGCCCCTCGGCGTTGAGTGTGCGGCGAATGAAGGTGCCAAAACCATCGTCACCGACGCGACTGATCCAGGCGACATGAAAGGCTAGCCGTGCCAGACCGATAGCGACATTGGTATCGGCGCCGGCGATGCGCCGCTGGAAGCGCTCGACCTCGGCCAGGTCGCCGGAGGTTTCGGCGATGAACAGCGTCATCGCTTCACCGAAGGTCAGGATATCCGGTGTAGTGGCATCGTTCATGAAAAGGTCCTGAAAGAATCTGCAAAAGCGATTGCCGAGGGCACGGCGTTGCGACGGGTCGAGCGATCGTCGATGGGAAAGATCCATCATAGAAACACTAGGGCATCACGACAATCGAACATACCTACGCTTTGTCTGAAAAATGCCTGCGCTCGCCCATACGGCGTTAAAAATCGACTCAAAATGCTCATTTACCCCGCGTAAACTCCGCTTTTTCGCCGATTTTTGCCTTGTCTGGCCATCACTCGTCGATTTTTAAGACAGAGCTTAGACTTTGGTCGGGAAGGGGCTAGAGGGGAGCTACGGGCAGGATGCTGCGCGGGGCGATATGCCCCGCGCATGGGCGTTTATTGCGTTTGCTTGGTGTATTTTTCGACGAGCTGGCTGGCGTCATCGTAGAGCTGCTGGCCGTCGTAGCCTTCTGCGTCCATGCCTGCGATCCACTCGTCGATGGTCTTGTCGGCGGCCGCTTTCCACTTATCCTGATCCGCCTCGGCGATATGGATCATCTGGCCCTCGCCGCGCGAGGCGATGTCGTCGATGGCGGCTTGCTCCGCCTCGTCCATGACGTGGCCGATTTGCTGAGCTTCCTGGATGCCGGCGTTATTGTCGATGACCTCCTGCAGCTCGGGCGACAGGCTGTCGTATTTGTCCTGGTTCATGGCCAGCACCATCATCGCCGTGTACAGGCCATTCTCACCATCGAAGAAGGTGTGGTTCTGGGCGACATCCAGCACGCCCAAGGCGGAGGCGCTCTCAAAAGGTAGCGTCAGGCCGTCGATCACGCCCCGCGAGATCGCTTCCGGGATCTGCGGCATGGGCATGCCCACGGACTTGGCGCCGAGCCGAGTGAAATAGCGGTTCATGGTCTTCGAGGGAGCGCGAATGGCTAGGCCATCGATATCATCGATGTCGTGCACGCTGACATCCTTGGTGTGAAGCTTGCCTGGGCTATGGGCAAAGACAGCGAGGGGATGAACGCCTTCGAAATCGTCCTGCATATGTTCCATGGCGAATTCTTGCGCCGCCATGCTGGTGGCTTCACCTGTGGTGGGCAGGAAGGGCTGATCGAAGGCTTCGGATTCCGGAAAGCGGTTCGGCGTGTAGCTCAAAAGCGTCCAGGCGATGTCGACGACGCCATCCTTGGCCTGATCATAAAGCGAGCTGGCCGATCCACCGAGTTGCATGGCGGGGAATATCTCTACCTTGATGGCGCCATCGGACTGCTCCTCGATGCGTTTCGCCCAGGGTTCCAGATACTGCGTCTGAACCGGCGTGGTCGGCGCCGCGAAGTGATGAAGGCGCAGCGTCACGGTGTCTTGTGCCTGACCCGTGCTGGCCAGGGTGATGCCGCTGAGGAGAACGAGACCGGCGAGCGTATGTTTTGTTGTCATCATCTTAAGCTCCATGGGGGTGGCGTTGGCGTGCCAGTACGCGATGTCTAGAAGCGTGGCCATTAGATGGGCCAGTGGTATGAGCGTTAAATAGGATAATGCCGGGGGCCAAGTTGCATGGTCATCCAGCGCAGTTCAGTGAATTCTTCGATGCCGGCCTTGCCACCGAAGCGTCCGTAGCCGCTCGATTTAACACCGCCGAACGGCATCTGTGGCTCGTCGTGTACGGTGGGACCATTGATGTGGCAAATGCCTGATTCGACACGTTGGGCGATGCGCATGGCGCGGGCCGTGTCGCGGCTGAAGACCGCGGCCGAGAGGCCGTACTCGCTGTCGTTGGCGACACGCAAGGCGTCTTCTTCATCCTTGACGCGCATCATGGCCACCACCGGGCCGAACGATTCCTCGCCGTACAAGCGCATCGCCTGGGTGACGCCATCGACCACGGTGGGCTGCATGATCACACCCTCGGCCTTGCCGCCGCATGCCAGACGCGCGCCATACTGCTGGGCGTCATCGAGCAGGCTATTGAGCTTTTCCCCGGCCTCGCGATTGATCAGCGTACCTAGCGGGTTGCCGTCTTCACGTGGGTCACCGGCACGCAGGGTTTCGGCCTTGCGGGCCAGCTTCTCGACGAAGGCATCGGCCACGGCGTCGACGACGATCAACCGCTCGGTGGACATGCAGATCTGGCCCTGGTTGAAGAAGGCGCCGAAAGCAGCGGCCTCTACAGCGGCATCCAGATCGGCATCCTCGAGGACCACGAACGGTGCCTTGCCGCCCAGTTCCAGCAGCACGGGTTTGAGATGGTGCGCGGCTTTCTCGGCGATGATGCGGCCCACCTGGGTGGAACCGGTGAAGTTGATGCGCCGCACGGCGGGGTGCTCGATCAATGCCTCGACCACCTCGGCGGCTTGGGGCGGTGCGTTGGTCACCACATTGACGATACCGTCGCCCAAGCCCGCTTCGACGAGCACTTCACCGATCAGGTGATGGGTGGCGGGGCATTGCTCCGAGGCCTTGAGAATCACCGTGTTGCCGCACGCCAGCGGTGTGGCGATGGCCCGCGTACCGAGGATGATGGGCGCGTTCCACGGGGCGATGCCGACCACCACGCCGCACGGGACGCGCACGCCCATTGCCAGGCTGTCGGGAACGTTGGACGGGATGACATCGCCGCCGACTTGAGTCGTCAGCGAGGCGGCCTCGCGCAGTATGCTGGCGGCCACCATGACGTTGAACCCGGCCCATCCGGGCGTGGCGCCGGTTTCATCGACCATGCGTGCGATGAAGTCTTCCTGGCGGGCTTCCATGGCGTCGGCGGCGGCGAGCAGCTTGGCGCGGCGCTCGCCGGGGCCGGTCTGCGACCAGGCGGGAAACGCCTGAGATGCAGCTTCGGCGGCGTGCTGAGTATCTTCCACCGAGGCTGCAGCGGCGCGCGTCACGACATGTTCATGCAGTGGGTTGCGACGCTCGAAGGTCGCATTGTCCTGGGCGGCGCGGTGCTCGCCGCCGATGAGTAGCGAAAGATCCATGAGACTCCCCTTGTGGTTGTCGAAGCGATAGGACGTTCAGGGCTGGAGGGCATGCCGACATCGCCAGGGGCGCGGTGGCGTCTTGCGAGTGAACGCCACCGTGCCCTCGCGCCGGTCAGCGCTGGTAGCTTTCCAGCCCGGGCTTGATGCTCTTGTCGTCGAGGAACTGTTTGAGACCTTGCTCGCGACCGTGCTCCGGGTCGAGCTGCTGCGCCTGGTCGAGCTTGGCGTAGAGGTATTCCTCGTTCTGTTCCCAGGTCAGCTCGCGGCACATCTTGAAGCCGGTCTTGGCGGCGCGCAGGACGACGGGGTTCTTGTCGCGCAGCGTGGTGGCCAGCTTGTGCGTGGCATCGCGCAGCTCGGCACGGGGCACGCTCTGGTTGACCAGCCCCATGTCGGCGGCTTGCGGGCCGGTGAAGGTTTCCCCGGTCATGATGTAATAAAGCGCCTGGCGATGCCCCACGGTGTCGGCCATGGCCTTGCTCACCAGATTGCCCGGCGGAATGCCCCAGTTGATTTCGGAGAGCCCGAACACCGACTCGTCGGCGGCGATCGCCAAATCACAGGCAACCAGAGGCGAAAATGCGCCGCCGAAGCACCAGCCGTTGACCATGGCGATGGTCGGCTTGGCGTAGTGACGCAACAGTTTCCATTGCCAGGTGGAGGCGTCGCGGCGGACCTTGACCTGAACGATTTCGGGGCTGGCGTCGATCTCGCGGAAGTATTCCTTGAGGTCCATGCCGGCGGAGAAGGATTCGCCCTCGCCAGTCAGCACGAGCACGTGGGCGTCCTGATCAAGCTCGATGGTCTCGAGCACGTCGATCATTTCGCGGTTGAGCGTGGGGCTCATGGCATTGCGCTTTTCGGGGCGGTTGAGCGCCACCCAGGCAATGCCATCTTCGACGTCAACCTTTACTGTTTCCCAGCGGTTCGTGTAATCGCTCATGTCAATTTCCTGTCAAAATAGTATCAAGTAAGTTGATATTTACCCTGCCAATCTAGGCGCGGGCCTGGTGGATGCCGAAGGAGGCACGGGCCAGATACCGCCTTTCGGCCCGAACATCACCTCAGCGTGTGTATTTCTCGACGAGCCGGCTGGCGTCGTCGTACAGCATCTGCCCGTCGAGCCCCTTCTCCTCGGCCTCGGCGATCCAGTCGTCGACGACTTCCTGACCGACCGCTTGCCAGCGTGCGGTTTCCTCGCTATCCAATCGCGTGATCGTGCCGGGTTGCTCGCCGCTCTGGATGGCCAGAATCTGTCGATGATCCGCCTGGTCCATGATCTGGCCGATTCGGTACGCTTCGCGGCTGCCGGAATGCGCATCGATGATGGCTTGCAGGTCATCGGGCAGGGCGTCGTATTTGTCCTGGTTCATGGCCACGATCATCATCGTGGTATACAGCGCCTTTTCGCCGCTGAAGATGGTGTGTTCGGTGGTGATGTCGGCCAGTCCCATGGCGGTGATGGCTTCGAAAGGAATCACCGTGCCGTCGAGCACGCCGCGTGATAACGCCTCCAATGCCTGGGCCACTGGCATGCCGATGGGCTCGGCGCCGAGCTTGGCCAGATAGCGATTCACCAGCCGGCTGGGGCCACGCATCTTGAGGCCTTCGATGTCCTCGAGCGAGTCGATGCGCGTCTCCTTGGTATGCAAGGCGCCGGGACTGTGGGTGTGCACGGCGATGGGATGCACGCCCTCGAGTTCGTCCTTCATGTGCGTCATGGCGTACTCATGGGCGGCTTGGCTCGTCGCGGCACCTGATGTCGGCAGGAAGGGCAGGTCGAAGACTTCCGCCTTGGGGAAGCGCCCTGAGTTGTAACCCAGCACGGTCCAGATGATATCCACTTGGCCGTCCTTGGCCTGACCGTAGAGTGAGGGCGGTGTGCCGCCGAGCTGCATGGAAGGATAGAGTTGAACCTCTAAGCGTCCATTGGATTCTTCTTCGATGTCCTCTTTCCAGGGGATGAAATACTCCTGGTGCACGGGCGCCGAGGCGGGGAAGAAATGATGTAGCCGCAGGGTGTATTCGGCCTCTTGTGCCTGAGCCTGGCTGGTGGCAGCGATCGAGAGCGCCGCCGCAGTGGTCAATACGAAGCGGCGCAAGTGTGAAGTGGCGCATTGGATCATGGCGAAGTGCCTCATTGTGGTTGTTGTATGACGCCGGGAGGCAATGGATCAGCCTACGGCGAAAAGATCGATGATCACGTTGTCCCGGGTGCGTGCCGCGCTGCCCAGGAACAACGTTCGGTTGAGCCAGTCCAGCCGCGTGCTGGTGGTAAAAAAGCGCGGCGCGGTGTGGAAGTAGTAGTCCTCGGGCGGCACTGCTTCTCCGTCTCGTAGCCGCTGCATGACGGACGCCGGGCCGTGGCGAAAGCCCGTGTTTTCTACCTCGATGCGCTCGCCGTCGTCGGTTTCCAGGAAATAGCGTGCGTACAGTTCAGCCACGCCATCCGCACGTATCGTTTGCCAGTCGCCGCCCGCGGCGAGAATACGGCCATTGAGCTGTTCGCCAGCCACGTCGCCGCCGGTGATCGCGATGAAGCGGCGTTGGCCGTGTGCGCTCTCGCCCAGTTCCCAGGGCGAGGCGACGTCCACCGTGAGGCGGGCGATGAAATCCAGCGTGGGCGTGCGAAGCGGGTTAGTGGAGGACATCATGAGCTCTCCTCGGGCGATGTGGTGACGTCAATAAAGCCAGTAGACGAAACCCAGCGTGATGGACGGGAAAACCACCAGCATGATGATGCGCAGCACGTCCGCCGCCAGGAACGGCAGGATGCCCTTGAATGTCTCGGTCAGTGGTACGTGAGGCGCCATGGAGTGAATGATGAAGATATTCAGTCCCACCGGTGGCGTGATCATCCCCACTTCCACGACGACCAATGCCAGAATGCCGAACCAGATCGCCACGTCGCCGGGGGGCATGCCGAAATCCATGCCCGTCACGATGGGTAGGAAGATGGGCACGGTGAGCAGAATCATCGACAGGCTGTCCATGAAGCAACCCAGAACCAGGTAGCACAGCAGGATCCCCGCCAGGACGATCCAGGGACTGATTTCCAGGCCCACGATCCAGCCCGCCGTGATTTGAGGTAATTGCGTCAGGGCGAGAAAGCTGTTGAACACGCTGGCCCCGAGGACGATGAAGAAAATCATCGCCGAGGTGACGGCCGTGTCGAGGAGGCTCTCACGCAGCCCCTCCCAGCGCAGTCCGCCGCGGATAACGGCTAGCAGCCCGGTGGCGGCGGCGCCGACGGCGGCAGCTTCGGTAGGCGTGAAAATCCCTGTGTAGATACCGCCGATCACGATGATGAAGATCGCTGCACCGGGCCATACATCGAGCAGCGAACGCCAGCGCTCGCCGGCTGATGCCTTGGCCTTGCTCGGGGCGCTATCCGGAAAAAATCGCACGAACAGTGAGATCGCTACCATGTAACTGAGTGCGGCAAGAATGCCGGGGATCAAGGCGGCGGCGAACATCTCGTTGATGTTCTGTTCGGCGAGGATGGCGTAGATGACCAATACCACGGAAGGCGGGATCAGAATGCCCAGCGTGCCGCCTGCGGCCAGCGCGCCGGTGGCCAGACTACCGCGATAGCCTTGACGTTCCATTTCCGGCAGCGCGACTTGCGTCATGGTCGCGGCAGTCGCCAGCGAGGATCCGCAAATGGCGCCGAAGGCACCGCAGGCGCCCACCGTTGACATGGCCAGGCCACCGCGACGGTGGCCCAACCAATCGTTGGCGGCTTGAAACATGGCGCGTGATAGCCCGGCGCGCGCTGCGAATTGCCCCATCAACAGAAAGAGGGGAATGATTGACAGTGTGTGGCTGGAAAAGTGTTCGTAGGGCAGTGTCTTCAGGGCATTGAGGATACCCATCGGCCCCGTGACGAGCATCGAGCCCAACGCGCCGATAACCAGCATGGCGAGGCCGATAGGGATACGGGCGCCCATCATGGCCAGCAACAAGACGAAGCCGCCTGCGCCCAGAGTAAGAGGCGTCATGAGGCATCTCCTTGTGTCGAGGGGTCGGCGTCACCCGAGAACGTGGCCAGGAGCCGGTATAGGCAGACTAGCGAGAGCAGGATGAAACCGATTATGCCGGCGATATAGCCCCACCACAGCGGGATACCCAGCAGCATGCTGGTTTCCATGTAGCGGTGCTTGTCGAGCAGGCCGTGATAAAGCCGCCATGTCATCAGGCATGAAACGACGAGGAATAGGGCCTCCGCGAGCACGGCGAGAAAACGCTGCACACCCAGCGGTGCACGCATGACCAGCAGATCCACCGTGACGTGACCACCACGCAGATGGCAGTAAGGCAGAAATAGGAACACCGCGATGGCCGTGCCCATCTCGACCATTTCATAGTCACCAGTGACGGGTCCGATCCAGCTCAGGACCGCTATGTCACTGACCAATGGCAAGCTGGAGATCCAGCGTCCGAGAATGCTGGCCACCGTCATCAGGGAGAGCGCTGCGACGATCAAGCCGCCGATGATCGCGGCGAGCCGACAAGTCGTTGCGAGGCCCCGGCGTAGGCAGGTGATACTGGCGTTGGATGTCGTCGCTAGGCTGCTCATGATTATATCTTTATCGGTTGCGTGGATCGGCCAAGGCGCGAGTAAGGTCGTTTTTTAGTTACTTTGTATAATTAATTGTCCCTGAGCAGGTGTGCAAGCCATGCCGCTTCAATTTGCCTAAAATTGCGGCTAAAGGATTAGTCGTCACCTTCCTCCGAGGCGTATACCTTCCGTAGCAAGGTCAATAATTGGCGTCTCTCTATCTCGCTAAGTGATTGAGTTGCTTCTAAATCGCTTTGCTCTGCCAAGCCTTTCAAGCGCTCGACGAGTGCCTCGCCGGTCTTGGTGAGGAAGATCCCATGCGAGCGACGGTCACGCTTGCATCGCACGCGCAAAGCCAAGCCACGCTCTTCCAGACTATTAATCAAGCTAACGACTCGCGGCGGATCAATGCTCAATGTCTGGGCCAGATTGGATTGCGTAACGCCTGGATAGCCCTCGATGACCACCAGCGAAGAGAACTGTGCCGGGCGAATGTCATGCTCGCGCATGGCCTCGTCGAAGTGCTTGAAAACCTTGAGCTGAGCCCGCCTCAGGGCATAGCCGAGACGCTCCTCGAGCACCAGCCCCTCGACGGTGGTCGGATAGGCTTCCTCGAGGGGTGTTTGCTCCGATGAGGATGTTTTCTTGGGTGTCGTCATGAGGGCTCCTTCATTCGGTTATATAGTTAATATGAGAATTATATGGTTGGGGCATTGTTTCCGATATCGGCAAGCATAGGCAACACCGGCGCCATTTGGGGGTTATCGTGCATCTAAAGTCTCATGCGGTGTGTCTAGTCAAAAAAATAGTTACCTATTATAACTATATCTATCACGTTGTTGGTGAAGAACGTACCGCTGAATAACAAGGTTCATCACAGACTAATGGAGCGCCTTTCATGTCGTCCCCTTCCGGCAGCCGGCCTTTGCCCCGTTCCGAGAGCGATACGTCCCCACAGGCGTATCGACTGTACGGTGGTGAGGTACCGGATTACCCCCGTTGCATGACCGAGCGCCTCGCGTACTGGGCACGCGAGACGCCGTCGACAACGTTTCTGGCCGAACGCGAGGGGGCGCAACGTGCCTGGCGGACGCTGACCTTCGGTGAGGCGATGCCGCGCGTGGCCTGCCTGGCACAAGCGTTGCTGGACCATGGCTTATCGGTAGAGCGGCCGTTGATGGTGCTGTCGGGCAACGGCATCGATCATGCGTTACTGGCGTGTGCCGCCATGCATGTGGGCATTCCCTATGTGCCGGTATCGCCCTCGTATGCGTTGTTGTCGGAGGACTTCGTCAAGCTTCGCCATGTCGTCGAGCTCGTGACGCCGGGGATGATTTTTGTCGACGATGAAGCACGCTTTGGCGCAGCTCTGACGGCCGTTTGCGATGAGCAGGTGACCTGTGTGGCGACGCTACCGAGCCATCGGGGGCTGTCGCTGGAGACGCTGGCGGCGACGCCGGCACGGGCCGAGGTCGATAATGCTCATGCGCGAGTGACACCGGATAGCGTCGCCAAGTTGCTGTTCACCTCGGGTTCGACTGGCATGCCCAAAGCGGTGATCAATACGCAGCGCATGCTGTGCAGCAACCAGACCATGCTCGAGAAACGTCTGGATTTCCTGAGCCGCCACAAGCCGGTGCTGGTGGACTGGCTACCCTGGCACCATACCTTCGGCGGCAACACGATCCTGGGCATGACGATCCATAACGGGGGTTCGCTGTACATCGATGACGGCAATCCGACGGCGGACGGCGTGCGGCGCACGGTGGATAACTTGCGCGAGGTCTCGCCGACGTTCTATTGCAACGTGCCCAAGGGCTTCGAGGCCCTGGTCGAGCATTTGCGTGACGATGAGGCCTTACGCACGGCCTTATTCCGTAATCTCGAGATGATGCACTTCGGTGGCGCCGTGTTGCCGGTGCATGTGCGCGAGGCGCTGGATACCTTTGGCGAGCAGACTCGTGGACGCCCCGTGCCCATGCTGACGGGGCTTGGATCCACCGAGGCGTGCCTGGCGTTCTGTACCGAGGAGGCCAGTGGTACGCCGGGCTTGATTGGTCGGCCCGTGCCGGGGATGTCGCTCAAACTGGTGGCAACGGACGACAAATGGGAAGCGCGCCTCAAAGGACTCAATGTCACGCCGGGCTACTGGCGCGACGCCGAACGCACCGCCGAAGCATTCGATGACGAAGGCTATTATTGTACCGGGGATGCGATGCGACTCGCTGATCCCGAGCAGCCTGAACGTGGGTTAATCTTTGACGGTCGCTTGAGCGAGAACTTCAAGCTGGTGACCGGTACCTGGGTCAATGTGGGCATCTTGCGATTGCAGCTCATCGAGCATTTCGCTCCGCTAGTGCAAGACGTGGTGATCGCCGGTGAAAGCCGTGACTATCTCACTGGGTTAGTAGTGCTGAACGTCCCCGCATGCGCGCAGCATATAGGCGTCGCGACGTCATCAGTGCATGACCTGGCGCACGATACCACCCTGCACCAATGGTTCGCGCAACGTCTGGCGACCTGCCGTCGAGGGCAGGCGAGTTCCACGTGTCTGGAACGTCTACTGATTCTGGATACGCCGCTTTCGGTCGATCGTGGCGAGTTGACCGACAAGGGGTCGGTCAATCAGCGCTTGGTGCGCGAACGCTACGCCGATCTCGTCGGGACACTCTATGCCGATACTCCTCGCGATGCGCGCGTGGTACTGCCGGCTTCTTAGCCGATAAGTGAGCAGTACGCGGGCCGCTCAAGACGCCATGCGCCATCCGCACTCCGAGAATAAACCTGATAACACGCAGCCATGACGTGGTATTTGCCGATACCTAGCTCATGGCTGCAACGCTTATGAAAGGTAGACAAAGCATGGCGATCCTGCGGCAATGTCCGGCAACGAGATGGGCATAATCAAAGCAGCCGAGGAGCCATGATGACTTCACCCATACGTATCCTGATGGTGGGCGAAGGCGCCATCGCCGGGATTCATATGCAAGCCCTGGCGTCCGTTCCTGAGGCCCGTGTCGTGGCCGTGGTAGGAGGTGATGCCCAAGGAGCGCGACGCTTCGCCGAGCACTGGAATATTCCGCATGTGTGCGCTGACTATACGCAAGCGCTGGCGACGCTCGAGATCGATGCCGTGATCCTGGCGACGCCGAGCCCGTTACATGCCGACCAGGCCGAGCAAGCGATCGATGCCGGTAAACACGTCCTCTGCGAAATTCCCATGAGCCTGAACCTGGCGGATGCCGAGCGCATGACAGCGCGAGCCCGTGAGGCAAATACCGTCGCTATGGTGGCCCATACGCGTCGCTTCAATGCGCCGCATCGCGAAATGAAGCGCCGTATACGAACGGGAGAGTTCCACCTGCAGCATCTGGTGAGCGAGACGTATTTCCTGCGTCGCGAAAACCTCAATATGCAAGGCGAGCCACGCGGCTGGACGGACCATTTGCTGTGGCATCATGCTTGCCATAGCGTAGACCTGTTTGCGTGGTTGCTGGACGATTTCGATTTGAAAGTCTGGGGTGGAAGAGGGCCGATTCATCCCGAGCTGGGGATTGCCATGGATATGAACATTGGCTTGAAATCACGCAATGAGACTCTGGCGACCTTGACGCTTTCTTTTAACAACCATGGGCCTTTCGGCGGATTTTATCGCTATATAGGCGAAGAAAACACGCTGATGGCCTATCGCGATGAGCTGAAGGATTATCAAGGGGAGGTGATGACTCTTGAGGGGGTGGGGTTTCAGGAACAGGATGCCGAATTCATCGCCGCCATTCGCGAATGCCGTGTTCCGGAAGCGACATTTTCGCATTGCCTTCCTACCATGCGTCTTCTCGCTAAGCTTGAAAAGATCATGGCTGACGTGTGCTAAAGCGCCACGATCTATTTTTTCTTTCATGAAAAAGGCTGGCGAAACGCCAGCCAAAATCACGATCGATCAGTGTTTACGATGTTAGAACTGGAAGATGGCACTGGCCTGCAGACGGCTAGCATCGTCGGAGTTGCCGTTAACCTGCTCGACATCGGCGTTCTGATACTCAAGACCCACTGCCAGGCGTTGAGTGACATCCCAGATCACGTTAGCGAAGGCGTAATCGATGGTCTTGAACTGTTCGCCATAACTGTCGGGCATGTCCTGATCGAGGCGCGAAAAGCCAACAGAGCTGACCCAGTCGTCGGTCCAGTTATGGTTGAGCGACACACCGAAGGCACGTGTCTCGATGGCCTCGAGTTCGTTATTGTCATTGACGTAGACATCGGGCGCGTGGCGGTGCCCAGTATTGCCGGGGTTGCCCATGTAGTTACCGATACCTTCGCCGTAAGTGGCGGTACCCTTCAGGCTGGTCATTGGCGTAAAGGGCAGGTTGAATTGCGCATTGACGCCATACCCCGTGGTTTCGTCATCCACGGTGCTGGTGATGTCATTGGTAGAGAGCTGACGGGCCACCCCGGACAGAGCAAACAAGCGCTTGTACTCATAGCGTACAGTCAAGTCGGGGAACTGGCTCTCACCATCGGCCACACTCGCATCGTCGCGGGCGATCACTGTATCCGGGTCCTCCACGGAGAAAGACAGGTTGCCCGTGCCCATTGGCTGGGTGTAGCGCAACTGCGCCTGGCGCTCGAACACGTAACCCTTGGGATCGCCCAATGCCAGCGTGCGGGGGGCACCGACGAAACTTTGGAAGTTGGTCCATGTCTGGCCCGCGAGGAAGCCATTGAGTTCGCCATATGCATGACGTAGTCCAAACTTTCCATCGGGCACGAAATGGCCTTCGAAATAGGTCGTCAAACGCCCGTAATCGGTCATGGTGTGCGTACGGAAGTTGAGGCGCGACTCATAGGCGGTGAAGTCCGTCCGACCGTCGGTCCGGTTGTCTGGATTCATGATCTCATAAGGCGTTGTGGTAGTGCCAAGGTCATAGTCGAAATCGTAAAGCATATCGAGCTTGACATAGCCGCCGAAGGCGATATCAGTCTCGGTGCCCGGTATGTTGATGGTTGAGCGATGGTTCCATGGCGGTCCCACACGGCTGGGGTCGCCGGTGACGACGGGTTGTCCCGCTTCGACGACATCGAAAGCGTGAGCGGGAGCCGTCGCCATGCCTGCCATTCCTGAAACGAGTGACACGCATAGCGCGAGTTTTGTCATCTTGAATGTTGTTATATCGGATCGCATTGGTGAGCTGCCCTTTGTAGGAAGTTATGAGCTTGGTGCGCATGAACGAGTATGCGTTTCTGAGTCGACGGGAAAATTAATTTTTCATCGCCTCCCCATGCATTTTTCTGATGACGTTTTAATGACCTCCCGCTGAATTGGCCCGTGAAAGGGAGGGGGTGATAGAGGTCAGCCATGCTTGCTTGATTGCCATCTTTATTCCCCGGCTAATGGTTTATTCGTTATATTTTGTTCGCAATACGAACCTTGATTCGTCTTGCGTACATGAAAGTTGAAAAAAAAAGCCCTTCCTGTCAATGCGGAAGGGCCGTGCGATTGGTGGGTAGAAGGTAACGCTTTGTATTGAAGCGGTTTTTACACGCTTATACTTTGGTTGTGGCAGTGTTTTTTGGCGATTAAATCAATGTTTCTTTAATTTCCAGAGCCTTTTGCTGAAGGCAGGGAAGAATGTGATCGGTGAGCCGTTCGAGGGGGACCCGAGCGGAGTTGGTCGAGACGTTCATCGCACCGATCAAACGTCCGCCTCCGCTGAAAATGGGGACGGCAAGCGACCGCAGGCCGGAGTCCAGCTCCTGGTCGACGATGCAATATCCCTGCTTTCCTGCCGTGTCGATCGCCTCTTCGAGCTGGTGAATATCGGTGATGCTACTTGAGGTATGCGCGACGAGATCGCTTTCTGAAAGGATGCGTCGACGCTCTTCGATATCCAATGTGCTCAGCAGCATTCTGCCCATCGAGGTGTAGATCGTGGGCAGGCGAGTGCCCACCGCCAGGGTGATGGCCATCAGGCGATGCTTGGCGGCGGAGCGCGCCACGTAGATCACGTCCTTGCCGTCGAGCACACCGAGAGACGAGGACTCGCCCGTTTCCAGCGTGACGTCTTCCAGATACTTTTGGATGGCGTTGTGGTAATTGTTCGCCGAGAGAAAGGCATATCCCAACTGGAGGGCCTTGGGCGACAATTCGAAATATCGCTCCTGCTTGCGTACGTACCCCAGCGCATGCAGCGTCAATAAAAAGCGCCGGGCCTTGGCTCGATTCATCTGGGTCTTCGTGGCCACTTCGCTCAAGGTCATGCGGGGGTTGGCTTGATCGAAGGCCATGATGACCTCAAGGCCGCTTGCCAATGCGGCCACGAAATCCCTGTCATCCGGGGTAAGCGCTCCGTCTTGTGATGCCATGTCGCGTATTGCCTCGTTGTCGATTGTGGGGTACGTAGGGGCAATCTATCATAAAAGTTCGAAATGCGAACATTTGTTCGATAAATCGCCGTTGGAGATTCGTATGTACGACACCCTGCTTCGCCATCCTTTCATGAGTGACGAGGGACGCGCAGCGACGCAAGCCCAGGATCTGGTCGCTGCCATGTGTACCGTCGAGGTCGCGCTGGCCACCGAGCAGGAGAGACTGGGCATCCTGCCGGGCGGAGTCGCGGCCGAGATCGAGCGAGTGCTCGCGGAGCATGTCTTCGACATGGACGCGATGGCGCACGGTACCGTGCTGGGCGGCAATGCGGCGATTCCCTTCGTCAAGCAGGCCAAGGCGGCCCTGCCCGACGAGCTCAAGGCACATTTCCACCGTGGCGCGACCAGCCAGGATATTCTCGACACCGCCTTGATGTTGCTGCTCAAGCCGCGCCTCGAGGCATGCCTCGCTCTCATGAAACGTAGTCGCAAGGCCGGTTGTGCGCTCATGCGTCGACACGCCGGCACGCCTATGGTCGGGCGTACGCTGATGCAGCAGGCGTTGCCGATCACCTTCGGGGTCAAGGTCGCGCAATGGGCGGAGAACCTGGCGCAGGCCGAACGACGACTGAGAGACGTGACCGAGACCGGGCTCTATCTGCAATTCGGTGGCGCGGTGGGCGTTCACTCGGGACTGGATGCCCAGGGGCTGGAGGTGATGGATCGCGTGGCCGAGCGGCTTGGGCTGGCGTCGCCGTTGCTGCCCTGGCATACCAATCGCCAGCCGATCCTGGCCTTGTCCGGTGCCGTCGATGCGGTGGCGGTGGGGGTCGAGAAAGTCGCCCTGGATGTCTCCCTGCTGACCCAGTCCGAGGTGGCCGAGGTCAGCGAGCCGGCGGTCCCCGGCGCGGGGGGCTCGTCGTCGATGCCGCACAAGCGCAACCCGGTGATCTGCGCCCGACTGCGGGCGGCGGCTCGTCAGATTCATGGTCAGGCCGTGACGCTCAGCCATGCCGGCGCGCAACCCCTCGAGCGTGGGCTCGGGGAGTGGCATGCCGAGTGGGCGCCGATGCTGGATGCGGTCCTGCTGATGGAGGGGGCCCTGGTATCCCTGGCCGAACTCTGGGAAGGCCTGGAGGTGCATGCCGAGACGATGCGCCGCAACCTGACGCTGATGGGCGGCGCGATCATGGCGGAGCCCGCGGCGCGCCTGCTGGGTGACATCCTGGGGGCTGACGAAGCGCAGCGCATCGCCAGGGAGGCCGCCGAGACGTCGCGCCTTGAGCGCCGCGAATACGCCGAGGTATTGCTCGCCCACCCGGCGGTGGCGGGGCGGGTCGAGGCACAGCGGCTACGGCGTTGTGTCGACCCGGGTTTATACATTGGTAGTAGCCAGGAGCAGGTCCAGCGTGCACTGGCGGTCCTGGAGTCGATGTAACTCCCTGTTTTTGAATTGATATTCGGCACCTGGCGAGGTGGGTAACGGCATGCCGTTGCCCACCTCGCGCGTTTGACCCCCTGCGGTAATCCCGATAATTTTGTTCGTATCACAAACCAGTGTTCATTAAGCGAACAACTTGCGAGGCAATCCGCATGGCCGAATTTCTTAGCCTGCATGACGCTGTGGCGCGCTACGTCGAGGATGGCGCGACCGTGGCCATGGAAGGCTTCACCCACCTGATTCCTTTCGCCGCCGGGCATGAAGTCATTCGCCAGCGCAAGCGTGATCTGACGCTGATCCGCATGACGCCGGACCTGGTCTACGACCAATTGATCGGCGCCGGCTGCGCCAAGAAGCTGATCTTCTCGTGGGGCGGCAACCCCGGGGTGGGCTCCTTGCATCGCCTGCGCGACGCGGTGGAGAAAGGCTGGCCGCACAAGGTGGAGATCTTCGAGCACAGTCATGCGGCCATGGCCTGTGCCTTCGAGGCCGGCGCGGCGGGCCTGCCGCTGGCGGTGCTGCGCGGCTATGTGGGCAGCGAGCTGCCCAGCGTCAACGACCAGATCAAGTTCATCGAGTGCCCGTTCACCGGCGAACGCCTCGCGGCGGTGCCTTCGGTGCGCCCGGACGTGTCCCTGGTGCATGCGCAGAAGGCCGATCGCAAGGGCAATGTCCTGGTGGAGGGCATCATCGGCGTGCAGAAGGAGGCGATTCTGGCGGCGGGCAAGAGCATCGTCACCGTCGAGGAGATCGTCGACGATCTCGAGGCCGGTCCCAATGCCTGCGTGATCCCCGGCTGGGCCATCGACGCCATCGCCGTGGCCGAGAAGGGCGCCTATCCCTCCTATGCCCACGGTTACTACCCGCGCAACAACCGCTTCTACAAGGAGTGGGATACCATCGCGCGCGACCGTGACACCTTCCAGACATGGCTCGACGAGAACGTCTTCAACGCAGGGGGGCAGGCCCAATGAGTATCGAGTACACCTCCGCGGAAATGATGACCGTGACGGCGGCGAAGGCGCTGGAGAACGGCATGACGTGTTTCGTGGGCATCGGCTTGCCGTCCGAGGCCGCCAACCTGGCGCGCCTGACACATGCACCGGACGTGGTACTGATCTATGAGTCCGGCACCCTGCAGACCAAGCCGGACGTGCTGCCGCTTTCCATCGGCGACGGCGAACTTTGCGAGTCGGCGCTGACCACCGTGTCGGTGCCGGAAATGTTCCGCTACTGGTTGCAGGGCGGCAAGATCGATGTGGGCTTTCTGGGCACCGCGCAGATCGATCGCTACTGCAACCTCAACACCACGCTGATCGGCGATTATCAGGCGCCCAAGGTGCGCTTGCCCGGCGGCGGCGGGGCACCGGAAATCGCGACCTGTGCCGGCGAGGTCTTCATCACGCTCAAGCATTCCAAGCGGACCTTCGTCGATCAGGTGGATTTCATCACTACCCTCGGCTTCGGCCGCGACGGCAAGGCGCGTGATGGGGTGCCCAATATCGGCCGCGGCCCGACTCGGGTGATCACCGACCTGTGCGTGATGAAGCCCGACCCCGAGACTCGCGAGCTGGTGGTGGTATCGCTGCATCCGGGCGTGACCGTCGAGCAGGTGCAGGACGCGACCGGCTGGGAGATTCGTTTCGCCGAGCAGCTCGACACCACGCCGATGCCTTCCGCGAATGAGCTCGACGTGCTGCGGGATCTCAAGGCGCGTACCGAACGCAAACATGCCGGCGAGGCATGAGGAGAATTCGATGAGCGATGTTTGGTTGTGTCACCCCACGCGTTCCGCCGTGGGACGTTTCGGCGGCTCGCTGGCCAGCGTCCGCCCCGACGACCTGGCGGCCACGATTTTCCGGGCCGTGCTGGCCCAGGCGCCGGACCTCGATCCGGCGGCCATCGATGAAGTGATCATGGGCTGCGCCAACCAGGCCGGTGAGGACAATCGCAACGTCGCGCGCATGTCGGCGCTGCTGGCCGGGCTGCCGACCAGCGTGCCCGGCACCACCTTGAATCGCCTGTGCGGGTCGGGCATGGATGCCGTGGGGACGGCATTTCGTGCCATCAAGGCGGGCGAGTTCGAGCTGGCGCTGGCCGGCGGCGTGGAGTCCATGTCGCGCGCGCCGTTCGTGATGGGCAAGGCCGAAACGGCGTTCTCGCGCAGCCAGGCGATCGAGGACACCACCATCGGCTGGCGTTTCGTCAATCCGTTGATGAAGAACCACTTCGGCGTCGAGTCGATGCCCGAGACCGCCGAGAACGTCGCCGAGCAGTTCCACGTTTCTCGCGAGGATCAGGATGCCTTCGCCGTGCGCTCGCAGCAGAAAACCGAGCGCGCCCAGCAGTCCGGGCGTCTGGCGCAGGAGATCACGCCGGTCGAGGTGCCGCGTCGCAAGCAGGAGCCCCTGATCGTCGATCGGGACGAGCATCCGCGCGCAGGCACCACGCTGGAAAAGCTGGCCAAGTTGCCCACGCCGTTTCGCGATGGCGGCAGCGTGACCGCGGGCAATGCGTCGGGTGTCAACGACGGGGCGGCGGCGATGCTGGTCGCCAGCGACGCCGCCGTCGCGCGCCATGGTCTCACTCCGATGGCGCGGATCCTGGGCATGGCCACCGCCGGCGTCGAACCCCGCATCATGGGCATGGGCCCGGTACCGGCGACGCGCAAGCTGCTCGAGCGTCTGGGTATCGGCATCGATGAGGTCGACATCATCGAGCTCAACGAAGCCTTCGCCGCCCAGGGGCTGGCATGCCTGCGCGAACTGGGCGTGGCCGATGACGATCCGCGCGTCAATCCCAATGGCGGCGCGATCGCACTGGGGCATCCGCTGGGCATGTCCGGGGCGCGGCTGCTGCTGACCGCGGCGCACGAGCTGCACGTACAGAACAAGCGTTACGCCCTTTGCACCATGTGTGTCGGTGTGGGCCAGGGCGTGGCCACTTTGATCGAACGCGTTTGAGGAGAACGGCATGGCTTTCTTGACGGTGGCGGAGCGCACGATCGCCTATCGCGATAGCGGTGAAGCCGCGCTGCCGGCGGTGCTGTTGGCACACCCGCTGGGCATGAGCCAGGACGTGTGGGAGGACGTGGTCGCCGCCTTGCGTGGCCGTTTCCGCTGCGTGACCTGGGATCTGCCTGGCCATGGCGCCAGCAGTGGCCTGACCGAGGCGGTCACGCCCCGCGCGCTGGCCGAAGACGCCCTGGCCCTGGCCGACGCGCTGGACGTGACGCGCTTTCATTTCGTGGGCACCTCGATCGGCGGCGTGGTCGGTCAGCAGTTGCTGATCCAGTGTCCCGAGCGTCTCGCCGATGTCGTGCTGACCAACACCGGCGCTGTCATCGGCACTCCGGACAACTGGTATGCACGGGCCTCGCGCGTGCGCCAGGAAGGCCTGGCCGCCATGGCCGACGAGATCGTTCCGCGCTGGTTTTCCGAGGCGTTCGCGCAAGGCGATACGGCCACCTATACGGGCTGGAAGACCCAGCTTGCGCGTACCGATGGCGAGTCCTACGCGCGGCTTTGCGAGATGCTGGCCGACACCGACTTCAGCGGACAACTGCGCGGGGTCGCGGGGCCGGTGCGCTTGCTCGGCGGGCGCGAGGATCTGTCCACGCCGCCCGAGACCCTGAAGACGCTGGCTTCCCAGTTCGGTGACGCGCGTCTCGAAGTACTCGAAAACATCGCGCACGTGCCGAGCGTGGAAGTGCCCGAGGCGATCGCCAAGCGTCTGCGTGCCTGGCTGGGTGATGAGCACGTCGACGAGAACGGTGTGAGCTATGCCGCCGGGCTGGAAACGCGCAAGCAGGTACTCGGCGACGAGCACGTGGCGCGTGCCAGCGAAAATGCCACCACGCTCGACGCGCCGTTCCAGAACATGATTACGCGCATGGCCTGGGGCGAGCTGTGGGGCAACGATGATTTGAGCCGCACCGAGCGCAGCATGATCACCCTGGCGGTGCTAGCAGCGCTGGGGCGCGACGGAGAGCTGGAACTCCACCTGAAAACCGCCCAGCGTATCGGCCTTAGCGAAGCACAATTGCGCCAGGCACTGATGCATGTGGCGATCTATGCCGGCGTGCCGGCTGCTAACCATGCCTTTTCGATGGCCAAGAAACTGGGCTGGGGCAAAACCCTATAACGAAAATCTCTGCCTGGAACTGGCCTTCTTCGGAAGGTGGTGGAACCGAGAGGCCTTATTGGGCCTCTTTCGAGATAATAAGAGGAATCAACGCCATGAAACGTACGCTCACTTGCATGCTTACCCTCTCCTTGACCGCGGCTGCAGTGTCGACCGCCCATGCGGAAACGACACTGCGCATGTCGCATTTCTGGCCGGGGGCTTCATCCATCAATAAAGATGTGTTCGAAGCCTGGGCCGAAGCAGTGGAAAAAGACTCCAATGGCTCCTTACAGGTCGAGAACTACCCCTCGCAGACCTTGAGCCAAGCCGATGAAACCTATGAAGCGGCCGTCAACGGGATCGCTGATATCGGGATCACGGCACAGGGCTATACCAATGGCCGCTTTCCGCTGAGTCAGATCGTAGAATTGCCGGGCGTGGCGTCGTCGGCGCCGGAAGGAGCCTGCGTGCTGCAAACGCTCTATGACGATGGCAAGATCGATAGCGAATATGACGATACCCATGTGTTGTTCATGTTCACCACCGGGCCTGGGTACATTCACACGCGCGAGACGGACGTGCAGACACCTTCGGATCTCGAAGGCCTGCGTATGCGTAGGCCCACGTCCGTGGCGGGCAACATCCTCAACAACATGGGCGCCGAGCCGGTGGGCATGCCGGCCCCGGAAATCTATACCTCCATGCAACGTGGTGTCCTGGATGGGCTGAGCTTTCCTTGGGAAGGGATGAAGACCTTCCGCCTCAATGAGCTGACCGAGTATCACACCCAGGTACCGTTCTACACGCTGATCTTCGTCGCCACGATGAGCCAGGACACATATGACAGCCTGTCCCCTGAGCAACAAAAGGCCATCGACGAGAACTCCGGCATGAAGTGGGCGGAAAAAGCCGGAAAGGTCTTTGCCGCCGATGATAAGGCCGGCAAAAAAGAAGCCGAAGAAGCCGGGCACACCATTCGTGTCATCGACAATCCGCTCGAGAATTCGGAATGGGCAAAGCCGCTCAAGGCAGGCATCGACCAGTACCTCGGTAATCTCGAGTCGCGTGGTCTCGATCAGGCGCGAGATGTCTATTACGCAGCGCTCGAAGCGCGCAAATCCTGCTCAGCCGAATAAGGCCTAGGAGAGAACGGTATGCAGCAAGGGCTCACTCGGCTCAGCCACTGGCTGGGTTACCTGTGCAGGCTCATTGCCGGCGTGGCGCTGCTGGCATTGTTGTCGGTCACCATCCTCGACGTGGGACTGCGCTATCTGGGCCGGCTGACCGGGGGCGCGGTCTCGCTGAGCGTCTCCGGCAGCGTGGAACTGGTCAGCTATCTGTTGCTGTTCTCCCTGCTCGCGGCCATGGCCGCGAGCGTCGAGAAAAGCCAGGTGGTCGTCGAGGCGCTGACGCACCGTATGAACGATGCCCTCAAGGCGCGTCTGCACGGTTTCTACCTACTGGGCTTCATGGTGCTTGGGATTATCTTGTGCGTGGGGCTGATCAATTCGGCGCTCGGTGCGATATCGCATGGTGAAGTCACGCAAGACTTGAGAATTTCCATGGGGCCCATTTATTTTTTTGCCGCCTTTCTGAGTGCACTACTCAGCCTGCGCAGCTTGATGCATGTCTTGCTGAGCGGCGTCTTCGGCCAACAGGAGGAAAGCGCCAATGGGTAGTGAAATGATCGGTGGCCTAGGTCTGGCGTCATTGCTGGTGTTGATGATGCTGCGTGTGCCGGTGGCGCTGTCGATGTTGATCGTTGGTGTCGTGGGGTTCTCGCAGATCATCAACATGGGGGCCGCCTTGTCGATGGTTAAATCCGTGCCAGTGGAAGTGCTGTCTAACTACAGCTTCAGCGCGGTTCCCATGTTTATTTTCATGGGGGTATTGGCGGCGCACTCAGGCATGGCGGGTAAGTTGTTCAATTCCACCCGTGTGATCTGCGGTGGCTGGAAAGGGGGCCTGGCGATCTCGGCGATTGGCTCCTGCGGTATTTTCTCGGCGATTTCCGGGTCGTCATTGGCCACGGCGAGCACCATGACCCGCGTCGCGCTGCCCGAAATGGAGCGCTACGGTTACAACCGGGGCTTGGCCACCGGTGCGCTGGCCGCGGGCGGAACGCTGGGGATCATGATTCCGCCGAGCATCGCTTTGTTGATCTACGCCATTCTTACCGAGCAGTCGGTAGGCGATATGTTCATGGCGGGTCTCATACCCGGTTTGATGGGGCTTCTGTTCTATTCGCTAGCCATCACCATCGTGATGCGACTCAAGCCTTCGCTTGCCGTCGCGGGAGAGTCCACTTCCTGGAGCGATAAGGTTAAATCCCTGGCGGGATTGTCACCTTTCTTTGGTGTCTTTCTACTGCTCATATTGGGCATTTATTTTGGTGCTTTCACGCCCACAGAAGGCGCAAGTGTGGGGGCATTCGCGACATTGCTTTACGCCTTGGCCAAAGGTATGCGAGCCAGGGGGTTGTGGCAGGCCGTGCAGGAAACCTTGGCACTTTCCTCGGTGGTGTTTTTCATGCTGGTAGGCGCCGAGACGCTGGGCTATTTCATTTCGGTCTCGCGTATTTCCTTTACCATCAGTGAGTTCCTGTTAAGCATGGATCTTACGCCGCTTGTCGTGCTGCTATGCATCTTGTTGCTGTATTTCATCCTCGGGATGTTCATGGACTCGATCGCCATGCTTGTGATCACCGTGCCGGTAGTATTCCCGATCATTCAGACTGTGGGCATCGATCCGGTATGGTTCGGCATCGTGACCGTGCTGACCGTCGAGTTAGGGTTGATAACGCCCCCGGTGGGGATGAACGTCTTCGTTATCAAAGCCATGGCACCCCACGTGGGGTTGGGCGAAATCTTCAAGGGCGTGGCGCCTTTCATCGCCGCTGATTTCGTGCGCTTGGCACTATTGATCGCATTCCCTGTTCTCAGTCTATTTCTCATTTGATCTCAGGAGTGGAAAACGCTAGCTGCCTCGGTGGTTGGCAATCCCGTTGATTAAATAACGGCACTTAGTGATTGAGTTCAGGGACTGACACTGATCCTCAATCTCATCGCCATGGCCGTTACCAAGCGCCTGCTGGTATCCTCCTCTCACTGATGTCGACCTTGGCGAGGGCGAGTGATCGTGGCTCGTACAGGTGTCGCGCCCCTGCCCGTGATTCGTGAGGAAACCGCGATGCTGAGCGCTCGCGTCAAGCTACGCCATCTCATGGCGTTTCAGGAAGTCGCGCGATTGCAGAGCCTGGCCAAGGCCGCGCAGGCGCTTTCCATTACCCAGCCGGCGATGTCCAAGACGATTCGCGAGCTGGAAGAGATCCTCGAGACGACGCTTTTCGAGCGCAGCCCGCAAGGCGCTACTTTGACTACCGCCGGCTTGACCCTGCTGCGCCACGCCGGCCCCGCGCTGCGCAGTCTGGGCGAGGGCTTCCAGGCGGTGCAGGACGCCGCCCAACAGGAAGCGGTGGTGCGTCTGGGCGCGCTGTCGACCGTCGAAGAGGGCCTGCTCCCTCGGGCGCTGCATCGTCTGCATGCCCAGGCTCCGCAATGGCGCGTGCAGGTAGTGACGGGGCCCAGTGCGTATCTGCTCTCCCGCTTGCGGATGGGAGAGCTGGACGCGGTGGCCGGACGCATGAGCGAGGCACGCGAAATCCGCGGCCTGCAGTTCGAGCACCTGTATTACGAGCCGCTGGTGCTGGTGGCTCGCGCCGGGCATCCGCTGTTGGGGCAGGATGTACTGGATGCTGAAGCGTTGATCGCCAATGCGTGGATCGTCCCACCGACGTCCACCACCCTGCGCGATCAGGTCGAGCGTTTCTGGGTCGAGCAGGGAGCCGCGCCGCCGCGTATCGCACTGGAAACCCTGTCGCTCTCGTTGAGCCGGCGGTACGCCCTGGCCAGCGACGCCTTGTGGGTCGCGCCTCTCGATGCGGTACGCGAGGATCTCCGCGATGGCCGCCTGGCACGCTTGCCCGTGCGTCTGGAATCGCGGGGCGGCTCCGTGGGGGTGTGCACCAATATCGCCCTGCCGCGCAATCCCGGCGTCGACGCCTTGAGCGCCTGTCTGCGCGATATCGTCGCCGAGATGGCCTCGCCCTCGACATGACTCATTCCTTGGTCGAATAGACCTTTGGTCGATATATCCAATCAGTTATGGGGGTGGGCGGCCATTTCAATTGGCAGCCGGAGCCCAGCGCGGACAATGAGGCATGACATCGTGGCGTTCGCTTGCGCCGCGGTCCTTTCGATCAGGAGATTCGCATGCCTCGCAACGATAATAAACGCTTCGTCGAGCGCGACCGTAACTGGCATCCCCCGGCCTACGCGCCGGGCTACAAGACGACGGTGGCGCGCTCTCCCAGTCAAGCCTATGTCAGCATGCAGGCGCCCAGCGTCTCGGAGCTCGGCGGCCCGGATTTTACGCGCCTGCGCATGGGGCCTCACGATAACGACCTGCTGCTCAACTTCCGTGCCGACAACGAGGCCCAGGCTGGATTGCCCATCGGCGAGCGGGTCATCGTGTTCGGCCGTGTCGTCGATCAGTTCGGCAAGCCGGTGCCCAACACCCTGGTGGAAATGTGGCAGGCCAACGCCGGCGGGCGTTATCGCCACAAGAAAGACGGTTACCTGGCGCCGCTCGACCCCAATTTCGGCGGTGTGGGGCGCTGCCTGAGCGACGACGAGGGCTGGTACCGTTTCCGCACCATCAAGCCTGGCCCGTATCCCTGGCCCAACGACATCAATAGCTGGCGCCCGGCGCACATCCACGTCTCGGTGATGGGGCCGTCGATCTCCACGCGCTTGATCACGCAGATGTATTTCGAGGGCGACCCGCTGATTCCGCTGTGTCCCATCGTACACACCTTGCGTGACCCCGAAGCGGTGGAAACCATGACCGGGCGTCTCGACATGGCACGCAGTCGCTCGATGGATTGCCTGGCCTACCGCTTCGATCTGGTGATCCGCGGTGAAGTGCAAACCTATTTCGAGAATCAGGGGTAAACCATGCAACAACCGAACTCACAGCCCTGCGCTGCAACCATGCTGCGTGAAACTGCGTCGCAGACGGCCGGCCCCTACGTGCACATTGGCCTGGCCCTGGATATCGCCGGCTTGCCGCCGCGCGAGGAAGAAATCTGGAATCGGCTCGCTTCGCCGGAGGCCGACGGCGAGGCCATCGAACTCGTGGGCCGCGTCATCGACGGCAACGGCGACCTGGTGCGCGATGCCTTGCTGGAAGCCTGGCAGGCCGATGCTCATGGCAACTACCAGTGCGAGTTCGATCTGCAAGCGCCGTTCAACAGCTTCGGACGCACCGCGACCACGGTGGAAAACGACGGCGAGTGGTGCTTTCACACCATCAAACCGGGCCAGGTCGCGCGCCGCGATGGCCGCCTGATGGCACCGCACGTCACGCTCGCCGTGTTCGCCCGCGGCATCAATATTCAGCTGCATACGCGGTTGTACTTCGAGGATGAGGCCGAGGCCAACGCGGCTTGCCCGGTGCTTAATGCGGTGGAATCTCCCACGCGCCGCCAGACCTTGATCGCTACGCGTGAAGAGGGTGAGGGCAAGCCCCGCTATCGCTTCGACATTCGCCTTCAGGGCGAGGGCGAGACGGTGTTCTTCGACTTCTAGGCACGTGACCCGAGCACGTCGCTCCAGCACGTACGTCAAAGACGTCGCTCACAAAAAGCCGGCCAGCTCATCGCGCCCCAGGTTGGCGCCGGTGACGATGACCACGATATCGCCTTGCGGCGGTAGCGTGGCGGCGTTTTCCAACAGGGCGGCCACGCCCACGGCAGCGCCGGGCTCCGCGACTAGCTTGGTCTGGTAGATCAAGTGGCGCATGGCGCGGTGGATGGCGTCCTCGTCCACCGCGACGAGCTCGGTGACGTGCCGGCGACTCAGCGGATAGGTGTGCTCGCCGACGATGGCGGCGGCGAGACTTTTGGCGCAGCTTTGCACCTCACTGAGCCTGGCGGGGCCGCCCTGGGCCCAGGCATGCGCCATGCTCGCCGCTCCGCGGGGTTCCACGCCGATCAGCGAGAGCTTAGGCCGCCGCGTCGACGTCGCCACGCCGATGCCCCCGATCAGGCCGCCGCCACCGACCGGGCACAGGATCGCCTGGGCGTCCGGTGCCTGCTCGAGCACCTCGAGGCCCAGCGTGCCCTGGCCGGCGATGATGCGCTCGTCGTCATAGGGATGCACCAGCGTCAGCCCGCGCTTCTCGACCAGTTCATGCATCAATGTCCAGGCCGCGTTGATATCGCCGTGCAGGATGACCTCCGCACCCAGCGCGCGGCTGCCCTCCACCTTGAAAGAGCTCGCATTCTCGGGCATCACGATGGTCACGGATATGCCCATCTGACGTGCCGCCCAGGCTAGCCCCAAGGCGTGATTGCCGGCGGATACGGCCCCCAGTCCGCCGGCGAGTTCCTCGTCACTCGCCGTGCGCAGCCAGTTCAGCGCACCGCGTGTCTTGAAGGAGCCGGTGTGCTGAAATGACTCGGCCTTGAGCCACACGCGCCGTTCCAGACGCTCGGACAGCGTCTGGTCGAGCAACAGCGGTGTCGGCGCGAGGGCCTCGGCGATCCGCTCCCGCGCGCGTTGGAGATCTCTTACTTCCATTTGATGTTGCAGCCCATGGAGGGTATTTGCTGGGCCGCCGGCGCACGGTCGGCGAGCACCGCATCGGCGGCGGCGCGCAGGTCCTCTCCGGTGACCGGCGTCTCCTTGCTGGGCCGGCTGGCATCGAATTGTCCTCGGTAGGCCAGCCGGTGCTCGTGGTCGAAGAGGAAGAAGTCCGGGGTGCAAGCCGCCTCGAAGGCGCGCGCCACATCCTGGCTTTCATCCACCAGGTAGTGAAAGGTATAGCCGCGCGCGTTGATTTCCTCACGCATGCGCTCGGGGCTGTCATCCGGATGGGCGTGGAAGTCGTTGCTGTTGATGGCGATCACTGCCAGGCCCTTGGCCTGGTACTCGCGAGTAAAGTCGGCGAAAGCATCCGCGATGTGCTTGACGAACGGGCAGTGGTTGCAAATGAACGCGACCAGGACCGGCCGCCCGGCGAAATCGGCGCTGTCGACTTCCTTGCCGTCGGCATCGGGAAGCCGAAACGTCGGCAGTGGCGAGCCCAGCTCGATCATGGTGGAAGGTGTCAATGACATTGGGGACCTCCTGTACGCGATGAATACTACCCAGCCTGGCAACAGGCGAGATGCATGCATTCATTCTAGGCGCGGTTGGCCCCTCAAGGGCAAGGATGCCTCTGAGATGGTCATTGTCTAGGCGCGTCGGGCGTCTACTGGCGGATTGCGCTACGGCATGCTCTTCGGACTGGGGGAAGTGGGGCATGCGTCAGACGCGACATAGCGTTTTTGGATCCAATGCGCGCGGACAAGCCTATGCCTGACGCTGGCGAAACTCCTTGGGCGAGCAAGCGACGTGGCGTTTGAAGAAGCGCGTGAAATAGGCCGGCTCCTTGAAGCCCAGCCGTTCGGCGACCTGGCCGATGGTCATGTTGGTATAGGTCAGGTGGCGCTTGGCCTCGAGAAGCACACGCTCGTGCAGCAATTGCTGAGCGCCGCGCCCCGCGAGTCGTTGGCAGATCGCGCTGAGGTGCGCACTGCTGATACCCAGGCGTTCGGCGAGCTCGGGCATACTGGGCTGCTGATGGTAGTGGGCTTCGATGAGCTGCTGAAAGCGGGCCAGGTGCGCTTCGCCGCGTTCATGATGGCGTGACGCGGAACGCGCCTGCCGTCGGGTCGCGCGTCGTGAGGCGAGCACCAGCAAGCTGTTGAGCAAGGCTTCGAGCAAGGCGTCGCGCCCTTCGGCGGGCTGGCGGTACTCGGCATCGAGTTGGGCGACGAGCGTGGCGATGGGCGCGCGTTCCGGCTGGTCGGCAAGCGGATAAAACGCTGCGCGTGCCAGGATCTTTCCCTGGGGATGCAGTGTGTCGGCGATATGGGTCGCCAGCGGCATCGCCAGAGTGATGATGTGTCCATCGACATCGTGCGAGAAGCGAAACGCATGCACCGTCATCGCGGGGACGACGATCAGCAGTGGCCCCTGGACGCGCTGCACATCGTCATCGAAGGTCAAGTTCACTTCACCGTGCGCGATATGCAGCACATGCACGAGGTCGGCGTGACGGTGCGGCCGTATGTGCCAATCATGCAGTCGGCTGCGCTCGGCGATGGACTCGCAATGCAGCAGGTCGGGGGTCGGCCATTGGTGCGTTTCGCCATACAACTGAAAGACGGGAATGGCGCGCTTTGTCGATGCCGACATGGCGGTCTCCTGTGCGACGAAAGTCGATGCTTCGACCAAAGTTACGGTCGAATCTTGGGAAAGTATAAATTCATGCGGGGATTTTGTCTTATTCGCAGGTTTTCATCGGTGAAAAATGCAACTCGATGACTGGCCGTGATGCCAGACCCGAATAAGAGGAGATTGCCATGAAAACCCAAGTCGCGATCATCGGTGCCGGCCCCTCCGGGCTGCTGCTGGGGCAGTTGCTGCAACGCGCGGGGATCGACAACGTCATCCTCGAGCGTCGCAGCGGCGAATATGTCTTGAGCCGCATCCGTGCCGGCGTGCTGGAGCAGGGCATGGTCGACCTGTTGCGCGAAGCCGGTGTCGAACAACGCATGGATGCCGAGGGCCTGCCGCACGACGGCGTCGAGCTGGCCTTCGACAACCGTCGGGTGCGCATCGACCTCGCTGGGTTGACCGGTGGCAAGCAGGTCATGGTCTACGGGCAGACCGAGGTGACCCGCGACCTGATGGAAGCGCGTGCCGCCGAGGGCGGAAAGACGCTCTATGAAGTGGACAATGTGCAGCCCCACGCTCTGGAAACCGACGCCCCATACCTCACCTTCGAGCACAACGGCGAAACGCTGCGGCTCGATTGTGACTATATCGCGGGCTGTGACGGTTATCACGGCGTCTCGCGCCAGACGATCCCCGCCGATCGGCTGAAGACGTTCGAGCGGGTCTATCCCTTCGGCTGGCTGGGGCTGCTCTCCGACACGCCGCCGGTCTCCGACGAGTTGATCTATGCCCGCCACGAGCGGGGCTTCGCGTTGTGCAGCATGCGCTCCCAGACCCGCAGCCGGTATTACGTGCAGGTGCCGCTGGAAGAGAAGGTCGAGGATTGGTCCGATGCGCGTTTCTGGGAAGAGCTCAAGCGCCGCCTGCCCGAGGACGTCGCAGCCAATCTGGTGACCGGGCCCTCGCTCGAGAAAAGCATCGCGCCGTTGCGCAGTTTCGTGGCCGAGCCCATGCAGCACGGTCGGCTGTTCCTGGTCGGCGATGCCGCGCACATCGTGCCGCCGACGGGCGCCAAGGGGCTCAACCTGGCGGCCAGCGACGTCAACACCCTGTATCGCCTGATGGTCAAGGTCTATCACGAGGGCCGCACCGATCTGGTGCCGCGTTATTCCCAGACCTGCCTAAAGCGCGTCTGGAAGGCCGAACGCTTCTCGTGGTGGATGACCTCGATTCTCCATAAATTTTCCGAGGAAGAGGATTTCGGCGCCCGCATGCAGCAAGCCGAACTGGACTATGTCACCGGCTCCGAGGCAGGCCTGACGACCATCGCCGAGAACTACGTCGGCTTGCCTTACGAACCGTTGGAGGGCTAGGCGTGCGGCCCGCATCGTGTCGACGATGCGGGCCGCCCGAAAAACGCCTGCGCCGCGTGGATATCGCGTTAGCCGAATAGCTTCTTGAGCGTATGCGGCTGGCTGCGCAAATACTGCTTCGGGGCATGTACGGTAGCGCCGAGCTTGGCGGCGGCGTGCCACGGCCAGCGCGGATCAAAGAGCATGCCGCGAGCCAGCGCGACGGCGTCTGCCTCGCCACCGAAGACGATGCCCTCTGCCTGTTCCGGTTCGGTGATCAGGCCGACAGCAATCACCGGCATGGCGACTTCCTGCTTCATGCGGCGAGCGAACGGTACCTGATAGTTGGGGCCGACGTTCAAGGTCTGGCGTGGGTCCAGGCCACCACCGGAGCAGTCGATGAAGCTGCAGCCGCGGGCGTCGAGTGCTCGCGCCAACTCGACGCTTTGCTCCAGATCCCAGCCGCCTTCGACCCAATCGCTTCCGGAGATACGGATACCCACAGGCTTGTCGTCCGGGAAGACCGCGCGCACGGCATCGAAGATCTCCAGCACGATCCGCATGCGGTTTTCCAGACTGCCGCCGTACTCGTCATCGCGCTGGTTCGAAAGTGGCGACAAGAACTCGTGCAGCAGATAGCCATGCGCTGCGTGCAGTTCGATCAACTCGAAACCGAGACGCTCGGCGCGCTTGGCCGAGGCGACGAAGTTCGCCTTGAGCTGCTCGATATCATCGAGACTCATCGCCTGTGGCGGACGCTGCCCGTCCTGATACGGTACGGCGGAAGGCGCCACGGTTTGCCAGCCCCCCTCTTCCAGGCTTAGCTGGGCACCGCCTTCCCAAGGTGCCTGGCAGGAGGCTTTGCGTCCGGCGTGGCCCAGCTGGATGCCGACCGGCATCGGCGAGTGGGCACGAACGGACTGGAGTACACGTGCCATCGCTTGCTCGTTGTCGTCCGAATAGAGCCCCACGTCGCCAGAGGTGATGCGTCCTTCCGGCGCGACGGCGGAGGCCTCGACGATCAAGAGTCCTGCCCCGGAGAGAGCGAGATGCCCCAGATGAATCTTGTGCCAGTCGGTCATGCTGCCGTTTTCGTCGGCGGAGTATTGGCACATCGGTGAAATGACGATGCGATTGGACAATTTGAGCTCGCCGAGTGTGAGCGGCGAGAACAGCTTAGGGGATGCCATTGAAACGTTCCTGAAGGGAATGATGGCAACAATGTAGCGTGCTAATAATTGCTTAGCAATGGCTATCTACGCCGTCGTGTGGGCGAGAGCATTCGCACGCGGGCTTTAGAGCGTGGCTTCTTTTCTATCTCGTTCGACGACGGTGTTGCGTTGTGCATAGTGCTTTGAGATTCAGCACTTTTAGATTTAGTGCTTTTAGATAAATCCTCGGCTGGCGAGGTGATCCAGGCGAATACCGGCAAGGAGAGGCGCCAGTAGATGGCGCTGAGACGCAGCGCCAGGATCACCAGGATAGGCAGCGCGATAGTGACGTAGGGGTGGATAGGGTGCGTGTACAGGGTGACGTATGCCGTGGCGCCTGCGATGGAGGCAGTCGCATAGATTTCCTGGCGCAGCACCATGGGGACCCGCCGTGCGAGTACATCGCGCAGCATGCCGCCCGCGACACCGGTGAGGAGTCCCATCAAGACAGCGACGGTACCTCCATGGCCCAGCGCCAATGCCTTGTGAGCGCCGATAATGGTGAAGATGGCGAGCCCGAAGGCATCGAGTACGGGCAGGACGATGCGCGATAACCGGTGAATGTAATGAAAGCCGACGATCGATGACACGACGGTGATGATGATCACCCATAAATAGGTGGGGTCGGTGACCCAGAACACCGGGCGAATGCCCAGTAATAGATCGCGCAGGGTACCGCCGCCGATGCCTGTCATTGCGGCCAGTACGAGCATGCCGAAGGGATCCATCCTCGAGCGGCAAGCAAGGATGACCCCTGAGAGCGCGAAGACAGTCACCCCAGCTAAATCCAGCCAATAAACCCAGTCTGTCACCCTGTTACTCCTTGAAAGTTTCTTCTTTTATCTTTTGGATACAGTAAGAACATTTCAAAAGCCATCAGGCATTTTTGACCGTGCCTATCAATCCGATGAACATATTCAGGGATAGCGTCCACTACGCCGGTTTTCGACCAAAACCTCTAGAATGGCGTTGGTTTCTTGCATGATAGGCGTAAGTGGTTCGCCTTTTCGTCGGCTGCATATGATGGGAATGGTGATATCGGTGTCGGCGAGATAGACATAGGAAATGCCATCGCGTTGAAGGCGGCGAACTTGTTCGGGTACCAGCGTGATACCGAAGCCTGAGGCAATGAGCCCTAACGTCGTTTGGAGCTCGTTGGTTTCCTGCACGACATTGACCTTCATGCCTCGGCGACGAAACATACCCAAGACTATATCCGCCATGCTTGGGCGTGGTGAGGCGGGGAAAAGTACCATTGGGTAGTTTGATAGTTCCGCTATGGTGGGCTGAGTACCTTCTAATATATGGCCCGCGGGGACAGCGGCCACCATCGGCTCTTCAAACAGCACTTCCTGCTCTATCTCGGGGTCGTCGATTCGCAGACGGCCGAATCCGATATCAATACGTCCCGCTTTGAGCGCCTGGATCTGCTGAACCGTGGTGAGCTCTGAAAGTGTCAGCTCGGCATCATCATTTTGTCTAAGTTGCCTCACGAGGGAGGGGAGTTGCCCATAAAACACGGAGGGTACGAAACCAATCCCGAATAACTCGCGCTTGCTGCGAACCATGTGCCTCGTGGCATGGATGGTCGTGTCTACTTTTTCAAGTATCTGAAGAGAATGCTCATAAAAGAACTGTCCCGCCGGTGTCAGGCTCAACCCACGGGCCTGGCGGACAAACAATTGAGCCCCCATCTCCTCTTCTAACTGTTTGATTTTCCTTGTTAATGGTGGCTGTGCCATATGCAGATTTTGTGCCGCTTTGGTGAGGTTGAGCTCCTCGGCGACGGTGCAAAAACAGCGCAAGTGATGTAGCTCCATGATACCTCCTGGGTATGAGTAGCCACTCAAACAATATTGGTGATGCTAAAGACAAACAAGCAAGACTTTGGGGCAAGACGAAACATCTTAGTGGAGCTCCCATGCCCGTTGTCATTGAACATATTGAAACTCAACTCGTCGACCTGCCGACGATTCGGCCGCACAAGCTGTCGATGGCCACTATGGGATGCCAGACGCTGGTTATCGTACGCATGCGCCACAGCGACGGCGTGGAAGGATTAGGTGAGGGCACCACTATCGGTGGCCTCAGCTATGGCCCCGAGAGCCCGGAGAGTATCAAGTGCAATATCGATACCTACTTGGCGCCGCTCCTCATTGGACAGTCGTCGGCCAATATCAATGCCCTTCGGGCGCGTATGAATCGCCATGTACGCGGCAACACCATCGCCAAGTCGGCGCTGGAAACCGCATTACTGGATGCCCAGGGAAAACGCTTGGAGGTGAGTGTTGCCACCTTGCTTGGCGGGACAAATCACGACCATTTGCCAGTGCTTTGGACGTTAGCCAGTGGTGATACGCAGCAAGACATTGAGGAGGCTTTTCAGCGGCTCGATGATCGTCGCCACTGTGATTTCAAACTGAAAATTGGTGCGAACTCGGTCGACCAGGACGTAAATCACGTCGCCATGATCAAGGAGGCGCTGGGGGAGCGGGCCAGCATTCGAGTCGATATCAATCAGGCGTGGGATGAGTCTACTGCAGTACGCGGCATCGCTGCACTACAAAACGCCGGCATCGATCTAATTGAGCAACCTGTCGACGCCCGTGATAAGGCCGCAATGATTCGTCTATCCAGACGTTTCAATGTGTCGATGCTAGCCGATGAGGCGGTACAGGATACGCGTGATGGCCTTGATCTGGTGTGCGGTGGTTTTAGTGGTGCTTTTGCACTGAAGATCGCCAAGTCGGGTGGGCCGCTGGAGGCTCTGGAGTTGGCGCACTTGGCACAAGCCTCAGGTATGGAGCTCTATGGCGGCACCATGCTCGAGGGCACGATCGGCACCGCCGCCTCGCTACATGCCTGGTCGACGCTTTCCGAGATGGCCTGGGGTACCGAGATGTTCGGCCCTCTATTGCTCGAAGACGATATCGTCGCCGAGCCGCTTTCCTATCACGAGTTCGGTGTCGAGCTGCCGGCCGGCCCAGGCCTCGGCATTACCCTCGACGAAGACAAACTTACCCACTATTCGCGTAAGTAATCCGCGACTTCAAAGATCGAAGAGGAGAGCGCCATGCTATTTCAAGTGCAAATGACCGTGAAATTGCCCACGGATATGCCGTCGAATCAGGCCGCCGAGATCAAGGCGAAGGAAAAGGCCTACTCCCAGGAACTACAGCATGCTGGGAAGTGGCGTCATTTGTGGCGTGTGGCCGGTAGCTACGAAAACGTCAGCGTATTCGATGTCGAGGACAACGCTGAACTTCAAGAAATTATCAGTGGTTTGCCGCTGTTTCCCTATATGGAAATTAACGTCAAGCCGTTGTGTCGGCATCCATCGTCGGTGCACGACGGTGACGCCTGAATAACCAAGGCTCTAACGGGCTTCATCACGCCAACTCATAGAAACCTAAAGACTATAACAAGTGAGGCAATGACCATGACCGTCAAGATCTACGAGACCCAAGCAGTACAAGATTTCCTGAATAGCATCAGCGGCTTTGACCAAGAAGGAGGCAGCGAGCGTGCCAAAAAAATCATGCACCGCTTCCTCTCCGATCTGTTCAAGTTGATCGACGACTTCGACGTCACCCAGGAAGAGTACTGGACTGCCGTCAACTTGCTCAACGCTTTGGGTAGTCAGACACAGTTTGGTTTGCTCTCACCGGGCTTGGGCTTTGATCACTACCTGGATATGCGCCAGGACGCTATCGATGCCGAGGCCAAGCGGACTGGCAACACGCCTCGCACTATCGAAGGACCACTCTACGTCGCCGGCGCCCCCGAGGCAGAAGGCTTCGCGCGCCTGGATGACGGTAGCGATCTTGATGCCGAGACCATGTGGCTGACCGGCCAGGTGCGTGACATCGACGGCACCCCGATTCCCGGCGCCAAGGTCGAAATATGGCACTGCAACTCCAAGGGCAATTACTCGTTCTTCGACCCGACCCAGAGCGAGTACAACATGCGTCGCACCATCTACGCCGACAGCGAAGGCCGCTACACCGCGCGTAGCATTATCCCCTCCGGCTACGGCGTGCCGGAAGGCGCCCCCACCGACGTGGTACTCAAGGCCTTGGGTCGTCACGGTGAGCGCCCGGCGCACATCCACTACTTCATCTCTGCACCCGACTATCAGCACCTCACGACTCAGATCAATCTGGCTGGCGACCCCTATACATTTGACGACTTTGCCTTCGCCACTCGCGAGGAGTTGGTGATTGAAGGCAAGCATATCGAGAGTGTGGCGGAAGCTGAAAAGCGCGGTCTGGAAGGGCCATTTACCGAGGTGATCTTCGATATCGAACTGGCCAAGACCGAATCGGCTGATCTGCAAGTTCGCCACAAGCGTGCCCGTGCCAAGGAAGATGAGCAGGATGCTGCCAGTCAGCTGGCCAGCACTGCCAAGGTCTGATTGGCCTCATCGCGACGCTTTAGCGCGACCCGCTGAAAGCGTATCCATAAAGCAATCGAGGAATTGGCTATGACCTCACAACTTGATCGTCTCGAAGAGCGCGTTCGTGGTGCCGTCGTCGATGATGCCGACCAGGGTATCTTCCGCGTTCACCGCAGCATCTTCACCGACCCGGACTACTTCGAACTGGAGATGAAGCACATCTTCGAAGGCAACTGGCTGTTCCTGGGCCATGAAAGTCAGGTCGCCGAGTCAGGTGACTACATGACCGTGACCCTGGGCCGCCAGCCGGTGATCATCACCCGTGACAAGCAGGGCGAATTGCATGCCCTGATCAATGCCTGCGCGCATCGTGGCGCGACCCTGTGCCGCAAGAAACGCGGCAACAAGGGCACTTTTACTTGCCCTTTCCATGGCTGGAGCTTCAAAAACGACGGTACATTACTCAAGGCCAAAAACGAGAAAGCCGGCGCCTATCCTGACGGCTTTAAACAGGATGGCTCTCATGACCTAAAACGTATCGCACGTTTCGAGAACTATCGAGGCTTCCTATTCGGTAGTCTGAGTTCGGATGTCCAGCCGCTCGCCGAGCACCTAGGCGAAACCACCAAAGTCATCGACAACATCGTCGATCAAGCGCCGGAGGGGCTTGAGATCCTGCGTGGTACATCGTCTTACACCTTTAACGGCAACTGGAAGCTGGGGGCCGAGAATGGTGCCGACGGTTATCACGTCAGTACGGTGCATTGGAATTACGCCTCGACGATGGATCGCCGTAATTACGACGCTGGCGGCACCAAAGCAGTGGATGCCGATGGTTGGTCGAAGAGCCGGGGCGGTTTCTACTCCTACGAGAATGGCCACATGATGCTGTGGACGCGCTTACTCAATCCCGAGGTGCGTCCGGTCTACTCCCAGAAAGACTGGATCGAGGAGCAGTTCGGCGAGGCGCGTGCCGACTCCATCGTCAATCAGACCCGTAACCTGTGCTTGTATCCCAATGTGTATCTGATGGATCAGTTTTCCACGCAAATTCGTGTCATTAGACCGTTGGCCGTGGACAAGAGTGAAGTGACTATCTATTGCTTCGCGCCCAAAGGTGAATCGGCGGAGAATCGCGCGCTGCGTATCCGCCAATACGAGGACTTCTTCAACGTCAGTGGTATGGGTACTCCAGATGATCTAGAGGAATTTCGGGCTTGCCAGAACGGTTATGCCGGTCTCGATGCCGAATGGAACGATCTTTCCCGGGGCGCCAAACAGTGGATCGAGGGTGCCGATGAAAATGCCAAGGCCATCGACATGAAACCGCTGCTTAGCGGGGCCTCTCCTGAAGATGAAGGCCTGTATGTGATGCACCACAAGCATTGGGTCGCTGAAATGCTGAGCGCCATCGACAAGGAACGCAGCCAGTTCATTCCTACCGCTTCCGCATCGTAAAGAGGGCATCGCCATGAGCATGAGTTTTCTAGACATTCAGGCCTTCGTCTACCGGGAAGCGCGTCTACTTGATGATCGTGACTGGGATACCTGGCTCGAGTGTTACAGCAAGAATGTGGTGTTTTGGATGCCGGCCTGGGACGACGATGACCGGCTGACTCAGGACCCTCAGTCCGAGATCTCGCTGATCTACTACCCCAATCGTGAAGGGTTGGAGGATCGCGTCTATCGAATCAAGACCGAACGTTCCGGGGCGACCAGCCTTCCCGAGCCGCGTACCACCCATCAGATTTCCAATCTGGAGGTACTTAGTCAGGAGGGTGACAAGGTAGAGCTGCGTTTCAACTGGCACACATTGAGTCATCGCTACCAGCAGACCAACGCTTATTTCGGCACGTCTTTCTACACATTGGACGTGTCTGGGGACGCCCCGCTGATCGAGCGGAAGACGGTGATTCTCAACAACGATTACATCCACCAGGTCATAGACGTCTATCACGTCTGATTTCCAATGGACCTCGTGGCAGGGACGCCACAGTGTAAGACGGTGCATGAAAAAGAAGCATAAAGGAAAAGATGTTAACGCCACTCCATAATCACAACACAAGCTCTTTGGTGAACATAATGAAACACGCCTTCAAGAATACTGTCTTGGCCTCACTGATAGGCACCAGTCTCGTAGCCTCTGCAATGGCGACTGCGAGCGAGCATCCGGTCAAGCTGGGCCTGATGCTACCATACTCCGGTACCTACTCGGCTTTGGGCGAAGCCATTACCAATGGCCTAAAGCTCGCTATAAAGGAACAGGACGGTCAGCTCGGCGGTCGTGATGTTGAGTATGTTCGACTCGACTCCGAGGCTGATCCCTCTCAGGCGCCCCAGAACATGAGCCGTCTGGTCAAGGGTGATGATGTCGACTTCGTTATCGGTCCGGTGCATTCCGGCGTAGCTATGGGTATGCTGCGGATGGCCAAGAAGACCGGTGCCATCACCATTATTCCCAATGCTGGTTTAGAAGCTGCCACTAACCAGCTGTGCATGCCCAACGTGTTCCGCACCTCGCACAGCATGTGGCAGGACAGCTACCCGATGGGCAAGGCCGCCTATGAGCGAGGCCACCGCAAGGTAGTGACTATTACCTGGGACTATGCTGCTGGTAAGGAAGACGTGGCCGGCTTCAAGGAAGCCTTCACCAAGGCTGGAGGCGAGATCGTCGAGCAGATCTGGGTGCCTTTCCCCAGCACTGAATTCCAGAGCTATCTCAGTCAGATCGCTAGTATCGACCCTGATGCAGTCTATACCTTCTTCGCTGGCGGCGGTGGAGTGAGCTTCGTGCGCGATTACGCTGCGGCTGGGCTAAAGGAAAGTATTCCTTTACTTGGCTCAGGCTTTTTGACTGAGGGCAATCTTCAGGCGCTGGGCGAAGCAGGTGAGGGGGTGATGACCACGCTACACTATGCCGATACCCTTCAGAGTGAGGCGAATCGCAATTTCGTCTCAGCTTACCAGGAGGCCTATGGTGAGACTCCCGATGCCTACGCCGTCCATGGCTACGATACTGGAAAAATGCTTGCTCAGGCCCTGTATTCTGTCAAAGGCGATACCGAGAATAAGGAAGCATTAATAGAGGCGCTTTCCAACGTCCACTTGGATAGTCCGCGCGGCCCAATAAGCTTCTCCGACTCTCATCATCCGATCCAGAACATCTATTTGCTTGAGATCCAGGATGGCAAGCAGGAAGTCGTCGATGTTGCCTATGAGCAACTTGAGGTGCCGGACGACGCCTGCAAGATGTAACACGGTGAACGTCTGACCTGCGGGGCGGGCCAAGCTCGCTCCGTCCATCGCGGAGGAGGTTACATGAATCTCGCGTTTTTTGGCGTGCAGCTCCTTAATGGGCTGCAGTACGGGCTATTGCTATTCCTTATCGCCAGTGGCCTGACCCTGATCTTTGGCATCATGGGTATCATCAACCTAGCCCATGGCGCTATGTACATGATCGGGGCCTACTTGGTCTATGACCTGACCCTGCGCCTGGGGAACTTCTGGCTGGCAATTGTCGTAGCTGTGCCGATTGCCGTTGCCTTGGGGTTGATTATCGAACGTCTCTTCCTTGACACGCTTTACAAGCGCGATCACCTCTATCAGGTGCTGCTGACTTTCGGCCTGATCCTGGTGATCAACGAGGTTCAGCGCATCATCTGGGGAGGCGATGTGCATAGTGTAGCGGTGCCGTCACCCTTTGATACCAGCCTGCAGCTTACTAGTAACCTGCAATACTCGGTATACCGGCTGTTCTTGATGGGCGTGTGTCTAGCCTTGGCAGCCGTCATCTACTGGGTGATCCGACATACTCGGCTGGGTATTATCATCCGCGCTGGTGCCGTTGATCGCGATATGGTTGAGGGGCTGGGTATCAACGTACGCACTCTGTTTACCTTGATCTTTAGTGCCGGCGTAGCGCTGACGGCCTTCGCTGGAATGATCGCAGCCCCTCTGTCCACCATAGCTCCGGGAATGGGGGATAGCATCCTGATTACCTGTTTTGTCGTGGTGGTCATAGGCGGGATTGGCTCGATCAAGGGCGCCTTTTGGGGGGCCATCTTGATCGGTATGGCTGAGACTTTCGGCTCGGTACTGATCCCTAGCCTCGCCAGCATGGTGATATACCTGATCATGGCCGCTGTGCTGCTGGTCAAGCCACGCGGTCTTTTTGCCTGAGGAGGCGCAGACATGCTGCATCGTTATCCGAGACGCGTCGCTATCATCATGCTGGCATTGACGCTCTGCGTAGCCGTATTCCCCCTGTGGGGCCCGGCTGTTTTCGGCGATCAGGTAGATTTCATTCAGGAGAAGCTTACACTGATGGTGATCCTAGCATTATTCACCATGAGCTTGGACCTGCTGGTGGGTATCGTCGGGCTAGTCAGTTTGGGGCATGCTCTGTTCTTTGGGGTCGGTGCCTACACACTGGCCTTGGCTAGCCCTGAATATAGTGCCGCCTCCCTATGGTGGATGTTGCCATTGGTCATTGCTGTCGCGGCGATAACGGCATTCGTGGTCGGCCTGCTGGTGATCCGGACCAAGGGCATTTTCTTCATCATGTCCACCCTGGCCTTCGGCCAAATGTTCTTCTATCTGATAAGCACTTCGCAATTCGCTGGTGGTACGGACGGCCTCTTCATCATGTTTCGCCCGAGCGTCACATTCGGCGAAACGACACTGCTGGATCTGAGTAATCCGCAGACGTTCTTCTACTTCTGCTTGGGATTGTTAATTGTCGGCTACCTGTTCATGCGCTGGCTGACTCGTTCTTACTTCGGCCAGGTGCTTGACGGCATCCATGACAACGAGCACCGCATGCAGGCGCTTGGCTATGCAACCAGTGGCTACAAGCTGGTAGCCTTTGTGATCGCCGGGGTCCTCGCCGCCATTGCCGGTATGCTGGCTGCTATGCAGTATGGCTTCGCCAACCCTGTACAGCTCGGCTGGCACACCTCTGGTGAGGTGCTGATGATGTTGATTCTTGGCGGCATAGGTACCATCTTCGGCCCAATCCTCGGCGCCTTCGCCTACGAGATCCTGCTATACGTTTACGAACACCTGACCGTGCACTGGCCGATTCTGATGGGCCTTACCATCATAGCCTCCGTGTTGGTGCTGCCCCGAGGTATTGCCGGGCTGATTATTGCCCCGCCTTGGAACCGCAAGAAAACGCCGGTCGCAAAGGAGCAGGCCGCAGAATCAGTCATTCCGCCCAACAGCATTCAGCACAATGAGGGGTAAGCCATGAGCAATGAACCGATTCTGGCCACTCACGGGCTGATCCGTCGCTTCGGCGGTCTGGTAGCGGTCAGTGACGTTGACTTCGATGTCAGGCCAGGTGAGATCCACGCCATTCTCGGGCCCAATGGAGCCGGAAAGAGTACCTTAATCAACCTTTTGTCGGGAGAGATCCCGCCCTCAGAGGGCCAGGTACTCTTTCACGGTAAGCCGATCCAGGGCAAGAGCGTGCGCCAGATCGCCCGCATGGGTATCGGTCGCAGCCATCAGAAGACCAATATCTTCCCTCGCCTCAACTGCCTGCAGAACTGTGAGCTGGCATCTCGCATCCACATGGGAGGCGTGTTCGGCAGCTGGCGTTCCCGCCAACGGGCACGCAAGGTCAGCGAGCGGGCCCTTGAGGTGCTCGAGACCTGTCATCTGGTTCACCGCGCTTATACCCCGGCCGCCGACATGAGTTACGGCGAGCAGCGTCAGCTGCAAATCGCCATGGTGCTGGCTACAGCGCCCACCCTGATGCTACTCGACGAACCCATGGCCGGCATGGGCCGCGAGGAAACCTGGCAGGTCACAGAACTGCTCAAGAGCCTTACCGACCGCTACACTCTGGTACTTATTGAGCACGACATGGACAGTGTCTTCTGTCTTGCCGACCGCATTACTGTGATGGTGGACGGCTGTGTACTGGAGAGCGGGACCACCGATCAGATCCGTACCAGCGAGAAGGTACGTGACGTCTATCTCGGGCGCCACCACGAGGAGGCGACGGCATGACGGCACAGCAACAGATTATCCCACTGATCGATGCCTGCAACCTTCACACCTATTATGGCGAAAGCCATGTACTGCACGGTGTCGATCTTACTCTTATGCCTGGAGAGACGCTGAGCCTACTGGGGCGTAATGGCATGGGTAAGACCACCACGCTGAGGTCGATCCTAGGCTTCGTGCCACCGCGCTACGGGGAGGTGCGCATCAAGGGCGTGCCGGCGGCGAAGCACCGCCCCTGGCAATTGATCCGCCAGGGCATCGGTTATGTGCCGGAAGGGCGTGGCATCTTCCCGGGCATAAGCGTGCGTGAGCATCTCATCATGGCCGCTCGGCCTAACGACAGGGGCGAGTCACCCTGGACGCTGGAGCGCGTGCTGGACACTTTTCCACGGCTCGGACAGCGAATTAATCATGATGGCTCTTTCCTATCGGGGGGCGAGCAGCAGATGCTGTCGATCGGGCGTGCGCTGACTACCAATCCCGATATGGTCATCCTCGACGAGGCTACCGAGGGTCTGGCTCCGTTGATTCGTGACGAGGTGTGGAAGATTATCCACGAGATCAAGGCTTCGGGTATCGCCGCCATCATTGTCGACAAAAATATTGACAACCTGCTGGAAGTGGCCGAGAAGCACATATTGCTGGTCAAGGGCGAGGTAATCTATAGCGGCGGTTCCAAAGGCCTGAAGGACGATCCCGCGATCCTTGAGACCCACCTCGGTGTCGCCTGAGGGATAATGGATAGATAGACGCTTTATGCGACTGCACACCAACTGGTTGATACCTCCTTATTCCTGGATAGTGAGTGGTGTATGGCAAGGGGGTTGAACAAAAAAGCGCCGCCTTTGGGGTATGTGTGAAAATTCTAAAATACTTACAACACGCACCCAACATTGCGATCCCTACTGCTACGACTAAAAGCGGGACCAATGAAAATACGAATGGTCTGTTCCGGCTATCCAAAGGAGATGACTCTCGGCAGGTGGCGGGCGACGAGTTGAGAGGGGGTATTAAGCAGCCGGATAACCATCCCAGGAACCGATTCGGTTATCAGGCACCGGGATGGGGGTTCTTGGGAGAATACTCAGGAGCTCTGGATACCGCAGTTATGGCTTGAGTTCTGAATTCAAGTCAGTCTGAATTTCCCAAATCAAGAACAGAAGGATATAGCATGGAAAACTCCATTAAATCTATCGATCAGACGCCTGAATATGATGAGATCGTGAGTGTGGTACAACTGTATGTCGAAGGTTTTCAAGGGGGAATAGACAAGCTTAAGGAGGCCTTTCACGAGGATGCCTGGATTCTTGCTATTGCCGCAGATGGCGTTCTTAGCAAAGATTTGATCAGCGGCCGCTTTGAGCGCTGGGCGGCCAGCCACAGGCCGGTCAAGGGGCGCGTTATCCAAGTGACTCAAGCCGGCGAAGTCGCTAGCGTTCTGCTCGGCTTCGACAACATGGAAGATTTGGCGGACTCTTGGGTGGATGTGCTAACCCTACTCAAATTGGACGGCACTTGGAAAATCACTCATAAGAGCGCCGTCCACAGCAGCCGAGCGGCCTGGGCAAAACCGCAATAGCTCCGGTCACATTCTCGTGGTTTGTAGTGCCGTTTGATTGGCACTACATGCCGTAATCCTACTTTGCAAACACCTCGAAGAGCAGATCACGTAGCCATCGGTTACGGTATTTTGATGAAAGCACCGATGCCAGAAGAGATCGGCCAGCAGGTCCGGCCGGCGGATAGGTTCACTATGCCGCTACAGGTTGAGGACATAGCCCTGAGCACTGGCGACTGAGTGCCCACTCCAATCGGGTCACTGCAGTTCAATGTCATCATTTTGTCTAAGTAGCCGTATGAGTGTGGGGAGTTGCCCATAAAACGCGGAGGGCACGAAGCCAACTCCGAACAACTCGCGCGTGCTGCGTACCATGCGCTTTGTGCCATGGATGGTCGTATCTAACTTCTCAAGTGTCTGCAGGGAGTGCTGATGCAAGCAGTGGCCGGCCGGTGACAGACTTAAGCCACGTAGTTGACGGATAAGTAGCTGCCCTGAATTTATTATAAATGATTGATTTTTATAATAAAAATTTGATTAATCATGCACTGCTTTGGTGAGGCTGAGTTCCTCGGTGAAAGCATAGGAGTAGTGGAAATGTCGTGGCTTCATGATACCTCCTAGGTATGGATGGCCACTCAAACAATATTGGTGAGGGTGAGGACAAAAAGTAAGACTTAGGAGAAATACGAAACATCCTTGATGGAGGCCTCATGTCCGTTGTCATTGAATATATTGAAACTAAACTCGTCGATCTACCGATGACTCAGCCGCACATACGAGGCTGGCGCGCTGGACTTCGCGCGGATGGATACCGGTTTGGGAGGACAACCAGCGATCCCATGATCCGCAAACCGATATTTCGCTGATTTGTTATCCCAGCTGTGAGGGATTGCAAGACTGTGTCTATCGAATCAAGACCGAGCGCTCCGGGGCGACCAGCCTTCCCGAGCCGCGCACCACCCACCAGATCTCCAGCCTGGAGGTACTTAGTCAGGAGGGTGACAAGGTGGAACTGCGCTTCAACTGGCACACATTGAGTCATCGTTACCAGCAGACCAACGCTTATTTCGGCACGTCTTTCTACACATTGGACGTGTCCGGGGATGCCCCGCTGATCGAGCGGAAGACGGTGATCCTCAACAACGATTACATCCACCAGGTCATCGACGTCTATCACGTCTGAGTACCGACCCGGTGGGAGGAGAACGACCATGAGCTACACCATTGCGCTTAATTTCGAGGACGGCGTCTCCCGGTTCATTACCTGCAAGGCAGAAGAGACGGTGCTCGACGCTGCGTACCGCCAAAAGATCAATCTACCGATGGATTGCTCCGACGGCGTCTGCGGGACCTGCAAGGGCCATTGCGAGCAAGGCGCTTTCGACATGGGTGACGACTATCTGGAGGAGGCCCTTTCCGAAGAGGAAGAAGCTGAGGGCAAGGTGCTGACCTGTCAGATGGTGCCGTCTTCGGATTGCGTCATCCAAGTGCCGGTGGCCTCGACCCTTTGCAAGACTCAGGTAGGTGAGATCACTGGGCAGATGGCCTGCGTCGAGTCGCTCTCCGAAGATAGTATCGAATTGATGATCGACATGGACGAAGACGCTGAACTGGCCTTTCTACCCGGCCAGTACATCAATATTCAGGTACCGGGTAGCGAGGAAACGCGTTCCTACTCGTTTAGCTCGTGTCCCGGTGACAAACGGGTATCTTTCCTGATCCGCAATGTCCCGGATGGCTTGATGAGCGGTTATCTTACCCGTACGGCTCAGTCCGGTGACCCTCTAACCCTGACGGGGCCGTTGGGTAGCTTTTACCTACGTGACGTGAAGCGCCCTGTGCTGATGTTGGCCGGTGGCACGGGCTTGGCACCATTGCTTTCCATGCTCAAAGTGCTGGAAGAGAAGGGCTGCGACCAACCGGTCCATATGATCTACGGCGTCAGCCGTGACGATCATCTCGTCAAACTCGATGAGCTCGACGCCTATGTCCAGCAACTGCCCCATTTCAGTTACACCACGGTGGTGGCCGACGAGGCTAGCGAGCACCCGCACAAGGGCTACGTAACGCATCACATGGACGCCGAGATACTTCACGACGGTAACGTGGACGTCTACCTGTGTGGGCCGCCGCCGATGGTCGATGCCGTGCTCAAGCATTTCCGCGAGCAGGACATTATGCCGGCGAGTTTCTACTACGAGAAATTCACGCCCAATCAGACCTCTGAGGAGGCCGCATGAGCATGCAGCGCTTCACCGACAAGGTGGTCGTCATCACTGGTGCCGCTCAAGGTATCGGACGACGAATCGCTGAACTGGCCGCTCAAGAAGGAGCGCACTTGGCGGTGGTAGATCGTGCCGACGAGATCGATGAGGTCGTGGCGACGATCAATACCCAAGGTGGGGAAGCCGTTGCCATTCGAGCTGATCTTGAAACCTGGCAAGGCGCTGAAAGTGCCTTTCGCCAGGCCCATGAACGCTTCGGGCGGGTCGACGTGCTGATCAACAACGTCGGCGGGGCGATTAACTTCAAGCCGTTCACCGAGTTTACCGAAACTGAGATCGAAGCCGAGATCTCGCGTTCACTAATGCCAACATTGTGGTGCTGCCGCGCAGTGCTGCCAGCGATGATAAAGCAAGAAGAGGGCGTCATCGTCAACGTCTCGTCGGCGGCAACACGAGGCATTCACCGTATTCCTTACTCAGCCGCCAAGGGAGGCGTCAACGCCATGACGGCGTCGTTGGCCTTCGAGTACGCCGAGCACGGTATTCGTGTAGTGGCCACTGCACCGGGGGGCACCGAAGCACCCCCGCGCAAAATCTCGCGGGGCACGCCGGAAGCACAGACCGAACAGGAAAAGGCTTGGTTTCAAGCGCATATCGATCAGACCAAGCAGAGCTGCCTGATGGGGCGTTACGGCACTTTAGATGAAATGGCTGCACCGATTCTTTTCTTAGCATCAAGCGATGCCAGCTATATCACGGGTAGCGTTTTGCCAGTGGCGGGTGGTGATCAGGGCTAGCGTTTGTCGGCCCAATTTTAAATATAACAATATTTTGGAGAACATCATGAAGCATATCGAAAAGGGTGACTCCCGAACGCTAGAGCGCGAGACGTGCCATGGGGTCGGCACCGCTGCAGACGAGATAAACGTGATAATCAACGAGCCCGCGGCGTGACGTCTAGATGAGCTTTCTCATTCTAGAGACTCCTAAACTACCCGGCTGATATTTTTCTTGGCCCGCGTCCGAGAGGGTGGCGCGGTCCCTTTTTGCCTTTGCCGAGCTCCGGGATTTCCCTTTATTCCAAAAACAAGGACCGACGCCATGAGTTTACGCAAAGATTGGTCGATACCCGCTGTCACTGCTGGCTTCGTGGCGGTGCTGGTATCCTATTCTGGGCCACTGGCCATCTTCTTCCAGGCCGCCGAGAGCGCTGAAATATCGAGTGCCATGATGACTTCCTGGGTGTGGGCGATATCGGTCGGTGCCGCTGTCTCCAGCATTGGGCTAAGTCTTTGGCTCAAGGTGCCGGTGGTGACGGCCTGGTCAGCGCCGGGCACAGCGTTATTGGTGGGCCTATTTCCTGAGCTATCGCTGGGTGAGGCGGTAGGGGCTTACTTGACCTCGGCAATGGTGCTCTTCGTGATCGGTGTGACCGGATCCTTCGATCGGATCATCCAGCTGATTCCACCGGGTATCGCCAGCGCGATGATGGCCGGCATTTTATTCCAATTTGGTGTAGGGGTCTTCGAGTCCCTGGCCGCAGTGCCGGCATTGGTCATCGGTATGCTGCTGGCTTACCTAGTATTCAAGCGCCTCACGCCGCGCTATTGCCTGATCGTCTTACTGTTAGTCGGCGTTGGTTTAGCTATGACGTTGGAAGGCGCGAGCCTCGAAGGCGTGACGTTGGAAGTGGCCTCCCCGCAGTTCATTTACCCCGAGTGGACGTGGCATAGCACTCTGAGCCTCGCTATTCCGCTGGTATTGGTTAGCCTGACCGGACAGTTCTTGCCGGGCATGGCGATACTGCGTACCTCTGGCTACCATACTCCGGCTCGGCCGATTGTCACCGTCGCTAGTCTGACTTCTTTCATCACGGCTTTCTTCGGTGGTATCACCACTGTGATCGCCGCCATCACGGCGGCAATCTGCACCAGTAAAGATGCCCACGAAGATCCAGACAAGCGCTATGTGGCGGGTGTGGCCAATGGCGTCTTCTATCTGATCGGCGGCACTTTCGCTGGCACTATCGTATTGTTGTTTACCTCGCTGCCAGGCGAATTCGTAGCTGTACTGGCTGGCTTGGCGCTGATCGGAGCCATTACGAGTAATATTAGTGCCTTCGCTGCCCAAAAAGATCATTTAGAGGCCTCGGTAATTACCTTTCTTGCAACTGCTTCAGGCGTTAGCTTCTTGGGACTGGGGTCGGCTTTTTGGGGGGTGATGATTGGTGCCGTCGCCTATAACATCCTACACCGTCGTTTCGACACTCGAGGCGAATCGCCTCAGGTATCCGATAGCTCGCGTTGAAGCTATCCGGCATTGTGTCTGGGTGGGAGGCGCTACCAGACGAATGCCGCTAGCTCAAGTTTCCGCAAACATCTCATGAATCAGGCGTCGCAACCATTGATTGCCGGCATCTTGGTGGAAGCGGCGATGCCAAAAAAGGTTGATAGGCACTTCGGGTAGTGCCAACGGATGGGGGATGGCACATAGCCCAAAGCGAGAGGCTGTGGCCTCGGCCAGCTTGTCGGTGACGGTTACTACCAAGTCAGTATCGTTGATGATGTAGGGAACGGCGACGAAGTGCGGCAGCCTGAGTCGTATCGGGGGGTTGATACCACTCCTGGCCAGCAGTTCCTCGATTCTGCCATGCCCTGTGCCCTGTGCCTCGACCACGATATGCTGCGCCTTGGCGAAGTCTTCCTGGGAAAACGTGCCGCGTGCAAGGTGATGATTCTCACGCATTAGGCAGACATAGTTCTGCACGAATAATCGCTGCTGGTAGAAACCAGCGCCCAGTTGTGGAATCAGTCCCACCGCGAGGTCGATATGACCTTCCTCCATGTCATGCTTAATGTCATAAAGATCACTGCGTGTGGTTCTCAGTGAGACGTGTGGGGCCACTTCAGCCAGCCGTGACATCAAGCGGGGTAGGAAATAAATTTCGCCGATATCACTCATGGTGATTTGAAAGCGGCGCTGGCTGGTCGCTGGATCAAAGCCATGACTTAGGTTGAGTGTCTCTTGGAGACTGGACAGCGCTTTGGAAATCGGTTCGTGGATGTGTGTGGCATAAGGTGTTGGCATCAGACCTTGCGAGGTGCGCTCAAATAGTTCATCACCGAGCATCTTGCGTAGCCGCTTTAGTGCGTGGCTGACCGCAGGTTGGGTCTGGCCAAGTTGTTCGGCGACCACCTGAGTATTGCGATGTTGGTAAAGTAGATCGAATACCACGAGCAGGTTGGTATCGACCTCCGATAATTTACGCATGAAAGGCCTTCTGTGATGACGCTTAGCTGAGAAAAACGACTGTATACGTAATAATATTCGCTATCCATCCCGGTTAGACAAAGGTCGTAAAAGGGGTGGGGCGGCTAATACAATATGCTGTTATTTATGGGTATTAGCGTCGTTTATTTGCCAAATGAAGGCGGTTTCGTTGTGGGGTATGTCGGCGGAAGTCTAGCGTGATGCTACACCATTCTTTTCTTGATAGGAGTAGTGATCATGCAAACACGGAGCACAACAAAGACCCCTCAGGGAAAGCGCCTCAGCATCGGTATCGTCGGCGGCGGCATCGGAGGTGTGGCCCTAGCCGTGGGCCTCTCTCGCACTCGGGACCTAGAAATTAACCTGTTTGAGGCCGCCGAACGCTTTTCTGAGATAGGTGCCGGAGTTTCGTTCGGTCCTAATGCCGTGCGAGCGATTTCCCTACTCGGCTTAGAGAAAGCCTATCGGCGCATTGCCGATGCCTCGCCGGCTCCCTATGGCGACGTCTGGTTCGAATGGCGACGCTGGCATGATGAGGCCTACCTGACAGCCTCGTTGGCCCCTGGCTGCGGTCAGTCCTCGGTTCATCGTGCTGATTTTCTCGGGGCTATCGTCTCTCACCTGCCTGAGGGTATTGCCCACTTTGGTAAGCGTTGTCGGTCAGTGGAGCAGGACGCTGAAGGTGTCAGCGTAAGCTTCGAGGATGGCAGTGACTTCCGCTGCGATATCCTAATCGGCTTCGATGGAATCAAGTCGGCGGTGCGTGAGCATGTGCTGCCGACTGTTGAATACGGCGCGTTTGATCCTAATTGGAGCGGAACCCAAGCGTATCGCGGCTTGGTGCCTACCGAGAGGCTTCGTCAGGCCCTCCGGGCGGTGGACGTCGACGAGAAGATGGCTACTGTGCCGCAGATGTATTTGGGACCTGATCGCCACATCCTGACCTTTCCGGTGAAGCAAGCGACGCTAGTTAATGTGGTCGCCTTCGTCACTGATCGTTCGATGCCCAATCCGCAACTATCGGAAGGCGCTCCCTGGGTCGAGGAGGTTAGCCAGGAGGAGATGCTTGATGACTTTCCTGGTTGGGGAGTCGCTTCCCGAGCAATTCTCGGTTGTATCGACCAACCAACACGCTGGGCGCTGCATGAGTTACCTGAGCTTCCTCGTTATGTGCGTGACCGCGTATTGATCACTGGTGACGCTGCCCATGCCATGCTGCCCCATCAAGGCGCTGGGGCTGGTCAGGCTTTGGAGGACGCCTATGTGCTGACCGAGCTATTGAGCGATCCAGCCTGTGATCGCGTCACCGCTGCTGAGGTATTAGCGGCTTTCGAGGGTGTTCGGCATGCGCGAACCTGTCGCGCGCAAGCCACCTCTCATGAGGCTGGAAACGTCTATGAGTACTGCGGTACCGGAATCGGCTCCGATGAAGCTCACATCGCCGCCGATCTCAAGCAACGTTTCGACTGGCTGTGGAACCACGACCCTCAAGACGATGTTGCGGCGGCGCGCCAGTGGTTGGGTGGGGAAATGGCTGTCGAATCATAAAGGGATCGGGTGGTATGAGGCGTTACTGTCACCGGCTATTCAGCAGTTCGGATCGGCACCCGGCTGCGTTCGTTATTGGCGTCGGCCATGCGTTGTAGCAAATGGCATAGGGTTTCACGCTCCTCAGTGGAGAGGGGGGCCAGGATTTCCTCTTGGGCGTCGCGGACCGAGGCTTCGGCCTGATGGCGAAGATCACGCCCCGCTCCCGTCAAGGTGACGAGCATTGAGCGTCGATCCTGAGGGTTGCGCTGACGAGTGACCAGACCGCGCTCCTCAAGTTTTTTGACTACTACGGCGATCGTATTGCGATCGAGCGCTGTATAACCACCGAGAGTGATCTGATCCAGTGAACCTTGTTCTTCAAGAGCCGAAAGGGCGACATATTGTAGCTGTGTAAGGTGGAAAGCCTCGCACTGTCGCAGGAAGATGGCCACGCTGCTTTGATGGCAGCGCCTGAGCAAATTGCCAGGCAAGGTGTTGGCTTCGGCGAGGGGCGAGTCGGTCATGGTGTCGAGAGCGTCCGGTGAAAATCGGTGGAAGGCCGCAGTATCGCGGGCCACGGCCTGAATGCTATGGGGATCGTCGCTTGACCTCAACCTGCATGTGGATGGCTCTCGGGTAGAGCGTCGACGAACGCTGGTAGCTCAAGGCAGTTGGTGTTGATAGTCGCAAGCGTCGGATAGGGTGTCATATCGACTTCGAAGCGTCGGTTGTTGGCCATCTGAGCGAACAAGCAGATATCGGCTAGGCCGGGCGAGTCACCGTAGCAGAACTGGCCACGGCGCGGGTCGTCAGCCAGTTGGCGCTCGAGCGCGGTGAAACTTTCAGCAACCCAATGGCGGAACCACGTGGTGACGCCTGCCTCGATTACGTCCAATTCCTGCCCCAGGTATTGCAGCACTCGGAGATTGTTGAGTGGATGGATATCGCTGGCGATGGAATGTACCAGTCCACGCACCCAGGCACGATCTAACGGATCGCTGGGTAGCAGCAATGGCTTAGGATACACCTCGTCGAGATATTCGATGATCGCCAGCGACTGTGCCACCACCGTGCTGTCTTCAAGCTGCAGTGCTGGAACTAGTCCCTGTGGATTAAGCGAGAGGTAGGTGGGGGAGCGGTGCTCCCCTTGGCGTAAGGTGTAGGAGACATGCGTATACGTCAGCCCCTTGAGTTGAAGGGCGGCGCGTACACGCACTGACGCCGAGCTACGGAAAAAATTGTGCAGGACGAGACTCATAGTCCCTCCCGTGGTGTGACGATGGTGATCGAGTGATCACCGACGCCGTCAATGCCACCGGTCACCTTGTCGCCGACCTGGAGCGGGCCGACGCCGGCGGGAGTGCCGGTATAAATCAGGTCGCCAGGGCGGATGCGCATAGTGTGGGAGAGGAGCGAAACGATTTCCTGCACGTCCCATATCAGGTCGGCAATATCTTGGTCCTGCTTGATCTCATCATTGACGGCGAGCCAGATACGGCCCTCGGTGGGATGACCGATATCACGGGCCTTGCGCAAGGGGGAAATCACTGCGGACTCATCGAAGGCCTTGCCCCAATCCCAGGGCCGGCCCTTTTCACGTGCTTCGAGCTGCAGGTCGCGGCGGGTCAAATCATTACCGGCGGCGTAACCATAGATGTAATCGTTGGCCTCCTCGACCGGGACCTGGAAGCCGGCCTTGCCGATCGCTACCACCAGCTCCATTTCGTAATGAAAATTTTGGGTCTCCGGTGGGTAGGGGACATCGCTGCCGTCAGGCACGATAGCGTCGGCGGGCTTGGTGAAGAAGAAGGGAAATTCGCGATTCGGGTCGCGCCCCATCTCTCGGGCATGCGCCTCATAGTTGCGGCCGACGCAGAAAATGCGGCGCACCGGAAAGCGCTTGTTGTCACCCTCAATGGCGACACTGCTGACGGACTGCGGGTCGAAGACGTAATCGGTCATGGTATATCGCTCTTGGTATGGAGTGAAAAAGGTTGAGTGACAAAGAGTCAGTCGGCACTGCGCTGCTCGCGCCAGATGCCCAGCTTTTGCTGAGTTACCCGGTCGGAGAAACTGAATAAAACAGCATCTTCGTGGGCCTGATGGACTACCGGGCACCAACTGGGTATCACGACAATGTCCTTGGGTTTCCAGTGGTAAGTAGTGTCGCCAATGGTAGTCGTCCCACTACCTTCAACGACGGTGAACACCGTGGCATCGGTCGAACGATAGCTAGTGGTCTTGAAGCCTTTGGGTAGCAGTTGCACGAAGGGAGAAATGGTGGGCATAGCTGAGCCACCGTCGAGTGGGTTGATGTAGCGCATCTTGAGACCGTGACATGGGTCCCACTCATCATGACGTCGCATTGCCTCGAGAGCTTCGCGGGTTCGCGTATAGGGATAGTTGAAAAGAGGGGAGCTTAGCCCCGTGCGCTCGAAATCGACGGGGAGCAAGTTGGCGCCATAGCGGGCCTGTGAATCGCCATTGGGCTTGGTGAGCGCTTGCGTATCTGCCCCCAGTCCTTCGGCAAAAGAAGCATCGAAGAACGAAAGCATTGGAATGTCGAGGCCATCCATCCAAATCATCGGAGCGTTCGACTCATTCCCGTGATCATGCCAAGCATTAGGCGGCGTGATCACGAAGTCACCCACTTCCATATACGTGCGCTCGCCGTCGACGGCGGTGCAGGCGCCGCTACCCTCCATCACGAAGCGCAACGCTGATTGGCTGTGACGATGGGCGGGTGCCACTTCGCCAGGCAGAACCAGCTGCAGTCCCGCATAGAGCGACGTGGTGATACGACTCTGGCCGCGCATTCCGGGGTTCTCTAGGATCAGCACTCGCCGTTCGGCCTCCTTGGCAGTGATCAGATTGCCGGCCTCCATCAGTAGCTCGCGAGCTGGGGCGAACTCCCAGCGATGCGGTTGGCATGCGCTCTTCGGTGTGGGCGTAATGAGATTGTTAAGTACGGTCCAAAGTGCGCTGAAGTTTTTATCGTTAAGCTTGGTATAAAACGCATCGCGCTCCGGTGATCTTTTTGGAGCTTCGGTGAGTGACATGACACACCTCCTTGCGGATTAGGGGTATCGCACCTGTTCTCGTCTTTTCGAGAGCTTTTTTGCGGTCCATGCCAGTGACGCTATAGAAAGGCTGTGACCAGTGCGGGATAAAAGATCGTCAGCAGAATCACTAAGCTGGCGGCGAGGATGAACGGTAAAATCCAAAATGTGATCCGTGCCAAGCTGACATCGCTTATTGCTGAGGCCACGAAAAGGCCGGCGCCGACGGGGGGCGTCAGCAGCCCCAAGGTCAGAGTCATACAGGTCACCACACCGAAGGCGACTGGATCGATGCCATAGCCCTGCTGAGCGACCGGTAGCAGGATCGGCACCAGAATGATCAGAGCGGCGATGCCGTCGAGGACCATTCCGACCACTATCAGCAAAGCGAAGACCATGAGCATGAAGAGCAGCGGGCTCTGGGTGGTGGTCTGCATCATTTCTGCAACCTGCTGAGGGACCTGGTTGAACACCAGTACCCAGCCGAAAGCCTTGGCTGCGGCGATCAGGAATAGCACGATGGCGGTATTGCGCGCTGTGCGTTGTAGCAAAGCGGGGAGACTGTCGAGCTTGAGCTCTCGGAATACCAGGCCTCCGAGCAGTACTGCAAGCAAGGTCGCCACCGCGGCTGACTCGGTAGGCGTGACGATGCCGAAAGCAATGCCGCCGACGATCACCAGCGGAATCGACAAAGTCAGTAGCGCGCCTCGTGTGGCTTGCCACTTGTCGATACGTGTCTGTTTTGGTGCGTTTGCCGATTTGGCGCGACGTGCGAAGAGAGCGATCAGGCCGCTAATGATCACGAATAGCGCCAGCCCGGGTAGGATACCGCCCAGAAACATCGCCCCGATCGAGACCTGGCCGATCACCCCGTAGATGATAAAGATCATCGAGGGGGGAATGATCGGTCCGAGAAGGCCGGAGCCAGCAGTCAGCGCTGCGGCGAAGCCCTTGTCGTAGCCATCCTTTTCCAGCTCCGGAGTCATCACGCGGCTCATGATTGCGATCTGGGCAGTAGCCGAGCCCATAATCGAGGCGAGCATCAGATTCGAGGTTAGCGATACATATGCGATGCTGTGCGGTAGCCACGAGAACCAGGCACGTGCTGCAAGAATGATGCGTCGGGTAATGCCGCCTTCATTCATGATCTCGCCGAGCAGGATGAACAACGGAATCGCTAGCAGATCGAAGACTTCCAGCGAGCCGAAAAGCACCTGGGGCAGGGTCTCGAGGGCACGGAAGTTACCGTCGAGCAGGATGAACGCCAAGGTGGTTGCCAGCAGAACGAAAGCGATGGGCATTCCCATCAGCATGAGCAGTATGAATATACCGAGCGTCATAGGTCAGTCCTCCTGCACGCCGAGAGCGAAGGCGTGGCGTGAGCGGTCGGTGAGGCGCGCGGTAATATGCAGTAGGGACGTAGCCGAGAACAGGGGAACGATCAGGTAAAAGACCCATTTATCCCATCCCAATGTAATCGCCATATCGAAGGTCACGGCCGGCGAGGTGACCCAGTCGAGAGAGTATTTGAGCAGCACCGCTAAGATGACCAGGCAGATTAGTTCGCTGATCCAGTAGCAGGCCGCACGCAGCGGGTCTGGCATTACGCCCGTGAGCATGGTCAGTCGCACATGACTGTCATGGTGGATGCCGATCGAGATGGCCATGAAGGCCATCCAAATCAGGATATATACACCTAGTTCTTCGGCGAAGAATAAAGGGCTGTTGAAGGCGTAGCGCAAAATCGCGTTGATAATCAGCAGTACGCCGAAGGCGACGATCAATGCGTTGCAGACCCATTGCTCGACGTACACAACGGTACGGCTGGCACGGGTGAGGAGATTTCCATGGTAAGTTGTCATGGCGTCACCTGCCTCGTGGTAATGGATAAGCGGCCACCGAGGCTCGTTTATTTCTCGGCATGCTGGTCGGCGACCTGCTGTTGGAATTGGCTGATCAGCGGCAGGACCGAGAACTTGTCGTCGAAGGCGGTATTGGCCTTGGCGAATTGCGCCTTGGCATCGTCGAGGTGGCGGACATCGATGTGTTGCTCGAGATAGTCGAGGTTGTCGGCTTCGGCGTCGACTTGAGCCTGATTGGCCCAGTTCAGCGCCTCGTGCATGGCATGGTTCACGACTTCGCGTTCGTTTTCACTCAGAGTGTCCCAAGTGGTGGAACTGACCATGGCAATCGCTGGGAAAGCCATATGGTTGGTCAGCGTGAGGTGCTGGGCCACTTCGTCAAAACCGGAGCCCACCAGGGCGTCGAGGTCAATGCCGACGCCATCGATCATTTTATTTTGCAGGCCTTGATAGACGTCTGGTAACTGGATGGGAGTGGGCACCGCACCCGTCGCGCGCCACCAGGTTTGCATCGCAGAGATGGGAATGATGCGAATTTTCTGATGGTCGAGGTCGTCGATCGAGGTGACGGCCTGGTCACGCATTAGAATGTGGCGCATGCCGGCGAAGGTATAGCCAAAAGCGTGTAGGCCTTTGTCCGATAGGTTGTCGAGCATTTGCTCGGCGGCGGGAGTTTGCGTGGCCTGGATGGCATCCTCGACATTATCGAACAGGAATGGCGTGAACCAACCGTTAACTGACGGCTCGCGTTGACTGGTGATAGCGGCGGTCATAATGCCCATGTCCAATAAGCCGGATTGCATCTGTGCAAACATCGCCGGCTCATCCCCGAGTTGACCGGCGGGAAATAGGGCCACACTCAAGTCGCCGTCGCTTTCCGATTCCACTCTCTCGGCGAATTCGTGAGCGGCCTTGGTCCAGACATGCTGGGGAGGCGTGATGATCCCTAGTTTCAGCTCCTTAGCCTCGCCAGGAACTGAGAAACTAAGAAGTGCGCTGCCGAGTGCGAGTGCGGCAAAGGTCAGGGGGCGTGCTGTCAGGGGATAGATTTTCATTGTCTTTGTCTCGTTGTTGTTGGGAACTGAGCTGTGACCCAAGGTGCATTGGGATATTGATCAGTATTATGACTATCAGTATTGTGCTCAATTATACAAAGGTGGCAGTTCGTAGCTGTGCCTATCGGTTGATAATGTCTCTAGTGTCTAGGTAGAGCGGAAACTCGTCTCAACGGGTTGATTGATCGAGCATAAAATTGGCGAAGAAGGCAGCGAGCTCGTCGTGGGCCTCTAATGGCAGCACCTGGGCGACGTGCTGGTCGGGTCGCACGACCACTAGGCAGCCTTGCTCGCGATCGATGCCGCGTATATCGAATATATCCTGGCCGCCTTTGAGATCCGCACAGAACACCTTCTCGTAGTCACGTAGGCCATAGCGGCCTTTTCGCGGCCAGAGAAAGCTTGGGAAGTTGTCTAGGGAGAGGTCACGAAAGCCTTGCTGGCAAACGGCGCGTAGGTCGAACACGGTGTCAATGTCCGCGCCGGTCGGAGTGTAGCGGCGGATCGGGCTGCCCGGAGACTTGGCGAGAAACTCGCAGAGTTGGGAGAGTGACGAATCGTGTGCCGTGGGGGTTTCAGCTCCAGCGAAGGCGAGTAATCGCCATCGCCCGTCGGCCTCTATCACGTGCCCCAAGTGCATGGGTTTGGCATCGGCTAGTCGCACCACTGGAGCGGAGTGGAAGCGCGTGCCGATTTCGAAGCCCTTGGCCAATGCCTGATGGGTCGGCTCGGCACAGATCAGCGATGGATAATACTGGATCGCCGTGCCGGCGGTGAAACGCCCTTGCTGGATGAAGTATTGCTGGAACTCCTTGGGATCCACGCCGTCACCCTGGTCCTCGGATGAGCCTTTGGGTGGGGCGCTGAACATCTTTGCGAATTTACGATCGAAATCGATCAATTCCTTGGCTACAGTCTGTCGTTCCGACGTATAAGTGTGCAGCAGCGCTGGCGTGGCCTGCCCCCGCAGCACCGAGGCCAGCTTCCAGCCCAAGTTGAAAGTGTCACGCATCGAGACGTTCATGCCCTGCCCGGCCTTGGGGCTGTGGGTATGGCAGGCATCGCCGGCGATAAATACATGCGGAAAGCGGCTTTCCATCTCCGATGTGGGCACGTCATCGAACTTGTCACACAGTCGTTGGCCGATCTCGTAGACTGACCACCAGGCGATCTCCTTCACATCCAACGTATAGGGGTGGAGGATGCGCCGGGCGCCGGCTACCAGCTGTTCGGCGGTAATCTGGCGGCTGGCGATCCGCTCGTCTTCCGTGAGCTTGTCGAGCTCAATGTAGAGCCGCACCAAATAGCCACCCTCCCGCGGGATGACCAAGATATTCCCCTCATTGGCGGAGTGGATAGCCGTTTTCATGCGGATATCCGGAAAGTCGGTGACCGCCAGCACGTCCATGACGCCCCAGGCTTGATTGGCGGAGTCGCCTTCCAGAGACCGGCCCAGCGACTTGCGTACAACGCTACGCGCCCCGTCACAGCCCACCACGTAGCGGGCACGCACGGTCTCGACCTCGCCGGCATGGGCCTTATCGGTGCGTTCAAGCGTTACAGTCACCGAGTGGTCGTCGGCTTCCAGGGTGGTTTCATCAGCCTTGGCCGGGTCGATCTCCACGTCGAGTAAGCGTCGCGCGTAGTTGGGCTCCAGACGGCTGGAGGAATTGCGCATCACCTCTAGATAGAAGTCGTGGACCCGGGCCTGGTTGAGCACCGTATGGGGAAATTCGGATAGATCATCCTCGGTATCCTGGACGCGGCCGTGGCGCACGATCTGCTGGCGGTTCGTCTCGCCGGGCTTCCAGAACACCGTCTCGTTGATCCAGCAAGCCTCCTTGAGCACCTTCTCGGCGAAGCCGAAAGCATTGAACATCTCCATGGTACGGCAGGCTATGCCGTCGGCCTGGCCGAGTTCTAGCGGCCCGTCCTTCTGCTCGATAATACGAGTGTTGATGTCGGGGAAAGCCGATAATTGGGCCGCGAGCGTCAGGCCAGCCGGGCCGCAGCCAACGATGAGTACATCGACTTCTTCTGGTAAGGCGTTGGTGTTGGCGGGCGTCCCAATGGGAGCGTGGCGGGCCGGGTCGCCGGTGTGGAAGCCATCGCGATGAAATTGCATAGGATTACCTTGTCAGTGCTGTCGAATTATCGTCACTGTGATGACAATCAGTATTGTGATCAATTCTGCCAAAGTCGTAGCTCGGGAGGGAGCGAGGGGGCAACCGGGGGCTTGCGAGTGCCTTGGCACGGTTCGTTATGTAACAAGCTCCACGGTTGCCTATCGACCTGTTTGGCATAGCTGGCGCAGAACAGATACCTACGTTACCGTACGTAAGATGTCGAGTGTGCGTCTGCGGTGCGGCGGGCGGCTTGCTCGATGGCCATGCAATGGAATTCAGGGAGTCGGAACTATGCAGTTAGGATATCGATACGTGGCGCTGGCCGTCGGACTGCCGCTGATAGCAGTGGCAGTGCCAAGCCAAGCACAGGACAGCAGCTGGCAGGGGAGCCTCGGTGCGGGGGCGATTTACGCGCCCGATTATCTGGGGAGCGACGATTACGAGACGTCCGCATGGCCATCGGTCGACCTGACCTATGGCGATAGCGTGTATATCAACGCGCGTGATGGCGTGGGCTGGAACGTCATCAACCGGGATGGTTGGCGGGTGTCGCCGTTTCTTGGTTACACCTTCGGACGCGATAACGACGATGACCTGAACCGCCTGGATGAGGTCGACGGCGGCGTCACGGCAGGGCTGCGGGCCGAGTACACCGAAGGCCATTGGTTATACAGCGCGGCGGTGGAAACGCCAGTGAGCGGAGACGTGGATGGCTACCATGCCAGCGCCAAGGCGCATTGGCGTTCGCGCCTGACCCAGCGGCTCTCCGTTTCGCTGGGTCCGAACATCGCCTATGGAAGCGACGCCTGGACCGAGGACATGTTCGGCATTTCCGCGCGGGAGAGTCGACGCTCGGGGCTGGATGCGTACTCGCCGAGCGAGGGCTATTTCCGCATCGGTGCCGATGCCAGCGCCAGTTATTATCTCACGCGGACGTGGTCCGTCACGGGCCTGGTCGGCGTGTCGCACCTGACCGGCGATGCCAAGGATAGTCCCATCGTCGACGAGGTCGGTGATGCGACCCAGGCCTACGTGGGCGGGTTCATCAACTACAACTTCTAACTTGGGCGTTGGTCGTGCGGACCGCTAATTAGACCAAAGTATAAAGACTAAGGTATAATGCTTGTGTATCCACCGACACAGGCACGTTATCCATGACGATTTCGACTGCGCGACCGACTCTGCTCAAGCGTTTTGGCAAGCATGCAGGCCGTGTGCTGGGAATGATGACCGAGAGCGCCTACCGCGGCTTTCAATCACGGACATCTACTCCTTATATCTAAGCCCTGATCTAAGGGAGCCGATCTAAGAGATATATAGCCGTGATATGGTCGGCCTAGCTGGTTTTGGAACATCGCGGACGCCGAACGACAAAGCGCCCCGCCCAATTATTTGGGCGGGGCGCTTGCGTTGGGGCGTTCACGGCATACTTACTCGGCGATATAGACCGTGCGCACGTTGAGGAAGGCGCCAAAGCCGTATTCGCTCTGCTCGCGACCGTAACCGCTTTCCTTGACGCCACCGAATGGCAGCTCGGCGAAGGGCGTGGTGGGCTGATTGACGAAGCTCATGCCGACTTCGAGCCGGCGTGCGACCTGCTCGGCGCGTTTCACGTCCTGGCCGACCACGGTACCGCCCAGGCCATAGCGGCAGTTGTTGGCCAGCTCGATGGCGTGCTCGGCGTCGTCGGCGACGATAACCGAGGCCACTGGGCCGAACAATTCCTCATCGAAAGCCGGATTGCCAGGCGCGACATTGGTCAGCACGGTTGGCGCATACCAGGCGCCGGGACGGTCGAGGACTTCACCACCGGTCTCAAGTTGTGCCCCTTGCTGGATCGCCCGCTGAACTTGGTCATGGAGATCGTCACGCAGATCCTTGCGCGACATGGGAGCGATTTCGGTATCGCCGTCCATGGGATCGCCGATGGTCAGTTTCTGCACACGATCAATGAGGCGCTCGGTAAAGCGCTCCAGCACCGGGCGTTCAACGATGAGGCGCTTGGAGGCCGCGCAGCTTTGCCCGGTGTTGTCGAAGCGGCCATTCACGGCCAGTTCCACGGCCTTGTCGACATCGGCGTCGTCGAGCACGATCAGCGGGTCGATGCCGCCGAGCTCAAGCACGCTAGGTTTGATGGCATCGCCGGCGATCTTGGCAACGCTGCGCCCAGCTTCATAGCTACCGGTGAGCGTGACGCCGCAGACGAGCGGATCGTGAATGATGCCTTCGACCTTGTCGGAACCGATCGGCAGCCAGGTGAAGGTACCTTCCTTGAAGCCCGCGTCGTGGAACAGCTTGGTGATGTATTTGGCACAGCCCGGCACGTTGGAGGCGTGCTTGAGCAGGCAGACATTACCGCCTGCCAGGTTGGGCGCGGCGAAGCGCACCACTTGATAAAGCGGATAGTTCCACGGCATCACGCCGAGCACGGCGCCCATCGGGTCGTGGACGATTTCGGCCTTCTGTGCGCCTTCCACCTGACGTGGCTGGGGCTTGAGAAGAGACTCCAGGTTATCGGCATAGAAGCGCACGATAGCCGAGGAAATCTGCGTTTCGTCGATTCCCTGATGAAAGGGCTTGCCCATTTCATGGGCAATAATCTCGGCAATTTCACGTTGATGCTGGTCGATCAAGTCGGCCAGTGCGGTGAGCCGGTGTCTGCGGTCGGCCACCGGCAGGTGACGGAATTCGGCATAGCCCTCGCGGGCTTGATTGAGCTTTTCGGCCAACTGGTCATCGTCGAGCATCTCGTGCTCGCCGAGTACTTGGTCGTTGGCGGGATTGACGGCGGTGAGGGTCTTGCGGCTCATATCATCCTCCTTAACGGGATCGTCGGCGACGAGTCTTCCCGAGGCAGCCTTCCTGCTTGCCTCACTACTCGTTCTGGCGATGCTGAAGGAGAGAATCAAGGGGGCGACTGGCCATTATCGCTTGGCCACCGATCCAGCCCGGATCGGGCCCGGCGGATGGCGACATGGCCGTCTGGGCCATGCCGCCAGGCAGGCCAGGCAGGTCAGTCGAGCAAAGTGTGAGCCGTGTCGATCACGTTTTCGACGGTGAATCCGAAGTGGCGGAACAAGTCCTCGGCCTTGCCCGATTCCCCGTAGCCGGTCATGCCGATCACACTGCCTCGAGGGCCGACGTATTTGTGCCAATAATCGGGATGCGAGGCTTCGATGGCGAGGCGACGTGTCACCGTAGGCGGCAGTACCGCCTCCTGATAGTCGGCATCTTGAGCATCGAATGCGCTGGCGCAGGGCATCGAAACGACGCGGACCTGACGCCCCTGGCCATTGAGCTGGGTGGCGGCTTCCATGGCCAGGCCCACTTCCGAGCCGGTGGCGATGAGAATCAGCTCGGGCGTGCCCTCGCAATCGCTGAGCACGTAGCCACCACGTTCGATAGCGGCGAGCTGTGCGACATCGCGTGCTTGCCCGGGAAGCCCTTGGCGCGAAAATACCAAAGCCGTGGGGCCGTCCTGACGTTTGAGCGCCGCCAGCCAAGCCACGCTGGTTTCGGTGGCGTCGCAGGGGCGCCACGTTGCCAAGTTCGGCGTGATGCGTAGCGCATTGAGTTGTTCGATGGGCTGGTGAGTCGGGCCGTCTTCGCCAAGCCCAATGGAGTCGTGGGTGTAGACGAAGATCACCTGGCGCCGCGCGATGGCGGCCATGCGCACGGCGTTGTGCATGTATTCCATGAACGTCAGGAAGGTGGCTCCATAGGGAATGAAGCCGCCGTGCATGCTGATGCCGTTCATGATGGCGCCCATGGCGAATTCACGAACGCCGTAATGCAGGTAGTTGCCGTCGGGTGCCTGGGCCGAGATGGCGCGTGCGCCCTCCCAGATCGTCAGATTCGATGGCGCGAGGTCGGCGCTGCCGCCCAGCAGTTCCGGCAGGCGTGGCCCCAGGTGGTTGAGCACACCGAGTGAGGCCTTGCGTGAGGCCAGCGTATCGCAGGCTTGCTGGGCGTCTTCGATCAGGGCGCTGCCGCCCAGGTCGCCCGGTAGCTCGCCACGCCAGCGGCGCTCGAGTTCTGCGGCAAGCTCGGGATAAGCCTCGGCGTAGCGCGCGAAGCGTTGGCGCCACTCGGCCTCGGCTTGCTGGCCGGCTGCGTCGGCGTTCCAGCCCGCGTAGATCTCGTCGGGCACGTGAAACGGTGGGTGCGACCACTCGAGGCGCTGGCGCGCGGCGGCGACTTCATCCTCGCCCAGGGCGGCACCATGACAGGCGCCGGTGCCCTGTTTGTTGGGCGCACCGAAGCCGATGACCGTCTTGCAGATGATCAAGGTGGGGCGTTGCGTGTCCCTCCTGGCGGCGACGATGGCGTCTTCGATGGCGGCGGGATCATGCCCGTCGACGTCAGCGATGACCTGCCAGCCGTAGGCCTCGAAGCGCTTGGCAGTGTCATCGGTGAACCAGCCCGCGACCTCCCCGTCGATGGAGATGCCGTTGTCGTCGTAGATGACGGTCAGCTTGCCGAGACCCTGCGTTCCTGCCAGCGAGCAGGCTTCGTGGCTGATGCCCTCCATCAGGCAACCATCGCCGACGAAGCACCAGGTGCGATGGTCGACGATGTCATGCCCTGGGCGATTGTACTGCGCGGCCAGAGTGCGTTCGGCGAGTGCCATGCCCACGGCATTGGCCAGCCCCTGACCCAGCGGGCCGGTGGTGGTTTCGACCCCAGGCGTATAGCCGAGCTCGGGATGCCCCGGCGTGCGCGAATGGAGCTGGCGGAACTGCTTGATGTCGTCGATGGCCAGGTCGTAACCGCTGAGGTGTAAAAGCGAATACAACAGCATCGAGCCATGCCCGTTGGAGAGCACGAAACGGTCGCGGTCGGGCCAGGTGGGATTACTGGGATTGTGCTTGAGATGGTCGTTCCACAGCACTTCGGCGATATCGGCCATGCCCATCGGCGCGCCGGGGTGGCCGGAATTGGCGGCCTGCACAGCATCCATCGAAAGGGCGCGAATGGCATTGGCTAGCGTGAAGCGAGAGGGCATCGGTGTCTCCTCCGTGAGCGATGATTCAGTTATCAAGCCGGTCGGCGATCAAATCCTCGAGACAGGCCTGGTCGTCGGCGAAGCGCCGGATGCCTTCGGCCAGCTTGTCGATGGCCATGGGGTCTTGGTTGTGCTGCCAGCGGAAGGCGCTTTCCCCGAGCGGATGGCCAGGTTGTGCCTCGGGATGCGTGAAGCGGACCTTGGCGTCGACATCACCTTCGCGCGCCTCGAGCGTTTCCAGCAAGGCGGGGGAGATCGTCAGTCGATGACAGCCGGCGAGGGCGAGGACTTGCTCTGGCGTACGGAAGCTGGCCCCCATGACGACGGTGTCGTAGCCGCCCTGGTCGGCGCGCTCGCAAACCTGGCGCACGAACCGCACACCAGGGTCTTCCTCTGGGGAGAACGTTTGATCGGTTTCTTTCTGATACCAGTCGGTGACACGCCCCACGAAGGGCGAAATCAGGAACACGCCAGCATCGAAGCAAGCCTGCGCCTGAGCGTCGCTGAACAGGAGGGTGAGGTTGCATTGAATGCCTTCGCGCTCGAGTACCTCGGCGGCACGGATGCCTTCCCAGGTCGACGCGAGCTTGATCAAGATCCGCTCACGGCCGATACCCAGCGCCTCGTAACGCTCCACCAACTCATGAGCCTTGCGGATACTGGCCTGGGTATCGAACGAGAGCTTGGCGGCGACCTCGGTGGAGACGCGTCCCGGAATGAGTTGGGCGACCTCGCTGCCGATGCCGACCGAGAGGCGGTCGACGATACGCTCCAAGTGGTCGGCGTCATGTGACTTCTCGTCACGCGCCTCTTCCAGGATCCGCTCGATCAGTGGCTGATAGCCGGGCAGCTCGAATGCCTTGAGGATCAAGGAAGGATTGGTGGTGGCATCGACGGGCCGATAACGTTCGATGGCGGCTGGGTCCCCGGTGTCGGCGACCACTTGCGACAGTGCCTTGAGTGAGTCGAGCTGTGAAACCATGGTTGCTCCGCCGCGGTATGCGGGCGTGAAGGCCCACGACGTGCCAGACGGCGTCGGGGGCTAAAAAATGGAGGGAAACCCAGTAAGCCGCCGCCAGTGCTCAGGCGGCGGCTTTTTCCAGGCGGCGTTCGGTGCTGTCGGCCAAGCGGGTCAGCAGCAGGCAGCACGACACCGCACCGGCATCCAGATGGCCGCGCGAGCGCTCGCCGAGGCGTGCCGCGCGTCCGATCTTGGCTTCCAGGTCGAGCGTCGAATCGCGACCGTCTTGGGCGCCGTTACGTAAGGCTTGCAGTGCGTGAGGAAAGTCGTCTCCGCCCTCGACGGCGTCACGGTAACGTTCGATGGCCGGCACCAGAGTGTCGAGAAGACACTTGTCGCCGACCTTGGCATCGCTGATCTGCTCGAGTGCTTCGCGCCCATCGGCCAACATGTCACCGAAATCCTTGGCGTCGAGGACGTTCTTGTCCTTGACCGACTTGGCCATGCCCATGAAGAGGCTGCCGTAAAGCGGCCCCATCGAACCGCCGATCGAGCCCATCAAGGTCGTGGCGAGCGTGCCCAGCGCCTTGGAAAGCGACAGCGATTGGCCGGCGACCGACTCCCCGCAAAGCCGAAACCCCTTGGCCATGTTGATGCCGTGATCGCCGTCGCCGATCGCGCCGTCGACGTCACTCAGGTATTGGCGGTTGTCGACGATGACCTCGACTAACTCCTCGAGAATGTCCCTGCCTTGAGTCGCGTCCAGAACTTGCATGATGAGTCTCCGTAGTAGCGGTTCCGATCAGCACTGCGTGATGGCCAGCGAGCGTGCCGGGGCGTCCAGCAGCGGTTTGAGCTCGTCGTCGAGCTTCATCAGCGTGAGCGTGGCGCCCATCATTTCCAGCGAGGTGAAGTAATTGCCGATATCCGTACGATGCACGCGAATATCAGCGTCTTCGAGTCGTTCGGCGATGTGCGCGTAGAGGATATTGAGTTCCATCACCGGCGTGGCGCCAAGCCCGGAGATCAAAACCGCCACTTCGCTGCCGGCGAAGTCCTGGTCGGCGAGAACAGGGTCGCACATGGCCGTGGCGATGGCCTCGGCACTGGTCAGCGGCGCGACTTCGATTCCCGGTTCGCCGTGGTGGCCGATGCCGAGCTCCATGTGGCCGGGCTCGATCGAAAAGTTGGGTTTGCCGTTGGCGGGAATGGTGCAGCTACTCAGTCCGACGCCGATGCTCGAACACGCATCGACGGCCTTCTGCGCCAGGCGGATGACCTCGTCGAGACTGTCGCCGCGGGCCGCCGCCGCGCCGCCGATTTTCCACATCATTACTTCGCCGGCCACGCCGCGCCGTTTGTCACGCTGCGTCGCCGGTGCCGAGGCCACATCGTCGCGTGCAATCACCGTCTTGACCTCGATGTCTTCCATCTCGGCCATCTGCTTGGCCATCTTCACGTTCATGTTATCGCCCGCGTAGTTGCCGTAGAGGCAGGCGACACCCTGCTCATGGGGGGCGGCACGAAAGGCTTCGAGGAATGCATCGGCGGTGGGCGACGAGAATATCTCGCCGATGGCTACCGCATCACACATTCCTTCACCGATATATCCCAGGAAGGCGGGTTCGTGGCCGGAACCGCCACCGGTGACGATGCCGACCTTGTCGCTGGGGCTGTCCGGGTACTTGAGAACGCGCGGGTGGTCGGTGGCGACAAACAAGCTCGGCGAGGCGCGCAAGTAACCTTTGATGGCATCGTCTACGACGTTGTCGGGGTCATTGATGATGCGTTGCATGGCGTATTCCTCTTGTTCGTTGTGGCCGACGGCGTGGCGATCCGACACCTGGGATGGTGGCTTATATAATGATCTTTCACTGAACAGATGTTTAGGCTTGGGGCCCAAGGCTGTCAAGGCATGGTCGGTGTCGACGCCTGAGACTTTGGTCGTGAATAAGAGGCTTGAAAGCGTCATTTCAAGATATATATTTGAAATATAAGCTTTTTTATTTCTTTCCTTGGAAGCTGGATTATCGGGTGTTCGAGGCTTGACCTGACTTTTCGTGATCAAGAATTTTACAAATGTTCGGTTAGTGATATTTTGAACATAGCGCGAACGGTAACAGCATGCCGATCGCAAGCGGGAGGAATCATCACGGGAGACAATACATGTCAGACTCAAGAGGTCGCGCGCCGGCAAAGCGCATCGCACTGGGCGGCGACGAAGCCGCATTCGAGCTCAAGGCTTTGCTGATCGAGCACATTCGCGCTCTGGGATATGAGCCTGTCGATTACGGCACCTATAACGCCGAGCCGGTGCTGTACCCCGATGTGGCGGTCAAAGTGGCGCGCGCCATCGACTCGGGAGAGGTGGCGCAGGGAGTGCTGGTCTGTGGGACCGGCATAGGCGTAGCGATTTCAGCCAATAAGGTGCGCGGGATTCGTGCCGCTCAGGCGCATGACACTTATTCGGCTGCCAAGGCGCGCTCGAGCAACGATGCGCAAATCGTGACGCTCGGCGCCCGTGTGGTCGGCCCGGAGCTGGCCAAGGCCGTGGTGACGACCTTCCTGGAAACCGAGTTCGGCGGTGGCGGCTCGCGCGCCAAGATAGAGCGTATTGCCGAGTATGAGAAGGAAGCCTTTCGCGACTCCCCGAACGTCTGATCGTTAAGAGTACGCCTGTTCGCTGTGGTATCTTGTGCGCGTCGCCCGAAGTGGACCGGAACCGGGAAGCGGATCGTATGAGGCTAGTGCCATGAGTGAACGTGTCGAGAGCGCCGAAGTCGCGCTGATGACTGAAATCGCCTCTCTGTATTATGTGGAGGGCGAAACCCAGGAGGCGATCGCCAACCGGCTGGGGATATCCCGGGTCAAGGCGGGCCGGCTTTTAAAACGCGCGCATGCCGAAGGGATCGTCGATGTGCGGGTGCGCCAGCACCCGGCGGTGAGTGCCGAACTCGAACAGGCGCTGATCCGGCGTTTCGGTATCAAGCGCGCCTTGATTGCGCTCGACCACACCGAGCCTGACGTTCAACGTTCCGGTGTGGCCAGCCTGGTGGCCGATCATCTGTCGCGCGAGCTGCACGATGGTTCGATCGTGGCAGTGGGGATGGGGCGTAACGTGGGCGCGGTGGCCGATAATGTCTTCGAGCAAGGCGAGCGCAAATGCTCGTTCGTGTGTGCCATTGGCGGCTCGCTGCGTGCCGGCGAATACATGAACCCCGACCATATTTGTCGTCGCCTGGCGGTGAAGTATGGCGGTGAAAGCGAAACGCTTTATGCCCCGGCGCTGGTGCAGAACCCGGCGTTGCGCGATTCGATGTATGAAAACCCTACCGTGCGCCAGACGTTAGATAGGGCGCGCCGCGCGGATATCGCGATGATCGGCGTCGGCGATCTCAGTGAGGACAGCAACATGGTACGCATGGGCTGGTTCACGCCGCAGGAAATCGCCGAGGCGCGCCTCTCGGGTACCGTTGGGGACATGATGGGGTACGACTTCATCGACATGCATGGTCGGCCATCGGAAACGCCCATGCAGGGCCGGGTCATTGGATTGACCATCACGGATCTGGCGCGGATTCCCGATGTGGTGGCGATCGCCAGCGAAAACACCAAGGCGGCGGGGATCCTGGGGGCACTGCGTACAGGCGTCATCGATACCTTGGCCACTAGTGTGACCAACGCCCATACCATCCTGCGCTTGGATGAGGCGACCACCTCAACGGCGAGCTAAGTCAAAGTATCGCCGATTGCCGTGCAGAGCCGTTCATATGAACACTAATGTGTTTATGTGAACGGCTTTTTTGTGCAGGCTTTCTTTTTCTCCTTACACTCTGCGGGCGTTAGCTTTCGCAGAGCCCTCTATAAAATTTATTATTTTCAGAAACTTACAAAGCAATCCTAAAGTATAAGGCGAAAAGGTCGCCGACTGCATTGACCTGGCTATACTGAAAAGCGTTAATTCATTTGAGCAACAAAAGATCAAATGATAAATAAGCGCCAGCTCAATGGAGGCCGTCATGAACGATACGCCCACCTCATCCCCCGATATCCCCGACACGATGCGTGCCATCGTCGCCTACGCACCGGAAGACTATCGACTGGAAAACGTTGCGGTCCCTGATATCGGTGAAAAGGAGATTCTGGTCAAGGTCGAGGCCTGTGGCATCTGTGCCGGTGACCTCAAGGCTTATGAAGGCGCACCGAGTTTCTGGGGCGACGAGGAACAGCCTGCCTATATCAAAGCGCCGATGATTCCAGGGCACGAGTTCATCGGGCATGTCGTCAAGATGGGCCCCGGTGCGACGGGTTTCGAGATCGGGGATCGGGTCATTTCCGAGCAGATCGTGCCGTGCTGGGACTGCCGCTTCTGTCATCGCGGCCAGTACTGGATGTGCGAGAAGCACGACGTGTATGGCTTCCAGAATAACGTCAACGGCGGCATGGCCGAGTACATGAAGTTTCCCAAGGAAGCCATCAACCACAAGCTGCCAGACGATGTGCCGGTGGAAAACATCGTGCTCACCGAGCCGTTTTCCTGCTCGATGCACGCAGTGGAGCGAGCGCAAATCCAGTTGGGAGATATCGTGGTGCTCTCCGGTGCCGGCACCCTGGGGCTGGGAATGATCGGCCCGGCCAAGAAGTCCGGTCCCGCCAAGCTGGTGGTGCTCGATCTTCACGGTGAACGCTTGGAACTGGCCAAGAAATTCGGCGCCGATGTGGTGCTTAATCCAGCTGACGAAGATGTCGTTCAGATCGTCAAAGACATGACCGACGGCTATGGCTGTGACATCTACATCGAAGCGACCGGTGCACCCAAGTCGGTGGAGCAGGGGCTGGCGATGTTGCGCAAGCTGGGACGCTTCGTGGAGTTCAGCGTGTTCAAGGATCCGGTGACGGTCGATTGGAGCATCATCAGTGATCGCAAGGAGCTTGACGTGCTGGGTTCGCATCTGGGGCCTTACTGCTACCCACACGTGATCGAGGGTATCGAGAGCGGTGACTTCCCCACCGAGGGTGTGGTGACCCACAAGCTGCCATTGGCGGATTTCCACAAGGGTATCGAGCTGATGAGGCACGACAGCAGCGCACTCAAGATCATTCTCATGCCCGGGGCGTGATGTCGCGATGTTCTGCGTGGCGATCACAATCGTCATCCGACGCGGGACTTGATTACCACTCATCAGCGACGCCAGGGGGCGCTTCATCATGACTTCAAATACGGCCGCCATGCCTACGAAACGATGGCGAAAAGGGCGCGGTAGGGCGGTAATGATCGGCGTTGCGGTCGTCCTGCTTGCCGTCATGGCCTGGGATACCACGGTGGTGCCGATCGGCGCGGAAGAGGAGCAGGAAGGCGCGAAAATGGCACGCTTCGCCGAAGAAGAATTTCCCAAGATTCGCGACGATGTCGAGGCGCGTGCCGTCGATATCGAGCAGCTTTCCAGTGCAATTGCCGACGACCAGAGCGCGGCGGGGGAAAAATACGGCGTGCCAGGCGGCGTCGGGCCGATCATGCCCGTCACCTTTACCGGTGTGGTGGGAGACGGCACGTCCGGGACATATGAGGTCAAGGCTGACGGGGCGCCCGATGACCTCGTGGTACGGGTTCAGACCGGTCCGGCCATCAATGGTACCGACCTGCGGGATGCCACTGGAGAAATCGAGTTCGGTCAATTCAAGAATCAGATCGAATATCAGAATGCGGGCGCCGCTCTGAACGATGCCATGAAGGCCCAGGTGCTATCGGATATCGATACACAAGGCCTGCAAGGCAAGACCGTGACGGTGACGGGTGTGTTCCAGTTGATCAATCCGAATAACTGGCTCGTGACGCCGGTCGACTTTAGCGTGGAATGAGCCGGAGGCTTGATGCGATGAACGAACATGCAACCAGTCAAGAAGGAACGCTAGGAAAGGTGATCCTGTCGGCGCGTAATATCGCCAAGTCATTCGGTAATGTTCATGCGTTGAAGGCCGTGAATTTCGATGTTCACTACGGGCAAGTGACAACGCTTTTCGGTGAGAATGGCGCGGGAAAATCGACGTTAATGAAAATTCTCTCGGGTGTCATGCAGCCATCATCGGGGGAAATCGTTCTCGAAGGCGAGCCGGTTCGCTTCTCTTCGACCACGGAGGCGCAGCGCCAGGGGATATCGATCATTCACCAGGAGCTTAGCTTGGCGCCCAATTTGAGCGTCCGCGATAACGTCTTCATGGGCCGTGAAATCGTCGGCAAGGGCGGCGTCGATTATGCGGAGGAGGCGCGCCAGACGCGCCAACTCATGGAAGAACTGGATGAACCCATCGATCCACTCACGCCTGTGGAAGATCTGCGTCTCGGGCAGCAGCAGATCGTCGAGATTGCCCGTGCGTTATCCGTCAATTCGCGCATTCTGATCATGGATGAGCCGACTTCGGCATTGAGCGCCTCGGAAGTCGAGGTGCTGTTTCGCGTGATTCGTGACCTGAAAAGCCGTGGTGTTTCACTCGTATATATCTCCCACCATCTCGAGGAAGCCCTGACCATTACCGACCATGCCGTGGTATTGCGCGATGGTCGGATGACGGCCTATGCCGCGCGTCAGGAGATCGATCTCGAGTGGATCGTACGCAACATGGTGGGAGAGAACTTCGATCTTGGTTCCCCGCCGGACGGGTACGCGATGGGGGGTGCCGTGCTGTCGATCGAGGGCATCACCATTCCCGATGTATCGGTGCCCGGACGCGCCGTGGTCGATGACGTGTCGTTGAGCGTACGTGCCGGCGAGATCGTCTGCATCTATGGGTTGATGGGGGCGGGCCGCACCGAACTGCTTGAAAGCGTGGCAGGACGTGGCGGTATGAGTGCGGGCCGAGTCCTGCTGCATGGTGAGGACATCTCGCGGCTGAGTATCGCGGAGCGTATCGAAAAAGGCCTGGTGTTGGTGCCGGAGGACCGCCAGCGCGATGGCCTGGTACAGACGATGTCGGTGGGCGAAAACCTGTCGCTTGCCAGCATCGGTGCCTTTACCAAAGGACTACTGACATCGCGTGGGCGTGAGCGTCACGTGGTGCGGGAATCGATCAGCAATGTCCACATTAAGACTGACGGCTCTGCAGCCTCCATCGGGTCGTTATCCGGGGGCAACCAGCAGAAAGTCGTGATCGGCAAGATGATGGCGACGCATCCCCGGGTCGTGCTGCTCGATGAACCCAGCCGAGGTATCGATATCGGTGCCAAGGCCGAGGTCTTCAGACTGCTGAGTGAGGGGGCGGCGCAACAGGGCCTGGCCGTGGTGTTCTCGACCTCGGAAGTCGGCGAATGCCTGAGTATTGCCCATCGTATCGTCGTCATGAGCCGTGGCCGGATTGCGGCCGAATTCGGTGCCGATGCCAACAAAGAAGAGATTATGGCTGCCTCGGGCGAGGCCGTGGTCGCTTGATCCACTTATAAAGCGGAGATAATCACAATGTCTGATGTCAGCCAAGATAACGACAATGAGAGAGGCAAGCTATTCGGCGGCGATTTCGATATAAAGCGCATGCTTCTGGAGGGTCGTGCGTTCTTCGCCTTGATCGCGATCATTGTCATTTTCTCGATTCTTTCCCCTGTCTATTTCTCGACCAGTAATTTCCTGACCATGTCGTCTCACGTCGCCATCTTCGGGTTGCTATCGCTCGGGATGCTATTGGTCATCCTGACGGGCGGCATCGACCTTTCCGTGGGCTCGACGCTTGGCCTGGCAGGTGTCTTCGCAGGCTTTCTGATGCAAGGCGTGTCTTTCGAAATACTGGGCGTCGTGTTCTACCCCCCCGTGTGGGTCGTGGTCATTCTGACGTGTGGACTGGGCGCTCTGGTCGGTGCCATCAACGGTGTGCTCATCGCATATTTCAAGGTGCCCGCCTTCGTGGCGACCCTGGGGCTCTTGTACGTGGCCAGAGGCGTCGCCCTACTGATGACCAACGGCCTGACCTATAACAATCTGGGCGGTAGCCCTGAGCTGGGTAACACCGGATTCGACTGGTTGGGCTTCAATCGATTGTTCGGGGTTCCGGTCGGTGTCCTGATTTTGGCGGCCGTGGCGATCGCCTGCATCCTGCTGCTGGCGCGCACGCCGTTTGGGCGTTGGGTGTATTCCACCGGCGGTAACGCCCGTGCCGCAGAGCTTTCGGGCGTACCGGTCAAACGCGTGCAAGTGCTGGTGTATGTGCTATCAGGCATTTGCGCGGCCATCGCCGGGTTGGTGCTGTCATCCCAGCTGACGTCGGCAGGGCCGACGGCCGGGACGACCTATGAATTGACCGCGATTGCCGGTGTCGTCATCGGCGGTGCGGCACTCACCGGTGGCCGCGGCAATGTGCGCGGCACTTTGCTGGGGGCCTTCGTGATCGGGTTCCTCTCCGATGGTCTGGTCATCATCGGGGTTTCTTCCTACTGGCAGACCGTGTTCACCGGGGCCGTCATCATTCTCGCGGTCTTGCTCAACAGCATTCAATACAGCGGTCGGAAGAAGCAGCAAGCCTCTTCCGATGGCAAGACGACTTCGCCGCAACCGGAGAGCGCCGTTGAGCGTTCGCCGGCCTCGGGAAGTACTGCCGGTAAAGCCGGTACACAATCATAAGAGTAAAGGTGGTCGATTATGTTCATGAAAGGAAAACGCCTGCTGATAGCTGCACTGGCCGTGAGCGCGCCGCTCTTCGCGGGTGGGGTCGCGGCTCAGGACGAAGGACGTATCTCCATTATCGTCAACGACACCTCCAACCCCTACTGGTTTACTGAGGGTAAGATCGCCCGAGAGACAGCCGAAGAGTTGGGATATGAGGCCAACGTGAACTCGCACAAAGGAGACACCAACACCGAGAGCAATCAGATCGATACGGCTATTACCAATCAGGCAGAGGCCATCATTCTCGACCCAGCCAATGCTGACGGCTCTATTGGGGCGGTACGCAAAGCCGTCGATGCTGGTATTCCGGTGTTTATCATCAACGCCGAAATCAATGAGAAGGGGCTGGCCCAGGCACAACTTGTCTCGAACAACGCCCAGGGTGCGGCGCTGGGCGCACAGCAGTGGATCAAGAGCGTTGGCGATTCGGCAAGCTATGTGGAACTCAAGGGCGCGCCCTCGGATAATAATGCCGCCACCCGTTCCAACGGTTACGAAACCGTGCTCAGCCAATATCCCGGCCTAGAGCGTGTCGGCGTCGATGTCGCTAACTGGGATAGGACCCAAGGCTTCAACAAGACGCAGAGCCTGTTGCAGGCCAACCCTGATATCGATGGCGTGATCAGCGGTAACGACGAGATGGCGTTGGGCGCGATCTCGGCCTTGAAAGAAGCCGGTAAGCTCGATGACGTGGTCGTGGGAGGCTTCGACGGCTCTCCCGACGCGGTCGAGGCGGTCAAAGCCGGTGAGATGGCGTATACCGTGCTGCAGCCGGTGGCCATCTTCTCTGAAATGGCGGTGCGCATGGCAGATAAATATATCAAGAATGGTGATACCGGCATCGACGGCGAGAAGAAGCTTTTCGATTGCTTCCTCATCACCGCGGACAACGCCGATCAATACACCGACCCGTTCGTGCTTAAGCAGTAATCCTTCCCTGAATCGCTTGAGAGCGCCGGGCGGCGCTCTCAAGCCTACTACCGTTACACCGATGAGGCCTTACGACACCTTTGGCTTTAGCTCACCGCTCGCGTAACGCTCGAACATGCGTTCGAGGTTGAGCGGGGCGATCTTGCTGGCTTGGCCGGCGGTGCCGAAAGCTTCGAAGCGCTGGATGCACACGTCGCGCATGGCGGTGACGCTTGCCTTGAGAAACTTGCGCGGGTCGAATTCGCTGGGGTTTTCGGCCAAAAAGCGACGCACTGCGCCGGTGGAGGCCAGGCGCAGGTCGGTGTCGATATTGACCTTGCGCACCCCGTGCTTGATGCCTTCGACGATTTCTTCCACCGGCACGCCGTAGGTCTCGGGAATCTCGCCACCATGGGCGTTGATGGTCTCCAGCCATTCCTGCGGCACCGAGCTGGAGCCGTGCATCACCAGATGGGTGTCGGGGATGCGCGCGTGAATTTCCTTGATGCGTTGGATGGAGAGAATATCGCCTGTTGGCGGCCGCGTGAACTTGTAGGCGCCGTGGCTGGTGCCGATGGCGATGGCCAGGGCATCGACATGGGTGGCGGTGACGAACTGGGCGGCTTCCTCGGGGTCGGTCAATAGCTGGCTGTGATCCAGCGTGCCTTCGGCGCCGACGCCGTCTTCCTCGCCGGCCTGACCGGTTTCCAGCGAGCCCAGGCAACCCAGCTCGCCTTCCACCGAGACCCCGCAGGCGTGCGCCATTTCCACCGCGCGACGGGTGACGTCGACGTTATAGGCGTAGTCGGCGGGCGTCTTGCCGTCTTCCTTGAGCGAGCCGTCCATCATCACCGATGAGAAGCCGAGCTGGATGGAGCGCTGGCACACGCCGGGGCTGGTGCCATGGTCCTGGTGCATGACCACCGGGATATGCGGGAATTCTTCCACGGCGGCCTGAATCAAGTGACGCAGGAAGGGCGCACCGGCGTATTTGCGAGCGCCCGCGGAGGCCTGCACGATCACCGGCGAGTCGGTGCGGTCGGCGGCCTCCATGATGGCGCGCATCTGTTCCAGGTTGTTGACGTTGAACGCGGGGACGCCGTAAGCGTGTTCGGCGGCGTGGTCGAGCAGTTGACGCAGGCTGATCAGAGCCATGGGGAGTGTGATTCCTCTAGAAGTACAAGGCGGCCCGCAGGCCGCCGATCGTGACGTAGTGGTTTGAGTGGTCGTTTTAAGTAGTGGTTTGAGTGGTCGTTTTAAGTAGTGGCTTGAGTAGTAGTTGTAAGTCGTGGCGTAGTGAGCCGGGTTACCGGGAAGCGGCTTCGAGAGCCGCCACGGCAGGCAGCTGCTTGCCTTCCACATATTCGAGGAAGGCGCCGCCGCCGGTGGAAATGTAAGAGACGTCGTCGGCGACGCCGTACTTGTCGATGGCCGCCAGGGTGTCGCCACCACCGGCGATGGAGAACGCCGAGCTGGCGGCAATGGCGCGCGCGAGCGTCTCGGTGCCTTTACCGAATTGGTCGATCTCGAACACGCCGACGGGACCGTTCCACAGGATGGTACCGGCGTTTTCGAGCAGCTCGGCGAAGCGCTGGGCGGTGTCCGGGCCGATGTCGAGAATCATCTCGTCGTCACCGACCTGGTCGACCGGTTTCACCGTGGCCTCGGCCTGCTCGGAGAATTCGGTGGCGACCACCACGTCGGAAGGCAGCGGAATCTCGACCTTGGCCATGAAGGCCTTGGCCTGATCGATCAGGTCCGCTTCATGCAGTGACTTGCCGACGTTGTAGCCCGCCGCGGCGATGAAGGTGTTGGCGATGCCGCCGCCGACGATGAGCTGATCGCACTTCTCGGAGAGTGCGGTGAGCACGTCGAGCTTGGTGGATACCTTGGAGCCGCCGACGATGGCCAGCATCGGGCGTGCCGGCGTGGCCAGGGCTTTTTCCAGCGCGTCGAGCTCACCCGCCAGCAAGGGGCCCGCGCAGGCGGTGGGCGCGTAGCGGGCCACGCCGTGGGTCGAGGCCTGGGCGCGATGGGCGGTACCGAAGGCATCCATCACATAGACGTCGCAGAGTGCGGCGTAGGTTTTGGCCAGCGCCTCGTCGTCCTTCTTCTCGCCCTTGTTGTAGCGCACGTTTTCGAGCAGCACGATCTCGCCGTCGGCGATCTCGACGCTGCCGTCGAGATAGTCCTTTTCCAGGCGGACCTCACGGTTCAGCAGCTTGCCGAGGTGCGTCGCCACCGGGGCGAGCGAGAACTCGTCGGCGGGCTCGCCTTCGGTGGGGCGGCCCAGGTGGCTCATCAGCATCACCCGAGCGCCGGCGTCGAGCGCGGCCTGGATGGTCGGCAGGCAGGCGCGCAGGCGCGCGTCGCTGGTGACTTGGTCGCCCTTGATGGGGACGTTGAGGTCTTCACGAATCAGTACACGTTTTCCGGCGAGATCCAGATCGGTCATCTTGCGCACGTTCATGGGCGTGTTCCTCACTTGGATGAAGGGATGTCAGACGACAACGAGGAGGTCGAGGGCGCGGTGCACGTCGTCGAAGCGGGAGCGTTCTGGGCGGCGAGTGCCAGCCAGTGCGTCGCCACGTCGAGCATGCGGTTGGCGAAGCCCCACTCGTTGTCGAACCAGCACAGCATCTTGATCAGATGGCTGCCGGCCACGCGGGTCTGGGTGGCGTCCACGATACCCGAGCGCGGATCGTGGTTGAAGTCGACCGACGTCACCGGTTCCTGGGTATGGCCGAGCAGGCCGTTGAGGCGCTCGTGGCTGGCGGCTTGCAACAGCGCATTGACCTGCTCGGCCGAGGTGGTTTCGCGCACCGAGAGCGCCATGTCCATGGCCGAGACGTTGATGGTCGGCACGCGCACGTGCAGGCACTCGAAGCGCCCGGCCAGATGCGGCATGAGGCGTTCGATACCACGGGCCAAGCCGGTGTCCACGGGGATGATCGAATGCATGGCCGAGCGCGTCAGGCGTAGATCGGTCTTGTGGTAGGCATCGATCACCGGTTGGTCGTTCATCGCCGAGTGAATGGTGGTGGTCACGCCATGCTCGAGCCCCAGGGCCTCGTCGATCACCGTCAACAGCGGCACCAGACAGTTGGTGGTGCAGGACGCGGCGGAGATGATGCGCATGTCGGCACGCAGCTCGGCGTCGTTGATGCCATGCACGATGGTGGCGTCGACATCGGCCTCGGCGGGCTGCGAGAACAGCAGCCGTTGGGCGCCGGCGGCGATATGCCGCTCGGCGGTGGCGCGGTCCTTGAAGCTACCCGAGCATTCCAGCACCAGGTCGATGCCTAGTTCATCCCAGGGCAGGCGTGAGGGGTCGGACTCGGACAGCACGCGGATGGCATGACCGTCGATGACCAGCGCGCCGTCGCGGGTTTCCACCTGGCCGGGGAAGCGCCCATGAGTGGTGTCGTAGCGCGTCAGGTAGGCGATGGTATCGAGATCGGAAAGCTCGTTGATGGCGACGACGACCAAGTCAGTCGCATGGCGCTCGGTGAGGGCTCGCAGGACACATTGGCCGATACGGCCGTAACCATTGATGGCGATGCGATAGGACATGGACAGACGCTCGGGAGCCCCGCTTCGACAGTGAAGCGCCGATGTTAGCGCAGTTACGCCCCGCTTGCCCAAGACCGCGTGACGTCGGCATGACATGACACGATTCAGCTTGGGAGCTCATGTCACTACAGACGAGATCTAACCCACGAAATACCACATCATTGGCAGCCATAGCGCCGTGAACACACCGGTCAGGCTCATGCCCAGCGAGGCGAAGGCGCCGGCGGTGGGGCCGATATCGAAGGCACGCACGGTGCCGATGGCGTGGCCGTTGACGCCCAGCGCGAAGCCGATGACGCGCGGATCGTGGATGTTTCCCCAGCGCGCCAACAGCGTGATGCTGAGCGTGGCCATCACCCCGGTGATCAGCAAAGCGCCCATCAACAGCGGAACCGAGCCCCGCAGCTCCTCGACGATGCCCATGGCGATGGGCGCGGTCACCGATTTGGGTGCCAGCGAGGCGAGCACCGTCGGCGGAGCATCCAGTAGCCAGGCGATGCCCACGGCATAGCCCGCGGCCAGGATCGCCGCAGGGGGCAAGGTCAGCACGATGGGCTTCCACAATGTTCGAATGTGATGCACCTGCTGGTAGAGCGGTACGCCCAGCGCAACGGTAGCGGGACCCAGCAACCAGGTCAGCCAGCCGACGCCACGGTGGTATTCGGTGTAGCCGAGTGGCAAAAGTGCCAGCAAGCCGGCCAGCAGGCAGGCGGCGAGCAGGATGGGGGGACACCAGGCGGGCGAGCGCAGCCAGTTAAAGAGTCGCAGGCCTGCGAAATAGGCCGCCAGGGTGAGCACGATGGCGGTTTCGGGGCGTTGCGGGAGCGTGTGGGCCAGGCTTTCCAGGCGGAGTAAAAGCTCACTCATGCGGCCGCTCCCGGGGCGAGGCAACCAGGCGTTGCATCAGCCACAGCGTGGTTAACGAGCTGAGCAGCGTGCCCAGGATAAGAGCGATGAAGATGGTCAGCCATTGGCCGCTGAATTCGTCGGCCTGGAAGAAGATGCCGACGACGCCGGGCATGATGAGTAGCGCCAGCATACCGATCAGCGGTTGGCTGGCGGCGCCGAGGTCGTGGCTCAAGCGGCGGCGCAGCAACAGCCAGAGGGTGAGCAATAACATACCGGCGACCCCGCTGGAGAGCGGGAGTGCGAATAGCTCGACGGTGATGTCGCCAAGCATCAAAAACGCCGTCAGAATCAGAAAACCCCGTAGGATGGACAGCATGCGGATGGCCCTTGCATGAGTGTGCCGGAGATTGATGCGCATCATACCAGAGCACGTGGCGAATGCCGGACGCGACATTGACGCTTACGTGGCGAGCGTGAATTGCTATGCTCCACAAGCATGTGCCAGCCTGACGATCGACGTCGGCTGCCACGCCGTGCGTATAGCCAGGCTTGGATGACAGGGAGGAAGCTACATGACCGATATCGCAAGGCTCTTGGGGGCTGAGGCGGAAACATTGCTGGAGCACCAGTGCCAGACGTTTCGCAAGGAAGATTTATACCTGCCGGGGCCAGATTTCATCGATCGGGTGATGTCGGAAAACGACCGCAGCCCGCACGTGCTGCGCAATATGCAGACGCTTTACAATCATGGCCGCTTGGCGGGGACCGGCTACCTGAGTTTCCTCCCGGTCGATCAGGGGATCGAGCACTCTGCCGGGGCGTCGTTCGCACCCAATCCGCTTTACTTCGATCCCAAGAACATCGTCGAGTTGGCCATTGAGGGGGGCTGCAACGGCGTGGCCTCGACGCTGGGCGTGCTGTCCTCGGTGGCGCGCCGGTATGCGCACAAGATTCCCTTCATGCTCAAGCTCAACCACAACGAGACGCTGACCTATCCAGCGATCTACGATCAGACGCTATTCGCGCAGGTCGAACAGGCGCACGACATGGGCTGCGTGGCGGTGGGCGCAACCATCTACTTCGGTTCGCCCGAGAGCCGGCGCCAGATTCAGGAAATCAGCGAGGCCTTCGAGCGCGCGCATGAGCTGGGCATGGTCACCGTGTTGTGGTCCTATCTGCGCAATCCGGCGTTCAAGCACGAGGGCACGGACTATCACGTCGCCTCGGACTTGACCGGCCAGGCGATCCACATGGCGGCGACCCTCAAGGCAGATATCGTCAAACAGAAACTGCCGGAGAACAACGGCGGTTATCGTGCCGTCGGTTTCGGGCATACCCACGACAAGGTCTACGACGAGCTGACCAGCGACAACCCCGTGGACCTGGCTCGCTATCAGGTGGCGAACTGCTTCATGGGCCGTGCCGGGCTGATCAACTCCGGCGGTGGCTCCAAGGGCCATTCCGACCTCGGTGAGGCCGTGCGCACGGCGGTGATCAACAAGCGCGCTGGCGGCATGGGCCTGATTTCCGGACGCAAGGCGTTCCAGAAGCCGATGAACGAAGGCGTCGAACTGCTCAACGCCATTCAGGACGTCTACCTCTCCCCCGAGGTCACCCTCGCCTGACGCACGACCCAACGACACGTGACGACGACCCGGTCTTGCCGGGTCGTCTTGCCGACTTTTCGTACATAGCGACCCATTGTCACGCTTATGACGCGCGAGCGTCGTGTCGATTATGATGGTGGCGTGCCTAGTCTGGGTACGCTCATTTGACGCGGAGGGCGCATGTCGCAACCTGCCAGAGATGTCGCTCTTAAGGATGTTGCTATCAAAGATGTCGCGATCGTCGGCGCGGGGCCGATCGGGTTGTGCTTGGCATTGGAGCTGGCGGCGCTGGATTTGTCGGTCACGTTGATCGATGCCGCGCCTTACACGGCGTTGGCTTCGCCTGACGACGACGGACGTGAGATCGCCCTGACCCATGCCTCGCGCGAGCAACTGGCGGCGGCGGGCATCGATATCCCCGCAAGACAGATGGCACCGATTCGCGAGGCGCGTCTCTACAACGGAGCCAGCCCGCGGGGCATGACCCTGGCCAGTGCACGAGGAGAGGGCCGTGGGCGAGAGGGTCAAGACAGTATTGGCCAACTCGTCGCTAACCATGTCATCAGGCGTGCCGCGTTCGAGGCGGTGCAGGGCGTCGAACATATCCAGCTCGTCACCGGACGCCGGGTGAGTGCATTGGGCGCCGGCCCTGGCTGGCGTAGTGTATTGCTCGACGATCAGGCGCAAATTCCCGCGCGTCTGGTGGTGGCCGCCGATGGTCGTTTGTCGGCGACGCGCCGCCTGGCGGGACTCTCTGCGCAGATTCACGACACCGGCCAGCGTCTACTGGTGCGACGCATGGCGCATGCGCGGCCCCATCGGGAAGTGACCTGGTCATGGTTCAGTGGTGAACGTGGCTTGGCATTGCTGCCGCTGGCGGGCGATACCGCGTCGCTGGTGATGACGCTCCCGCCACACGACGCCGAATGGCTCAAGGCGTTGTCGTCGGAAGCATTCGCGGCGGAGGCGACGCGCCTTTACCAGGGCAGCGTGGGCGAGATGAGCTGCCGTGGCACGTTGCACGATTATCCGCTCTCGGTCAGTCGTGCCGAGCATCTGGTCGCCGATCGCGTGGCGTTGGTGGGCGATGCAGCGGTGGGGCTGCACCCGGTCACGGCGCATGGCTTCAACGTCGGGTTGGCCAGTGTGCGTCGGCTGGTCGATGCGCTGACACATCACGACAAGGCGGTAGAGGATGTCGGGGCGCCAGCGCAGTTAGCGGTGTATGCGCGGCACCATCAGCGTGTGATCTTGCCTTTGTGGCATGCCTCGCGAGCGCTGGTGGCGTTGTACGGCGATACGCGCCCCCCGGCGCGTATCGTGCGCCATTTGGCCTTGGGAGCCGCGCGCCGGGCCGGGCCGCTGCAATGGCTGATGGAAGGCTATCTGGCCAAGTCGGCCGCGCGTCGCTGAGTCGTTTCTCCCCCGTCATAGATGGGTTTTGCCGACGGATTTGCGCGTAACGAATTTCTGCGTCACCGTCAATATCTATGCGGGCTCCCCAGTTTGTACTACCATATATGGTGTATTGAGACGCGGTGCCTGAGATGGCGGCGCGTCGTCCCTGATCGATTATTTTTTGTCTTATCTCACTTCTTTGCGAAAACAAAGGCTTATCATTCTCATGAGCATCAAGATTTACAGCAAGCCGGATTGCATGCAGTGCCACGCCACCTATCGCGCCCTCGACAAGCAGGGAATCGACTACACGGTGGTGGATATCAGCACGGATCCCGAGGCGGTACGCACCGTCGAATCGCTGGGCTATCGCCAGTTACCGGTGGTCGTGGCGGCGGAATCGCAGCATTGGTCAGGTTTTCGTCCCGAGTTGATTCGCCAACTCGCGTGATAAGGAAGGGGGCAGCATGCGCGATGTAGTGTACTTTTCCACGCAATCGGGCAATACGCGGCGCTTCGTCGAAAAGCTCGACGTGTCGGCGCAGGCCATCCCGCGTAGCCGTAACGATGCCCCGTTGCGCGTGGAACGTCCCTATATCTTGATCTTGCCGACGTATGGCGATGGCGATCCACGTACGGCGGTACCGGGACCGGTGATCCGGTTCTTGAACGATCCCCACAACCGGGCTTTGATCGAGGGCGTGGTGGCCGGCGGCAATACCAACTTCGGTGCCGCCTTCGGCTTGGCCGGTCGCGTGGTCGCGCACAAGTGCCAGGTGCCGTTGCTGCACCGCTTCGAATTGATGGGAACGCCTGAAGATGTCGCCAAGGTGCATGGCTGCCTGGCGACGGAGATGACAGATGCTGGATGACACCGTGGAAACCACCGAGAATACATCGTCCTTGAACGCGTCGTCCGTCGAGCTGAGTCGCACGACGCAGACGCTGGACTATCACGCCCTCAATGCGATGCTCAACCTCTACGATAACGAGGGGCGCCTGCAACTGCAGGCGGACCGTGAGGCGTCGCGTCAGTACTTCCTGCAGCACGTCAACCAGAATACGGTTTTCTTCCATTCGCTGGCGGAAAAGCTCGAGTATCTGGTCGAGGAGAACTACTACGAGAAGGAGGTGCTCGACCAGTACGACTTCGCCTTCATCAAGTCGCTGTTCGAGCGCGCCTATGATGTGAAGTTCCGTTTTCAGAGCTTCCTCGGGGCCTTCAAGTACTACACCAGCTATACGCTCAAGACCTTCGACGGGCGCCGTTACCTAGAGCGTTTCGAGGACCGTGTGTGCATGGTCGCGCTGACCTTGGCGCAGGGGGACGAGACGGTAGCTCGGCAGTTGATGGATGAAATCATCCACGGACGCTTCCAGCCGGCCACGCCGACGTTTCTCAATTGCGGCAAGAAGCAGCGCGGCGAGCTGGTCTCGTGCTTTCTGTTGCGTATCGAGGACAACATGGAGTCCATCGGGCGCTCCATCAATTCGGCGCTGCAGCTCTCCAAGCGGGGCGGTGGTGTCGCGTTCCTGCTCAGCAACATCCGCGAGGCGGGCGCACCGATCAAGCATATCGAGAACCAGTCCTCGGGCATCATTCCGATCATGAAGATGCTCGAAGACGCCTTCTCCTATGCCAACCAGCTGGGCGCGCGGCAGGGTGCCGGTGCGGTGTATCTCAACGCGCACCATCCGGACATCCTGCGTTTCCTCGACACCAAGCGCGAGAACGCCGACGAGAAGATCCGCATCAAGACGCTGTCACTGGGCGTGGTGATTCCGGATATCACCTTCGAGCTGGCCAAGCGCAACGAGCCGATGTACCTGTTCTCGCCCTATGATGTCGAGAGCGTCTACGGCAAGCCGTTCGGCGATATCAGCGTGACCGAGAAGTATTACGAGATGGTCGACGACGCGCGTATCCGCAAGACCAAGATCAGCGCGCGCGAGCTGTTCCAGACGCTGGCGGAAGTCCAGTTCGAGTCGGGTTACCCGTACGTGATGTTCGAGGACACGGTGAATCGCGCCAACCCGATCGCCGGACGCATCAACATGAGCAACCTGTGTTCGGAAATTCTGCAGGTCAACACGCCGTCCGATTACGAGGCGGACCTGGGCTACGAGCGCATCGGCGAGGACATTTCCTGCAACCTCGGCTCGCTGAACATCGCCAAGACCATGGATTCCTCGGACTTTGGGGCCACGGTCGAGACCGCGATTCGCGGGCTGACGGCGGTCTCCGAGATGAGCGACATCAATTCGGTGCCGTCGATCTCCGAGGCCAACAAGCATTCGCATGCGATCGGCCTGGGGCAGATGAACCTGCATGGCTATCTGGCCCGCGAGCACATCCATTACGGCAGCGAAGAAGGGTTGGACTTCACCAACCTGTATTTCTACACCGTGACCTATCACGCGCTGCGCGCTTCCAATCAGTTGGCGATCGAGCGGGGCGTGGCCTTCGCCGGCTTCGCGGCGTCGGACTATGCCAGCGGCGTGTACTTTGACAAGTACACCGAGCAGGCGTGGGGGCCGCGTACCGCGCGTGTCCGCGAGCTGTTCGACAAGGCCGGCATTCACGTGCCGACCCAGGACGACTGGCGCGAGCTCAAGGCCTCGGTCATGGCGCATGGGCTTTTCAACCGTAACCTCCAGGCGGTGCCGCCGACCGGTTCGATTTCCTATATCAACCATTCGACGTCGAGCATTCACCCGGTGGTGTCGAAGATCGAGATCCGCAAGGAAGGCAAGCTGGGGCGCGTCTATTACCCGGCCCCGTATCTCAACGACGACAACCAGGAATATTATCAGGACGCCTACGAGATCGGCCCCGAGAAGATCATCGACACCTATGCCGAGGCGACGCAGCACGTCGACCAGGGGCTGTCGTTGACGTTGTTCTTCCGCGATACCGCGACCACACGCGACATCAACCGGGCGCAGATTTACGCCTGGCGCCAGGGCATCAAGACGCTGTACTACGTGCGTCTGCGCCAGGCCGCGCTGGAAGGCACGGAAGTCGAGGGATGCGTGTCCTGCACCCTGTAACACCGGGCGACGTACCCGCGCGATAGACACTTCCATCGAGATCATCGGCGTGGCTTGGCGATAGGCCAGGCACGCCGTCGGCAATGAGAGAACCCGCCATGACCGCTACCGCGACACCGCGTCCTCTGACGCGCGTCGATGCCATCAACTGGAACCGCCTGCAGGACGACAAGGACCTCGAGGTCTGGAACCGGCTCACCGCCAATTTCTGGCTGCCCGAGAAGGTGCCGTTGTCCAACGACGTGACCTCGTGGAACACGCTGACCGAGCAAGAGCAGACGCTGACTATTCGTGTCTTCACTGGGTTGACGCTGCTCGACACCATTCAGGGGACTATCGGCGCACCGGTGCTGATCGAAGACGCCGTGACGCCCCACGAGGAGGCGGTGTTCACCAACATCAGCTTCATGGAGTCGGTGCATGCGCGCTCCTACAGCTCGATCTTTTCGACGCTGTGCGCGACGCGTGATGTCGACGACGCCTACCGGTGGAGCGAAGAGAATCCGCACCTGCAGAACAAGGCCGAGCTGATTCTCAACCGTTACCGCATGGATGACCCGCTGATGCGCAAGGTCGCCAGCGTCTTCCTCGAGTCGTTCTTGTTCTACTCCGGTTTCTACCTGCCGATGTACTGGGCCAGTCGCGGCAAGCTGACCAACACCGCCGACCTGATTCGCCTGATCATTCGCGACGAGGCGGTCCACGGCTACTACATCGGCTACAAGTTTCAGCAGGCACTGGCCAAGGAAAGCGCCGAGCGCCAGCAAGAGATCAAGGACGCCACCTTCGATCTGCTGCTCGAGCTCTACGACAACGAGGTGCATTACACCGAATCGCTCTACGACGACGTGGGGCTGACCGAAGAGGTCAAGGCGTTCTTGCATTACAACGCCAACAAGGCATTGATGAACCTGGGCTACGAGCCGTTGTTCCCTGGCGCCACCGAAGCGGTCAACCCTGCGATCCTGGCGGCACTCTCGCCCGGGGCCGAGGAAAACCACGACTTCTTCTCCGGCTCCGGCTCTTCCTATGTCATCGGGCGTTCGGAGCGCACCGAGGACGAAGACTGGGCGTTCTGAGCCGGCGGCCAGCACGTCGGAGTCAATACCTACCAGCGCGCATGATGCGCTGATCGACACGCTTCACCCGGATAAAAGCCCCCGCTCGACGCAGCGGGGCGCCGGGAGCGCTCGCCCGTATGCGGTTTCTCTCCTGCAAATCTTGTCAAAGCCGCTGCCGGCGGCCACGCTTGATAGCGTTCCGGGGAAGCGGCACGTATGCCGCTGACAGACAAAGGAGAGCAACATGGAAAGCATCACGATACCGGGGACCGACCTCACGCCGTCACGAGTGGGGCTCGGCACCTGGGCCATCGGTGGTTGGAAATGGGGCGGTGCCGATGACGCCAATGCGGTGCGTACCATTCATGCCGCACTGGATCGCGGCATTACGCTGATCGATACCGCACCGGCCTATGGGTTCGGGCACTCCGAAGAGGTCGTCGGCCGGGCGCTGGCTGAGTACGGGCAGCGTGACAAGGTGGTGCTCGCCACCAAGACGGCGCTCGAGTGGCAGGAAGGGAGCGACGGCGTGGTGCGCAATGCCTCGGCGGCGCGCATCGAGAAGGAGGTGGAAGACTCGCTGCGGCGCTTGCGCACCGAAGCGATCGATCTGTACCAGATCCATTGGCCGGATCCCCGGGTACCGATGGAGGAAACCGCCAACGCCATGCAGCGCCTCTATAGTGCCGGCAAGATCCGTGCGATCGGCGTCAGCAACTTCAGCCCCGAGCAGTGCGATGCCTTTCGTCAGGCAGCGCCGCTGCACAGCGTGCAGCCGCCGCTCAATCTGTTTGAGCGCGATGCTGAGCGCGACATCATTCCTTATGCGCAGCGTGAGGGGCTGATCTTTCTGGCCTATGGTGCGCTGTGTCGCGGCTTGTTGACGGGCAAGATGCACGCGGATTCGGCTTTCACCGGCGACGATCTGCGGAAATCCGATCCCAAATTCCAGGCGCCCCGTTTCACGCAGTACCTGGCGGTGGTCGAGGCGCTGACGAAACTCGCGCGCGAGCGTCACGACAAGCCGGTATTGGCCCTGGCGGTGCGCTGGGTGCTCGATTCCCATCCCAATGCCATCGCCCTGTGGGGTGCGCGACGTCCGGATCAGGTGACGCCCCTTGACGCGCTTGGCGGTTGGTCGCTGACCGCCAGCGATCTACGCGATATCGATGCCATCATCGAGGAGCACGTCACGGACCCCGTGGGCCCTGAATTCATGGCACCTCCCGCGCGGGAGGACTGGTAGCCGCTGGCGCGACCGTCCTCGCGCATGGTAAAGGCGACGGTCGCCATTTCGTCATCAATCAGGAGAGCTAACATGGAATATCGTCATCTCGGCCATTCTGGCCTGCGCGTTTCTGCACTGACGCTTGGCACGATGACCTTCGGCGGCGTCGGCAAGATGGCCAGCGTCGGCGACACCGGCCTGGGCGACGCCCAGCGCCAGATCGACATGGCCATCGAGCGTGGCGTCAACTTCTTCGACACCGCCAACATGTACTCTGAGGGCCGCTCCGAGGAGATTCTCGGCGAGGCGCTCAAGACCAAGCGCGACGATGTGCTGATCGCCAGTAAGGTGCGCTTCCCGATGGGGGGTGGCCCCAACGACGACGGCCTGTCGCGTTATCACATTCTGCGCCAGTGCGAGGCCAGCCTGAAACGGCTGCAGACCGACCACCTGGATCTCTACCTGATGCACCAGTGGGACGGCCTTACGCCGCTGGAAGAGACGTTGGCCACCATGGATCAGCTGGTGCGCGACGGCAAGATTCGCTATTACGGCGTTTCCAACTGGTCCGCCTGGCACGTCATGAAGGCGCTCCAGGTCTGCGAACGGCACAACTTCATCAAGCCGATCTGCCAGCAGATCCACTACACCGCCCAAGCCCGTGACGCCGAGTACGAGCTGATGCCGGCGGCCGTCGATCAGGGGCTGGGTACCATGGTGTGGAGCCCGCTGGCGGGCGGCTTGCTCTCGGGCAAGTATCGCCGCGACCAGCGCCATCTCGATGGCACGCGTTTCAGTCAGGGCTGGACCGAGCCGCCGATCCACGATGAGGACAAGCTCTTCGACTTGATCGACGTGCTGGTCGACGTGGCCGACGGGCACGGTGTGTCCGCCGCCCAGGTGGCGCTAGCCTGGACGCTGACCCGATCCGGCGTGTCCACTGAGGTGATCGGCGCCCGCAAGGATGAGCAGCTCAAGGACAACCTGGCGAGCGCCGAGCTCACGCTCAAGCCCGACGAGATCGCCGCCATCGAGAAAGTCAGCCGCCCGGCGCTGCTGTATCCCTACTGGCATCAGCACAACACGGCCTCCAGCCGCCTGGGGCATGCTGACCGCGTCCTGCATGGCCCGTATCTCGACGATTGACCTTGGGCGAGACACCGCGGTAACGCGGCCCACACAAAAACGCCCGGCAAGCCATGTGAACTGACCCCCAATCGTTGGACGGTTAGTTCTCTTAACCGGCGGCCATGGCCTGAGTCCTGTATTGCACGGGGCTCAGGCCTTTTAGTCTCTGCTTGATCCGCTGATGGTTGTAGTAGTGGATGTACTCGGCAATGCCTTGCTGCAACTGCTCAACGGTATCGAACCGGTTCAGATGGAAGTACTCCGCTTTCAGGGTGCCGAAAAAACTCTCCATAGCGGCATTGTCCAGACAATTCCCTTTCCGTGACATGCTGCGCAGTATCCGCTTCTCCGCCACCAGGCGACGATAGTTAGGGTGGCGGTAATGCCACCCCTGATCCGTGTGCAATAGAGGCCGATCATCCGGCCTGAGCCGGTCAAAGGCGCTCTTCAGCATATGCTTCACTAGGCCGAATACCGGTCGTGGCCCAGTCTGGAAGGCGATGATTTCGCCGTTATACAGATCCATGACCGGTGACAGGTAGAGTTTCTGGTCATTGACCTTGAATTCGGTGATGTCGGTCACCCAGCGTTGATTCGGCCCTTGGGCTTGAAATCGACGCTGTAGCGTATTGGGAGCGGCATAGCCCTCGACGCCGCGATAAGCTCGATATCGTTTGGGGCGAACGCGGGACTTCAAGCCCAGCTGCTGCATCAACCGCTGGACGGTCTTGTGGTTGACCGCCTCGCCTGCCTGGCGCAGCACAGCGGTGATACGGCGATAGCCATAGCGTCCCTTGTGGTGATCATAGATCGCCTGGATACGCGCCTTCAGAGGCGCATACAGATCGTCAGCCCTCAGGGCCTTGAGCTGGTAGTAGAACGTGCTGCGCGGCAGCGATGCCGCACGCAGCAGCAGCGCTAGGGGGTGCTCATGCCTTAACCCTTGGACGGCTTGGGCTTTTTGCCCCGTGTCGTCGCCCGTTTCTCTCGGGCCAAGGCATCGAGCTTTTTTAGATAGGCATTCTCTGCCCGCAGATAGGCCAGCTCCTCGAGCAACTCCTCATGGGAGCGCTCACCATCGGCGGGAGGCTCAGGCGTTGGCGATGGGGGCTTCTGGGGCATCGGGCGGCGTCCCGTACGTTTCGGTTCCAAGGCAGTTAGGCCACCACTATGGTACTGACGCTCCCATCTGCCAATAGCGCCAGCAGCACGGATATCAAACAGGATCTCGGTCTGTCGGATCGACAAGCCGTCGCGCCACCTCCTTTCCAGCACCTCACGCTTGAACGCTGGGCTGTAGTGACGGCGTGTTTGGCGCCATCCCAAAGGCCCATGCTGCCGGTACTGCTCCACCCATCGCCTGACCATGGAATAGTCCAGACCCAACTGATGGGCAACCACTTCTAGGCCGACATCTCCACTCAGGTATTGCTGCACCACTTGCAGCTTAAACTGGTCGCTGTACTGGTTCTTCATAGAAACACCCCGAAGGTTGGATTGGATGTCCAACTTTCGGGGTGCAGTTCAAAGGCCGGGCGTTTGCGTTATGCGACGGAGATTGCGTTTTTTGCCATGACGTGCGTAACACCATTGATACTGGATTGCGGGAGTAGGCCTTCAGTGCGAGGCGACAAGTATCGAGGCCTCGTTAACGATGGTGTTATATGCGGCCGGATCGTGAGCAAAGCGTCCCAGGAATAACCCGTCAGCCTGCCCTGCTAGCTTGGTCAATAAGTTGGGGCCGGCACTGCCGCCATAGATGATGCTGGCTGCGGGGTGTGAGTTCATATGCTCGCGTAGGCCCTGACAGACCGTAGCAATGTGCTCAAGTGATGCTGGTTCTGAAGCGCCGATTGCCCAGTGTGGCTCATAAGCGATGATGATCGGCTGTTGGCATTGTTCCGGCGTGGCCAATGATAGTGCACTGTCGATCTGTGCACGGCAATTCGCGATTGCCGCTTCTGGCGCGCCACATTCAGCTTCACCGATGCAGAGTACCGGTATCAGTTGGTGTGCCAACGCCACCTGTACCTTGGTAGCCACGGTTTCGATATCTTCTCCGAAGAGTCGCATGCGCTCGGCATGTCCGATCTCGACATAGCGGCACCCCATTTCAGCCAGCATGGCGCCACTCACTTCACCTGTATAGGCGCCGTAGGCTGATTGATAGAGGTTTTGGCCGCCAACGCCGACTGGGGTGTCGTTAAAAATATTGAGTACCGGCGCTATTGCGGGGAAGCTGGGCAGTACAAACAACGATACCCGACCATCGAGCACAGCCGGATGTTTTTCCAATGAAGCGGCAATCTCGCGGCACCATGTCAGCGTCTGAGCATAACCAAAGTACATCTTGAAACTGATGCCCAGCGTAATGGTAGAGCGTTGCATGAATGCCTCTATATGGTGACTAACGTTGGTGACTTTGAATTATATTTTGAACGGCACCCACGATCATGGCGAGAGACTTGGCGCCCGGATCAGGTGTTCCAAGGCTCTTCTCGGCAAGCGGGCGGGCGCGCCCAATCTGAGGGATCATGTCTGCTGTTGCCTCGGCCGCTTCGGCGGCTGCCGCAGAGGCTTTGTCCCAGGCGTTTGCCAAATCATCACCGCTGCTGACCTGCTGCTCAAGCGTTTGACTGAAAGGGATCAGTGCATCGACCAGTGTCTTGTCACCAGCCTTGGCTTTGCCAAAGCTCATGACATCTTCTTTGGCTTTGATAAGTGCGCGAGCGTAATGGTCAGCTGTTGGCTTGTCTTGGTCGCCGAAAGTAACGCTCAAGGCGTTAAGTATGACGCCCCAGATTGCTCCGGACGTACCGCCTGCGCGGTCAGCCCAGGCCTTTGCGGAAAGATTTAACAAGGTGCCGGCGCCGGCATTGCTGCTTAGCGCCTTGTTGGCGGCCTCTGATGCTGCCACGGCGCCGCGTTGCATGCCGATACCGTGATCTCCATCTCCGGCAATGGCATCCAGGCGTCCGAGCTCATCGACATGGTCATCGATGAGTTGGCGAATGGTGCTCAGAGCCTCGCTGATGCAATGGGCGGCTTCGCTAGAAGCCTCGCTGGCCGGGGGGATGGTGTCCTCAACTGGGGTGTCGAGCTTGGATCCATCGATCTGGGCGACCGGTTTCGAGTTGCCCTTGCGGTAGGCCGGGCTATCTACAGGCGCCCGCCACAAGCGCTCAAGCTCATCGTCGAGCCAGAACAGGGTCAACGATGTGCCGGCCATGTCCAGACTGGTGACCAGTTCTCCGACCTCTGGCTCGACGATTTCGATGCCTGCTTCTTTGAGGAGCTGATTTACGCGGCGGTAGACAACGAATAGCTCTTCATATTTGATTGCGCCCAGCCCGTTCAGCAGGACAGCTGCCCTTGAGCCGTTAGCACTGACGAGGACGTCAGGGACTTCCTTGAGCAGGTGAGAGACCAGTAACTCCGCAAGTTCGTCTGCACTGGGTACTTCCTGTTCGCTGATACCCGGCTCGCCATGAATGCCCATGCCGACGGCCATTCTGTCCTCGGGGACATGGAACAGCGCGTCGTCAGCTCCCGGAAGGGTGCAGCCATCGAAGGCTACGCCCATTGAGCGGGTGCGCAAATTTGCGGCACGAGTGACTCGGACAACTTCTTCCAACGAGTAGCCTTCTTCTGCGGCAGCGGCGGCGGTCTTAAATACAGTCAAGTCACCGGCAATGCCGCGTCGCTTCTGTAACTCATCAAGGCTGGCACTGGAGATGTCGTCAGTGACCGCCACAATCTCACAGTGAATCCCCTCACGAAGCAGGCGCTCGCGGGCCTGGCCGAAGTGCAGCACATCCCCTGCATAGTTGCCGAAACTTAGCAGTACTCCACCACCATTATTGGCTGCTTTGCAGACGTTATAGATCTGTTGGGCAGAAGGTGATGCAAACAGGTTGCCTATCACTGCACCGTGGGCCAGCCCCTGCCCGACAAGGCCGGCAAATGCCGGATAGTGACCAGAACCGCCGCCGATAACTACGGCGACAGTTCCCTTTTCGCTACGCGTGTTGCGGATGACACCGCCTGGAACCTGGCAGACGTGTTGCGCATGTGCAGCGATGAAACCTTCGATGGCTTCCTCGACGAATTTCACAGGGTCGTTATGCAGACGTGTCATGACCGACGCTCCCGGTTGATGACTTAGCTTGAAGGCCCCTTTCGGCGGAGTGTGCTATCCGTGAAATTGGATTTTCTATCAAGATAATTCGTTTTGAAGATTTGATCTGATGTTGTTCATATGATTTTGCATTGTGTTAAGGCCCATCATAGCGATGGAAAAGGCCATAGATATGCGACTTTGGTGGTGTCTTTGGGGATTTCGTTGAGTGTGATCAGCGGTTTTAGCGTGTTTGTCTGCGTTTACATTCCTGCTTACGAAATTTTTCATGCGCTCTTCTCGGTGTTTTTGATCATGTGTAACCTTATTGTTCATATGAGCGTTTTCGGTCTAGGATGCTGGTGTGGGTTACCGCGGCCCGGTGGTGCTGGGTATCAATATCGAAGTTAGCAATGAGAGGTGAATATGGCGGAGAAGTGGAAAGTTGCTCTCGGGTGTGATGAAGCGGCCTATGACATGAAGCAGGTACTGGTCGCGCACATCGAGTCATTGGGGTACGACGTTGAAGATTTCGGCACTCATGACGCCAAGCCGGTGCTGTATCCCGATGTGGCCCTTGAGGTGGCGCAGGCGGTCTCTGAGGGTCGGGTTGATCGCGGTGTACTGATATGCGGTACCGGGATAGGAGTGGCGGTTTCCGCCAACAAGGTGCCGGGTATTCGCGCGGCGCAGGCGCATGACACCTATTCTGCGGAGCGTGCGCGTAAGAGTAACGATGCGCAAATCGTCACTATGGGGGCTCGTGTCATTGGGCTCGAGTTGGCCAAAATGATTGCTGAGACCTTCCTGTCTAGTGAGTTTTCGGGTGGAAGCTCCCAGGCGAAGGTTGATCGCATCGCAGCATATGAGCGCGATGGTCGCTGAGCCCTATCTTCGGCGCGCTAAGCCTATTGAAATGCATGATCAGGTTGGTCAGTGATGATCATATGTTGCGTATTATGATCATCTGAGTGCTAGTGAATTTCGCCTGTTGCTAACAAGGTGGCGCCTGAATTGTGAATTTATCCATGCATGTTAGTGAGTTGGCGGCATGCCCACTAAAGTCTAGATTGCGTCATTGTCTTTCGTGACCTTTACTCATGGCTAAATGCGCTATACATATGATCAGTCAAATTTCATATGCACCCTAGGTGCCTATTAGGGTAGGCGCCATTTCAGAAGCCTGATGCTGCAGGCCTCCAATTACCCAAAATCATAATCAAGTCAGGAGAGGTGCCATGAAAATCACCAAAGCCGGTATGGTGTTGGCGTTAAGTGTGCTGACTTCCGTAACGCTTGCTACTACAGCTCAGGCGGCCGATAGCCCGGGAACCAAAACTGCCGATAGCTACCGTTTCGTGGTGGTGCCCAAAGTGGTCCATCCATGGTTCGATAAGGTCAATAATGGCGCTCAGCAGGCCGCGGCGGCTATTGAAGCCCAAACCGGTGCTGAGGTCGAAATTCAGTATTCTGCCCCCCAAAGCGCCAGTGTCTCCGAGCAGAATCAGATCATCGAACGTGCTATTGCCACGCGTCCAGATGGCCTGATCGTGGACCTGCTGGATCCTAACGGCAACCGTAGTGTGCTGCGTGATGCCAAGAGCCAGGGAATCCCGATCACATTGTTCGACTCTAGTAATCCGGACGGCATGCACCTGACTACCGTGGGTAGTGACTTCTGTGAGCAGGCCAATATGGCAGCCAATCGTTTGGTGGAGCTGCTCGATGGAGAGGGCCAGGTGGCGATTATGATGGGTGTCCCCACGGCTCCCAACCATGCCGAACGTGCGCGTTGTGCACAGGAAGTATTCGATACTGCAGAGGGTATCGAGGTTGTGGCAACGGGGGTCGACAATGACGATATCAGCACGGCGCAGCAACAGGCTTCTGCGATCATGCAGGCGAATCCCGAGCTTGATGGCTGGGTAGCCTCTGATGCTGCTGGACCAATTGGTATCGGTCAGGCAATCAAAGAAGCTGGCAAGACAGACAAGGTCAAGCTAGTTGGCCTCGATGATCTCAGCCAAATGCTGGAACTTATCAAGGAAGGCGTAGCGGATTCCTCCTCAGCATCACGTCCCAACATGCAGGGATATTGGGCGGTAATGAACATGTGGCAGGACTCCACCGGCGCCGTCACACCTAATCATATCGATACCGGTAATGTGATGATCACGCCGGATAATGTCGACTCGTACAACAAGCAGTAAGGGTTGCTGCTGTTGTTCTGTCACGTCTGTTGATGACCCATGACAGGCCTGAGTCGAGTTCGGGCGCTTCCCGAATGGCGTCCGAACTGAAGTGGTAAGGGGGATCTGATGGCTTATTTGTATGTAGACCACGTAGGCAAGACCTTTCCTGGAGTGACGGCGCTGGATGATATCGAGCTCGAAATCGAGATGGGCAAGGTGCATACACTGGCTGGGGAGAATGGGGCAGGTAAGTCGACGCTGGTAAAGATTCTGACCGGTACTGAGCGTCCAACGTCAGGCAGGTTGATAATTGACGGCGAGGATGCTGCTGAACATTCGCATCTGTATAAGACCGTTGCCTATGTGCCTCAGGAAATCAACCTCTTCACTAATTTGACAGTGGCCGAGAACCTATTCATGCCTTTTTCCCGCTCGCATCATGGCGGCATGATCTTTCGGCGCCGCCAGTTGGAGCGGGAAGCACAATCCTGGATAGAGCGTTTCAATATCGCTGCCCAGCCTAGCGATAAGGTGGGCAACATCTCGATTTCCGACCAGCAGCTTCTGCAGATTGCGCGAGCCTGCACCAACGAATCGATGAAAATTTTGATACTCGATGAGCCGACTTCATCATTGACGGAAACTGAAGTCGAGCGAGTATTTCGTGTAGTGCGCGACGTGGTGGCGAAAGGTTGTGGGGTAATGTTCATTTCGCACAAATTCGATGAGATGTTTGCGATCAGTGACACTATAAGTGTACTTCGTAATGGGCAGAAGGTTGATACCCAACCCGTTTCACAGCTGGATGATAAGCAATTGGTTAAGCTGATGTCCGGTCAGGAAATTAAGACCGATGCTCAGCTGCAGCCGGATGAGAGTGATAGCGCTCATGAGGTTCTGCTCGAGGTGGTCGGATTAAGCGGTAAGAGGTTCGAGGACGTTTCGTTTCAACTGCAACGCGGCGAGATCTTGGGTTTTGCCGGGTTGGTGGGTGCCGGCCGTTCCGAAGTCATGCAGACGTTGTTCGGGTACCTTCCCGCCCGTGCCGGTACGTTACGAGTCGAAGGTCAGGAATGGCAGCTCGGTAATACAAGTAAGTCGGTTCATAATGGATTATTTTATCTTTCCGAAGAAAGAAAGTATCACGGTATTTTTCCTGGGCAGAGTGTGCGCCGAAACATCGGTATGGCACTGTTTAGCGAAACCGCAGTAAGAGGTTTTATTGATTCTCGTAAAGAACGTGGGCGAGTCAGCGCGATCGTCCGCGATTACGATATCAAGACGCCGACACTTAATAAGGATATTACTTTTTTATCCGGAGGGAATCAGCAGAAGGCGATCATTGGCCGGGCCATGGCGTGCAACCCCAAAGTGCTCATTTTTGATGAGCCTACCAAGGGAATCGACCTGCGTACCAAGATGGAGATTTATAGGTTGATGAAAGAGCTTGCCGAACGTGGCGTCGGTATCATTTTAGTATCGTCGGAGATGGATGAGCTCCAGCGCTGTGCCAATCGAATTATCACAATGTATGAAGGGCACATTAGTGGTGATTTCAACATTGAGAACGCTACTGGTGCCGACTTGGTTGGTGCCATTCATGGCCACGGAGGAGATGGTGATGCTGCGTAAATTAATGGGATTCATGGTCAGCAACCCTCTCAGTGGGGTGATTAGTGTTCTAGTGATCATATTGGTCTCCGCATCTATTTTATCAGAGAACTTCCTCAATAGTTATAACTTGGTTATTGTCTCCAGGACACTAGCATTTATTGGTCTTATTACCATTGGGCAGTCGATGTTAATGATTCTCGGTGAGCTGGATCTTTCCTTGGGAGCTATTGGTGGTTTCTGTGGTGTTATCGGTGGGATCATGATGGTAAACATGGGGATTAACCCATGGCTATCTTTCGGACTCTGCCTGGTGATCGGAACCCTTTTCGGGGTAATAAATGGCTTACTGGTTACGCTTTTGCGCTTGCCATCGTTGGTGCTTACTATCGGCATGGCGGGTGTTTATGGGGGCCTTAACCTAGTTATCACTAAAGGGGTGGCGATTACAGGGATCCCTGCCGACATTGGCTTTATGGGTAGTGGCACTTGGTTAGGTATGCCGGTTCCGTTCTGGGTCATGTTGGTATTCTTGGCGCTGGCTTGCTTCCTCACCTTGAAAACACCTTTCGGGCGCTATATGTACGCGGTAGGTAGTAATCTTCCCGCGGCACAGATGCTGGGCATTCGTACCGATAGAGTACGCGTTGGTGTGTTCGCTTTCGCCGGCTTCTTGGCGGCGTTGGCTGGTATGTTGATGGTAGCGAGACTGGGGTCGGCGCAACCCTCGATCGGTGACTCTTGGGTACTGGGCCCAATTGCTGCCGCGGTCATTGGTGGTGTGCCTACGACTGGCGGTATTGGTACACCATTGGGGGCGATCTTTGGTGCGGCGATCATTGGTGTAATCAAAAACATCATCGTACTGATTGGGGTGTCGCCTTACTGGCAAGCGATGGTTACGGGTGCCATCGTGGTTGTCGCTATCGCACTTGACTCGATCTCGCGGCGCTACTTTAAGCGAGATTGATTCCGATATTAGTCAATCTTGGGCCAAGAAGTTGGCCCTGTTTGAAGGAAGGCTCGATAACGAGACTAAGTTAGAGTGACAAGAATAGGGGGAGGTATGTTTAATAATAACCAATTTCGATTTTACGTGACGCGTGCTCACTGGTTGTGCTTGGCATTACTTGTTGTCGCCGTGTTGATAATGCCGATGCTGGCGAAGCAGGCTCATGCCAATGAGCAGCCGCTGTCTTCTTCTTTTACGGGCAAGGACAATTACCGCTTTGTGATTGTACCCAAGGCTGTAGCGCCTTGGTTTGATAGCGTTAATGAGGGGGCGCAGCGAGCGGCGGAGATGATTGAGGCGCAAAGTGGTGCTGATGTAGAAATTGAATACAGTGCACCGCAGCAATCCCAAGTGGCCGTCCAGAATCAGATTCTTGAACAGGCTATAGCGACCCGGCCGGACGGTATTGCCGTAGATCCTTTAGACGCTAATGCCAACCGGGCCATTCTTCAGGAGGCGCTCGATCAGGGCATCAATGTCGTCATTTTTGATTCGCCCGCACCGGAGGGGTTGGAGGTCAGTAGCGTCGGCAATGATTTTTGTGAGCAGGCCAAAATTGCCGCTCGGCGGCTAGTTGAGAGGCTTGGCGAGAAAGGCCAGGTGGCCATCATGATGGGTACGCCGACAGCGCCGAACCACGCTATTCGCGTGCGCTGCCATAAAGAGGTGTTTGCGCAGCACCCCGATATCCAGGTTATAGGCACCGCGATCAATGATGACAGTATTGCCAAAGCTCAGCAGCAGGCTGCCGCTCTAATGCAGTCGAACCCAGAGCTTGATGGCTGGGTCGTGTCGGAAGCTTCCGGCCCCATTGGTGTAGCTCAAGCGATCAAGGAAGCTGGCAAGGTTGGCGAGGTCAAGCTAGTTGGTCTGGAAAAGCTCCCGGAGATGCTACAGTTGATCGAAGAGGGGGTTGCTGACTCGTCCGTTGCCAATCGGCCCGAAGCACAAGGGTATTGGACCGTACAGGCCCTGTGGCAGCAGTCACTGGGGATCAAGCCTCCCGACTACATGGATACCGGTGTCGATCTAATCACTCGGGATAAGCTTGACGACTTTCAGTGAGTTGTGGGCAGAAAAAGTCAGTTCTAGCCAGCATCGGCAAGAATGCCGAGACGCTTTTGAGCTTGGACGCGCCTTCGCCGAAGAGTGCCATCACCTTCGGGGGAGGTTTTCCCTTGCCTTGAGGAAGTGGCCATGTAGTAGCTGCACATTGTTTTATGTGTGCCGCTAAGCAGTCTCCCTCGTGCAACAATGTATAAGGTAGCAGGAAAAAGGCACGGTCGATTGGCCGTGCCTTTTGTGTTCTAAAAGGCTGAGAGGCCGAGCAGACTCAGACCGCCGCGTCGTCGAGCAGTTGCTCGGCTTCGGCGACGACGTTGTCGACGGTGAAGCCGAAGTGCTTGAACAAATCGCCAGCCGGCGCGGATTCACCGAAGGTGGTCATGCCGACGATGCGTCCGTCGAGTCCCACGTACTTGAACCAGAAATCGCGATGCCCGGCTTCGATGGCCAGGCGTGCGGTGACGTTACGCGGCAGTACTGATTCGCGATAATCGGCGTCCTGAGTGTCGAAGGTGTCGGTGGAGGGCATGGAGACCACGCGCACGCGCTTGCCGGCGTTTTCCAGCTCGGCGGCGGCGTCCATCGCTAGCCCCACCTCGGAGCCGGTGGCGATGAGGATCAGCTCCGGCGTGCTGTCACAGTCCTTGAGGACGTATCCACCGCGCTCGATGTTGGCCAGCTGCTGCTTGTCACGGGCTTGATGGGGCAAGCCCTGACGCGAGAGCACCAACGCCGAGGGGCCGGCCTGACGCTTGAGCGCCGTGTCCCAGGCGACAGCAGTTTCCACGGCGTCGCAGGGGCGCCAGGTGGAGAGGTTGGGCGTCGAGCGCAGCGTAGTGAGCTGCTCGATCGGCTGGTGCGTCGGACCGTCTTCGCCCAACCCGATGGAATCATGGGTGAAGACGTGGATGACTCGTTGCCCCATCAGGGCGGCCATGCGCACGGCGTTGCGCATGTATTCCATGAAGATCAGGAAGGTGGCGCCGTAGGGCACGAAGCCCCCGTGCAGGGCGATGCCATTCATGATGGCGGCCATGCCGAACTCGCGCACGCCGTAGTGCAGGTAGTTGCCGCTGGGCTCGGACTGCGTGATGGCCTTTGCGCCTTTCCAGAAGGTCAGGTTGGAGGGCGCGAGGTCGGCGCTGCCGCCCAGCAATTCGGGGAGTTGCGGCCCGAGCTCGTTGAGGCACGCCAGCGAGGCCTTGCGCGAAGCGAGGCTTTCGCCTTTTTCCTGAGCGTCTTCGATCAGCTTTTCGCTGGTCAGCGCCGCCGGCAGTTCACCCTTGAGGCGGCGTTCGAGTTCGCGGGCTTCTTCCGGATAGGCCGCCTGATAGCGCGCGAAACGCTCGTCCCAGTCGGCTTCGGCCTCGCGGCCGCGTTGGGTGGCGTCCCAGGTTTGATAGATGTCTTCCGGCACGTGGAAGGGGGGATGCTTCCATCCGAGCTGCTCGCGGGCAGCGGCGACTTCGTCTTCGCCGAGTGCCGCGCCATGGCTCTCTTCCTTGCCTTGCTTGTTGGGCGCGCCGAAGCCGATGATCGTCTTGCAGATGATCATGCTGGGCTTGTCGTCGTTGGTACGGGCCAATTCGATGGCGGCTTTGACCGCCTCGGGGTCGTGACCGTCGACATTGGGGACCACATGCCAGCCATAGGCTTCAAAGCGCTTGGCGGTGTCGTCGGTGAACCAGCCGTCGACCTCGCCATCGATGGAGATGCCGTTGGCATCGTAAAAGGCGATCAGCTTGCCCAGCCCTTGGGTCCCGGCCAGCGAGGAAACCTCGTGCGAGACGCCTTCCATCAAGCAGCCATCGCCGACAAAGACATAGGTATAGTGGTCGACGATGTCATGGCCGGGGCGGTTGAACTGCGCGGCCAAGGTGCGCTCGGCGATGGCCATGCCCACGGCGTTGGCCAGCCCCTGGCCAAGCGGACCGGTGGTGGTCTCGATGCCCGGGGCGTAGCCGAGCTCCGGGTGGCCGGCGGTTTTCGAGTGCAACTGGCGGAAATTCTGCAGGTCTTCCAGCGAGATGCCGTAGCCCGTTAGATGCAAAAGCGAGTAGAGCAGCATCGAGCCGTGACCGTTGGAGAGCACGAAACGGTCACGGTTGGCCCAGTGCGGATTGGCCGGGTTGTGCGCGAGGTAGTCATTCCACAGCACCTGCGCGATGTCGGCCATGCCCATGGGGGCGCCGGGGTGGCCGGAGTTGGCCTTTTGGACGGCATCCATGGATAGGGCACGAATGGCATTGGCCATTTCGAAACGGGACGGCATTAGCTAGCTCCTCGCCTGCGGCATCGGGTAAAGCGGCGTAGGAAAGAGCCCCGGCGCGTGAGCGCGTCGTCGGTTTTACTTACTCTTTCCTACGCCGCCGATATCGAGCGCGGGGCGCCGCTTGTGCGGGCCCCGGGATTCGGTTGGGTATTGTCGCCGAGAAGCCATGTGGCATCAAATGTCGGAGGTGGCCATTGACCGGTAAGTGCCCATCGACGCATCCTGCCATGCGTGTGGTCAGCGTATTACCGCCTCGTGAAGGCATCCGGCGTTTCGAGCACCGAGGATTTCTGACGATGAACGGTCAAGCCTTGATCAATCGATAAACGATTTCCGCCTCATCCAACGCGGCGCGATGCTCGGCGGAAAGCCCAGCATCGATCAGCACCAGGTCGAATTCTGAGAGATCGGCCAGTCGGTGCAATGCGCTATGGCCGAATTTGGCGCTGTGAATCAGCAAGATACGCCGCTCGGCCGCTGCCATCTGGGCGCGTTTGATTTGGGTCACTGCCGGATCCTGCACGTAAGCCGTGGTGCCGAGTATGGCTGACGCAGAAAGCACCGCGACGCTGGCCCGCAGATTGGCGAGCGTCTGCTCGCATAGCAGGCCGAACGTCGCGTTGAAGCGTGGCTGGTAATCTCCGCCCAGAGTGATCAACTTGATACCGCTGGCGGCCTTCAGGCGACCGATGCTTTCCAGGCCGTTGGTGATCACGGTCAGCGGTTCGCGGGTGGGCAGCAGTGAGGCCAGCTCGCTGGCCGTGGTGGAATCGTCGAGCATCACCGCTTGGCCAGGCGCGATCTCTTCCAGTGCTGCTCGGGCCAGCGCCTGCTTCTCCCGGGCCGCGATATGCGAGCGTAGCGCGAAGTTGCTTTCGAACACGCTGGAGGAGCGAGTGGTGACGCCTCCGTGCTGCTTGTTGACCATGCCCTGTTCGGAAAGCGAGTCGAGGTCTCGATGTACCGTCATGCGGCTGACGCCGAACCGCTCGGCCAGCTCGTCGACCTGCGCCGAGCCGGCTTGAATAAGGTAATCCAGCATCGCCTGGCGACGTGCCGGTGCGCCCTTGATGTGAGCCTTGGTACGGGGCGCAGTGGTATCGAGCGAGGTCATATTTCTCCCGTGGCGAACGTAGACGCTGGCAATAGAGCCGGCACAGCTTACCTCAGCCTGCTGATCCTGGAGAATTGGATGTGTCAGGCGTGGTCAGTGATCAGCACGACCTTGATCGAATCACGCTGGGCGGCGATTTCGAAGCCGCGCTCGAAATCGGTCAGCGGAACTTGGTGCGTGACGATGCCATGCGTCGTCACCAAGCCTCGAGCCAGCAGGCTGATCGCCACCGGGTACGTGTGTGGTGAAAGATGCGAGCCGCGAATATCCAGCTCTTTGCGGTCACTGATGGTCGACCAGTCGACGGTGGTAGGTTCCTTGAACACGCTGAATTCGACGAAACGGCCGAGCTTGCGCAGGGCTTCCAATCCTTGGGCCACGCCACTCGATGAGCCGGTGGCGTCGATATAGACCTCACAGCCGTAGCCACCGGTGAGTGCCCTTATCTCCTTGGCAATGTCGTCGCGGTGCGGATTGAAGCCGTGATCGGCGCCGTAGTCACGGGCCAGCGCCAGGCGGTCGTCATGAGTGTCGACCAGAATCAGCTGTTTGGGCGTTTTGAGCTTGGCTAGCTGGACCATCGCCAGGCCGATCGGTCCGCCGCCAGCGATCACTACGGTATCGTCGAACTGGATGTCGGCCCGATTGACGGCGTGGATGCCGCAGGCCAACGGCTCGAGGAAGGCAGCGTCCTCGACGCTCAGGCGTGGATCGACCGCATGCAACACGGCATTGGCTGGCACGCGTAGATACTCCGACATGCCACCTTCGGCGACGCCGCCTTGAAAGCCGAAGATGTTGTGCACCTCGCACATCCAGTAGTGGCCGCGCTGACAATAGAAACACTGTCGACAGGGCAGGATCTGTTCCGGCACCACGCGGTCACCCAGCGCAACTCCGAAGTGTGCTTTTGCGCCTTCGCCCATCGCGACCACTTCACCGGCGAATTCATGGCCAACGGTCATCGGCGGTTTGACGAAAGGCGGGAAGCGATCTCCGTCACCCCAGTACATGGCGGCGCCATCGCGGCACTTCAGATCGCTCGAACAGATACCGCAGGCCTGGATCTTGAGAACCAGTTCGCTCGGGCCGGGTTGAGGCGTCTGTACGCGCTCCAGGCGATAGTCGCCGGGGCCACGGCAGACCACGGCTTGCATGCTTTCGGGAAGCGTCATGATGGTCTCCTGAGCTGGCATATGGGAAGTGCGCAAGCAGGTTGCTGATTCACAGGTATTCTTCGACGTTGTTCTGGTCGATGAATACATGCCCGGTGTCGATGTACTCGGGCACCTCCGCGCCGTTGGCACGCTGCCAAGCGCTGATGATGAACCAGTAGCCCATCATTCTCGGCCGCAGGGCGGAGGTGGAGTCGATCACGCCTTCTTGGATCAGATCCAAGGTCTGGTTGAGGTCGTCGATACCGACGATCTTGACCTGACCTACCTTGCCGGCTTCCTTGACCGCCTGGCCGATGCCGATGGGGCCGGCGGCGTTGGAGGGCACCCAGCCGTCCAGGTCGGGATGGGACTGCATGATCGCAGCGGCCTGGTTCTGAGCCGTGGAGATGCTGTCGTTGTCGACGCCGGTGGCGACCACTTCGATGTCGGGGTAGCTATCGAATACCGCCTGACTGCACTTGGCACGCTGCGCATGGTTGGAGGCGGTCGGTACGCCCATCATGATCGCCACGTTGCCTTTCTGATCTAGAAGCTCGACCAGGCGTTCTGCCGCGACCTTTGCTTGGGTGCAGTAGTCGCTGCCGACGACGGGCAAGTGCATATCCTCGATCCCCTTGTCGTCGATGACCGAGACGGGGATTTCCTGATCCAGGGCTTCGCGGACCACAGTGCGGTTGCCGGTGGGGTCGAGCAGGTCGGTGATGATGGCATCGGGACGCGTGGCTATAGCGCGCTCCAGGATCTGATTCTGTTCAGCGACGCTGGCACTCTGCGGAGCAGTGTATTGAACCGTCACTTCGGCGCCGGTCAGGCGGTGGATTTCCCGGGCGGCTTCCTGTGCACCTTCGTTGAGCTGGTCGAACCAGGGGTGAACGACCTTGGGGACCACGACGAAACGATATTCGCTCTGGGCATTGTCGGCATTTGCCGTGGTGGTCGTGGCGGCGATGGAGGCCGTGCCGAGAACGAATGGCAGCGCGTGCAAGACGTTGCGAAGTATGGCGTTGGGCATGACGGCGAACTCCTGTGGGGAGGCGGGTTTTTTATTGAAGGTCTCCGGCAACTATCGCAACCGTGGCCGGTAGGTAATAAATAACATCAAGAAGTGACAAATTGCCGTATAACTTTGGTCTTGGATAAGTTTTCTGTCTGGCTATAATTTAATAACTGATTGATATTTATGGTTTGTTTTGAATTATAAAAGTTTTTAAAACTAACGTCTAACGACTTTGTGTCACAGAATAATGTTAGAAATGACCACAAGTGACGTTTGTGCAAGGCGCTAGTGAATGATTCAACGAAGGCGATAGCAGGGAGGCAGCCATGTCACGCGGTTATCTGCTGGGGCTCGATGGCGGTTCCAGTTCCACCAAGGCGGTGATCTTCGATACCACGGGTAATGTCATGGGCGTCGGGCGGGAGGCGTGCTGTCTCGAACATCCTCAGGCGCATTGGGTCGAGCGTGACATGAACGCCGCTTGGGTGAGCGCTGCAGCGGCGATACGCGGCGCTCTGGAAGCGGCCGAGCTGGACGGTGGTGAAATCCTGGCGATCGGCGTCACGGCGCATGGCGACGGGCTCTATCCGCTCGATCGCAAGGGCGAACCGCTCGGTCACGCGATCACCTCATTGGATAGCCGCGCGGCGAGTATGGTGGAGCGCTGGTGCCAGGAGGACGTGCGTGACGAAGCGCTGGCGAGGATCGGGCAGACGCCTTTCGCTTTCTCTCCGGTGACCTTGCTGGCGTGGATGCAGGATCGTCAGCCTGAGCGGTTTGCCGCGCTCGGGAATGTACTGACCTGCAAGGACTGGCTGCGTTTCAAGCTGACCGGCACGGTAGCGACCGATTTCACCGAGGCTAGTACGGGCTATACCGACGTTAACACTCAGCGCTACAGCCTTGACGCGCTGTCGATGCTGGGGATTGATGGCGTCTTCGATGCACTGCCGGAGGTGCGTATGCCCGACGAGATCGCCGGGCATGTCTGCGAAGCGGCGGCCCGCGAGACCGGCTTGAAGGCAGGGATTCCCGTGGCGACCGGGCTTCACGATGTCACGGCCAGCGCGGTGGGTCTGGGCAATATCGAATCGGATACGCTGACCATTGCAGCTGGCACCTTCAGCATCAACGAAGTCTTTTCCGACGCGCCGAACCCCGATCCGCGCTGGGCAACCCGCAACGGCCTGCGCCCGGGCCAGTGGCTCAACATGGCGATTTCACCGGCGTCGTCGAGCAATCTCGAATGGTTTCACCGCCAGTGGGGCCGGACCGGAGATGGCGGTGCCGGGGCGTTTCTCGCTGACATGGAGGAGGCGCTGGACGAGGCATTCCGGAGCCCATCGCGTCTGGTTTATCACCCCTTTCTCTATGGCTCGCCCTATGACGAGCCGGCCAGCGCGGGCCTGTTCGGTCTGCAGGGCTGGCATGGTCGCGGTCATGTGCTGCGCGCGATTCTGGAAGGCGTGGTGTTCAATCATCGCGTGCATGTCGATGCCCTGGCGTCGACCTTTGCCATCGACCGCATCCGCATCACCGGCGGTGGAAGTCACTCGCCGCGGCTGGCCCAGCTCTTCGCTGATTCGCTCGGCCGGCCGCTGGAAACCTCGCGCATTCAGGAGGCGGCGGCCTGGGGCGCGGCGATCTGCGCGGGCGTTGCGGCCGGTGCGTTCTCGTCGATCGAGGCAGCCACACGGCTGTGCGAGGTCGATCACCGCTATATACCGGATGCCCGTCGCCAGGCCGAGTGCCAGCAAGGCTTCGAACGTTACCAGCGGTTGATCGAGTGCCTGCGCCCGCTGTGGCAGATGCTCGATGCCAACGCCTCGTCGCCAGGGGCGCCTGACGCTGAATCCGAATCTCAATCCAGGCTGACGGCGGGAGCCACCCGATGATGGAATCTCTGAATTCACCACCGCTGACTCGTCAGCAGATGCTGGAACGCCTGCGAGCCAACCCCTCGGTCTCGGTGCTGATCATCGGCGCCGGCATCAATGGCGCCGGGCTGTTTCGTGATCTGGCGCTGCAGGGCGTCGATACCCTGATCGTCGACAAGCAGGACTTCTGCGCCGGGGCTAGCGCCGCGCCTTCACGATTGATCCACGGTGGTCTCAAGTATCTGGAAACTGGCGAGTTCCGGCTGGTGGCGCAGTCGACTCGTGAGCGCAACCTGCTGCTGCGCAACGCGCCACACGTGGTGCATCCGCTGCGTACGGCAATGCCGACCCACAGTTGGTGGGGCGGCATCTGGCCGTCGATCCAGCGTTTTTTCCGCCGCCCGGCAAAGATGGATGATCGCGGCATTCTGATCAGTGAAGTGGGGCTGACACTCTACGACTTTTTCGGCCGTCATTTTCGCAGCATGCCACGTCATTCGGTGATGCTGGGCCGCAGGGTGCGTGAATCGCTTCCGGATATACGGCGTGACGTGCGGGCGCTGCACACTTACTACGACGCGGCGATCAGTCAGGCAGAGCGTCTGGGATTCGAGCTGATCGACGATGGCTGTCGAATCCACCGCGGGGCGATGGCGCTCAACCACGTCAACTTGACCGGTGGCGATGGCGGGGGGGTGAATTTCGAAGACGAAGAGGGCAACGCGTTCACGGTGAGGCCGCAGATCATCGTCAACGCCGGCGGCGCCTGGATTGATGAGATCAACCGTCAACTGGGACGGGAAACGCAGCATATCGGCGGTACCAAGGGCGGGCACCTGATCGTCGATGTGCCGAAGATTCGCGAGCAACTCGATGGCCGCATGATCTACTTCGGTGCGCCGGATGGGAGAATCTGCCTGGTATACCCTTTCATGAACCACGTGCTGATCGGTGCCACCGACATTCGTTGCATCGATCCTGATCAGGCTGTCTGCGACGATGCCGAGCGCGACTACATGCTCGAAGCGGTGCGCTACCTGTTTCCCGACGTGACGATTGGGCCTGATCAGGTGCGCTATCGCTACAGCGGGGTGCGGCCACTGCCGCGCAGCGATGCCGCCGACCCGGGCCAGGTCAGCCGCGATCATGCCATCGTCGAGGATCGCATCCACGACTGGTCGGTGCTGTCGCTGGTGGGCGGCAAGTGGACCACCTTTCGTGGCTTTGCAGAAGAGGTGGCGGACGGCGTGCTCTCCAGGCTCGGTCGGCGCCGCGAGATCGATACTCGGCAGTTGGCCATCGGCGGGGGGCGGGATTACCCCCGCGATTCTGCGTCGCGAGAGACGTGGCTTTCCCGCGTGACGGCGCTCTGCGAGGGCGACCGGTACCGGGCGATCACGCTGCTGGATCGCTACGGTACACGGGGCGAAGAGGTGGGTCGGCACTGCGCGAGGATGAGCGCCGAGGGCGTGTGTCGGCAGCGCTCGCTTGTATCGCTTACCGATTATCGTGTAGGCGAGATCGATTTTGTCTGCCGTTTCGAACGCGTCGAGCATCTGGCCGACGTGCTGTTCCGGCGTCTGCCCATTGCGCTCTCGGGCCAGCTCGACAGCGTGGTGATCAATGAGGTTGCGAGCCTGTGCGGCGCGTCGCTTGGCTGGGCCGAGGCACGTCGCCGGGAGGAAATCGACGCGGTGTGCGAGATCGCGACACGCCTGCATGGCGTTTCGCTGATGCCGGAACACGGTCATTCGCCAACCCGAGCCTCGGAGGCCGCATCATGACTGCCACCTTTTCCACAACGGCTGTTTCCAAGGCTACTGTCTCTGCGAGCGGAATGCGCACAGGGCGGCTGTTTCGTCGTGACACCGGCCTGAGCTGCATGGTGGCGTTTGACCGCACTTTGCTGGCGGGGCCAGTGGAACATGCAATCGATGCGCGCCGAGCCTGCGAGGCGATCGTCGCGGCCGGGCCGGAAGCGGTGCTGCTGTCGCCGGGCGTGCTCAAGTCCTGCGGCGACCTGTTTGCCGATAGCCGGGCGCCCAGCATCGTGCTGCGGATCGACTACCCGATGGTGGGCGACTTCACCCTGGCGGGAGAGGAGCATCACCGCATGATCGCCACGCCCGCCCAGGCGCAGGCTATGGGGGCGGATGCCGTGGTGATGTGCCTGATCTCTGGTTACGACGATCCCAGGCGTGAAGCCGACAATCTCGAAGCGGTGGCGGAGGCCGCCCATCAGTGCGAGGCGATCGGGTTGCCGTTGATCGTCGAAGCGGTGGTGTGGGGCAGTCGGGAAGGCGGGCGACTCGATGCTGATCGGATCGCGCGTGTCGCGAGGGTCGGTGCCGAGCTGGGGGCCGATCTGATCAAGGCGCAGTTCACCGGAAACCCCGAAGACATGCAGACCTTGGTGCAGAGTTGTCCGGTTCCGGTGCTCGTTCTGGGTGGGGCGGCGATGAATGATGACGCAGCATTGGCACGTTTCACCCGAGATGCATTGGGTAATGGCGCCCGAGGCGTGATCTTCGGGCGCAATGCCTGGCAGCGCGAGAGCGTAACCCAAGGCATCGAACGGCTGGCGGGTATCGTGCATAAATATGGCGGCAAGTGACATGATGCTGCGGTTGCTGTAAGGCAATGCCGCCGAGGGCCAATCGCTAGGCAGCTAGTCATCCAGCGTGTAAACTTTGCATCCCCGAGCCGGCCTCGTCTCGTGCCGGACCTGTCATGCGTCGTGCCGAAATCGCCATCGGCTGACGGCGTAATTTCATCTCCTTAATGATGGCGGTCGTGTTCCGGCTCGCCAGCATGTGATTGAGAGAGTCGAGGACGCCATGAGCGAATACTCCCTGTTTACTTCCGAATCTGTCTCCGAGGGGCACCCGGACAAGATCGCCGATCAGATTTCCGACGCGGTGCTGGATGCCATCATTGCCCGCGACAAGCAGGCGCGCGTGGCCTGTGAAACCCTGGTCAAGACCGGTGTCGCCATCGTCGCCGGCGAGATTACCACGTCCGCCTGGGTGGATCTGGAAGACTTGGTGCGTAACGTCATCAATGACATCGGTTATACCTCCTCGGAAGTAGGCTTCGATGGAAACACCTGTGGCGTGCTTAATCTGATCGGTAAGCAGAGCGTGGATATCGCCCAAGGCGTCGATCGCAGCAAGCCCGAAGATCAGGGCGCGGGCGACCAGGGGTTGATGTTCGGCTACGCTACCGACGAGACCGAATCCTATATGCCGGCGCCGATTCACTATTCTCACCGTCTAGTGGAACGCCAGGCCGAGTTGCGCAAGCACGGCTTGTTGACGTGGCTGCGTCCAGACGCCAAGAGCCAGCTGACTTTCCGCTACGACGCTCAAGGCAAGCCGTGCAGCGTTGATGCCATCGTGCTTTCCACTCAGCATGATCCGGACATCGACCAGGACGAACTGCGCGATATGATCAAGCGCGAGATCATCGAAGAGGTGATTCCCGCCGAGTGGTTGACCGAGAACACCAAGTACCACATCAACCCGACCGGCAACTTCGTTATCGGTGGCCCGGTGGGCGACTGCGGCCTGACGGGGCGCAAGATCATCGTCGATACCTACGGCGGCATGGCACGCCATGGTGGCGGAGCGTTCTCGGGCAAGGATCCGTCCAAGGTCGATCGCAGTGCTGCCTATGCCGGACGTTACGTGGCCAAGAATATCGTTGCCGCCGGTCTCGCCGAGCGTTGCGAGATTCAGATCTCCTACGCCATCGGCGTGGCCGAGCCAACGTCCGTCTCGGTGGATACCTTCGGTACCGGCAAGATCAGCGATGCCAAGATCGTCGAGCTGGTCCGTGAGCACTTCGACCTGCGCCCGAACGCGATTACCAGCATGCTCAATCTGCTGCATCCCATGTATCAACTCACGGCGGCTTACGGACACTTCGGCCGCGAGCCGTTCGAGCATAGCTACACCTGGACCGATGCCAACGGCAAGCAGCAGACCGAGACCTTCACGGCCTTCCCCTGGGAGAAGACCGACCGCGCCGAAGCCCTGCGGAAGGCGGCTGGTCTGTGAAGGGATGTCTAGCGGTAGAGTCCGACGTATAAGGCCTGACTTGTAAGGTCTGATCGGCAAGCGAGGGTAAAGCGGATCCGGGGCTCCGGGTTCGCTTTTTTGGTTAATTACCCACGCCATAACCCCGCATCATGGTCGCCTCCTTCAAGAGCCACTATCGTTGAGTGGTGGAGGCGAGGGCTCCATCGACAATTCGCCATGGTCGGCGGCGACAGGGAAGTCTTTACATGCTGGAAATCGCAGCAGTCTTCATCACGATCACCGCACTGTTTGCGTGGTTCAACTACCGCTTCATCAAACTACCGGCGACGATCGGTGTGATGTGTATCTCGCTGTTGGCGTCGGTGTTGCTGATCGCATTGAGTCACTTCGGTTTCGACGCGATTACCGATTGGGCCGAAGCCTGGCTGGGGCAGATAAACTTCAACGCCTTGCTGATGGACGGCATGCTGTCGTTTCTGTTGTTTGCGGGTGCGTTGCATGTCGATTTTCACAAGCTCAAACGCTACCGCTATTCGATAGGCTTTCTGGCCACTATCGGCGTGTTGATCTCGACGGTGGCGATCGGCAGTGCGGCCTGGTGGCTCTTCGCCACCTTTCATGTAGGGGTGCCTTATCTCTACTGTCTGGTCTTCGGGGCGCTGATCTCGCCGACAGACCCGATGGCCGTGCTCGGCATCATGCGCAGTGCCGGTGCGCCCGAGGACATGGAGATCAAGATCGTCGGCGAGTCGCTGTTCAATGATGGCGTCGCGGTGGTGGTGTTCACCATGATGCTGGGGGCGGCGACGGCGACTGAAGCGCTGACGGTCACGCATTCCGCGATGCTGTTTCTGGAAGAGGCAGGCGGCGGCATTCTGCTCGGCTTGGTCATGGGTTACATCGCCTACTGGATGATGAAGAGCATCGACCAGTATCAGATCGAGGTGCTGGTCACCCTGGCGCTGGTGCTGGGCGGTTATACGCTGGCAACGCATCTGCACGTCTCGGGGCCGATCTCGATGGTCATCGCCGGTTTATTCATCGGTAATCGCGGCCGCGAACATGCCATGTCGAACACCACTCGCCGCTATGTCGATGGCTTCTGGGAACTGATCGACGAGATTCTCAACGCGGTGTTGTTCGTGCTGATCGGACTCGAGTTGCTGCTGATTCCCTTTCAATGGTCATATTTTATCGTTGCGGGCCCGGTAATAGGCGTCATGCTGGTGACGCGCCTGCTCACTATTGGCCTACCTATATTCGTATTGAGGCGTTGGGTGCCTTATCGCCGCGGGACCACGAGAGTCCTCACTTGGGGTGGGCTGCGCGGTGGCATATCGGTGGCGCTGGCGCTGGGGCTGCCCGAGAGCGACTATCGCAACACCATTGTGATGGTGACCTACATCATCGTTCTTTTTTCGATTCTGGCTCAGGGCTTGACGATCGGCCGCCTCGTTCAGCACGTTTTACCTCAAAACTCCAAAGGAGGTTAGACTTTAGTAGTGGTTATCGGTTCAGGCATGGTATCGGCGCCGGGCGTTCCTTACTCTATCCTTCATTGTGTTGAGTTTTTCTTCGGCCGAATGAGTCGATGACGTTCAAATGACGGGGTGAATAATGATGTTACGCACAGGCGTGTTGGTCGCGGCGCTGGGCCTTTCTGGTGCCCTGTTGGCCGGATGCGGTGACGACGGGAATGACTCCGAGGCCGAAGAGGCAACGCAAAACGGCGAGTCGAGCTCGCAGGCGTCCGAAGAACAGGCCTCGGGCGAGGCCAGTGACACCAATGGCGAAGGCGACACGCAGACCGCGAGTGCCGATCCGGTCAGCCTGATCTTTGGCACCGGCGGTACGGGTGGCACCTACTATCCCATCGGCGGCGCCTTGAAGGGTGTCTTCGAAGCCAGTGATCTCGTCGATGGCGTTCAGGTCGTCTCCACCGGTGCGTCCGTGCAGAACATCAACAACATCACCGATGGCCTCAACCAGATCGCCATCGTGATGAGCGATGTCGCCTACGATGCCGTCAACGGCGAAAACCAGTTCGATGGTCAGCCCGCCGATATTCAGGCGCTCGCTGGGCTTTATCCCAACGTTGTGCAGGTCGTGGCCACCGAGGACAGTGGCATCGAGAGCATTGCTGATCTCGAAGGCAAGCGTGTTGGTGTCGGCAAGGTCGGTTCCGGCGTTGAACAGAGTGCGCAGAAAGTGATCGAGTCCGCCGACTTGAGCTATGACGACCTGGCCCAGGTCAGCCATACCGGGTATGCCGATAGTGTGACCAGCATGAGCAACGGCAATCTGGATGCGGCCTTCTTTACGTCCGGCGTGCCCAACTCGAGCATCACAGGCTTGATGCAAAGCACCGACATCACCTTCGTACCGGTGAGCGGTGACGTGGCGGACAAGCTGCTGGAAGCCTATCCGTATTACGAGACGTATACGCTGCCGGCGGGCGCACCCGAACGTTATGATCTTGGCGAAGAAGTCGACACCGTGGCGATCCGCAACATGTTGATCGTCAGTGGCGATATGCGCGATGACGTCGCCGAAGAGCTGACCCAGCGTTTCCATGACTATCTCAATTCCGAGAACGTCTCGGTCGGCGCTCTCAAGCAGTTCGATCCCGACACCATGAATCAGAACCTGGTGGCGCCGGTGCATCCGGGGGCTCAGGCTTTCTATGATTCGTTGTCCTCTGAGGACGGTGATGCTGACGATGCGAGCGATGAAGCGTCGAGCGAGGATGACGACGACGCGCAATCCTGATGCAAGGCCTGGCGGTATGATGCACTATGCCGCGTAAGCGTTGGTGGATCGGCGGCACGGTGGCGATCATGGTGATCGCCACCGTGTTGTATCCATGGCCTTGGTTGGCGGTACGCGAAGGGTCGCAATGGCGCTATGCCTTCCCGGGCTGGGAAGGGACATCGTTCACTTTGCGCTGGACTCACTCGGTCGAGAAGGAAGACTGGGAGGAGTGGTTCGAGGTGAGCGAAGGTGGCGCAATCGAGATCACTGGCACCCGTTTCAAAACCTTTGGGGCGGGCGTACCGGCATCGGCAGGCAAGGAAACACACCTCGAGGATGGCTGGGTGGTGATGACGGGCATCGACCGTGTCGTTGATCCTCTCGCCGTGCAGGCAGCCCCCGCTGAGCATTATCGCATGCGCTATGCCGGGCATATGTTCGCGTTATCGCATGCCTCTCCGCCGCCGATTTATACGTTTAGCGTCCGCAGGGCCCCACTCTGGCGCGTATTGCCGGCATTGGTGCGGCCCTGGTTGTCGTAATGACTCGCCTTGCGAGGATGAAGATCCCTATGTCTCAAGATAAAAGTGCACCAGCCGCCGATGATGACAAGGCGGTCCAGGAAGCGCTGGAAAAGTTTGACCGTGAAAGTTTGGTACGCGATGCGTTGCCGGGGATGGTGATCAAATTCGTCACCGGCCTGGCGGTATTGCTGGCGCTCTTTCACCTGTATACCTCGTTCGCGGGACCGCTGGTCGATGTGGCACAGCGCAGTATCCACCTGTATACCCTGCTGGGTCTGACGTTTATTCTCTACCCGTTGACTCGCAAGGGCGCGCGTGACCGGGTGCCTTGGGGGGATGCCATTCTGGCGGTGCTGGCGTTTGGCGTCGGCGTTTACATGCTGGTGGTGTCCGATCGCGTCATCGCCTCGGCGGGGCGCATCAACGACGTCGATATGCTGGTGGGCTTTCTGGCCATTCTGCTGGTGCTCGATGCCACCAGGCGTGCGACTGGCTGGGGGTTGACGCTGCTGGCGACGATTTTCCTGGTCTACGGGTTTTACGCCAAGTTGTCGTTTTATCCGCAGTTGAACGAGTCGGTCATCTTGGCGACCTGCCGTCAGGTCATGTCGCATCTGGTGTTCATCACCGAGGGCTTGCTGGGTACCGCCATCGGCGTATCGGCCAGCTATATCATCCTGTTCATTTTGTTCGGTGCCTTCCTGGGTAAATCCGGGCTGGGCCAGCTCTTCAACGACTTGGCGCTCGCTGTGGCCGGACATACACGCGGCGGGCCGGCCAAGGTGGCGGTCATCGCCAGCGGCTTTCTGGGCTCGATCAACGGTTCGGCGATCGCTAATGTGGTGACCACCGGGGCCTTCACCATTCCGTTGATGAAGCGCACCGGTTACAAGCCAAATTTTGCGGGTGCCGTCGAGGCCTCGGCGAGTGTCGGTGGACAGATCCTGCCGCCGATCATGGGGGCGGCTGCCTTCATCATGGCGTAAGTCCTGTCGGTGCCCTACACCCAGGTGGTCCTGGCCGGGATCATCCCCGCTTTGCTGTTCTATCTGGGCGTGTTGTTCCAGGTGCACCTGCGTGCCCTGCGCAATGGCCTTGAAGGGATTCCGCGCTCCGAGCTGACGCCGCTCAAGGCTGTGATGCTCAAGCGAGGCCATCTGCTGGTGCCGATGGTGGTGCTGTTGTGGTTGCTGTTCGATGGCCGGGCGCCGTTCTTCGCAGCCTTCTGGTCGATTGCCGCCACCGTGCTGATCTGCGGCACGCGTCGGGTCACCGTGGGTGTCAGCGCGATTTTGGCGCTTTTGATCTTCGAGCCGCAATTGCGTGCGTTGTTTGCCGGTTATGCACAGCCCAATATGCCGGTCAGTCGCTGGTCACTGTTCCTGATCATTGCGGTGCCGGTGGCGCTCAACGCCGTGCGTGCCAAGCTCGGCCTGGTAGCGGAAAAAATGGATATCGCCGAGTGCCGTGATGCCATGCACGATGGCGTACGCAATGCCATTCCGGTGGCGGTCGCCTGTGGCGCGGTGGGCATCATCGTGGGTATCGCCACGCTCACGGGCATCGCCCTGGACGCTGCCGATGCCGTGGTCACTCTGGGGCAGCAGATTCCGATCCCCATGATTCAGCTTCTGGTCACGCTGTTTCTGACCATGATCGCGTCCATCGTGCTGGGGATGGGGCTGCCGAGCATTCCCACCTACATCATCACCAGTACCATGGCGGCGCCGATCCTGCTCAACCTGCCGTTGTTCCGTGAATTGGCGGGTAGTAACGAGACGGCGATTTTCGTGGCGCACATGTTCGTGTTCTATTTCGGGTTGTTCGCCAACCTGACTCCGCCGGTGGCCCTGGCAGCCTACGCTGGTGCCGGCATCAGCGGTGGCTCGCCCAATGCCACGGGCTTTCAGGCCATGAAACTGGCTGTCGCCGGGTTCGTGGTGCCTTATATGTTCGTGTTCGCGCACAGCATGCTGATGATCGATGCCACGTTGGGCGATATCCTGTTGGTGATCGTCACCGGTGTGGTCGGCGTCTTGTTGCTTGCCGTGGCGGTGGAAGGCTATCTGCGTCGGCCGCTCAATCCGTTCTGGCGTCTGCTGGCAGCCGTTGGGGCGCTGACACTGATCTATCCTGGCTTGATCAGCGATATCGTCGGTGCGGCAATTACGGCCTTCTTGTTCCTGCTGGCCAAGAAGACGCAACCCGAGACGGCGTGACAGGCGGGTGCGACTGCGCATGTCGATAATGCGTATTGATAATCAAGGGCGCCAGCCGGCGCCCTTGATTTTTAGCCTGTCGTTCATTAAAAAGAACGGAAACGTTCTTTATAGTGAACGCACCATGCCATCACCGAGTCCTGCCATTGTTGCCAACTTGCGCCGCCTCCGCGAGATGCGGGGTTATTCATTGAGCGCGCTGGCCGAGCGGGCCGCAATCAGCAAATCGACGCTCTCGCAACTCGAAGCCGGCAAGGGCAACCCCACCATCGAAACGCTCTGGACGCTAGCCAATACGTTGGGCGTGGCTTTCAGTGAGCTGCTCGCCGAGGGCGAAGATGGCATGACCGTCAGCGAACCCGGTGGCGGAAATGTGCAACTGATGGCGCGGGGGCAAGAGTCGCCTCGGGTGGAGGTCTACTTCATGCGGCTAGCGCCGGGGGAGGTGAAAACCTCGCGAGCGCATCCGCGAGGCGTGCGGGAGCATGTCATGGTAGTCGAGGGCACGTTGCGCGTGGGGGCGCTCCATGCGCTGGCCGTTTGCCGGCCGGGTGAAGGGCACGAGTTCGCGGCGGATGTCGAGCATCGCTATGAAGCCCTGCTGGACACCACACGGCTCGTGGTCAGCATCGTGTATCCGCATGACGAGGTGGCTCAATGAATCCCGAACGGGGTAGCTTGTCGCCCTGGCGCTCAGTCGGCCAAGGTCTGCGCGAGAGTTTGTCGCTGGTTGTGGGCTATGCGCCGATCGCGTTCTCGTTTGGGGTCATCGCCGTGCAGTCTGGGCTGACACCATGGCAGGCCGTGGGTATTTCGTTGCTGGTCTTCGCCGGCGCTAGTCAGTTCGTGATGGTGGCGATGATGGCAGCGGGGAGCGGCGGTCTCACGGTGTTGTCGGCGGTGTTGATGATGAATCTACGCCACTTGTTCTATGGCCCGGCCCTGGCGACACGCCTCGTGACACTACCGCGTCGCCTGGCGCCCTGGCTGGCGTTTGGGCTGACCGATGAAGTCTTTGCCACGGCGATGGCCAAGGGGGCGGCGCGGCCTCTCGAGCCGGCCTGGTGCCTGGGCCTGGCGTCGGGTGCTTATCTGGCCTGGGTCGGGGGGACGGCGCTGGGGGCCTGCGTGGGGGCAGGGTGGGCAAGCGAGGGCGGCTACGTGGCGCAGGCACTCGACTTCGTGCTCCCTGCGCTGTTCCTGGCCTTGCTGGCGCAGGCGTGGCGTCGCGCGCGATGGCCGGTGGTGGCGGTTGCGGCCGGCACCACGTTACTGGGAATGATGTGGTGGCCGGGGCATGTAGCCATGTTGGTCGGCATGCTAGCGGGTGCCTTGGTGGGTAGCCGTCAATCCCGTACCCAATGCGCTCAGGAGGTGACGACATGACATGGTGGGGCATCGTGATCGCGGCGGGGGCGGGTACGTTTCTGATACGTTATCTGCCGCTGCTTTCCGGGACGCGCCTGGCGCGTGGTGAGGGCAGGCTGAGCCGCTTCCTCGGGGCGCTGGGACTTGCCGCCATCGCGGCTTTGATCGTTCTCTCGATGAGCGATCTATGGTGGCAGGCGCCGCACTGGCGTGGCGGGGTGCGCTTGGGTCTGGGCGCGACGGCAGTGTTGCTGGTGCAGCGTTTGACGCCTAACGTGGGACTGGCCACGTTGGTTGGCGCTGGCGTCTATGGTGCGGCCGGCTGGGTGCTGGCCGATTGAGATGAGCCGTTGCCATGTCGAATGAATGCTTACTGCCTACCGCCGAGACACGTCGCTACCCGGACCGTGTGCTGACCGATCGTCATGGCTTTCACCAGTGGCTGATCGGGCTCGAGGGGGTTGTCGAGCTGGAAGCTGGCGGACGTGGCGCGCACGTGGATGCTGGGCGGCTAATCACTATCTCCAGCGGTAACGAGCACCACTATCTGGCGCCGGGCCACAACCGTACGCTGGTGCTCGACCTGCCCGTCGCGTGGTGCGAGGCGGCGGGGCTTGGCGATGTCACATCGTGCCGCTTGCCGTCGACCGTGCGCGCGGATGTCTCTGCCCTCGTCGACGCGCGTCCTGACGTGCTGGCGAGGCGGCTTCATGCGCTGCTCGAAATGGGGCGTACCACGCATACCGAGCCGCGTTTGCGCTTACTGCGTTTGTTGCCGGAGATTGAGGCGGATCTGGCGGCACCCTGGCGTGTGCGTGACTGGGCGGTGCGCTGTCACATGGCGGAGGCGGCGTTCGCGCGGCGTTTTCGCGCCCTCACCGGTGCCTCGCCGCATGCCTGGCTGATCGAGCGTCGTCTGCAACGCGCCTGCACGCTGATGCAGGATGCCCACCGTCCCCTTACCGAGATCGCCCAGGCATGCGGGTTTCACGACAGCGCGCATTTTTCGCGTGCCTTTCGCGCACGCCATGCGTTGTCACCACGCGAGTGGCGGCAGTGCCACCAGTCGGCAGATTGACGATAGCCAATACGCTAACCGAGTCCGGCGATTCGCCAGAGAAGGTCGAGATAGGGCGGAATGATCAGCGGCGCCGCCACGGTCGTCAGCAGCACGGCGATGGCGCCCTTGGCGGGGCGGATGTTCAGTTCCATGGCGATGACCACGACATTGGCCGCCATGGGCACCACACCCAGCAAAAGCAGTGCGCCGGCCAGCGTCGATGAAATACCCATTGTCGCTTGCAGGGCGAGCACCAGGCCTAGCATCACCAAGGGCCACATCACATAGCGCGCGGCGATGCAGACACCCAAAAAGCGCCCGTCGAACGCGCGCATCGAGACGCCGCCTAGCGTCATGCCGATGATCATCATGCCGAGTACGGTATAGCTGGCGCGGAAGTAGTCGAGCCCTTCGATCACGGCGCCGGGCACCGACCAGGGCAGATGATAGGCGAGCAGGGCGGCGATGAAAGCATAGAGCAACGGCAGACGGGTGATCTTGCCAAGGCTCTCGCGGACCGAGAATTGACCTCGGGCGCTGATGTAAAAGCCCACGCTGAATTCGAAGAGCGTGACACCTAGCAGGCAGAACAGGTAGGCGGCGACGCCCTCGGGCGGAAGCAACGCCATGGCCAGGGGCAGTCCGAAGTAACCGGTGTTGCCGGTGCCGGCGGAAAATGCCAACAGTGCGGCTTCCTGCGGGGCGAAGTAGCGCCGCACGACGGCGTGGGTAGCCAGGCACAGGACGCTGGCCAGCGCGAACATGCCCGCCGTCAGACCGAGCAAGGCCGGTGAAGGCTCGCCCAGATAGAGCCCGCGAAAGAACGTCAGCGGTGCGATGAGGTAGATCAGCAACGTTGCGATGGGGCGTGGATCGATGGCCAGTCGGCGCGCGCAGAGCCAGCCCAATGCCACGAAGATCAGCAGCATCCACAGCGGTTGGGAAAGGTCGACTTGGGACATGCGGCATTCCTGATGATGAACGCCCATGATGCCCGTTATGCGCCTTGTTGGGCAGCCCTGGATTTGACCTGTCCCTGAGGCGCTTGTAATGCACCTAATGCGGCAGTCCTCGGGTCAGGATTCGACAAGTTTGTGGCGTGTGGGCGTGGCAGCCTGGGAGCTCGCGTTCATGTCACATGGGAGTTAATCATGTCGCTCGAGTCGTCCGCGTCTCGCCGGGCCACGCTGATCGGTGCCACCACGGTACTCAACTGGGCATTACTGGCGGCGTTGACGCAATTGGCGGGGCCGGTGCCGCCGTTTCTGCTCACCGCGCTGGCCTTCGGTCTGGCGTTCGTGTGCTTCATGGTCTGGTTGCGACTACGCGGCGAGTCGCTGCGGGCGCCGCTGCGTCAGCCGCCGCGCGTCTGGGCGTTGGGTGTCGGCGGGCTGTTCGGCTATCACGCCCTGTATTTCGTCGCCCAGCAGAATGCACCACCGGCCAATGCCGGGTTGATCAGCTATCTATGGCCGCTTTTGATTGTGTTGTTCGTGGCGCTGCTGCCCGGTGAGCGACTGCGTGCACGCCACGTCGTGGGAGCGCTGTTGGGCTTCGTGGGCGCTGCCTTGCTGGTGGGAGGCGATGTCAGTGCCTCGGGGAGCGCCGTGGGCTACGTCGCTGCCTTTGCCTGCGCCTTCCTGTGGAGCGGTTACTCCGTTTTGTCGCGCGCCAATCGCGCGGTGCCCACGGCGGCCGTGGGCGGATTCTGCCTGGCGACGGCCGTGCTGGCGGCGTTGTGTCACTGGTTGTTCGAGCCCTCACGGTGGCCGCAAGGCATCGGATGGCTGGGCGTGATTGGTCTGGGCCTCGGCCCGGTGGGTAGCGCTTTCTTTACCTGGGATGTGGGCGTCAAGCATGGCGATCTGCGCTTGCTAGGGCTGCTGGCCTATTTTACGCCTCTGCTATCCACTCTGGTGTTGATCGCGACCGGCTATGCCTCGGCAACCGCCTGGCTGGTACTGGCGGCGGGCCTGATCACGCTAGGTATGCTCATCGGCAGTGGCTGGTTACGCGTGCCTCGACGTGGCACTGGATCGACGGATTGACCCTGAAGTCCACTCCAGACATTACACTGGAGGAAAGCTACCGAGAGGCAGGACGGCATGGGACATTCGACTTCCGGTCACGATCATGCGGCGCATGATCATCACGACCACGACCACGACCACGACCACGACCACGACCACGACCACGACCACGACCACGACCACGCGCCCACGGTCACCGCGGATAGCGCCAAGCGCGTCAAGTGGGCCATGTACTTGACCGCCGGTTTCATGTTGGCGGAGGCAATTGGCGGCTGGGTGTCGGGCTCGCTGGCGTTGCTGGCTGATGCCGGGCACATGTTCAGCGACAGCTTTTCGCTGGGGCTGGCGTTGTTCGCCTTCTACATGGGGGGCAAGGCACCGGACAAGCGGCGTACTTTCGGCTACCAGCGCTTTCAGGTGTTAGCGGCCTTCATCAATGGACTGACGTTGCTGGGGATCGCGGTGTGGATATTCATCGCGGCCATCGAACGTTTCACGCAGCCGATAGAGGTGCTGGCCGGACCGATGATGACCATCGCGATCCTCGGCTTGTTGGTGAACCTCGTGGTGTTCAAGATCCTGCACGGCGGTGATCAGGAGAATCTCAACCTGCGTGGGGCGCTGTTGCACGTGATGGGCGACCTGCTGGGATCGGTGGCGGCGATTGCGGCCTCGGTGGTGATCATGCTGACCGGATGGACGCCCATCGATCCCTTGCTCTCCGTGCTGGCTGCGGCCTTGATTCTACGCGCGGCCTGGAAAATTCTGCGCCGTTCGACCCATACCCTGCTCGAAGGTACACCGGAAGGCGTCGATGTCGACAAGATTCGAGCGGCGCTGGAAGACATCGAGGGTGTGGTGAGTGTGCATGACCTGCATGTCTGGGGGCTGACGCCGCAGGATCCACTACTGAGTCTGCATCTGGTGGTGCGCGATGACATGTCGCACCAGGTGATGCTTCAGGCTGCCTATGCGCGCTTGCAGGAACGCTTCGGGATCAGCCATGCCACCTTGCAAGTCGAAGGTGAGGCTTGCCTGACGGGGGGCGACTGCCAGGTGACGTCGACTACCCATTCTTGAGGCGCGCAGCGGGACATCGGGCACCATGACCCGGATTAATGCCAAGCCGCGAAACTTTCATTGGTCAGCGCGGGCGGGGATCGGCAGAATGCGCGGCATCGAATACGAACGTGACCCGATGCCGGTCGCGCCATGTCATGAAGAGGGTTGCATCGATGAGTACTCGCGAACATCCGTTGGGCATCAGCTTCGAATTCTTTCCGCCCAATACCGATGCCGGACGGGAAAAGCTGAAAGGCGTGCGAGACACGCTTGCCGAGCGGCGCCCGCGTTTTTTTTCGGTCACCTACGGCGCTGGGGGCTCGACTCAGGCACGGACCTTCGAGACCGTTAAGTCAGTGCGCCAGTGTGGCATCGACACTGCGCCGCACTTGTCCTGCATCGGCAGCGACAAGGGCGAGTTGCGCGAGCGTCTGGATAGTTTCCGCGAGGCGGGAATCACCAACCTGGTCGCGCTGCGCGGCGACCTACCCTCGGGAATGGGCGGCATGGGCGAGCTGCGTTACGCCAACGAGCTGGTCGAGTTTATCCGCGATGAAACCGGCGATCATTTCCAGATCGCGGTGGCAGCATATCCCGAGGCGCATCCTCAGGCGCCCAGTTACGAGCACGACCTGCAGAATTTCGTGCGCAAGATGCAAGCCGGTGCCGATATCGCCATCACGCAGTATTTCTTCAACGCCGACGCCTACTTCCATTTTCTCGAGCGGGCCCGCGCGCTGGGGGTCGAGGCGCCGATCGTGCCGGGCATCATGCCGATCAGCAATTACACCAAGTTGGCGCGTTTCTCGGATGCCTGCGGGGCGGACATTCCGCGCTGGATCCGCAAGCAGCTCGAGGCCTACGGCGACGATAGCGAAAGCATCCAGGCGTTCGGCGAGGAGGTGGTGTCGAATCTTTGTCAGCGTCTACTCGACGGCGGCGCCCCGGGGCTACATTTCTATACGCTCAACCAGGCGACGCCGGCGCTGCGAGTGCTCGACAACCTGCGCTGCGATAGCTGATGCATGGCGTCTAGCGTGCTCTTCGTCTAGCCTGACAGGGGTAGACGTCTCACCCATGGATAGGAGAAAGGCATGCTACGTACCCCTCGTATTGCGCTCGGTATCGGCAGTGCCCTGTTGATGCTGGGCAGCGCCCAGGCAGCGGAACATGACATCGAGATGCACCAGGTCGATGCCCAGGGCACCAGCGACAGCGTCGGCAGCGTAACGCTCAAGGACACCGATCACGGCTTGCTGCTGACACCGGATCTTTCGGACCTCGAGCCGGGGATGCACGGCTTTCACGTGCATATGAACCCGAGCTGCCAGCCGTCGGAGCAAGACGGTGAGACGGTGCCGGGAGGTGCCGCCGGCGGTCACTATGACCCCGAAGACACGGGCACGCACCAGGGCCCCTACGCGGAAGGACACCTCGGTGACTTGCCGGTGCTGATGGTCGACGAGGATGGCAACGCTACGACACCGGTGTTGGCGCCGCGTCTTGAAGCCTCCGACTTGGAAGGCCGTGCCCTGATGATTCATGCCGGCGGTGACAATTATTCCGATGAGCCCAAACTGGGTGGCGGAGGCAAGCGCGTCGCTTGCGGAACGTTGTCCGAGTAATCGTTTTCTCGACACAGTAGGTAGGTAACCAAAAGGCTCCTCAACGGGAGCCTTTTTCATGGTGCGCCAGGCATGGCGCGTAGCGCCGATTAGGCGCTATCCGGTCCGCCGTGGTGGTGGGCTGGATGACTTGGGGGTGAAAGTCCCCTACGGACCCTGATAGCGGGAACCGTTAGCTGAACAGCAAGGGTGTCCGCCGCGAGGCGGAATCTGAAGGAAGCTGTAGGCAAACTCCTGGCCCGACGAACAGGAATCGCATATGAGGCAGCCACATCTGGGCGAGAGGGCCATGAAACTCGAAGCCCAATAGCTATCCGGAAGATGTGGAAGTAGATGCGGCGGGTAGATGGGAGGAAGGTCGCGCGTCTTACCCTGGGAGGCCTGTTCGCCTGCCATTGGCTACCGACACCGTGAGGTGTCGGGATGGGCGAACAGGAGTCAGCAGAGGCCATAGTAGGCTCTCTAACCAAGAGCTGAAGGGCTGAACCTGTCACGAGTGGATAGTTGACCGCTCTCTGGTGTGTACGAGCAGAAGCCTCCTCGGAGGGCTCTCGATAACTGTATGGCGGGCCGGAAGCCCAAAGACTGTCGAAGCGCTCAGAGCACACAGGCGGGCGAATTCAGCGGAACGAAGCTCAGCCCAATAATGGGGTACAGGAACCGCCGTGGTACGGATCCGTATGCCCGGTGGTGTGAGAGGACGGGGGAGGCAACTCCCCCTCCTACTCGATCGTCTTGCTTTATACCGCAGCGATGCGGCGTGGTCAGGGATCAGTGCGTCTTGCCGTCACTCGGATCGATTAGACGCACGGTTTGGATGTCGTCGGAGGTGTCGTCCTCGCGTGGCTGGTTGACGCGCGTGGTGAGGTTTTCGGCGAAGCCATTCTCATCGATGGCTAGCTGCTCCAGGTAATCGCAGGACACGCATTCCCGGTAGCGGATGCCGTTATGCTCCCAGGCACGAATGCGGTCCATGGCCGCGCAGCGCGGGCATATGGCGCCGGCGATGAAACGCTTGGGGTTGGCCGTCATTTTGGAGTCCTCTCACGATGGCAACCGGGCGCGAGGCCCGGTTGGAAAAGGCTTGCAAAAGGCTGTCTCAGGCCGCGTCGGCATTCTCGATGCCGGAGTGGCGAAGCAGCGGTTCGATGCTGGGCGCGCGGCCGCGAAAGGCGCTGAACAGCGCGGCGGCGTCGCGCGAGCCGCCCCGTTCGAGAATTTCCTGACGGAAACGCTTGCCCGTAGCGGCATCGAAGATGCCGGCGTCTTCGAAGGCACTGTAGGCGTCCGCCGAGAGCACTTCCGCCCATTTGTAGCTGTAATAGCCCGCCGCGTAGCCACCGGCGAAGATGTGCCCGAACCCGTTTTGAAAACGGTTGAAGTCGACGCGCGGCGTGACGGAGGTTTGGTCGCGTACGTCGTCGAGCAGGGCCTGGACCTCGCCGGCATCGGGTGCTTCGAGTTCATGGTGCAGGCGGAAGTCGAACAGTGACAACTCGAGTTGGCGCATCATGCCCATGGCCGACTGGAAGTTGCGCGCGGCCTGCAGTTTGTCGAGTAGAGCATCGGGGAGCTTCTCGCCGGTATCGACATGCGCGGCGATCATGTCCAGCCCTTCGCGCTCCCAGCAGAAGTTCTCCATGAACTGGCTGGGCAGCTCGACCGCGTCCCAGGCGACGCCGTTGATGCCGGACACATCGGCGACAGTTTGACGCGTCAGCATGTGGTGCAGGCCATGGCCGAATTCGTGGAAGAGTGTGAGCACTTCGTCGTGGGTGAGCAGCGCCGGCTTGCCGCCCACGGGGCGCGTGAAATTGCAGGTCAGATAGGCGACCGGCAATTGTAGGCTGCCGTCCTCGCGGGTACGGCGCACACGGCATTCGTCCATCCAGGCACCGCCACGCTTGCCCTCGCGGGCGTAAAGGTCGAGATAGAAGCCGGCGATCGGGGCGTCACCGTCGAGGATCTCGAAATAGCGTACATCGGAATGATAACGCGGCACGTCGTCGCGCTCGGCGAAGCGGATGCCGTAGAGCGTGCCGGTTACCTGGAACAGGCCCTCGATGACCTTGGGGGCCGGGAAATAGGGGCGCAGCTGTTCTTGCGAGATGGCATAGCGTGCCTCGCGAAGCTTCTCGCTGGCATAGCCGATATCCCACGGCTTCAGCGTCTCGAGACTCAGTGACTCGCGGGCGAAGGCTTCGAGTTCGTTGAATTCGCGCTGGGCTTGGGGGTGCGCACGCTCGGCCAGATCGTTGAGAAAGCCGAGTACCTGCTCGGGCGAGTCGGCCATCTTGGTGGCCAGCGAATAGTCGGCGTAGGTGGCGAAGCCGAGCAGTTCGGCCAATTCGCGGCGCAGGCGCAAGCTCTCTTCGATGATCGGTGCGTTGTCGAAGCGGTCGGCCTGCGGGCCCTTGTCCGAGGCGCGAGTCACGAAGGCAGTATAGACTTCTTCGCGTAGCGCGCGGTCGTCGGCGAAGGAAAGCACCGGGTAGAAACTCGGGAAGTCGAGCGTGATGCGATACCCCTCGACATCCTTGGCTTCGGCGTTGGCCTTGAGCGTTGCCAGTGCGCTTTCCGGCAGACCGGCCAGGCGCGAGTCGTCGGGCAAATCCTTGTGCCATGCTTGGGTGGCGTCGAGCACATGGTTGGAGAAGGTGTTGGCCAGCTCCGACAGGCGTGCCTGAATCTCGCCGTAGCGGCGCTTCTTGTCCTCGGCCAGATCGACCCCGGCGAGACGGAAGTCGCGCAGGGTATTGTCGATGGAGCGCTGCTGGCCTTCCTCGAGGCGGGCGTACTCGTCGCTTTCTTTCAGGCGCGTGAAGGCGTCGAAGAGACCCTGATGCTGCCCCAGCCATGTGCTGTAGTCGGAGAGCATGGCGAGACACGCTTGATAGGCTTCGCGCAGCGCGTCGTTGTTCATGGTGGCATTGAGGTGCGACACCGGCGACCAAGCCTGCGAGAGGCGGTCGTTGAGAGCCTCAAGCGGCGCTACGAGACTCTCCCAGCTGACCTGTGATTGGTTGGCGAGGGCCTCGATGTCACGGCGGTTTTCCGCCAGAAGCTGCTCGATGGCCGGCACCACATGCTCGGGCTGGATGTCATCGAACGGCGGCAGGACATGCGATTCGAGCAAGGGGTTGCGTGACATGGGCACCTCGATATGAACGTGTGAATGGAGCATAAGTGGGGGTGGGGCCGGCCGCTTTCAATGTCACGGCAATTGGCCGTCAACCGCGCGCCTGCTAGGCTTGGCGCTTTCGGCGCGGGTGCGCCATGAGTCGTGCGACGAGGGGAACAACGCCATGAGTGAAACGTTGGAACGCTGGGGGTCACGACGCGCCTTCATTCTCGCGGTGACCGGGGCGGCGGTCGGCCTGGGCAATATCTGGCGCTTTCCCTACATGACGGGCGAAAACGGCGGGGCGGCGTTCTTGCTGCTGTATGTGGTGTTCGTGCTGATCCTGGGGCTGCCGATCATGATGGCCGAGATCCTCGTGGGGCGAGCCGGCCGTCGCGGGCCGATGCAATCGTTGGCGCATCTGGCGCGCCAAGCGGGAGTGTCGCCGCATTGGCGTTGGCTCGGACTGTTCGGGGCGCTGACGGTGTTCTTAATCCTGTCGTTCTATTCGGTGGTCTCGGGGTGGTCGATCGAGTACCTGATAGAATCGGTCAACGGTAACTTCAGCGGTCGCACGCCGGATGAGATCGGCGCCAGTTTCGATGCCTTCCTCGCCGATCCGCTGCGCATGACGTTTAACCATACGTTGTTCATGTTGCTGACCATGTCGGTGGTCGCGGCTGGTATTTCCGGCGGTCTGGAACGGCTCAATAACCTGTTGATGCCGTTACTCTACATCCTGTTGGTGGTGCTGGTCGGTTACGCCGTGACCACCGACGGTTTCGGCACCGCGATGGCGTGGCTGTTCACACCCGATCTCGAGGCCATCACCTTGAGCGTGGTGCTCAATGCCATGGGTCACGCCTTCTTTACCCTGGCGGTAGGCGCCTGCGCGCTGATGGCCTATGGTGCCTATATGCCCGATCACCAGAGTCTGCCGCGTGCCGTGGCGGCGGTGGCGGTGCTGGATGTCGCCGTGGCGTTGCTGGCGGGCATCGCGATCTTCTCGGTGGTGTTCTCGCAGGGGATGGATCCCGCCGAGGGGCCGGGGTTGATGTTCGTGACCTTGCCCATCGCCTTCTCTGACCTGCCGGGCGGGCCGTTGTGGCTGGGTGTTTTCTTCTTGCTGCTGCTGCTGGCGACATGGACCTCGTCGATCAACCTGGCCGAGCCGTTAGTGTCGATCCTTACCGATGCCGGGCTCAAGCGCGGCAAGGCGGCGGCGCTGATCGGCTCATCGGTGTGGTTGGTCGGCTTACTGTCGGTGTTCTCGTTCTCGAGTCTGTCGGAGGTGAAATGGCTGGCGGGCATGAATTTCTTCGAATTGGTGACCACCGTGCCGCTGGAGTTCTTTCTGCCCATCGGTGGATTATTGATCGCCATCTTCGCCGCCTGGGTCATGCCGGCGAACACCGCCATGCGCTCGCTGGACGCGGGCCCCGGCGGGTTCCGGCTATGGCGTGGACTGGTACGCTACGTGTCGATTCCGCTGGTCGTCATCGTGCTGTTGTCGGCGCTATGGTGATGCCCGTCCACCATTAACTGCCTGGTCACCATGAATGGAATAAAGGAGAGAGTGGATGACATTGCGGACGTTCAAAGGGACGACGCCGCGCCTGGGTGCGCGTGTCTATATCGATCCGGCGTGTGTCGTGCTGGGTGATGTCACCTTGGGTGACGATTGCTCGGTATGGCCGATGACCGTGATTCGTGGCGATATGCATCGTATCCGTATCGGCGCGCGTTGCAGCATTCAGGATGGCAGCGTGTTGCACATTACCCATGCCAGCGATTACAACCCTGACGGCTATCCACTGACGCTCGGCGATGATGTGACGGTGGGCCACAAGGCACTGCTGCACGGATGCACCATTGGCAGCCATGTGCTGGTGGGAATGGGCGCTACGGTCATGGATGGCGTAATCGTCGAGGACGAGGTGATCATTGCCGCCGGGGCGGTGGTAACGCCGGGCAAGCACCTGGAAAGCGGGCAGGTCTATGCGGGCAATCCCGCGAAGCCGCTCAGGGCGCTCAAGGAAGCCGAGCGAGCGTTCTTCACTTACACGGCGGGGAATTACGTAAAACTCAAGGACGAGTACCTGGCCCAGCCACCCGTATAACGACACGCCCGCGTGTGCCAGGGCCCGCCCGAGGCGGTATTTTCTTGCTTAACGCATTGTTTTGTCTCGTCACAAAGCCCCATAATCTGGTTTTTCATCCAGTATTGTCGAGGGCGTCCCGGGCGGGCCATGGCCAACTTTCGTACACATTTCGGCGTTGCCCTGGGGGGTGGCGCGTTGGCCGCCTATGCCGGCTGGCAGGCAAGCCTCTGGAGCTTCAACGAGGGCTGGCCTCTGGCGGTATTGACGGCGTTTGGCGGCATCCTGCCCGATATCGACTCCGATCATTCACACGCCATTCGTCTGATTTTCACCCTGCTGGCCGTCCTGGCAGTGATTGCCGGCGCGCTATGGCTGCAATCGCGCCTGGCGCCGGGCCCATTGGTCCTGGCATGTGGCGGTTTGTATCTCGGCGTACGCTACCTGGCCGGCGCAATCTTCAAGCGCTTCACCGTGCATCGCGGCATCTGGCACTCGTTGCTCGCGAGCCTGTTGTGCGGCATGGGCACAGCGGCGATGAGTTTCCACTTGCTGGCTCAGCCTGCACCGATGGCCTGGGCCCAAGGCCTGGCGCTGAGCGGGGGGGCGCTGGTCCATCTCTTGCTCGACGAGCTGTACAGCGTTGATCTGGTCGGCTCGCGGCTCAAGCGTTCCTTCGGTACCGCCTTCAAACTCTTCGATTACCGCGAACCTGGCAACGCCGTGCTGTGGCTGTTGTTGGGCATTGCCCTGGCGCCGTGGTTACCGCCCTGGCCCACGTTGCTGGCGCTGGTGAATCGGGGCGTGGCGTCATGGTTATGACCTGGCGCGCCTGACGAGGCAGCGTCGAGTAGGCTACTCGGGCAACCCTTGGGAACGGCGTTGCGCGCGCTGAGCGCGTGTCTCGGCGCGCTCTAGCTCAAGCAGCCCCTTCTCGACGAAGGCCAGGTGTTCGTGGGCGCGTGCCCGTGCTTCGTCGGCGTTGCCGGCGACGATGCTCTCGAACAATGCACGATGCTGGTCCATGAGGCGGTCGCGGGAGTCCGGCTTCTCGAACAGATGGGCCAGGTTGGCGACGATGCTTTTCTCCAGCAGGTGAAACAACCCGCGCATGGTGTGTAAGAGCAGGACGTTGTGACCCGCCTCGGCGATGGCCAGATGAAAAGCCGCGTCGGCACGGGCCTCGCGCATGGGATCGCTGCTGCGGTCGGGGTGCCGATAGCTGGCCTCGAGTTCCTCGAAACGCGTTTGCAGCATGGCCTTATCGTCGGGTGTGGCACGCAAGGCGGCGTAATAGGTTGAGATGCCTTCCAGGGCGTCGCGGAATTCGAGCAGGTCGAGATTGAACTCTCCGTGCCGCGTCAGCATTTCCAGCAGCGGATCGCTATAGCTGTTGCTGAGCTGTTCGGAGACGAAGGTGCCGCCGCCCTGGCGGCTGGTGAGCAGGCCGCGTGCGGCTAACTTCTGGATGGCCTCGCGCAGGGAAGGGCGCGAAACGCCGAAGTGCTCCGCCAGTTCACGCTCGGGAGGAAGCTTCTCTCCCGGCTTGAGGCTGCCTTCGAGCAGCATGGCCTCGAGCCGCTCGGTGATTACGTCGGCAAGACGCGGTTGTCTGAGGTGTTGTGGGGCCATGAGCGTCGCTCGTTACTCGGTGGTTGATGACAGGTGTAAAGCCAGCCAATAAATGGTATGACCAATTTTACGCAATCTTTCCACGCTACTCCAGCCTTCGTATAGGGCCTGACACTACGGCCTTGACTAAAGTTTAAACCCATTTCTGTGCAATAGATGGGTTCTTTATTGACACTCTTCAGTACACGCTCATAGAGTTGTATCTATCCATTTTTGTAAATTGGTAAAACCAATAGAGAAAGGTGGTGAGGTGCCGTTTCCATATCTTCGTCCGCCTATGCCTTAACCACTCTGTTACCACCACGCTCCGAGCGTTCGGCACGACTCTTCTAGGGCCATTCAACGATAGCGCATCACTTGCACAGGGTTCGTCATGATCATTTCAGCCTCTACGGACTATCGCCAAGCCGCCAAGCGACGTATTCCGCCCTTTCTCTTTCACTATGCCGACGGAGGCGCTTATACCGAGCAGACGCTGCGGCGCAATGTCGAGGATCTTGCCGGTATCGCATTGCGCCAGCGTGTGTTGAAGGACATGTCCAGCTTGTCCCTGGAGACCGAACTGTTCGGCGAATCCCTCGCCATGCCAGTGGCCCTTGCCCCCGTGGGGCTGGCCGGGATGTATGCCCGACGCGGCGAGGTACAGGCGGCGCGTGCAGCAGCCGGGAAAGGCGTACCGTTCACGCTGTCGACGGTATCGGTATGCCCCATCGACGAGGTGGCCTCGGCAATCGATCGCCCTCTCTGGTTCCAGCTCTACGTGCTGAAGGACAGGGGCTTCATGAAGCATGTGCTGGAGCGCGCCAAGGCCGCCGGCGTCAAGACGCTGGTCTTTACGGTCGACATGCCCGTGCCGGGGGCGCGTTATCGCGATGCCCATTCTGGAATGAGCGGCAAGCATGCGGCAGCTCGGCGCATGCTCCAGGCCGTGACGCATCCTTCCTGGGCCTGGGACGTGGGCTTTCATGGCCGCCCCCATGATTTGGGTAACGTCTCGGACTATCGCGGACAACCGACGGGGCTCGAGGACTATATCGCCTGGCTCGGTAACAATTTCGACCCCGCTATCTCCTGGAAAGACCTGGAGTGGATTCGTGAGTTCTGGGATGGCCCGATGATCATCAAGGGGATACTCGACCCCGAAGACGCCCGTGATGCGGTTCGCTTCGGTGCGGATGGCATCGTCGTTTCCAACCATGGCGGTCGCCAGCTAGACGGTGTGCCTTCTACCGCGCGTGCCTTGCCTGCCATCGCTGACGCGGTTAAAGGTGATCTGGCCATTCTGGCCGATTCCGGCGTGCGTAATGGGCTGGACGTCGTACGCATGATCGCCATGGGGGCTGATACTGTATTGTTGGGGCGCGCATTCATCTATGCACTCGCAACCGCCGGGGAGTCGGGCGTTGCCCATCTGCTCGAGTTGTTCGAAAAGGAGATGCGGGTCGCGATGACGCTTACCGGGGCGCGCTCCATCGCCGAGCTGGGTGCGGGTTCACTGGTGTCTGGTGCAAGCCACGGCGCTGATTGATCGGGTGTGCTCCACTCTCGGTGTGCTATGTCAACGTCAGCGCGTGAACGGGAGACGATCGTGCACCATGCTGATGGGACGACATGAACGGGGAGAGACGAATGGCCGACGAAACAGTATTGCTGTTCGACGCTGGCGGGGTGTTGGTCGACTGGCGTGGCACATCCGGGCTAGTTGAGCTGACTCAGGGGCGTTTCGATGCCGAGCAGGCGCGGCGCTTCTGGATGGGCTTCGAAGCGATCACGCCGTTCGAAACTGGTGGGGACGATGGCACACGCTTTGCCCGGGCGGCGCTTGAGGCACTCGAGTTGGACATGTCGCCAACGGCATTCCTGGCAGTGTTCGACGACTGGATGCGGGGACCCTATGCGGGCGCGATGGCACTGGTCGAGCGCATCCGTCCCGTCTACCGTCGCGCTATACTCAGCAACACCAACCCCGTTCACTGGCGGCGGCTGATCGATGACTACCGTATTGATGTGCCCTTCGAGAAGGCTTTCGCCTCCCATGAGATCGGCGCGCGCAAGCCCGACCCCGAGGCCTTCGAGTTTGTCTGTCGCGCGCTCGACGTGAGGCCCGATCAGGTGCGTTTCTTCGACGACAATCCCGAGTGCATCGAAGCTGCCTGCGAACTTGGCATGACGGCGACTCAGGTGCGTGGCCTCGACGAACTCCAGGATGCCCTGGCCGAGTTCGATGCACTGCGTCCGCCGTCTTCTGATAATCGGAACCCGCGATGAACGCGCCCTATAGAGAGCTGCTTGAAGCGCTGCGTGAAAGGTTGCCCGCGCATAAGCTGATCGACGATCCGCTTCGCCTGCTCGCCTACGGTACCGATGCCAGCTTCTATCGGCTCATCCCGCAGGTGGTCGTACGCCCCGACAGTGAAGAAGAGCTGATGAGTGTGCTGGCCGAATGCCGTCATCGGCGCTTACCGGTGACGTTTCGCACGGCGGGGACGTCGCTCTCCGGGCAGGCCGTGACCGATTCGGTGCTCATTCAGCTAAACCAGGGCTGGCGGGATTACCGGATTTTCGACGAGGGTCGGGCGATTCGATTGCAGCCAGGCATCATCGGCGCGCGCGCCAATCAATTGCTGGCTCCATACGGGCGCAAGATCGGGCCCGATCCCGCTTCGATCAATAGCTGCATGATCGGCGGCATCGCTGCCAACAATGCCTCGGGCATGTGTTGTGGCACGGCACAGAACAGTTATCGCACGCTCCGCGATATGCGCGTCATTCTGGCCGACGGTACGCTTTTGGATACCGGCGATGCGGCGAGCCGCGAGGCGTTTCGGACCTCACATGGCGAACTGCTCGAGGCGCTGGAGACGTTGGGATGCGAGACGCGGGCGAATACGCCGCTGGCCGAGCGCATTCGCCACAAGTACCGGCTCAAGAACACTACTGGCTATGCCCTCAATAGCCTGGTCGATTTCGAGGATGGCTTCGATATTCTCGCCCACTTGATGATCGGCTCCGAGGGGACGCTGGGTTTCATTAGTGCCATCACCTACGACACCGTGCCGGACGCGCCCTTGAAAACGGCGGCGTTGGCTTTCTTCCCTGACATGGCGACGGCCTGTCGTGCCACGCTCGCGCTCAAGTCGGCGCCGGTGTCGGCAGTGGAACTGATGGATCGGGCGGCATTGCGCGCCGTGGAAGGGGCACCTGGTATGCCGGCAGGCCTCGACACGCTGCCCGCCGGTGCGACCGCTTTGCTCATCGATGTGCGTGACGAGGAGGAAAGCGCGCTGGAGGCATGTATTGCCGCCGTACATGTGGCACTCGAAGGGCTCAAGACGCTGGAACCGCTGGGCTTCACGCGAGACCCTGAAACCTATGCGCGTTACTGGAAAGTGCGTAAGGGATTGTTCCCTGCGGTAGGGGCGATACGCGATGTCGGTACCACGGTCATCATCGAAGATGTCGCATTTCCTCTCGAGCACCTCGAGGCAGGCGTGGCGGCGCTGACCGAGACATTCCAGCGGCATGGGTATGACGACGCCATCCTCTTCGGCCATGCGTTGGAAGGCAATCTGCACTTCGTCTTTCCTCAGGGCTTCGAGACGCCTGCCGAGGTGCAGCGTTATGCTGCTCTGATGGAGGACGTGGCGACTCTGGTGGCCGACGAGTATGGCGGCTCACTCAAGGCAGAACACGGCACGGGGCGTAACATGGCCCCCTTCGTCGAACGTGAATGGGGCGCCGAGGCATATGCCTTGATGTGGCGGATCAAATCGCTCTTCGATGCCGAGCATCTGCTCAACCCGGATGTCATCCTGAGTCGCAACGCCGAGCTACATCTCCACAACCTCAAGCCGTTGCCGGCCGCCGATCCCATTGTGGATAAGTGCATCGAGTGCGGGTTTTGTGAACCCGTCTGCCCATCCCGCGAGCTAACCCTGACACCGCGCCAGCGTATCGTCATCCAGCGTGAGATGGCGCGACTCGAGGTGTCGGGCGGGCAAGAGGACGCATCGCGTCTGACGGCACTGCGCGACGTCTACCAATATCAGGGCATCGATACGTGCGCGGCTGACGGCTTGTGCGCCACGCAGTGTCCGGTCGGTATCAACACCGGCGATCTCGTGCGTGAATGGCGCCATCGCCAGGTCGTTGAGCGAGGCGGCACGGCCCGTCTGGTCGGGCGTCACTTTTCCGGCACGACCCGCATTGGGCGAGGCGTGTTGCGTCTCGCAGATACCACGCACGGTGTGCTGGGTACGGGCATGATGAGCGCTTGGACGCAGGGCGTGCGTCGACTCAGCGGTGAGCGTCTGCCGCAATGGCTGCCTAGCCTTCCCGGGCCAGCACCTGTGCGCATTCTGGAGCGTCGGGCGGGAAAGGCGGTCGGTGGCAAGCGTGACAAGGTCGTCTACCTACCGGCGTGCGCTACGCGAGTCTTCGGTGTCTCGCGCGGAGATAAGGGTAACGATGCCGTGACGCGCACGACCCTGGCGCTACTCGAGAAGGCCGGTTACGAGGTGGTCATTCCCGCGATGATTGGGCATCTTTGCTGTGGCATGGCATTTCAATCTCGGGGCTATTTCGACGAGGCGGATCACAAGGCGCGCGAGCTCAACCGCGAGTTGTTAATGGCCTCTCAGAATGGGCGTTATCCGGTACTATGCGATACCAGCCCCTGTACGCAGCGCATGAGTGAGCGGCTCGATGCGCGCCTGACGGTGCAAGACCCTGTCGCGTTCGCACACGACCACCTGCTGCCGCGCCTGGAGATTACGCCGAAGCGGGCACGCATCGCGTTGCACATCACCTGCTCAAGCACGTGCATGGGGTTGGGCGATAAGTTTCTCGCTCTCGCCGAACACTGCGCCGATGAGGTCGTGGTACCACCGGAGATCACCTGTTGCGGATTTGCCGGCGATAAAGGCTTCATGGTTCCTGAGCTGAATGCCGCGGCACTACGGGGGCTGGCCGACGCGGTGCGTGGCTGCGAGGTGGGCTACTCCAACTCGCGCACCTGTGAGATGGGGCTGAGCCAGCATGCTGGTATTCCCTACCGCTCGATTCTCGATCTGCTCCATGAAGTCAGTCGTCCCTGTGTGGCCGAAAACGTTGCCACATAAGAGCCAGGCAACTATTTTTAAATCATACCCTTGCGTTCATCCTCTGTGGATCGTAAAGTACGCATCCGCTGCCGGCGACGGACCTCGTGGCCAGCGGTGGAAGGGTGGCGCAAGTGGCTGACTTGCTTGAGAAATTCGAATCGTTGGTTGGTTTTTCTCGCTTGACAGTGACGCCGGATTCGGTAAAATGCGCCGCACCTCGAAAGGCCCCTGACAACGCCGCGGTTCAAAGCGATGTCAGCGATTGTCACCTCGGCTAACGCCTTGACAATCACGGCGCTTTCGGTAGAATACGCCTTCCTTGCGAGGCGCCCATCGGGCACACGCAAGCAGCTCTTTAACAATCGATCAGGTAATTCATGTGGGCGTTTGCTCAGGATAGGGGTGCCAGTCACGACCTATCAAGGCAAACGACTCGTCAAGGATCTTCGGATCTTTTTGAGAACGTTTTAGTCTTGAACCAAGTTTGGTCCGCTCAACGGACTATCAGACTTTCAACTGAAGAGTTTGATCATGGCTCAGATTGAACGCTGGCGGCAGGCCTAACACATGCAAGTCGAGCGGAAACGATCCTAGCTTGCTAGGAGGCGTCGAGCGGCGGACGGGTGAGTAATGCATAGGAATCTACCCAGTCGTGGGGGATAACCTGAGGAAACTCAGGCTAATACCGCATACGTCCTACGGGAGAAAGCGGGGGCTCTTCGGACCTCGCGCGATTGGATGAGCCTATGTCGGATTAGCTTGTTGGTAAGGTAACGGCTTACCAAGGCGACGATCCGTAGCTGGTCTGAGAGGATGATCAGCCACACCGGGACTGAGACACGGCCCGGACTCCTACGGGAGGCAGCAGTGGGGAATATTGGACAATGGGCGAAAGCCTGATCCAGCCATGCCGCGTGTGTGAAGAAGGCTTTCGGGTTGTAAAGCACTTTCAGCGAGGAAGAAAGCGTGCCGGCCAATACCCGGTACGGACGACATCACTCGCAGAAGAAGCACCGGCTAACTCCGTGCCAGCAGCCGCGGTAATACGGAGGGTGCAAGCGTTAATCGGAATTACTGGGCGTAAAGCGCGCGTAGGCGGCGTGTCACGCCGGGTGTGAAAGCCCCGGGCTCAACCTGGGAACGGCATCCGGAACGGGCAGGCTAGAGTGCAGGAGAGGAAGGTAGAATTCCCGGTGTAGCGGTGAAATGCGTAGAGATCGGGAGGAATACCAGTGGCGAAGGCGGCCTTCTGGACTGACACTGACGCTGAGGTGCGAAAGCGTGGGTAGCAAACAGGATTAGATACCCTGGTAGTCCACGCCGTAAACGATGTCGACTAGCCGTTGGGTCCCTTGAGGACTTAGTGGCGCAGTTAACGCGATAAGTCGACCGCCTGGGGAGTACGGCCGCAAGGTTAAAACTCAAATGAATTGACGGGGGCCCGCACAAGCGGTGGAGCATGTGGTTTAATTCGATGCAACGCGAAGAACCTTACCTACCCTTGACATCCTGCGAACCCGGAAGAGATTCCGGGGTGCCTTCGGGAGCGCAGAGACAGGTGCTGCATGGCTGTCGTCAGCTCGTGTTGTGAAATGTTGGGTTAAGTCCCGTAACGAGCGCAACCCTTGTCCCTATTTGCCAGCGATTCGGTCGGGAACTCTAGGGAGACTGCCGGTGACAAACCGGAGGAAGGTGGGGACGACGTCAAGTCATCATGGCCCTTACGGGTAGGGCTACACACGTGCTACAATGGCCGGTACAAAGGGTTGCGAAAGCGCGAGCTGAAGCTAATCCCGAAAAGCCGGTCTCAGTCCGGATCGGAGTCTGCAACTCGACTCCGCGAAGTCGGAATCGCTAGTAATCGTGCATCAGAATGGCACGGTGAATACGTTCCCGGGCCTTGTACACACCGCCCGTCACACCATGGAAGTGGACTGCACCAGAAGTGGTTAGCTTAACCTTCGGGAGAGCGATCACCACGGTGTGGTTCATGACTGGGGTGAAGTCGTAACAAGGTAGCCGTAGGGGAACCTGCGGCTGGATCACCTCCTTAAACGACCGCGCATCCCCCCCTGGGTAAGCGCTCACAATGAATTACCTGATCGAATAGAGCAACGACTGTTTGGGTCCTAGACCCAGTGGTAAGCCGGGTTTGGTGCACAGTTGGTTGGAGCACACCCCCTGACCTTGATGGAAAGGAGGGTGAGGTCGGCCGGCCGAGTACCACAGGCTTAGCAGTTAGCATGGTGCTGGGTCTGTAGCTCAGTTGGTTAGAGCGCACCCCTGATAAGGGTGAGGTCGGCAGTTCAAGTCTGCCCAGACCCACCAAATTTGCGTGATACGTCGTTGAAAGACACCTTGTATAGCAGGCTATACGACGCTGTCTTTCGCCTAGTCTCACATGAATTCCTTTATCGTCTTATTGCGAGAGATTTTCTCTCAGCCAAGGCGTGCAACGAGTGAGCGAGGGAGTTTACGCGAGTAAATGACTGAGTGAACGAGGCGCACAACGCCGAATGAGAGGAAAGGTCGACGCAAGAAGAGGGGCCTTAGCTCAGCTGGGAGAGCGCCTGCCTTGCACGCAGGAGGTCACCGGTTCGATCCCGGTAGGCTCCACCATTTACAGGATGGGTGCCAACACTCCACCATCCCGACAGTCGATATCAATCAAGCCCTAAGCCGTATGCTTTCTCGCAAAGCCTACCGCTTAGAGCTTTTGCTCTAATGCTCTTTAACAATGTGGAATAAGCTGACAAAGCAAGACGATACGTCTCAAGCGTATCCGGCAAAATCGTGTTCGTCGCCAGGCCAGACCCTTTGGGGTTATATGGTCAAGCGATGAAGCGCATACGGTGGATGCCTAGGCAGCCAGAGGCGATGAAAGACGTTGTAGCCTGCGATAAGGCTCGGTGAGGTGGCAAACAACCTACGACCCGGGCATCTCTGAATGGGGAAACCCACCCAGCATCAGCTGGGTATCCCACCCTGAATTCATAGGGGTTGGGAGGCGAACCGGGGGAACTGAAACATCTAAGTACCCCGAGGAAAAGAAATCAACCGAGATTCCCTAAGTAGCGGCGAGCGAACGGGGACTAGCCCTTAAGTCAATGCACGGTTAGGTGAACGGCCTGGAAAGGCCGGCCATAGTGGGTGATAGCCCCGTAACCGAAAACCCGCATTGGTGAAATCGAGTAGGTCGGGGCACGTGAAACCTTGACTGAAGACGGGGGGACCATCCTCCAAGGCTAAATACTCCTGGCTGACCGATAGTGAACCAGTACCGTGAGGGAAAGGCGAAAAGAACCCCGGCGAGGGGAGTGAAATAGATCCTGAAACCGTATGCGTACAAGCAGTAGGAGCAGACTTGTTCTGTGACTGCGTACCTTTTGTATAATGGGTCAGCGACTTATATTCAGTGGCGAGCTTAACCGACTAGGGGAGGCGTAGGGAAACCGAGTCTTAACAGGGCGATGAGTCGCTGGATATAGACCCGAAACCGGGCGATCTATCCATGGCCAGAGTGAAGGTCAGGTAACACTGACTGGAGGCTCGAACCCAAGTATGTTGAAAAATGCTGGGATGAGCTGTGGATCGGAGTGAAAGGCTAATCAAGCCCGGAGATAGCTGGTTCTCCTCGAAAGCTATTTAGGTAGCGCCTCACGTATCACCGTCGGGGGTAGAGCACTGTTTCGGCTAGGGGGCCATCCCGGCTTACCAACCCGAGGCAAACTCCGAATACCGATGAGTGCAGCGTGGGAGACACACAGCGGGTGCTAACGTCCGTTGTGAAAAGGGAAACAACCCAGACCGTCAGCTAAGGCCCCCAAATTCTGGTTAAGTGGGAAACGATGTGGGAAGGCTTAGACAGCTAGGAGGTTGGCTTAGAAGCAGCCATCCTTTAAAGAAAGCGTAATAGCTCACTAGTCGAGTCGGCCTGCGCGGAAGATGTAACGGGGCTCAAACCAGGTGCCGAAGCTACGGACTCATCCTCTGGATGAGTGGTAGAGGAGCGTCGTGTAAGTCTGTGAAGGGGCGTTGAGAAGCGCGCTGGAGATATCACGAGTGCGAATGCTGACATGAGTAACGATAATGCGGGTGAAAACCCCGCACGCCGGAAGACCAAGGGTTTCTGTTCGACGTCAATCGGAGCAGAGTGAGTCGGCCCCTAAGGCGAGGCCGAAAGGCGTAGTCGATGGGAAACGGGTTAATATTCCCGTACCGGATGTGATTGCGATGGGGGGACGAAGAAGGCTAGGTGAGCCAGGCGTTGGTTGTCCTGGTGAAAGCCGGTAGGCCGAGGGTTCAGGGAAATCCGGATCCTCAAGGCCGAGAGGCGAGACGAACAGACTACGGTCTGGAAGTCATCGATGCCACGCTTCCAGGAAAAGCCTCTAAGCTTCAGATCACATGCGACCGTACCCCAAACCGACACAGGTGGTCAGGGTGAGAATCCCAAGGCGCTTGAGAGAACTCGGGTGAAGGAACTAGGCAAAATGGCACCGTAACTTCGGGAGAAGGTGCGCCGGCATAGGGTGACGGACTTCGCGTCCTGAGCTCGAGCCGGTCGAAGATACCAGGTGGCTGCAACTGTTTATTAAAAACACAGCACTCTGCTAACGCGTAAGCGGACGTATAGGGTGTGACGCCTGCCCGGTGCCGGAAGGTTAATTGATGGCGTTAGCTCCGGCGAAGCGCTTGATCGAAGCCCCGGTAAACGGCGGCCGTAACTATAACGGTCCTAAGGTAGCGAAATTCCTTGTCGGGTAAGTTCCGACCTGCACGAATGGCGTAATGATGGCCACGCTGTCTCCACCCGAGACTCAGTGAAATTGAAATCGCCGTGAAGATGCGGTGTCCCCGCGGCTAGACGGAAAGACCCCGTGAACCTTTACTATAGCTTCACACTGGATGCTGATGTTGCTTGTGTAGGATAGCTGGGAGGCTTGGAACCTGGGACGCCAGTCCCAGGGGAGCCACCCTTGAAATACCAGCCTGGCATCATTGGCGTTCTAACTTGGGCCCGTTATCCGGGTCGAGGACAGTGTGTGGTGGGTAGTTTGACTGGGGCGGTCTCCTCCCAAAGCGTAACGGAGGAGCACGAAGGTACCCTCAGCACGGTTGGAAATCGTGCATCGAGTGCAAGAGCATAAGGGTGCTTGACTGCGAGACAGACACGTCGAGCAGGTGCGAAAGCAGGTTCTAGTGATCCGGTGGTTCTGTATGGAAGGGCCATCGCTCAACGGATAAAAGGTACTCCGGGGATAACAGGCTGATACCGCCCAAGAGTTCACATCGACGGCGGTGTTTGGCACCTCGATGTCGGCTCATCACATCCTGGGGCTGAAGTCGGTCCCAAGGGTATGGCTGTTCGCCATTTAAAGTGGTACGCGAGCTGGGTTTAGAACGTCGTGAGACAGTTCGGTCCCTATCTGCCGTGGGCGTTGGAGATTTGAGAAGGGCTGCTCCTAGTACGAGAGGACCGGAGTGGACGCACCTCTGGTGTTCCGGTTGTCACGCCAGTGGCATTGCCGGGTAGCTATGTGCGGACGGGATAACCGCTGAAAGCATCTAAGCGGGAAGCCCCCTTCAAGATGAGATCTCCCCGAGGCCTCGAGCCTCCTGAAGGGCCCAGCGAGACCAGCTGGTTGATAGGCACGGTGTGGAAGCGCTGCAAGGCGTTGAGCTAACGTGTACTAATGGCCCGTGAGGCTTGACCATATAACACCCAAAGGGTCTGGTGACGAGCCGATCCCGGATGCGTGTGAGACGATCGCGTCAGCTTATTCCCGATTGCGTTGTGGCCCTGAGGGCCACGACACCTGTTTCGCCTGACGACCATAGCGAGCGTGTCCCACCTGATCCCATGCCGAACTCAGCAGTGAAACCGCTTAGCGCCGATGGTAGTGTGGGGCTTCCCCATGCGAGAGTAGGTCATCGTCAGGCATTTATTCTAAAACCCCAGCTTCATGCGAAGCTGGGGTTTTTTTATGGCTATGCGGATGCCGTGACGTCGTGCTATTTGCCTGTTGTCGTACCCTATGCTTTAGTAAGCGTCGTACATGGAGTACGTCACCATTAAGGAGAATAGTATGCTGCGTAGTGAATGGCTTCGCAAAATGGCCCTGGCACTGATCATTGGCATGACGGCAGTCGGTGTCGTGGCATGTGACGATGAGGGGCCGGCAGAAGAGGCTGGAGAGTCCGTAGATAACGCTATGGATGATGCTGGCGATAGCATGGAAGAAGCGGGCGAGGATATTCAAAATGCAGCCGAGGATGCGCAGGACTGAAGTATTGCGTTGATCGCTTGGAATTCCTAAAAGGCCGGGCAAATGCCCGGCCTTTTGCATATGTTACGTAGAGCAAGGCGTCATCAATGTGACGTATGTTCGCTGCTATCAGGCGCTTGGATTCTGCTCGATACCCTGCACATACCAAGGTGCTCCATCACGTAAGTCACGGATTAGATGCCAGGTTTCGTTGAACTCGGTTTGCTCGCCATTTTCATCGAGGATGCCGTGGAAAAGGACGCTGGCTTCGGCTTGCTGTCCGATTTCCCTGATGTCTCCCAATTCGGCGAAAAGACGCACGATCTCTGTGCGGTTGTTCGCAGGCTGCTGTGCGCGTTCTTCGCGTAGCAGGTTGTAAAGTGCCGGCGTGACGTATTCTTGGATCTGAGCGAGATCGTTATTGTCCCAGGCGCGTTGCAAGGTCATGAAATGTTCCTTGGCGCCGCCCAGGAATCGCTCCTTGTCGAACCACTCAGGCGTCGAGCCAACGCTTCCTGTGGGGGTGCTGCCGGCATTGGAAAAGGGCGGCGTATCCTGATCCTGAGTGTGGGATTGACGTTCCTGGTGCTGTGGCCCACTAGCGGTTGCAGCGCGGCGCGCCCTCAAGAAGCGGAAGGCCAGCCAGGCGACAAGCGCGACCAGCAGGATGTCAAAAAAACGGAGGCCATCGAAGGCACCGCCGAAGAACAAAGATGCCAACAAGCCGCCGGCAAGCAGACCGGCGAATGGGCCTGCCCAACGTGAAAGCCCAGCACCGGGTTGACGTTGGGGCGTTGTCGCATTGTTACGGCCAGTCGTCGAGGCGGAACTATCTGCGGAGCGCGAATAACTGCCAAAACTCTTGCCGCCACCGAGCCGTTTGGCTTCGGCGTGATCGATACCAAGGCCAAAGCCGAGCAAGCCGACCATAAGCATCACGAAGATGTTGCGCATGCACGTTCTCCCGCAGAATCAGAAGGGTCCGAAAATGGATGCTCGATTCTAGCCGGGATTCAACGTTGAAGATATCTAGCCGGAGGCGGGCCGACTCAACGCCGGCCACGCAACCTCTCAGGAAGTGACCGTCTCGCTTTCTCGACGTGTGAAAACCCAGGTATCGCCATCGGACAGACCGCTGTTGAAGCGATAGCCGCCGACGTCGAAGCGTTTCAAGTCTTCGGGGTCGTCGACACGCTGGTGAATCATCCAGGCGGCCATCAAGCCCCGGGCTTTTTTGGCATAAAAGCTGATGATCTTGAATTGACCGTTCTTCTCATCCTTGAAGACCGGCGTGATGACACGACATGTTAAGCCTTTGGCATCAATGGCTTTGAAGTACTCGTTGGACGCGAGGTTGACCAGCACCGGAGAACCGCTTTCTTCTACGGCTCGGGAAAGATCCCTGGTGAGCCGCTCTCGCCAGAAAGCGTAGAGATCCTTGCCTGCGGGATTGGCCAGCTTGGTCCCCATCTCCAGACGATAAGGCTGTATCAGATCGAGGGGGCGCAATAATCCGTACAGTCCCGAGAGAATGCGCAGACGGTTCTGTGCCTCCTGGTTGTCCTGCTCACTGAACGAGGGTGCGTCCAGCCCCAGGTAGACGTCGCCCTGGAAGGCCTGCGCGGCGGGCTTGGCATTCTCCGGCGAGAACGGCGGTGCCCATTCGGCATACCGTGCGGCATTGAGTCCTGCCAACTTGTCACTGATACCCATCAACTCGGAAAGTCGTTGGGGGGAATAATCGCGCAGGATCTCGATCAACTCGGCGCTTTGCTCAAGGTACTCCGGTTGGGTGTATGTCGCGGTCGTCGGTGGTGTCTCGAAATCCAACGTCTTGGCCGGTGAAATGACGCTTAGCATGCACAGTCCTCGCGTTCGGGATCGAAAAGTTCATCATCGTCAGTATAACAAGCGAGCCAGGGCGCTCCGATGATGGCGTACCTATCGTGGTGATAGGCACGCCATCAGCATCAGGGGCAGGGATTGGGATGCTGACGGTGCACGGCTTCGATGGCCTCGAGAACGCTATCGTCCAGCGTCAGATCCTCGCTGGCCAGATTGGCGTCGAGCTGCTCGAGCGTGGTGGCGCCGATGATGTTGCTGGTCAAGAACGAACGTGAGTTGACGTAGGCCAGCGCCATCTGGGCAGGGTCCAGCCCGTGTTCGCGTGCGATCCCGACGTAGGCGCCGACCGCCTCCTCGGCTAAATCGGACGTATAGCGCTTGAAGCGCTCGAACAATGTCAATCGGCCCTGGGGCGGACGGGCACCATCGAGGTATTTGCCGGTGAGCGCGCCGAAGGCCAAGGGCGAGTAAGCCAGAAGGCCGACGTCTTCGCGATGGGCGATCTCGGCGAGCCCGACCTCGAAGCTGCGATTGAGCAGGTTATAGGGGTTCTGCACGCTGGCCACACGCGGCACACCCAACGAGTCGGCGAGGCGCAGGCTTTGCATCACGCCCCACGGCGTTTCATTGGAGAGCCCGATGGAGCGGATTTTGCCCGCATCGACCAGGTCCTTGAGAGCCATGAGCGTTTCCGCCAACGGTGTAGCATCTTCGTGTGCATCATGCTGATAGCCCAACTTGCCGAAGAAGTTAGCGCTACGGTCGGGCCAGTGGAGCTGGTAAAGATCGATGTAGTCGGTGTTGAGGCGCGCCAAGCTGTCGTCGACGGCACGCTGCAAATGCTCTGGGGTCAGACGCGGACCACCGCGTATATGCTCGAGACCGGGACCGGCTGCCTTGGTGGCGATGACCAGGTCGTCGCGTTTGCCGCGTGCCTTGAGCCAGCTGCCGATATAGGCTTCGGTGAGCCCTTGGGTCTCGCCCTTGGGAGGGACGGGATACATCTCGGCGGTATCGATGAAGTTGATGCCCGCGGCAGTGGCGCGATCGAGTTGTGCATGGGCATCGGCTTCGGTGTTCTGTTCGCCGAAGGTCATGGTGCCTAGGCACAAGCGGCTGACGTTAATGCCGGTCTGACCGAGGGGACGTGTCTGCATATGGGACTCCACACGGGTGTCGAAAAAGGGGTAGAAACGGCATGGTAGCGGTGCCGAGTACGGGCGGCAAACGGGGGTTGAGTCCGCCTGAGGGTAGGCGTATGCTTGGCGCCCCGTTGCCGGGGATAAGAGCACTAAGAGGTATGCTAGGCAACGGTGACAGTGATTTTATCCGGGGTGTTGGCGCGTGCAGGGAGAGCCCGAGCCGACGCAATCGTTTACGTACCTTTCTCGGTCACGACGACTTCAGGGTCGATGGTTATGCAACAGGTATCCTCTCTGCGGATTCGGCTCGAATACCGTCTCGCAGCCCAACTGTTACATGCCCGCTGGATGACGCGCTCTCCCGGCAAGCATCGTTTGACGATGCGACTTTTTCAGCGCTGTGCCGAAGCCGGCCATACCGCCGCGCTTTCGTTCTATGGCCATATGTTGTTTCATCGTGGCAACTCCCCGCAGGATAAGGCCAAGGGCGCGCGCTACGTCTTTCAGGCCGCCTATGCGGGCGATGTGCATGCGCAGTACCAGGCGGGTCGCATTTACGAGTTCGGCTGTGCGCAGTATGCGCGGCGCGAAGAGAAAGCGGTGACATGGTATGCGCGTGCCGCCGAAGCGGGCCATGGCCTAGCCGCCGAGCGTATGGCCGAGGCCTACCGTCATGCTCACCTGGGGCTTCCCGTCGACTCCCGGCGTGCCGCGCAATGGGCGGCGCTTGCCGAACGCGCGCAACGCAGTGAAGCCGGTGAGCCGATCGCGTCACTGACGCACTGAGGAGTGCCGTGAGGGCTCGCATCGTGTTCCCCGTTCACGTAGTCTGATTGGCGTGACCCCGGTAAACATCGTGGGTCACGCCCCGTTCGTGATATCGCTTTGAAGAGGAATGCCGCCACGTGTTGCCGATACTGCTCGATATCGAAGCGTCCGGTTTCGGGCGTGGCAGCTATCCGATAGAGGTAGGCATCGCGCGGGCCGATGGCAGTACCTGCGCCTTCCTTATCCAGCCGTTGGAAGAGTGGGTCCATTGGGATCCCAAGGCCGAACTGTTGCATGGCATTTCGCGTGGCCGACTGCACCGCGAGGGCTACCCCGTCATCGAAGTGGCACGATGGCTAAACGATGAACTGGCGGCCGACGGCATTGCCTATAGCGATAGCTGGGGATACGACAATACCTGGCTTTCGTTATTATTCCACCACGCGGGCATGCTGCCGCGCTTTCGCCTCGAGGCATTGCGTCGTCTGCTGGATGAATCGCAACTCGAGCGGTGGGGGGCGATGAAAGAGGTCATCATCCGCGAGCGGGGCATTCAGCGCCATCGAGCCGGTGACGATGCACGCCTGTTGCAACTGACCTATCAACGCACGCGTGATGCCGCAGGGCTCGCCTAGAAAGTCCTAGTAAAGCCCTAGAGGCGCTCATGAGGCTGTCGGTGATGCGTGTTGCGCAGCCATCAAACAGTCGAGCAATTGATCGGGATCAGCGGCGGCGACGAGTCTTGCGCGTGTCTCGGGATTGAGAAAACCGTGCGCGACGGTGTGGTCCAGAAAATCCAATAATGGGCGATAGAAGCCGCTGACGTCGAGTACACCGATAGGCTTGTCGTGAAGCCCCAGATATTGCCAGGTCCATGTCTCGAATAACTCTTCCAGGGTGCCGATGCCACCGGGCATGGCGATGAAGGCATCGGCGTGCTCGGCCATGGCGGCCTTGCGCGCATGCATATCGTCGACACGCAGCAGGCGCGTCAGCCCCTCATGCGCCATTTCGCGCTCGACCAGGTGATGGGGAATGACGCCGATGACCTCGCCGCCTTCGCGCAGCGCGGCGTCGGCCACAGCCCCCATCAGGCCGACGCGGGCACCACCGTAGACCAGCCCCCAGCCGCGCTGTGCAATGCACCGACCCAGCGCCTCGGCGGCGTGACGAAAGCTGGCATCGCGTCCTTCACGCGATCCCATATAGATACAGATGCGCACTATTCCCCCTTGTCAGATCGATAGATTTGTCTCGACATCCGTGTCTTGCGCGATGAGTGGCCAAGTGCCATAGAACGCTAGCGCAGACAGGCGAGCACATCATACTCGGCATCCATCCAGCGGCCGATGGCGTTGTCGCCGCATAGATGATGGGCGTATTGCATATGCAGACAGCGCACTTGATCCCAGTTGGCGATGCCGCCGATGCCGCGCCGCGTGAAGAGGTCGCGATAGCCTTGGCGGTCGACGATGTCGCGTTCCGCGTCGCTCATGGTCTGCCAGCGCTGAGCCACGTAATCCTCGTGGCTATGGCGATACGCGGCCATGAAGTCTGCCTCTTCCTGGAGGCGTGACTCGAGGGCTTTGATAACGCCTTGGGCCTCGATGCGCGAGATAGCGACCTTCAAGTGGTCGGAGCACAGCCAGAAATGCGTCGGGAACGGTTTGTCGTCGACGATGGCATGCATGCGCAGCACTAGCGGTGTGCCGTCTTGCGTGGCCGCAGCCACGGTTTGGATGCCACGCGGTGCGCGGCCCAGCTGTTGGGTAATGAGAGCCAGTTGGCGCTCGTCGGGCGCCTTTTCAGGGCGAATCACCATCGCGGGGGTCCAGTATGAATTTCGGCGAGTGGGCCACAGCCCGGAAGAATGCCGTATTGAGCTGCGCGGGCGTCGGCACGTAGTGCCATTCACGCTCGCAGTAGTCGCGTGCTCGTGCGAGTAAGGCGTCATACAGGCGGTTGAAGGGAGCATCATAATCGTAGGGATCAGCGCCGGGCAACCGCAGGTGAGGATAGTCGGCGAAGCGTGCCACGAAGAAACGCTCCAGTGCCTGCTCGACCATGCGGTGGCGGGGCTTGTCGTCGGGCATGAGCCATAGATCGTAGCGAATCGCCATGCGAGCCTCCCCGCCTATCGAAGCTGCTTCATGCCCGCGCCAGCGGGGCCGTGGTTGCCTCGAGCAGGGCGATCAATGCCGTCGGCGCCAGGCATATTTCCAGGCCGCGCCTACCGCCACTGACGTGGAGCGACGACAAGGCATGGGCGCTGTCGTCCACGAAGGTAGGCAGGCGCTTGCGCTGCCCTAGCGGGCTGATGCCACCCACGACGTAGCCCGTGGTGCGCTCGGCCAGCATGGGGTCGGCCATCTTGGCTTTTCGTGCGCCGGCAGCCTTGGCGAGTCCCTTGAGGTCGAGTGTGGCCATGACGGGCACCAGGGCGACGACGAGCCGCCCGTCATCGAGTTGGGCGAGCAAGGTCTTGAACACGCTATCCGGTGCCAGCCCCAGCGCCTTTACGGCTTCCTCGCCGTAGGCGGCGACCTTGGGATCGTGCGTGTATTGCAGCACCTCGTGCGGGATGGCCTCGCGCTTCAGAAGTCGAATGGCAGGCGTCATGCGGGGGCGGGCTCCTCGTCGATCAGGTGCTTGGCGAGTGCCTCACGAAGGTCGCCGGTCAACGCCACCGCCGAGCCCTCGATGTGATCGTAATGCACCAGCACCACATGGCCACGGGCGCCCAGTCGACCTCCCTGCCAGGCTTCCTGGGCGACGGTGAAAGAGCTGTTGCCCAGCCGCGAAAGCCAGGTGCGAATCTCGACATCCTGCCCATAGAAAAGCTCGGCGCGGAACTCCACATCCAGCTTGGCCATGATCAACGGCCACTTGCGGGGATCAAGATCGGGCACGAACAGACGAAATAGGTCGTTTCGGGCGAGCTCGAACCAGGCCGGCAAGCGCGTGTTGTTAATGTGTCCTAGGGCATCGGTGTCATAGAAAGCCGGCTCCACGCGGCGTGTGAACATGTCATTTTCCCGGGTCGTCGCCATCGAAAAAGGTGCTTTGCAAGCTAATTAGCATCGGCCGCCGGTGGCATGCGGTCAAGTCTGCTCTTCGTCCTCAGATAAGGCGCAAGGCGTCCTGGTCGACCCAAGCGGCGTCCAAGGCCTTGGCAAGCGGTTCGCGCAAGTGACTCGGCAGGGCCTCGTGGGCGGCGTCCAGGGACTGAAAATCACGGTTGCGTAGCCAGCAGTAGGCCCAGGCACAGGCTTCCTCCTCGTCGTCTGGAGTCGGGCGTGCCGGCATCTGGGTCAGCAGAAAGACGGCGGTACGTGCCGCCCACAGAGGCGGCTGGCAGTCGCTGCTCCATTCACGCAGACAGCGCCCGTCGGGCTCGACCTGTGGTTCGCCGAACCCAGCCAGGCGTGAGGTGTCGGCGAGAATCATCGCCAGACGATCAGGGGCGTCCTGGCCCAGCATCAGCCAGCGTCTCACCAGACGTGGTGTGCCCCGCATGGCCTTGGCATAGAACGAGGTTTCAGGCATGTTCGGGTGTCTTCCGTTCGAGTCGATGAGTCTTAGCATGTCATATGATTTTGCCACGCCGCTGGATCGGCGACAGTATCCTTCCCAGAAATGGCAGCGTTATGCCGAGGACGTATTGCCGTTGTGGGTCGCAGACATGGACTTCGTGTCGCCCCCGGAGGTCGTCTCGGCGCTCGAGGAGCGGGTTTCCCACGGTGTCTTCGGCTATGGCAGATTGACCGATACGCTGCGCGAGACGCTTTGCGCGTGGAGTGTTGATCACTACGGTTGGTCGATCGAGCCTGACTGGCAGGTATGGATCCCCGGCGTGGTGCCGGCGCTACATCTGGCCGCCCAGGCCTTCTGCAGTCCTGGTCAGGCGGTGATGACCGCGACGCCGATCTATCCGCCGTTTCTGCGTGTGGCCGAACGCAGTGGTCGCATCGCAGAACGTGTGATGCTGGCCGAGCCCGAGGCGCCGGGCGCGCCCTGGCGTCTCGATCTCGAAGCGCTGGAAGCCTCGATCACGCCGCAGACGCGTCTGTTGTTGTGGTGCCATCCACACAACCCCACGGGGCGCGTCTGGGACGAGCACGAACTACACGCCTTGGGCGAGCTCGCCGAGCGCCACGACCTTTTGATCGTCTCCGACGAGCTGCATTGCGACCTGATCCTCGACGCGACGCGTCGGCATCGTCCGTTGGCGTCCTTATCGCCGGCCCTGGCTCAACGCACGATTACCCTCTGGGCGCCTTCCAAGACCTTCAATATCGCCGGGCTGTCGAGCGCCTGTGCGGTGATTCCTGATCCCGAGCTACGGCGACGTTTTCGCGAGGCGGCGGAGGGGTTGCTTCCCGAGGTCAATATCCTGGGGCTGACCGCCTCGCAGGCAGCGTATGCGCAAGGTGACGCTTGGCGCCGTGAATTGCTGGTGACGCTCAACACCAATCTGCAGCGACTGCGCGATCATGTAGCCCGGTGGCCTGGGGTCACGATGACGGCGCCTGAGGCGACTTATCTGGCGTGGCTCGATATGCGCGAGGCGGGGCTTGGCGACTCGCCGCAGCGGGCGCTGCTGGACAGCACGCGTGTCGCGCTGTCCGATGGCGCCGATTTTGGGTGCCCGGGGTTCGTGCGGCTTAACTTCGGCACGCCTACCTATCTGCTCGAAGAGGCGCTGGAACGACTCGACTCACGGCTTTGTCCTGCCGGATAGCCAGGCTCAGAGTGGCGCGAATAGCAGGGGATGTCCTGACGCGAGGCATCCCCTGCGGAGGACTCAGTAGAGCAGCGCGAACATCCTGCGGCGGTAGGCCACTGTCAGGGGGTGGTTGGCGCCTAGCGCATCGAAGACGCGCAGCAGGGTCGTGCGAGCGATGTCGTCACCATAGGCACGATCGGACTTCATCAGTGCCATCAAACCATCTAGGCCGGCTTCGTAGTGTCCATCGGCGACCTGGCGCAGGGCGCGCTTGAATTGCGCCTCGCTGTCGTCGCGCTCGCCCAGCGCGGCCACTTCCTCGGCACTCGGCGCTTCCTCGCCGAAGTCCAGTCGCGCGCGGACGCCGCGTGCTTTGGGCGTGTCGCGATGTTCCGGGGGTAGGTTGTCGAGCAGCGCCCGGGCGTCCGCCGCATTGCCTTCCGCAACTAAGGCGCCGGCGAGTTCAATCTGATAGTCATAGTGCTCGGGCCACTCCTTGACCAGCGTTTCGTAGATACCGCGCGCCGTGGCGGCATCGCCCGCGTCCAGGGCCTGCTGAGCTTTCTCCTCAGGGGTGGCTTCGGCGGCCTCGGGTGCCTTGAGATACTGCGACAGCCACTCGCGGATTTGCGATTCAGGCAGCGCCCCCTGGAACTGATCGTAAAGCTGGCCTTGCACGATCAGCTTGACGTCGGGCACCGAGCGGATGCCAAGTTGCGTGGCAATTTCCTGGTTGTCCTCGATGTTCAGCTTGGCCAGGGTAAAAGCGCCGCCGTATTCGTGCGCCAACTTCTCGAGTACTGGCATGAGGTTCTTGCACGGCTCACACCAAGGTGCCCAACTGTCGAGCAACACCGGCCCCTGCATCGAGCCTTCGAGAACGACTTGCTGGAAGTTGGATATGTCGACATCGACGATGAACTGAGAAGCATCCTGAGTGCCGGCATTGGTTTGAGAGGCGCTGGTGTCCCCGTCTTGGGGAGACGTGAGAGGTTCGCCGGTACGCGGGTCGATGATCGGCATGGCAATGGCCTTTCGATAGTATCGTGTGAACGTAAAGCGTAAAGACGCTGCTGAACTGCCTCACGTTATGCGGGTCAAGAGGCGCGGATTCAAGCCCCCGGCGCCGGCGCGTGATGGTATGGAAGTGCATCACGACACCTGGAGACAGCCGCATGCATCGAGCGATCAAGAAAAGCCTATGGCTGATGGTGAGCCTACTCGTCGTGCTGGCCCTGTTGCTGGCTGGCCCGGTCTACATGCTGGCAAGTCAGCGCGTCGCGCTAGGTGGTGTCTGGTCCCAGGCGGATCGCTCCTCGGCGGGTCTGGCACCGGCGCCTAGCACGCATCCCGAGGCTCTGGTGCAGGTATACGCGGCCCGCGCCTTCGACTGGCGTGGTGCTTTCGGCGTGCATACATGGATCGCCACCAAGCCGGCCGGTGCGACGCATTACCAGGTCCATCAGGTTCTCGCCTGGCGGCGGCCCACGGTCTCCTCGCGTCCCGACGAGCCCGACCGCGCTTGGTATGGAAGCGCACCGACCTTGCTGACCGAGTTGCGTGGCGACGCGGCCGAACGTGCGATTCCCGAGATTCGTGAGGCCGTGGCGGCGTATCCTGTGACTGATCGCTACCGAGTGTGGCCGGGCCCCAATAGCAACACCTTCGTGGCTTGGGTGGTGCGTCGGGTGCCGGGGTTGCGTGTCGATTTTCCGCCGACCGCCGTGGGCAAGGATTACCTGCTGGACACTATCGAGGCCGAGGCGCCGAGCGGGACCGGTTATCAAGTCTCGTTGGGTGGGATGCTGGGGCTGACCGTAGCCTATGACGAAGGCATCGAGTGGCAACTGCTGGGCCTGACGCTGGGCGTCGATCTCACGCGGCCGGCGCTCAAGCTGCCGGGAATCGGGCGACTGGGAATGGCGTCATCCGAACACACGCGAGGGCCTGGCGAGGCTGAGTGAGGTGCGACGTTGGCTTCTTCGGGAAGCACAAAAAAAGCGGTGTCCGTAGGGACACCGCTTTTTTATCTGTATGGTAGCGGGGATCGGATTTGAACCGATGACCTTCGGGTTATGAGCCCGACGAGCTACCAAGCTGCTCCACCCCGCATCAACTGTGGCGTATTCTACGGTTTTTATGGCCTGAGTCAAGAATAGATTCGTCCAACGTGCAGCCTGCCCAAACTCGATCATACTGAAGTCAGGTAAGACGCCATGGAGGCGAGTCAAGGTGGCACCTCCCGCCGGGAGCGCCACATAACGACATCATGGGGGGATCGACATGAGCACGCAAACAGCACCCGTCGCTTGGGTCACAGGAGGTACTGGAGGCATAGGAACCGCCATCTGCCTGGCGCTCGCCAAGGCAGGCTATTTCGTCGTGGCGAGTTACCACAACCGCGAGAAAGCTCAGGCCTGGCTGGCCGATCGTCGCGCTGAGGGCGTCGACAATGTGGCACTAGCAGGCATCAATCTCACCGACTTCGATGCCTGCCACGCCGGTGTAGATGACATTCGCCGCGAATACGGTTCGGTGGAGCTGCTGGTCAACTGTGCCGGCATCACACGTGACAGTACGCTCAAGAAGATGTCTCCCCAGCAATGGCGTGAGGTCATCGATTGCAACCTCAATAGTGTGTTCAACACTTGCCGCTGTGTGATCGAAGACATGCTTGAGGCTGGCTACGGACGCATCGTCAACATCGCCTCGATCAACGGGCGTAAAGGGCAGTTCGGTCAGGCCAACTATGCGGCCGCCAAGGCAGGGATGCATGGCCTGACCATGTCATTGGCGCAAGAAACCGCGACCAAGGGTATTACCGTCAATACCGTCTCGCCAGGTTATATCGCCACCGACATGATCATGCTGATTCCCGAGAAGATTCGCGAATCGATCCGTGAGGGCATCCCGGTCAAGCGTTTTGGCGAGCCGGAAGAGGTGGCGCGAGCGGTGGTGTTCTTGGCCGACCGCGAATCGGGTTTCATCACCGGTGCCAACCTGGATATCAACGGTGGTCAGTTCATGGGCTGAACCGGCTGTGGTAGCGCCCCGCCAGAAAATGCCGGGGCGGCCGTCGTGAGCGTGATCAGGTCACGCGTTGGGCGATAACGTCGAACAAGGCATCGAAGCGCGTGACCCGGGAGGCCCAGACATCGGACGCGAGGGGCCCGGTTTCCAGCAATTGCCGCAAGACGTCGGCCAGTTCCTGGTCGGGTTGCGGCGCCTGGCCCAGGCCATTATTGAGCCGCGCGACTTGCACCTCCAGGCGTAGCGGCTCTTCCTGTGCGGCCACCGGCTCGTCGGCGAGCAGCGCCACTTGAACCACCAGTCGGCTCAGTTCGTGATTCGCCGTTTCGCTGTCGCCCTCTCGGCGAGCGGCATTACGTGCCACATGGGCATCCCGTAGATCTTGGGGCATGTCCTCGGGCAGCGCGACGTCCGCCGTTTGACCGTCGCGCAAGGATGCGTCATCCGCGGCGACGTGGGCGTCGAGGAGGGGGCGCAGGTGCGTCCAGCGCTCGGCTTGCTCGGCGAGAACCAGTTGAGCGAGGCGTTCGCGACGGGCACGTACGATTCCTTGCCAGCGGCGGCGCATACCTTCGCTGCGACGGCCGCCGGGCAAGGGTTCCAGCGCCTCGGCGTCACGCACGGCACTCTCCAGCGTCTCGCTGTCGTCGGCGCGCTGGGGCTGCCAGGAATCGAAACGGTCGATCAGGGCTTGCATGCTATCCAGGCGCGACTGGGCTTTTTGGGCTCGGTTTTCCCGCTCGGCCTCGCGGGCGGCGAAGATACTATCGCAAAGCCCTCGGAAATGGCGCCATAGCATCTGCTCTTCGCCCTTGGCGGCACGTCCCAGTTCCCGCCAGCGGGACTGGAGCGCCTTGGCCGCTTCGGTGCGTTGCGAGGAGGGCATGTCGGCTTCCATCAGGGCTTCGGCCTCGGCGATCAGGCCGCGTTTGGCCTCGCCGATTTCATTGGCTCGACGGTCGATTAACGTCTGCAGTTCATGGCGGATGTGGCCGAAGCGTTGTCCGAGCGGCTTGGCGTGCTCGCGTGGGACGGGCGAGAATTGCTGCCATTGCTCACGTGCGCGGTCGCGAATTTGGCGCAGCACGTCCGGGTCGGCTTGCGCATCCGGGTGCGTGATGAGTTCCTCGAGCTGTTCGCACAGTGCTTCGCGTGCCTCGAGGTTACGGGTGCGCGCGGCATCGCGTTGTTGGTACCAGTCGTTCAGTGCCGTGTGAATGCGCTGCGACGCGTTGCGAAAACGCTGCGAAAGCTCGGCTGTGGCGGCGGCATCGCCCAACGCTGCCCATTCCTTGACCAATTGACGATGCCGACGATCACGCTCGGCATCGGGGGATTCGTTGTCCGCAGCCAGTGCTTCGATGCTTTCGATGAGTTGCGTGCGTTTGGGGCCGGCGACGAAGCCTCGCCAATCGCGTAACTCGGCCAACCGTGCACCGAGACGCTTGAGGTGGGCTTCCAGGTCGCCACGCGAAGCGCGGGGCAGAGCATCGATACGCTGTCGAAGCTGCCGATGTAGACGGCTGGCAGTCTTCAGGGTGCCGCGATCGAGCTGGTTCTCTAGTTTGTCGAGGTCCGCACGCAACTCCGAGAGGTCGACGGGCGTGTTCGCATCGGTCGCTTCGGCGTTACGCAGTTGACGGGCCTCGTGAATCAGAGGCGTCGGCGGCAGATCGTGTGGCCAATCGATCTTCGCCAGGCAGTCGTCGATGGCGGCATGGTCTTCGCGCAAGGCGGTTTCTAGTGCCTGGGCCTGCGTTGAGGCACGATCCCAAGCGTCGCCGATGTGCTGGCAAGCGGCTTGTGCTTCAGCATAGCGTGTCTGGATGTCCTCTTCCGGTGGGTAGTGATCGGAAAGGGCCAGCCAGCGTTCGCCATGCAGGCGTTGTTGGGCGCGTAGGCTGTCGATGTCCTGGTGGGTCAGTTGCGAGGCCTGCTTGAGGCTCGCGACGGCATCCTCAAGCGCTTCGACGAGCGCCTCGCGGGTGCGTGCTGCTTCATCCTGGCGTTGTATCGCCTGGTGCTGGGCGTGCCCTTCGGTATCATGATCGGAGAGCGTCTTGCGGCAGCGCTGGCTGGCTTCCTGAAAACGCTGCTCTTGCTCATCGCTGGGGGTGTCGGTCAGCGCTTCCCACTCGCGGACAAGATGGCGATAACGCGCGCCGTATAGCGGCTCCCAGGCATGCAGGGCATGCGCCTCGAGGGCTTCCAGAAGGCGTTGTCGAGCGGCCTGCTGGGCTTGGGTTTCGGCGGCATCGGCGCGTTGGCGTTGCAGGCGCTCGCGCGCCTTGCGCGTGACGATCTTGTCGCGACGCGCTTCACGCGCCAGGCGTTGCAGTCCTTCAAGGCTCGATACGCGATCGGCGGCGGCGTGGCGGACCACGGCAATGCCGTTGTCGCGCGCCTGCTGGATCAGCGTTGCTTCGTCATCGAGCTTGGCCAGCGCGGCCAGACGTAGCTCCTGATTGTCTCCCGTCTCGACGAGTTGCACGAGCAGGTCGTGATCGTTCAGTGTGTCGAGCAAATCGAGGCGTTGCTGCAAGGGCGGTGCTCCGGGCACGCTGCCGGACAACAATTGAGTGAGACGGGCCCGCAACTCGGGGCTGTCATGCGTGCCGAGCCATTCGAGCAGCGTCGAGGGATCCTCGAACTGGGCGAGGGCTTCGCGCTTTACGCCGGCATCCTCATCGTGCGTTAGGCGCTCGAGGGCGTGGCGGTCGGCTGACTTGTGAATATCGAGTTGCGCAATGGCAGCATGACGGACGCGAGGGTCGCGATGTTGCCAGCGTGGCGCAAAAAAACGGCGGAAGAATCCAGACATGACCCGGCATGCATCCCTGTTCTTGGCGTATTGAATGCGTGGCGATAACGCTGAGACAGCGTTCCTGTCGTCTCACGTCGGCCACGATATTAGCAAAAAGCGTCACATGATTGAGTGTCGTGTGTGCCATAGCGTATCAAAGCATGCGAGCCGGCACCGGGAAAAGGCGACGATGGCAAGGGCGTCGGTTTGCGGAGACACCTGACAAAGTCGCGCCGCTGGTCTTATCATCAGTTGCAGCCATCGCGACCCTCGCTTAGCTTTATCTTTATACATCAGTCATCAGCTGTGGAGTGCGGCCATGAGCCTCAACATGGATCGGGTAGCATCGGCGTTCACCTTCAAGGGTGGCATGTTGCCCATGACGGTCATGGAGCTGACGAGCGCCGACCCCGAGCAGATACGAGCTCAGCTCGCCGGCAAGGTGAGCCAGTCGCCGGCTTTTTTTCAACATACCCCGGTGGTGCTCAGCGTCGAGCAGCTCGATGAACCGCACCTGGCGCTGGAGCGTATTTGCGCCGTGTGCCGCGCTCATAAGCTGCTGCCGGTGGCCGTGCGTGGCGGCACCGACCCCGTGAAGCAATCCGCCTGGGCGTTGGGGCTGGGATGGTTCCCGCCGCAAGAAGCGCGTCCGCGTGCCGTGGAAGAAGCACCGCTCGCCGCTGCCGAGCCGCAACCCGAGGGCGAGGCGTCGCCGGCACCGGCCGTGGGACGTATCTATCGTGGTACAGTGCGCTCGGGCCAGCAGGTCACCGCCCCTGAGGGCGACCTGGTCGTGGTCGGTGCGGTCAATCCGGGTGCCGAGGTTCTGGCGGCGGGCAGCGTGCACGTTTATGGCCCGCTGCGTGGTCGCGCATTGGGTGGCATTCACGGGGACCGCCAGGCGGGCATCTTCTGTAAGGAATTGCATGCCGAGCTGTTGTCACTGGCTGGCAATTACAAACGGTTGGAAGATATCGACCCGCGTTTGCTGAACCAACCTGTACAGGTTCAACTGCGCGATAACCAATTGAACATTTCATCGCTCGGCTAGTCGGGATGTCAGGGCGCCATGTTGCGCCAATGTGGATGGCTAGTACGAACGACTCAATAGCAACAGGAAGCTCATCTTGGCCAAGATCATTGTAGTGACCTCCGGCAAGGGCGGAGTTGGCAAGACGACCAGCGCCGCGGCTATCGCCACGGGCTTGGCGTTGCGTGGCAACAAGACCGTGGTGATCGATTTCGACGTGGGCTTGCGTAACCTCGACTTGATCATGGGGTGTGAGCGTCGCGTGGTGTACGACCTGATCAACGTCATTCAGGGAGAAGCTGGCCTCAATCAGGCGCTGATCCGTGACAAGCGGACCGAAAACCTGCATATCTTGCCAGCCTCGCAGACACGCGATAAGGAGGCGTTGACCCCTGAAGGCGTGGAGAAGGTGCTCGAGACGCTTTCCCAGGATTACGACTTCATCGTCTGTGATTCGCCAGCGGGCATCGAACACGGCGCGCAGTTGGCGATGTATTTCGCCGACGAAGCGATTGTGGTGACCAATCCCGAAGTATCGTCGGTCCGCGATTCCGACCGCATCCTCGGGCTATTGGCGTCCAAGACACGTCGCGCCGAGCGCAGCGAGCCACCGGTTCAAGAACACCTGTTGATCACGCGTTACGATCCCAACCGGGTGACCTCGGGCGATATGCTGACGCTCGAAGACGTGCGCGAGATCCTGGCCATCAACCTGGTGGGATTGATTCCCGAGTCGGAAGCGGTGCTGCGTGCCTCGAACCAGGGCGTACCGGTTGTACACGACATGGATAGCGACGCTGGCCAGGCTTATGCCGATACCGTTTCGCGCCTGCTCGGCGAGGAGGTGCCGCTACGTTTTCATGAGTACCAGAAGAAAGGGCTGCTCTCCCGTATGTTCGGAGGAGGTCGCCGGTGAAACTACTCGAATTTCTCAAGCGCGAACGCAAGAAGTCGGCTTCGGTCGCCAAGGAGCGTCTACAGATCATCGTGGCGCACCAGCGCGGTCAGCGTGACCAGCCTGACTACATGCCGATGCTGGAAAAAGAGTTGCTCGAGGTGATCAGGCGTTACGTGCAAGTGGACCAGGATGCGATCAATATCAGTCTTGATCGCGACAATGACTGTTCGGTGCTCGAGCTTAACGTCACGCTGCCGCGTGATGAGTAGGTGCATTCCGGCTGAGTCGATCGGCCGGGTATGCTAGGCTGAGCGCTTTTGGCAGTGGGGAGACTGCGGCCATGGCGCAGGGCAAGAGCGAGCCGACCTTTCTTTGGCATGATTATGAAACTTTCGGTGCCGATCCTCGGCGCGACCGCCCCGCGCAGTTCGCCGCGATCCGCACCGATATGGATTTCAACCCGATCGGCGAGCCGCTGACGTTCTATTGCAAGCCGGCGGATGACTTCCTGCCGCATCCTCAGGCCTGTCTGATCACGGGCATCACGCCACAAGCTGCGCGCCGTCGAGGTCTCGCCGAGATCGAGTTCGCCGCGCGCATTCATGCCGAAATGAGCGTGCCCGGCACCTGTTCGCTGGGCTACAACACGCTGCGCTTCGACGATGAAGTCAGCCGCCATCTCTTCTACCGTAACTTCATCGACCCGTATTCCCGCGAGTGGCAGAACGGCAACTCGCGCTGGGACTTGATCGATGTGGTGCGTACCTATCATGCCTTGCGCCCGGAAGGTATCGAATGGCCGACGCGCGAGGACGGTGCGCCGAGCTTTCGCCTCGAGGATTTGACCGCTGCTAACGGCATCGAGCACGCCGGCGCCCACGACGCCCTGGCTGACGTCCGCGCGACCATCGATTTAGCGCGCCTGCTCAAGTCGCGCAATCCTCAACTGTTCGAGTACCTGCTCAAGCTGCGCGACAAGCGCACGGTTGCCAAGATGCTGGACATCCAGGCCCGCAAGCCGATGCTCCACGTCTCGCGGCGTTACCCTGCCAGTCGAGGGTGTAGCGCTCTGGTGGTGCCGCTGGCCGAGCACCCGAGCAACCCCAATGGGGTGATCGTCTATGACTTGTCGGTGGACCCGACGCCGCTGCTGTCATTGAGCGCCGTGCAGATTCGCGAGCGGGTATTCGCCAGTGCCGATGAGTTGTCCGAGGGCGAGGCACGTATTCCGCTCAAGGTGATTCAAATCAACAAGAGCCCGGTGATCATGCCGACCACCTCGCTCAAGGACACCAGTGGCCCCCATCAGGGTGAATATGGCGATATCGTGGCCCGGCTGGGGCTGGACATGGACGCCTGTCGGGGGCATTGGAAGCAGCTTCAGGCCTCGCCGGACGTGGCGGCCAAGGCCGCCGAGGTGTTCGCCGATGGTCCCGGAGCGCCGCCCAGCGACCCGGACCTGATGCTGTACTCGGGAGGCTTCTTCGCGCCGGCAGATCGTCGCGAAATGCAGCGTGCCCGCGAAATGGCGCCCTGGGATCTGGCTGATGCGCGTTTCGCCTTTCAGGATCCGCGCCTGGAAGAAATGCTGTTCCGTCTGCGGGCGCGTAATTATCCCGATACGCTGAGTAGCGACGAGCAGACGCAGTGGGAAGCCTATCGTTGGGCGCGCATGAACGACGCCGAGGTAGCGAGCCTGACGCTGACAGGGTTCGCGCGCGAGATAGAACGGCTCAACCAGGCCTCGCTGGATCCTGAGCAGCGCCAGGTGCTCGAGGAACTGGTCATGCACGTCGAAGCGATGATGCCGCCGCAGGCGTTCGACTGACTACGCGACATGTGCTGATCAAAGATGAAACGCCCGGGTCATGAGCCCGGGCGTTTTACATGGTGGGTACCGCTGGCGACCGCGTTCAGTCGCTGGCGGGGAGTGGCCGGAAGTCGCGCGTCAACTCCATGACATCGCTGGGCTGGGTGTGCGCGTCGTAGCTCACCGTGAGCGGCTTGGTGTGCCGTAGCGCGTTCCATGCCTGACGGATTGCCGAGGCATCCATGTCTTCAACACGGTCCGCCAGTTTCTCGCGCCGCGAGAAGTCCGGCTCGGCGTAAGCCAGTGTCTGCCAGAGGCGGTTGGTCAGCTCGCCCAGGCTGTTGTCGCGCTCCCTCAAACGACTGCTGACCGCGTCGCGATAAGGTGCCAGCTCGCTATCGTCGAGTGCTTGCAGACGGGCGTCGAAGTCATTCAGGAAGGCGTCCATGCGTGCGGCGATGCGCTTGGTGGGCGTATCCGGGGATTGCACTAGCATTGCCAGGCCCGGCGCATCGAGCACGGGCGAATAGCCAGCCGTGACGATATAGCCAAGTTGTTCCTCGGTGCGTAACTGGTTGTAGAACGGCGATTCGAGCATTTTGCCGAGTACCGCCAGGCGGGCTTGGCTGTCGAGGTCGCGGTCCGGGCCTTGCAGATAGCGCAATACGGCAGCGTCGTTGCGTGTACTTTGCGGATGCAGGGTCGGCGGCGTCTCGGGGATCGCCAGCGGTGACAGAGCGGGGATGTCCGAGGCCTCGAGCCGAGGGGTTAGGGCATTGGCTACTTGCAAGCCCTCACGGCGTGCCAGGTCAGAATCCAGATTGCCCACCGCCATGGCTTGCAGATAGAGGTCCCCGAGGAAGGCGTCGCGATAGTCGCGCAGGTCATCGACGCTCAGCGTATCCAGCGCCTCGAGCATCGAGGATGTCGTCCACTGTGGGCGCAACAACGACTCACTGAGCGTGCGATACATCTGCTGATGCAGTGGCGCCTGGGGCGCATTTTGCCATTGCTGCGAGAGCCGATACTTGACGCGCGAGAAGCTTTCCTCGCTGATGTTACCTTCCTTGAGTCGTTCGACGACGTCGCTCATCAACCTTGCCTGACGATCGCGCCAACCCGAGAAGGTGAGTGTGATGCCGCGTGCGTGAGCGTAAGCATCGAAGGATTGTCCGGCCAGCCGGGCTGGATAGAAGCGCTCATTGAGGCTGTCAGTGACCCAGCCGGCGAGCAGGCGCGTCAAGGCGGCATTGCTGGCGCTGTCGGAGGCGTCGGGATTCTGAAGGCTGAAGCGCCACTCCACGCGCGGGGTGCCGAAACGATCGTTGGCGAGGTGCCAGAGTTCGACGCTCGGGGCCTCGACGATAGCATGCGGTTTATCGCCACTGGCGTCGTGAACCTCCAGGTCGCGGGCGATAAAGGGGTTATGCGGCGGCAGATCGAGGTTGTCGAGTGGCGCGGCGTCCGGCCACGTCGAGAGTCGCGTCAGCGTGTAGGGCGCCTCGAAGTAGGGCGATGTGTCGTCGCCGTCGACGTTCGGGCCGCTGTAGACGCGCAACAAGTGCGACGGCGTCATGTCGGCGAGATAATCTCGAATACGTGCGGCATCGAAACCGTCCATGCGGTACGGCGCGTATTGCACATCCTCGAGCGGATAATCGGCCAGATTCATGGCCAATTGGCTGACCTGATCGATGGGCTCGCCCGGTTGCTGAAAACGAAACTCTTGTTCGTTGAGGCGAGCTTGCTCGTCGTAGCGCCAGGCTTGCAGCCCGTCTTCGCGAATCCGCGTTATCTGATCGAACAGGCTGGCCTGAATGCGATCGATATGTTGAGCGCCTTCCGGCGTGAGGCTGACCGAGACGACGAAGAACGCGTGCTGGCCATCGCCTTTCATGGTGCCTGCCGAGAGGCCATCGGCCCATCCCTCGTGCCGCAATGCCGCAAGCAGGCTTCCTTCGCCTTCATGGCCCAACAGGTTGGCGAGATAGTCGGCCGGCTTGGTGCGATAGTCGCCCTGCGGATCGGGAACCGGGAACAGGAAGCGCACCTGCTTGTCTTGCGATAGGCTCTTGACCTCCAGGCGTGCGGGCAGCTCGTCGTCGGTGGCCAGGGGGGTGTCGATCTCGGTACGCGATAAATGACGGTCGGGCACCTGAGCGAAGCGGTCGCGCAGCATGGCTTCAAGGTCGTCGAGCGACTGGGGGCCGATGACCGTCAGGTGCATGACGTTGGCACCGTAGTGCGCCTTGTAGAAGGCGATCAGCCGTTCGCGAAGCGATGACGTATCGCTGTCCTTGAGTGTCTCCAGGCTACCCACCGAGAAGCGGGTCATGGGGTGTTCGGGATTGAGGGCTTGATTGATGGCCTCTTGAAGACGCCGGCTATCGTCGCGCAGGCGCGCCTGGTACTCCGAGTTGACGGCGTTGCGCTCGCGGTCGACGTACTCGGCATTGAAGCGGGGCGCAATGAAGAAGCGGCTGAAGCGATCCAGAGCTTCGGGGAGTGCCTGTGGCTCGATGTCGAAGAAGTAGTTGGTGTCGCGCGCAGCGGTGAAGGCGTTGTGATCGCCACCGTGGGAGGAAATGAAATTCTGGTAGGCGTCGGCTTCCGGGTAGCGGTCGGTGCCCAGGAACAGCATGTGCTCAAGGAAGTGTGCCAAGCCGGGAGTGGCGTCGGGATCGTCGGCGCTACCGACATCCACGTTCATGGCGGCGGCAGCCTTGTCAGCCTGCGGGTCGCTGACCAGCAGGACCTCGAGGCCATTGTCGAGCGTCAGGGCGCGGTAGTCGCGGGTATCGTTGGGGCTGACGGCTGGCTCGACGACCTCGGCCACCGGGTCGCTGGCGCGCGCCGTCTGGTAACCGACGACGAGAAGGATGAGCGCACCGAGCAGCCAGCGGCATGCAAGGGAAGGGGACGAAAACACGGTAAAGACTCCTTGTTCAGTGATGCCAGTAGGTCATCGGGCCGGTGGGATGTCCGCAGGCCCAGTCTTGATGCTTTGGATCGTTGACACGTCTTGATACAGGAAAAGCGCCCAACAGTTCCAAGGGGGCGGTGGCCAGCATCTCATGGGCACGCTCGTCCGGGGTGGTTGGCGCCAGCCACTCGTGGGCATCGTCCGCCTCGATGACGGCTGGAAAGCGGTCGCTGAGCGGTGTCAGCAACGCATTGCTGGGCACCGTGATCAAGGCCGTGGAGTCGTTGAACTCGGTCAGTGTGGTGTGATAGCGGCACCAGACTCCGGCCAGCAGCAGCGGCGCCCGGTCGACGCGGGTGACCAGAAACGGCTGCTTCATGCGTGGCTGCGGCTTCCATACGTAGACCCCGGCGACCGGAATCAGACAGCGCCTGGCGTGGAAGGCCTCGCGAAACATCGGGCGCTGCTCGAGCGATTCGGCGCGAGCGCAATGCGGGGCATGGTCCAGCACCTTGAGCCAGGGCGGGGTCAAGCCCCAGAATGCCGTGGCCCAATGCGGTTCGCCAACGTCCTGGCGAATGATCGAAATAGGACGACGCGGTGCCAGGTTGGGGCCGACGATCGGCTGGCTGTCCTGGCGAAGCGCGTCGAGCGGCGGCGTTGTCCAGGGCTTGATGTAAAGACGGCCGGCCATGCTCTCTCCTCGCGGGTTGACGCGACAGGGTAAGCCACGCCGGCGGGCGCTTACCAGCGCTGCTTTTGATTTATCGCAGGGCTTGCCACTTGCGTTTGCGTGCGTTCCCGATATGCTGGGGGAAACGCTGTTCGACCACCCGTGGTTCAGACTCTTGCGCTCGCTAAGAGCGAAAGTCGCAAGAGTTAAGTGCCGCGCATGCTCATCACGAGGAATCCGATGGCTCGTCCCAGACAGCATGCACCCGAGGTGCTGCATGGCCAGGTCATGGCGGCGTGTGACGCCTGGCTACGCGATAATCCTGTGCATACGCTGTCGCTGCGCTCGTTGGCGCGCGAGGTGGGATGTGCGCCCAGCACGTTGCTGAAACTCTACGGCAGTTTTGGCAACCTGCTGCAATACGTCAACGTCGAGACGCTGGGGCGCCTGCGGGTAGCCGTGGAGGGGCTCGAGGGTGCCGACCCCGAGCCGCGTCTCAAGGCATTGGCGACGGCTTATTGGATGTTCGCGCAGCACGAGCCCTATCGCTGGCAGATGCTGTTCGATTACCCGCTGGCCCAAGAGGGCGAGTTGGACCAACGTCAGAACGACATGATCGAGGGCCTGTTCGTGCGCGTCGAGGCGGCGCTTGCCGAGTACCAGCCGCTGATGGGCGAGCTCGAAGCAAGGCGCATGGCTCGCACCCTGTGGGGCAGCGTGCATGGTCTGGTCCAGTTGGGGCTCAACGAACGCCTGGGCGTCTGGCAGGGGCAATCGCTGGAAGTCACCGAGTTGCTCGATCAATTGCTGACCACCACGCTGATGGGACTCAAGTACGGTCCGAGAGAGCCGTGATTCCACGATTGCTTACTCAGCGTCGATTCGCTCCCTTCTTCTGGACACAAGCCCTGGGCGCGTTCAACGACAACGTGTTCAAGAATGTCCTGTTATTGTTACTGACCTTCGTCGCTGTGCCGCGCTATGGCTGGGACACGGGATTGCTCAACAATCTCGCGGCGGGGCTTTTCATCCTGCCTTTTCTGTTGTTTTCGGCATGGGGCGGCTTGCTGGCCGATCGTATCGACAAGCGCCGTCTGGTCAGACGCCTCAAGGCGCTGGAACTCGTGACCATGAGCATGGCGGCGGCCGCCGTCTGGTACGAGGCCTATGCCGTGCTGCTGGCATTGTTGTTCATGATGGGCACCCAGTCGGCGCTTTTCGGACCGGTGAAGTACGCCATTCTACCGCAACACCTATCGCCGACCGAGCTCGTCAAGGGCAACGCCTGGGTCAGCCTGGGCACTTTCCTGTCGATTCTACTGGGAACGCTGCTGGCAGGGGTGCTGGCGTCGCTCGATGGTGACTGGGCGCGGGGCAGTATCGCCGCCACCTTGGTGACGTTGGCGCTCCTGGGGCTCGTCGCCAGCCTGTGGGTGCCGAGTGCACCACCCAGCCAGGTGGGCACCACGCCATGGCGACCCTGGCGTGGCGGGCGTGAAGTGCTGCGCGACGCCTGGCGTCAGCCGCAGGTATTTCGCGCCTTGCTGGGCATCAGTCTGTTCTGGTTTCTAGGCGCCTGCTACCTGACCCAACTGCCGGCCTGGACACGCGACGTCGTGCATGGCGACGAAGCCGTGGTCAGTGCCTTGCTGGGGGCGTTCGCGCTGGGGGTCGGTGCGGGCGCGCTGCTGTGCGCGCGTTTGTCGGCGGGGCGCCTGGAGGTCGGCTTGATACCGGCCGGCGCCGTGCTCTTCGGCCTGGCGGGTCTCGATCTGGGGCTGAGTCAGCCACTGGCGGGAAGCGATACCGGGCTGGCGGCATTGAGTCTGTCGCCGGGGTTCTGGCGCCAGCTCCTCGATTTTGCGGTGATCGGTTTGGGCGGCGGCTTGTACATCGTGCCGCTGTACACGCTGATTCAGCTCGAAAGCGATGATGACAATCGTGCCCGCATGATCGCCGCCAACAATATTCTCAATGCACTGTTCATGGTGCTGGCGGCGGGCTTCGGTGTTGTCGTGCTGAGTGTGCTCGATGCCTCGCTCAATACCTTCATGCTGGCCTTGTCGGCGGTGTCCCTGACGCTGGCGGCGATCATCCTGTGCATGGTGCCGCGTCCGGCACTGCGTCTGTCGATCTTCGTGCTGATTCGCGTGCTGTATCGGCTGCGTTTTCGCGGGCGTCAAGCCGTGCCCGCACGTGGCGCGGCGCTGGTGGTGTGCAACCACGTTAGCTTCATGGATGCATTGATCCTGGGGGGTGGGTGCCCGCGCCCGTTGCGTTTCTTGATGGACCGCCCTATCTATGAGTCCCGGTGGCTCAACTGGTTCTTTCGCATTGCCGGCGCGATCCCGGTAGATTCCGAGCGTTGCGACCCCGGCGGCGTGCGGCGAGCCCTGGATGAAGTGAGTCATGCCCTGCGTCAGGGAGAGGTGGTCATGTTGTTCCCCGAGGGACGCTTGACGTCCGATGGTGAGATGCAGCGTTTTCGGCGTGGCGTGGATATCATTCTGGCGCGAGATCCGGTGCCGGTGGTGCCTGCCGGGTTGGCCGGACTGTGGGGGTCCTGGACATCGAATCGCGGCGGCAAGGCGTTGACCAAGTGGCCACGGCGTTTCCGGGCTCGGGTAGCGCTCCACTTCGGTGAACCTATTCCGGTGGGCAAGGCCAGGCGCGCCGACATGGAACGGCACGTGAGCGAACTCAAGCGCAAGGCCGAGGCCGAGATCGGAGTCTCTTCGAGTTAACCCAACACCCGGGCGCGGCGTGCCGATTGCCAGCAGCGCGCCGAGGTGATCAGGTTGTCCTTGATCTGCAGGATTTCCATACGGATCGCCCCCAGCTGCAGGCAGGCGGGCGCGTCGGGAAAGGCCTCCAGGTGCTCGAGGATCAAGCCGTTGAGCGTCTTGGGGCCGTCGGTAGGCAACTGCCAGGCGAGTACTTTGTTGATGTCGCGGATGTTGGTAGTGCCCTCGATGATGTAGCTGCCGTCTTCCTGAGGATGAATTTCGCGGTGCGTGGCTGCTTCGTCGGTAGTGAACTCGCCGACGATCTCCTCGAGGATGTCTTCCAGTGTCGCCAGCCCTTCTACGTCGCCATACTCGTCGACCACGATGCCGATACGGCGCTTCTGTTGCTGGAAATTGAGCAACTGGGTGTGAAGTGGTGTCGACTCGGGGATGAAATAGGGCTCGCGGGCTTCCTGGACGATGGCGGCCTTGGTCACCTCGGGCTTCGAGAGGAAGCGCGCGGCATTACGCAGGTGCAGGATGCCGATGATGTTGTTGATGTCTCCCTTGTAGACCGGCACTCGCGTGTGCTGACTGGAGCGGATCTGGGCGAGAATGGCTTCGAGGTCGTCGTCGAGATCGATGCCGGCGATTTCCTGACGCGGCACCATGATGTCGTTGACGGTCACGTTTTCCAGATCGAGGATCGACAGCAGCATGGACTGGTGACGCCGGGGAATCATGGTGCCGGCTTCGTGAACGACCGTGCGCAACTCATCACGCGTCAGGTTGTCGGCACTGCCGTCGATATCCTTGACGCCCAAGAGCCGTAGCAGGCCATTGGAAATTGCATTGACGAGCCACACCAGCGGATAGAAGAGCTTGAGCAGAGGTTCTAATGCCAAAGACGCGGGATAGGCGATGCGTTCGGGCTTCACTGCGGCGAACGTCTTGGGCGTGACCTCGGCGAAGATCAGAATCACGATGGTCAGCACAGCGGTAGAGATGGCCGGTCCGGAGACATCGCCGAAGAAATGGATGGCGATGATCGTAGCGATGGAAGCAGCGAGGTTGTTGACGAAGTTGTTGCCGATGAGGATGACGCCGATCAGCCGGTCGGGTCGGCTCAGTAGTCGCAAGACCCGCTTGGCGGTGCGCTCTCCGCTATTGGCCTGGTGCGACAGGCGATAGCGGTTGATCGACATCATCCCGGTTTCCGAGCTGGAGAAGAAGGCGGATAGGCAAATGAGCACGAGCAGTAGCGTTAACAACAGCCCTAAGGGTAGGTCATCGCTCAAGGTAGAGAGGTCCTCGCTGAAAAGCCAACATCGTTTGTAGGGTTTCCCCTGGGAAGTGTCAAGTTGCTGCGTTTTGCCTAGATATCGTTAAAGATCAATTGCAGCGCGACCTTGGTGCCGAAGTAGCCGAGCACCAGTAGCAGGCAGCCGCCCAGGGTCCAGCGCATCGCGCGAGCGCCGCGCCAGCCTAGCCAATGTCGGCCGATGAGCAGCCCCGTGAAGACCAGCCAGGCGGCGAGAGAGAATACCGTCTTGTGGACGAGGTGCTGGGCGAAAAGGTTGTCGATGAAGATGAAACCGCTGACGATGGCCGCCGTCAGTAATAGCAAGCCGGCGCCGATGAGCTCGAACAGCAAGCGCTCCATACTCGTCAGCGCGGGCAGCACCTGGATGATCCCGCGTGTATGGCGGTGCTTGAGAGCGTGGTTCTGAAACGCCACCAGCACGGCCTGTACAGCCGCAATGCTGAGCAGTGCCGAAGCCACGCTGGAGGTCACGATGTGAAAGACGATGCCGGGCGAGACGTTGGACTCGACCATGCGGCTCGGATACAGCATCAGTGCTACCAGCGTCAAAGCGGCCAGTGGGAAGAGGCCGACACCGGCATTCAACAATGGCTTGAACAGGCTGACCGCGATCAACAGGGCCGCGATCAACCAGCTAAAGAGTGAGGCGCTTTCGAAAAGCCCCAGATGCAGGCCATGGCCGAGAAACACGCTGTGTGCCACGACCACGGTGTGGGCGCTGACGGCGAGCAGGCCCAGTGAACGCACCAAGATCGTCCTGGGCGGGACACGTCTGGCAAGTGCGAGCGCCTGCCAGGCGCCCGCGGCGAGATAACAGACAATGGCGAGAATCGCAAAAGGCAGCGCCTGCATCAGTGGCCAATCCCTGCGCCGGTCGGCGTCGAAGAAAATGAAGCGTCAATATCACGTGAGCATGTCACATGGGCTCGGGAGCGTTACTATAGCGAATCCCCGCGCCGTAGCGAATCCCCCTGCGGCTTGCGCATCGCGACAGGTGCATGGAGACCGTCGCCACGAACGCGTATAATCGCCTTTTCATGCCTAGGCAATTCCTGCCGGAGAGCGCCATGTTTGAAAGTTTGACCGATCGCCTGTCGGGCACGCTGAAGTCTATCACCGGTCAGGCCAAGCTGACCGAGGACAACATCAAGGACACGCTGCGCGAGGTACGTCGTGCGCTGCTGGAGGCCGATGTGGCCCTGCCGGTGGTCAAGGCGTTCGTCGATCGGGTGCGCGAGCGCGCCGTGGGCCAAGAAGTCTCACGAAGCCTGTCCCCGGGCCAGCAATTCGTCAAGATCGTCCAGCAGGAGCTGGAAGCGATCATGGGCGAGGCCAACGAGGCGCTGTCGCTCAAGAGCACGCCCTCGGTGGTCTTGATGGCCGGCCTGCAGGGCGCGGGTAAAACGACCTCGGTTGCCAAGTTGGCGCGCTTCCTGCGCGAGCGGGAAAAGAAAAAAGTGCTGGTGGTCTCCGCCGACGTCTATCGTCCGGCCGCCATCGACCAGCTCGAGACGCTGGCTAAAGAGGTAGAGGTCGACTTCTTTCCCTCGAGCAGCGCCCAGCAGCCGGTGGACATCGCCCAGGCGGCGATCAAGCATGCCAAGATCCAGTTCCATGACGTGGTGATCGTGGATACCGCCGGGCGACTATCCGTCGATCAGGCGATGATGGAAGAAATCCAGGCCTTGCATGGGGCGACTACGCCGGACGAGACGTTGTTCGTGGTCGATGCCATGACCGGTCAGGACGCCGCCAATACCGCTCAGGTCTTCCATGAAGCGTTGCCGCTAACTGGGGTGATTCTCACCAAGGCGGACGGTGATGCCCGTGGCGGCGCGGCGCTCTCGGTGCGCCACGTCACCGGCAAGCCGATCAAGTTCATGGGCATGGGCGAGAAAGTCGATGCCCTTGAGCCGTTTCATCCGGATCGCGTCGCCTCGCGGATTCTCGGCATGGGCGACATGCTGTCGCTCATCGAGGAAGCCGAGCGAAACGTCGATCAGGGCAAGGCGGAGAAGCTGGCCAAGAAGGTCAAGAAAGGCAACGGTTTCGATCTCGAGGACTTCCGCGAGCAGCTCCAACAGCTCAAGAAGATGGGCGGCATGGGCGGTTTGATGGGCAAGCTGCCCGGCATGGGCCAGATGGCCGAGGCTGCGCAGGGGCCGGGTGCCGAGAAGGAACTAGGCAAGCTCGAGTCGTTGATCAACTCGATGACTCCGAAAGAGCGCCGCAAGCCGGAAATCATCAGTGGCTCGCGCAAGCGTCGTATCGCGGCAGGTGCCGGGTTACAGGTGCCCGATCTCAACCGTTTGCTCAAGCAGCACAAGCAGATGCAGAAGATGATGAAAAAGGCCGGCAAGAAAGGCGGCATGCAGAAAATGATGCGAGACATGGGCGGCGGCATGGGTGGCGGCCCCGGTATGGGCGGCGGCCCTGGCATGGGTGGTGGCCCCGGCGGCAGCTTTCCGCGCCGTTGATAACGCCTTTTGTTGTCAAGGAAAAAGGTTTCCAATACGTGCCTTTTTCCGTAGAATGCTGCGTCTTCGCAGGTGGGTCTTGCCCGCCGCGACAGTCCGTGGCGTAACGTAAAACTTCAACCGTAGGATTATAGCGCATGGTTACCATCCGTTTGGCCCGTGGTGGCGCCAAGAAGCGTCCCTTTTATCACCTCACCGTCAGCGACTCGCGTAAGTCTCGCGACGGCCGTTTCATCGAGCGTATCGGCTTCTTCAACCCGGTAGCACGTGGTCAGGAAGAGCGCCTGCGCGTCGATCTCGAGCGTGCCGAGCATTGGCAGGGTCTGGGTGCCCAGCTCTCTGATCGCGTCGCCGAGTTGCTGAAAGAAGCACGCAAGCAGCAAGCGTGAGTGCATCGCCCTCTATGTCGCACGAGACCGGTCGCGCCGATGCGGCGCAAGACGACGAGCACGTGGTGCTTGGCCGCCTGACCAGTCCCTACGGCGTGAAAGGGTGGTTGAGGGTGTATTCGTACACCAGCCCCATCGAGGGCATCTTCGAGCATGCCGACTGGGTGTTGTCACTGCGCGGCGAGCACCTTGAGTGCAAGCTGAGTCAGGGACGCCCTCAGGGAAAGGGGCTGGTCGCCAGCCTTGAAGGTATCTCGAACCGCGAACTGGCCGAACGTTGGGCCGGCGCGGATATTCTCCTGCCCAAGCAGGCGTTGCCGGCGCTCGCGCCGGGCGATTATTACTGGTATCAGCTCGAAGGCCTGCGGGTCGAGACACTGACCGGTGAGTGTCTGGGGCAAGTGAATTATCTCTTCGAGACGGGGGCCAACGATGTGTTGGTGATCCAGCCCAGCGAGGCGAGTCTCGATGACCGGGAGCGGTTAATACCGTTTCTGCCCGACGGCGTGATCCGCGAGGTGGATCTCGATGCCGGGCGTATGACAGTGGACTGGGATCCTGAATTCTGACGCCGTATCGTCGGTGTCGCTGGCCGAGTGATGAAGCCGTGTGGATTGGTGTTGTCTCCCTGTTCCCGGAGATGTTCGAGGCGATCACCCGTTATGGTGTAACGGGGCGCGCTGTCGACCAGGGATTGCTAGCGGTGGATTTCTGGAATCCCCGGGATTACGCCACGGATAAGCACCGCACGGTGGATGATCGGCCCTATGGCGGTGGCCCCGGCATGCTGATGAAGGTCGACACGTTACGACCTGCCATCGCCGAGGCTCGCCGTGACGCCGAACGCCGTGGTTGTGCGCCAGAACGCACACGCGTGGTTTATCTATCGCCCCAAGGGCGGCGGCTTGATCAACGTGGCGTGCGGGAGCTGGCCGACCTGGAGGCACTGATCGTCGTCGCCGGTCGTTACGAAGGTATCGACGAGCGAGTGGTCGAGGCCGATATCGATGAAGAATGGTCGATCGGCGATTATGTGCTTAGCGGCGGTGAATTGCCGGCCATGGTGATGGTCGATGCCGTCTCCCGGTTGGTGCCGGGGGTGCTTGGCCATGGCGATTCGGCACTTGAGGATTCCTTTAGCGAGGGACTTCTGGATTGCCCGCACTACACGCGCCCCGAGACGATCGATGGGCGTGGCGTGCCGGACATTCTGCTTAGCGGCAACCACGCGGCGATTCGCCGCTGGCGGCTGAAGCAGTCCCTCGGGCGAACCTGGCTCAGGCGACCCGACCTTCTCGAAGGTCGCACTCTGAATCGCGAGCAGCAACAATTGCTTGACGAGTTCAGCGCAGAACATGCCATGGGTCAGCACGTCGGTAGGACGGAGGAGCGACGGACGCTCGATGAATGAGCGCCGCGCGTCACCCACAACGTCGATTCCCGCGTTTCGTGACGCCGGGATCACGACCGACTCTCGACATATGAAGAAGAGACGGTCATCCAAACATCAAGGAGTTTAGTCATGAGTAGCAAGAACAAGGTGATCCAGGCGCTCGAAACCGAGCAGATGAGCAAGCAGATTCCGGAATTCGCGCCGGGCGACACCGTGACCGTGCAGGTCAAGGTTGTGGAAGGTAGCCGCGAGCGTCTGCAGGCTTTCGAAGGCGTGGTGATCGGCAAGCGCAACCGTGGGCTCAACTCCGCCTTCACCGTGCGCAAGATTTCCCACGGTGTCGGCGTCGAGCGTACTTTCCAGACGTACAGCCCGCTGGTCGATTCCATCGAGGTCAAGCGCCGCGGTGACGTGCGCCAGGCCAAGCTGTACTACCTCCGCGAGCGCAGTGGCAAGTCTGCTCGCATCAAGGAAAAGCTGACTCGTTAAGTGGCTTGCGGCGTCCTCGAGACGTCATGAGCGCTCCCCTTTGTGAGCGCTCGACGAGAACCCTGCGGGCCCTTGGCTCGCGGGGTTTTTGCATATGGGGTGAGCGAAGGCGACGCGGGGAGAGCAAAATCGGTGAATGATCTCGAGTGGCGTGATGCTTTTATCGATGGGCTCTGGCTGGAACGCGGGCTGAGTCGGCACACGCTGGATGCTTACCGGCGTGATCTGGATGCCTGGCTCGCGCACCTCGCGTCGCGTAGCGAGCGTCTAATGGCCCCCGGGGAAAGCGCGCTGGAGACGTTTCTGACGGCGCGCCGCGAGCACTATCATCCCCGCTCGGTGGCACGCTTGTTGTCTTGTCTGCGGCGCTTCTATCGCTGGGCGCTGGCCGAAGGGCATATCGCCCATGACCCGCTGGCCGAGGCACGTGCTCCCAAGGCCATCGCCAAATTGCCCAACACGCTGGATGAAACTGAGGTCGAGCGTTTGCTCGAAGCTCCGGACGCGGATACGCCGCTGGGACTGCGTGACCGCACCATGCTCGAAGTGTTGTATGGATGTGGCTTGCGTGTTTCTGAACTGGTCGGTTTGACGGTGGATGCGGTCAACTTGCGTCAGGGTGTGTTGCGCGTGCTCGGCAAGGGCGATAAGGAACGCTTGGTCCCACTGGGCGAAGAAGCGGCCGCATGGCTCGAGCGCTACCTGCGTCAAGGGCGTGGGGGGTTGATGAACGATCCGACCCGACCGCCCCTGTTTCCCGGACGCCATGATGGATTCATGACCCGCCAGACGTTCTGGCATCGTATCAAGCGACATGCCGTGGCGGCTGGCATCGATAAGCCCCTCTCGCCACACACGCTGCGTCATGCATTCGCGACGCACCTGTTGAATCATGGGGCCAATTTACGTGTCGTACAGTTGTTGCTGGGACACAGTGATCTGTCGACCACGCAAATCTACACCCAGGTGGCCCAAGCGCGTCTGGAAGCGCTGCACGCCCAACATCATCCTAGAGGTTGATCATGTCTAGAGCCGTATTGTCCGTCATGGGGGGCGCCTTGGCCCTTCTAGCCGCTCCGCTGAGTCTTGCCGCGCCCCCCGAGGGGCTGGCCGACAAGCTGACCCACAATGGGCAGCCGATGCCGGTGGCGTCGATCGAGGAGTCGCCGTTATCAGGGCTCTATGAGGTACGCCTCAAGGGCGGCGAAACCCTCTATACAGACGCCGATGGGGAATACATGGTCGTCGGTGACCTGTATCGCAACCGTGACGGGCAGATGGTCAACTTGACCGAGCGTGCCGCCAACGAACGCCGCCAGGCGCGTCTCGATGAGGTCCCCGAGGATAAACGCGTCATCTACAAGCCCGCCGGCGAGGTCAAGGCGCGCATTACCGTCTTTACCGATACCTCGTGCCCTTATTGCCAAAAGTTCCATAAGGAAGTCCCCCGTCTCAATCGGATGGGAATCGCGGTAGACTATCTGGCCTTTCCACGTGCCGGCGTCGACTCCGAGGCGGCACGCGTGCTGAGCCAGGCCTGGTGCGCCGACAACGCCACCGAGGCGCTCACCGCCGCGATGCGCGGGGAAACTCCGGATGCCACAGCGCAGTGCGAGGCGCCGGTGGCCGAGCAGTATGAACTGGGGCGTGAACTGGGGATTCAGGGAACGCCCGCCATCGTGTTGCCCAATGGCCGCATGGTGCCGGGATACGTGCCGGCCGAGCGGCTGGCGTCGATGCTTGGCATCGAGGAATGACCGACCGACGATAATATGATGACCTCCGACGCTAGGCGCAGGAGGTCCGCTGGACACATACACTGAGTAAGGGGAGCGGGACGTTGAAACCGGTGAGAGTAGGTATCTGTGGGCTAGGGACCGTGGGTGGCGGTACCTTCAATGTGTTGACGCGCAATGCGGACGATATCGCCCGTCGCGCCAGTCGACCGATTATCGTCGAGCAGGTCGGTACGCGTCGCGATAACCCGCAATGCGAAACCGCCGGGGTCAAGGTCACCCGCGATGTCTTCGAGGTGGCGCGCAATCCCGATGTCGATGTGCTGGTCGAGTTGATCGGCGGCTACGACGTGGCCCGTGAACTGGTGATGACGGCCATCGAGAACGGCAAGCACGTGGTCACCGCCAACAAAGCGCTGATCGCCGTGCACGGCAACGAAATCTTCCAGGCCGCGCACGAAAGGGGTGTGATCGTGGCCTTCGAGGCGGCCGTGGCCGGCGGCATCCCGGTGATCAAGTCGCTGCGTGAAGGCCTGGGTGCCAACCGCATTCAATGGCTTGCCGGTATCATCAACGGCACTGGCAACTACATTCTGACCCACATGCGCGACGAAGGCCGCGCCTTCGACGACGTGCTTGCCGAGGCACAGGCGCTGGGCTATGCCGAATCCGACCCGACGTTCGATGTCGAAGGTATCGACGCCGCCCATAAGTTGACCATTCTGGCTTCGATCGCCTTCGGCGTGCCGCTGCAGTTCGACAAGGCCTACACGGAGGGCATCTCGCGGGTCACGGCCGACGATGTCGAACAGGCCGATCAACTGGGCTATATCATCAAGCACCTGGGGATTTCCAAGCGCACCGAAAAAGGCCTCGAACTTCGCGTGCACCCGACGTTGATTCCTAAAGAGCGCTTGCTGGCCAGCGTGCATGGCGTGAAGAACGCCATCGCGGTGATGGGCGATGCCGTGGGGCCGACGCTTTACTATGGTGCCGGCGCGGGGGCCGAGCCCACGGCCTCGGCGGTGGTCGCCGACCTGCTTGACGTGGCGCGCGACATCACGACCGAGCACCATTACCGTGTGCCGTATCTCGCCTTCAGCGGCATCGACGAAGCCGACGGCTCGCTGCCGATCCTGCCCATGGAAGACATCGTCACTGCCTATTACCTACGCCTGTTGGCGGTGGATCGACCGGGCGTGCTGGCGCGGGTGGCGACGATTCTCTCCGAGCAAGGGATTTCCATCGAGGCGATCATCCAGAAGGAAGCCACCGAAGGCGAGCTGGTGCCCATCATCCTGATGACGCACCGCACCCGCGAGCAGCAAATGAACGAGGTGATCCGTCAGCTCGAATCACTGGCCGATATCGCCGGTCCGGTGACACGGATTCGTGTCGAAGCCCTCGACGAGAACGAATAAACCAAGCTTCGAGTCGCGAGCACCGGGCTTCGAGCAGAACCAGCTCGCCGCTCGAAGCCCGCAGCTCGCCACTCACGGAGTGAAGTATGCGTTACATCAGTACCCGCGGGCGCTCGCCCGCGTTGTCCTTCGAGGATGTCGTGCTCACCGGGATGGCCTCCGATGGCGGTCTTTACGTGCCGGAGACGATTCCCACGCTCTCGACGGAGGATCTCGAGGCGATGGCGGGACTTTCCTACGCCGAGATCGCGTTTCGCGTTATGAAGCCCTTCGTTGGTGGCGAGATCGACGACGACACCTTCCGGCAACTGGTGAAGGACGCCTACGCGACCTTCAGTCATGAAGCCGTCGTGCCGCTCAACCAGCTTGCCAGCAACCACTTCCTGCTCGAGCTGTTCCACGGTCCGACGCTGGCGTTCAAGGATGTCGCCTTGCAGTTGCTGGGGCGCATCCTCGATCACTTCCTGGCCAAGCGTGGCGAGCGTGCGGTGATCATGGGCGCGACATCCGGCGATACCGGGTCGGCGGCGATCGAAGGCTGTCGGCATTGCGACAACCTCGACATCTTCATCCTGCATCCGCATAACCGTGTATCCGAGGTGCAGCGTCGTCAGATGACCTCGGTGCTGGCCGACAACGTCTTCAATATCGCCATCGAGGGCGATTTCGACGACGCCCAGGCAATGGTCAAGGCAAGCTTCGCCGATCAAACGTTCCTGAACGGCACGCGCCTGGTGGCGGTCAACTCCATCAACTGGGCGCGCATCATGGCGCAGGTGGTCTATTACGTGGCCTCTGCGGTGGCCCTGGGCGCGCCGCATCGTGAGGTGAGCTTCTGCGTGCCGTCGGCCAACTTCGGCAATGTCTTCGCTGGCTACGTGGCCTATCGCATGGGCTTGCCGGTCAAGCAGTTCGTCGTGGCGACCAATGCCAATGATATCCTGCATCGCACGCTGGCCGACAACGACTTCTCCAAGCAGGCGCTCAAGGCGACTCTGGCACCGTCGATGGATATCGTGGTGTCGTCGAACTTCGAACGTTTGCTGTTCGAGGCTTATGATCGCGATGGCGACGCCGTGCGCGATCTGCTCGAGCGCTTTCAGCAAGAGCCGGCGGTTCTCGCCGAAGCACCGCTGGCACGGCTACGCGAGAAATTCGTCAGCCACAGCGTCGATGACGACACCATTCTCGAGGTGATTCGCGACGCGCATGGGCGTACCAAGGAATTGCTCGATCCGCATACCGCGACGGGCTATCGTGCCGCCGAGCGTGTTCGCACGGATGCCTCGACGCCGATGATCACCCTGGCGACCGCGCATCCGGCCAAGTTCGCCGACGCGGTGCTTCAGGCGGGTTTCGAAGGCGTGCCGCTGCCCGCACACATGGCCGGTTTGCTCGAGCGTGAAGAGCGTTACACCGTGCTACCGGCCGAGCTTGAGGCCGTGCAGGCCTTCGTCGCCGAACAGCGCCGTTGACGTCCCAGGCGCGTCGTGGTGATTCACGCTGCGCGCCCGAGGCTTGCCATCTGCCGTCTCCCGAGGAGTCATTCGTGTCAGTAGCCGAGCATGACCCGCAACGCCTGCTGAACCGTCGCATCCTGTCACGTCCGCGTGATGAGAGCGTCTACCGCCGCGCGCAGTCGGCTGGGCTCAGCGAACTGCAGGCGCGGATACTGGCTGGGCGTCTGCACGACTACACAGACGATATCGCATCGCTGATCGACCCCAGCTTGCGCTATCTGGCGCACCCCGAACGTCTGCAGGACGCGCGCCGTGCTGCCGAGCGGATCGCCCTGGCGGTGACCGAGGGCGAGCATATCGGCATCTTGACCGATTACGACGTCGACGGTATCACCTCGCACGTCGTCATCCTGCGGACCCTGAACGAGCTGTTCGGCGTGCCGATGCATAAGCTGCACAGCTTAATAGGCCACCGTATCTTCGATGGCTACGGCATTAGTTTGCCGCTGGTGGAGCGTACTCTTGCATTGTCGCCACGACCCAGCCTGGTGATCACCGCCGACTGCGGTAGCTCCGACGAGCCGCGTATTGCGCGTCTGCGTGAGGCAGGTCTCGATGTCGTGGTGACCGACCATCACGCCTTGCCGACGGCGGGGCCTCCGGTGTCGGCGTATGCCACCGTCAATCCCACGCGCAGCGATTGCGATTACCCAGACCCCACCATCGCCGGTTGCATGGTGGCGTGGTTGACCATGTCACTGACGCGTTCGGTGCTCATCGAGCAGGGCGTGGCCGCACCCTCGACCCCGAAATTGTCGCCGTGGCTGTCTTACGTCGCTTTGGGCACCGTGGCGGATTGCGTCTCGCTGGGTGCGAGTCCCGCCAACCGTGCCGTGGTCAGCCATGGGCTGACATTGATCAACCGCATGGGCGCCGCCTGCTGGCGGGTCATGGCCGAGCGGCTGGGGGACGACAGCGTGCCCTTCGATGCCGAAACCTTGGCCTTTCAGATGGGGCCGCGCATCAACGCGCGCTCGCGTCTCGATGACCCCTATGCGGCGCTGCACTTCATGCTCGCCGCCGATGATGCCTCGGCACGGCGTCATCTCGAGGTGCTGGATACCGACAACCAGTCACGCAAGGCGATCGAGGCGGACATGGTCGAGAGCGCCCGGGCATTGGCGTTCGACGCGCTGGCCGAGAGCGCATCGGCCATCGTGGTTTTCCTCGAGGACGGGCATGCAGGCGTGCAAGGTATCGTGGCCTCGCGTCTGGTACAGGCTTTCGGGCGCCCCACGCTGGTGCTTACGCCGGCCGCTGCGCCGGGCATGCTGACCGGTTCGGGACGTTCCATCGAAGGGCTGCACTTGCGAGACGCATTGCAGCGCGCGCATGAACTGGCCCCCGAGGCATTGCCACGTTTCGGGGGACACCGGGGAGCGGCGGGCATTGGCGTACCGCGCGAGCGTCTGGCGGAATTTCGCGATGCCTTTCTCACGGCGGTCGAGCAACAACTCAGTGGCCGCGAACTTTTCCCCTACGTGCTGACCGACGGCGCCTTGCTGCCCGAGCAGCTGTCATTGGCGGCGGTGGATGAACTGGCGCGTCTGGCACCCTATGGTCGTGAGTTCGATGCCCCGCTGTTCGACGGCGAGTTTCGCATCGAGCAGCTACGCCCGGTGGGGGCGGATGGCAATCACCTGATGCTCGAACTCTCGTGTGGCGCGGTGAGCCTCAAGGCGATCTGGTTTCGTGCCCTGACACCTGGCGAGCTGCCGCCGTTCGGACTCGGCGATCGTCTGCGCTGTGCCTACAAACTATCGCGCAACCGCTGGCGGGGGCGTGAGTCGTTGCAGTTGATGATCGAGCACGCCGAGCCAATGAGCTAGAAGCCGAGAACGGTTCTTCTCCCTGGGATTCTTCCAGGCGCGAAGCGCCGGTCTTCCCGCTTCCAGCCGCGCAGCGGCGCTCTTCCAGCTTTATCAGTAGTTCGGCCAGACGCCGGGCGTGGCCAGTTCCAGAAGGTGGCCGTCCGGGTCGCGGAAATAAAGGCTTTCACCGCCTTTCGGCCAGTGGGTGCGGCCTTCGATGGGAATGTCGTGGGCGACGAGTTGGGTTTCCCAGTCTTCCAACTCATCGCGATCAATGGCCAGCGCTAGATGCACGCGCCCGGAACCGTCATGGGGCGGTATGGTGCCCATGCCGTGTGGCAAGTTCACGGTATCTTCGGTGCTGCCTTGTTGAAACAGCAGCAACACGCTGCCTGGCCCGGCCTCGTAAGCGGTGAAGCGATGGTCGGCGGTAAAGGCCGACAGCATCATCACGTTCTCGAAGAAGGCCCGGGCGCGGGCCATATCGTTGACGTAGAGGGCGGTTTCGAGAACGCCTTGAATGCGTGGCATATCACTCCCCGTTTGCTGCGACGCGATGCCTTCCAGCATAGCCAGCACACGGCAATGACCTCAACGTGGCGATAGCCAGAACCACCAGACGATGCCGGCGATCAATGCCAGCCCGATCAGATTGACGAGAAACGTCATGCGTCCTCCTGGGATGTCTTGGCGCTCTGTGGCGTGGATTTAAAAAGCCTTAACCGATTGGCGTTGCTGACCACGGTGACCGAGGACAGCGACATGGCCACGGCAGCGACGATGGGTGAGAGCAGCATCCCCGTCAGCGGATAGAACACCCCGGCGGCGATGGGAATCCCCAGGCCGTTGTAGCCGAAGGCGCCCCACAGGTTCTGCTTGATGTTGCGCAGCGTGGCGCGGCTGATCTCGATGGCATCGGCCACGCCATGCAGGGAGTTGCGCATCAACGTGATACCCGCCGATTCGATCGCCACGTCGGTGCCCTGACCGATGGCGAAGCCCACGTTGGCTTGTGCCAGGGCCGGGGCGTCGTTGATGCCGTCGCCGGTCATGCCAACGAGGTGGCCGTCGCGTTGCAGCTGCGCGACGATCTCGCGTTTGTCCTCGGGCAACAGCTCGGCCTCGACACGCGCGATGCCCAACGCCTGAGCCACGGCCCGGGCGGTATGTGCGTTGTCGCCGGTCAGCATGACGACCTCAATGCCGTCCGTTTGCAGGCGTGCGACGGCGTCGCGGCTATCCTCGCGCAACGGATCGCTGATGCCGAAGACGCCCAGCACTTGCCCGTCGGCGGCCAGATAGAGCGGTGTCTGTGCCTTCTCTTCAAGCTCGGCGCCCCATGCCTGGGCCTGGCCCAGCTCGACATCACCTTCGTGCATCAGAGCGGCGTTGCCCAAGCGCAGCGACTGGCCGGTGTCTGTCATGGCGGTGACACCGCGCCCGCTGAGCGCTTGAAACTCGCGCAGCTCGGGAAGCGCGGTCTGTGTGGCGCCCTGCTGGTCGGCGTAGTCGCCGAGGGCCTCGGCGAGGGGATGCTCGGAGCCACGTTCGAGGGCCGCCACCCAGCTCAAGGCGGTGTGGGTATCCTCGGTGGCCCACTGAGCGGTGGTCATGCGTGGGCGACCCTCGGTCAGCGTGCCGGTCTTGTCGACGACCAGCGTGGTCAACTTGCTGGCAGTCTGCAGTGCATCGCCATCACGCACCAGGATGCCGTGCTCGGCGGCCTTGCCGACGCCGATCATGGTCGACATCGGTGTTGCCAGCCCCAGCGCGCAGGGGCAGGCGATGATCAGTACGGTGGTGGCGGTGACCAGCATGTGGACCAACTGCGGCGCGGGGCCGAAATTGAACCAGGCCAGTGCCGTGAGTACGGCGATGATCAACACACTGGGCACGAAGATAGCGGAAATTCGGTCGGCCAGGGCGCCGATGGGGGGGCGAGAGTTCTGGGCGCTGGCCACCTGCTCGACGATGTGCCCCAGGCGACTGTCGGCGCCGATACGGGTGGCGATATAGACCAGCGTGCCACGGCCGTTGACCGTGCCCGCGCTGACCTCGTCGCCGGGATGCTTGGCGACGGGGTGCGGCTCCCCAGTCAACATCGATTCGTCGATATGGCTGTCGCCTTCTTCAATACGGCCATCCACGGCCAGGCGCTCGCCGGGACGCACGCGAATCCGCTCGTCGATGGCAACTTCCTCGAGCGGTACGTCGTGTTCATCACCGTCGCGGATTACCCGGGCGGTGGGGGCTTGCAGGTCGAGCAGGCGGTTGAGCGCCCGGGACGTGCGTCCCCGGGCGCGCAACTCCATGGCATTGCCGAGACTGATCAAGCCGATGATCATCACCGAGGCTTCGAAATAGAGCCCACGCGCCGCGACTGGAATCGCCTCGGGGATCAGTACCACCGTCATCGAATAGAGCCAGGCGGTGCCGGTGCCGACGGCGATCAGGGTATCCATGTTGGCCTGATGATGACGGAAGGTTTTCCAGGCATTGACGAAGAAGCGCCGGCCCGCCGTGGCCATGATGCCCAGCGTTACCACACCGATCAGCAGCCAGACCCAGCGTTCCGGACCGTTCAACTGTGGATGGTGGAACAGCATGCTGCCCATAAGCAGCACACCGGGGATGAGCCCCAATGCGGTGTCGCGGAGCCGTTGACGGTACTCGTGCGCCTCGTTTTGTTCACGCGTGCGCGCCGCCTGGCCGAGATCCTCGATGCGCTCGGCACCGTAGCCGACCGCTTCGACGGCATCGATCAGTTGCTGGGGGCGCGCGTCGCCGAAGATCTCGGCGGTATGCGAGCCAAAGTTGACGCTGGCCGAGCGCACGCCGGGCGTAGCATTCAAGGCCTGGGTAATGGTGTTGACGCAGCCGGCACAGGTCATGCCGGACAACGATAGACGAACTGGCGCCCCTTCGGACGTTACTTGGGTATCTTGTCGGTCGTCGCTCGAAGCCGTCGCCGATGCGCCGTCGTCAGTGGTGCTCGCCGTCGCTTCCGGTGGGTAGCCGGCCTGCTCGAGCAACGCGCTCAGGCGCGACGCGTCCAGAGATGCTGTGACGTCGAGACGCTTTTCACCGGGCTCGCCGATGACGTCGGCCTGGCCATCCTCGGCTTGGATCGCCTCGCGCATGCGTTTGACGCAGCCCTGGCAGTTCATGCCGGGCACGGTGAAAGAATGGGGAGCCGTTGTGCTCATCTTGCGTTCTCCGTTCGGGGCGCTCATGGCGCCTGGCGTGAGAAACCGTCGTCACTTTCCATGGGCAGACTCTCGATCAGCCGGCACAAGCTATGGCCGTCGGGCGTGCCATCCGGCATGTCCCTCCAGGCGCTCAAAGCGTGTTCCATGCGCGTCGCCAGGGCCTGCAACTCACGGATGCGCGACTGAATTTCCGGCAAGCGTTCGGCCAGCAGGTCGCGCACCATGGGGCACGGCGAGTCGCCATGGTCGGCGTGCTCGAGAATTTCGCGCACCTCGCGAAGACTGAACCCCAGCGTGCGTGCTCGCTGTATGAAGCGCAGGCGATTGAGGTCGTCGGCATCATAGAGCTGATAGCCGTTGCCGGGATCGCGCTGCGGGTGCAGTAGCCCCTCGCGGGTGTAATGGCGCACCGTTTCGCCGGTGACGTCGGCGGCGCGGGCCAGATCGCTGACTTTCATGGGGCCTCCTGAGTGATATGAGAAGTCTAGAACCTTTGGGTAACACAAAGGTCAAGGCAAGCCCAGTCTATTTACAGTTCTTTCGTTTAAAATATTGAAATAAATACATAAATACTCCCGCTACCTTAAAAGGCATGAGATGCAGGATTCTTGGTAAGACTAAAGAATGAGCGTTTCCAAGATTAAAACAAACGTTTGCTCTTGACTTGAAAACGCCCATCGGCCAAAACGAAGAGGCACGCCATTATTCGGGCAAGGGTAAAAAATCTAGAAGATTTTCGCCTCCACGTCTCCGCAGAAGAGGACGTTTTCATGCATAACAAGATCAACAAGCTCACACTCGCCGTGACGCTGGCGTCTGCCGTGATCGCATCCGGTCAGGCTGCCGCGTCGGGCTTTCAGGTTCGTGAACAGAGCGCCAAGGCATTGGGTAACGCCATGGCAGGTGCGGCGGCCGGTGCCGAGGATGTCAGCTATATGACCTTTAACCCGGCAGCCATCGGTAATGTCGAGGGTACCCAAATCGCTGGCGGCATTTCCTATGTTGATGCCAACTTCGAGTTGACCGATGCATCGGCGAGTCCAGCCGGAGTACCTGTCAGCTACGATCGTGGTGGCTCGCGCGAGGGTGGCGAAGAAGCCTGGGTGCCCAGCTTCGCCTTCAAGACGCGCCTGAATGAACGGTTCGATCTGGGGCTGGCGATCTCCGCGCCGTATGGCCTCTCGACGAAATATGACAAGGAATGGATCGGGCGTTATCACGCCGTCGAAACCGAGCTTGAGACTATCGATATCCAGCCGACGCTGAACTATCGTGCCACCGACCGCCTCAACCTCGCCGTGGGGCTACGCGCTCAGTATGCCGATGCCACGCTCTCTAACGCCATTGACCTTGGAGCTGTTGGGGCTAACCCTAACAACACTAACCCGCTCCCACCCACAGCGATCGGTAATGCCGATGGCATGGCCGAGGTGACCGGCGATGACTGGGGCTACGGCTACACCCTGGGGGCGCTGTTCCAGGCCACCGAGCGCACCCGTCTGGGCATCAGCTACCGCTCAGAAGTCGAACTGACGCTAGACGGTGACGTCGACTACAGCTCCGACAATCCGGTCGGCCAGCAGGTGCTGGCGGGAGCGCAGGCATCGGGCCAGCTACAAGATGGAGGGGGCAAGGCAGATATCACCACGCCGGCTAACCTCAATCTGGGTATCTATCATCAGTTGACCGACCGGCTCGCCTTGATGGCCAATGCCGAATGGACCGAGTGGAGTAGCTTCGAGGAGCTTACCGTCGAGTTCGAGAATGGCCCACCTGACACAAGCACCACAACCGAAAACTGGGACGATACCTGGGCCTTCTCGGTAGGGGCTAACTATCAGCTCAACCGGCAGTGGTTGCTGCGCGCCGGCCTGGGTATCGATGAATCGCCGGTGCCGGACAGCGAACACCGCACGCCGCGTGTACCGGATGCCGACCGTCGCTGGGCGACGCTCGGGGCGACCTGGATGCCGACTTCTAACCTTGGCGTGACGGCGGGCTACATGCACGTCTTCGGCGACGATGGCGATATCGATCAATCCGGTACCAAGCCCGAGAATGCCAACCGTGGCAACCTTTCCGGGACCTATGAAGTCGACGCCAACGTCTTCGCGCTGTCGATGGATTATCGCTTCTGACCCATGTCGCGCAATGGGCCTGCATGACGACGAACCCCGGCGATGTGCCAGGGTTCGTCGTTTTCCCACTTTGACTGACGATGTCTTATTCGACAGGTTTCAGGGGGCTCCAGTCCTTGCGGTTGGCCAGGAACTCGGGCCGAGGACGGTTGCCGCAGTACGGGTCGTGCAGCGTGTTCTCGACACTGTTATAGACGAAGAACAGGTTGCTGCGTGGCCAGCACGACATGTTGATGTTGGAGCCATGCAGCGTGTTGCACTCAAACATCACCAGCGAGCCGACTGGCCCCTTGGGCGCCTCGATATCGCCCTTGATCATCAGGTCGCGCAGGCTGGCATCGTCCGGTACGCCGATTTCCTGACTCTTGAGCGACTCTTTATAGTTGTTCTCCGGCGTGCGGCCGACGCAGGGAACGAAGTAGTTGTGCGAGCCGGGCACCAGCATTAGCGGACCATTGAATTCACCATTTTCGGTGAGAATGATCGAACAGCTCACCGAGCGCATGCGTGGCATGCCGTCTTCGCTGTGCCAGGTCTCGAAATCCGAATGCCAGTCGAAGCCCTTGCCCTTGAAGCCGGGCTTGTAGTTGATCCGCGACTGGTGAATATAGGCATCGCCACCGAGGATCTGCTGGACCATCGCCAGCAGGCGCGGGTCGCGAGTCAGGCGGCTGAAACGCTTGGATATCTCGTGGATGCCGAAGATCGAACGAATTTCCTGCTTGCTGGGCTCGAGGATAGTACCTTCCGAGAGCTTGAGGTCATCATCGTTCTCGTAGTCGCCCAACTCCTCGAGGAACGCGGCCATCTCGTCCTCATCGAAGAATCCTTCGAAGGAAAGGAAGCCTTTGCGTTCGAACTCGTCGAGCTCGGCTTCGCTGAGCGGCCCCTTGCGCTGCTCGCCTTCGCTATGCACCACCGGGTCGATGCGCTCGAACATCCCCAGTTTGCGTTCCAGGCGCGTCGGGAATAGGTCTTGAGTCTCTTTCATCGCAAACTCCTCCATTAGTCTGCTGGGAACGGTATTGCGCCATTCCCCCCCGTGTAAACGTAGTCGGAGAGGTTGGCGCCGACAAACACAGCCGTGTATGCCTTTGTAGCTCGCCAGACTTGCTAGGCGAACGCGATGAGGCTACGCCACAGTCGAGAGCGTGTATTTAGCATGTGTTAAGGCCAACCCATTCATCGTCGCCACTGCAAACGTCTTGCGTTTGCAGTGGACTTTACGAGGGAGGGGGGGGTCGGGGTCAAGCGGCGTCGCCGACGAAGGCGGCCCTCATCAATTCTTGGGTATAGCGTTCGCGCGGGTTGGCGAAGATAGCGTCGGTCGCGCCCTGTTCGACGACTTGGCCCTCTTTCATCACCAACACGGTATCGGCTAGCGCACGTACCACCGAAAGGTCGTGACTGATGAACAGGTAGGTCAGGTCGTGCTTCTGCTGCAGGTCGCGCAGCAGGTCGATCACCGTGACCTGCACCGAGCGGTCGAGCGCCGAGGTGGGCTCGTCGAGCAGCAGGAATTCCGGTTTGAGTACCAGCGCCCGGGCGATGGCGATACGCTGGCGTTGGCCACCGGAGAATTCATGCGGGTAGCGGTTGCGCATCGCCGGGTCGAGCGCCACTTCCTTTAGCGCCTCCACCACCTGCGCCTCGCGCTGGCGGCGGTTGAGCTCGGGGTGGTGCACGCGCAGTCCCTCGCTGATCACTTCGCCGACGGTCATGCGAGGCGAAAGCGAGCCGAAGGGGTCCTGGAAGACCACCTGCATGCGCGAGCGCAGCGGTCGCATGTTGGCGGTATCCAGCGCGGCGATGTCCTGGCCGTCGAAGCGAATTTCGCCGCGACTCTTGAGCAGGCGCAGCAGTGCCCGGCCCAGCGTCGACTTGCCCGATCCGGACTCGCCAACGATGCCCACGGTCTGGCCGCGACGAATGCTCAGGTCGATGCCACGGACCGCCTCGAAATACTCGCTGGCGCGGAACAGACGTTTCTTGAGCGCGAAGCGTACGCGCACGTCCTTCGCCTCCAGCAGCATTGGCAGCGTCGCGTCGACCGGTGCCTTGTGGCCACGCGGGTCGGCATCGATCAGCATGCGTGTGTAATCGCGTTGCGGGTTGCTGAATACCTCGGTGGTGGTGCCGGACTCGACGAGCTCACCATAGCGCATGACACACATCCGGTCGGCGAAGTGGCGCACGATCCCAAGGTCATGAGTGATGAACAGGATCGCCATGCCGTAACGTGCCTGAAGATCCTTGAGCAGCGCCAGGATCTGCGCCTGGACGGTGACGTCGAGCGCAGTGGTGGGTTCGTCGGCGATCAAAAGCTCGGGTTCGCAGGCCAGCGCCATGGCGATCATCACGCGCTGGCGCTGGCCGCCCGAGAGCTCGTAGGGATAACTGTCGATGCGCCGGGCAGGCTCGGGGATACCCACTTGCTCGAGCAGTTCGATGACCTTGGGGCGTGCTTGGCGCTTATTGAGGCCGAGGTGTTTTTCCAGCACCTCGGCGATCTGTGCCCCGATGCGCTGCAAGGGATTGAGCGAGGTCATCGGCTCCTGAAAGATCATCGAGATGGCGTTGCCACGGATGCGACGCATGCGCTTGGGTGTGACGCTCAAGAGATCCTCGTTCTTGAAGCGGATGGCGCCAGACGTTCGAGCCAACTCAGGCAAGAGGCGCATCGCGGCGGTCGAAGAGACCGACTTGCCGGAGCCCGATTCGCCAACCAGTGCCAGCGTCTCGCCGGGTTGGATGGAGAAACTCACGTTCTTGACGGCCGGCACCGTGCCGTTAGGCAGTTGGAAGTCGACGCTCAAGTTGTCGATTTCAAGCAGATTGTCAGCCACGGTCACCTCAGCGTGTTTTCGGGTCGAGGGCGTCACGCAACCCGTCGCCCAGGAAGTTGAGACAGAACAGCGTCAGCGCGAGGAATAGCGATGGCACGAGCAGCAGCCACGGTGCGCTCTGCATCATGTCGGTGCCTTCGGAAATCAGCACGCCCCAACTGGTCAGCGGCTCCTGCACGCCGAGACCGAGGAATGACAAAAAGCTCTCGAGCAGGATGACCTTGGGCACGGTCAGGGTGACGTAAATGATCACTGGGCCGATGGCGTTGGGGATCAGGTGGCGGGTGACAATCTTGCGATCGCGGACACCCAGCGCGTGGGCGGCTTCGATGAACTCGCGTTGCTTGAGCGCCAGTGTCTGGCCACGCACGATGCGCGCCATGTCGAGCCACTCGACCGCGCCGATGGCGGCGTAGATCAGGAAGATATTGCGCCCGAAGACCACCATCAAGAGGATCACCAGGAACATGAACGGCAGTGAGTACATGATGTCGACGAAGCGCATCATGACGCTGTCCAGGCGCCCGCCGACATAGCCGGAGATGGCGCCGTAGAGCACCCCGATCACCAGGCTGACGAAGGTGGCTACCAAGGCTACCGAGAGCGACACGCGACCGCCGTAAAGCGTGCGCGTGAGCAAGTCGCGTCCGTTGGCATCGGTACCCAGGAAATGTCCGCTCTCGAGGCTCGGCGCGGCGCTGAAGGCGTTCCAGTCGACTTCGGCGAGTCCCCAGGGGAGCAGGTAGGGCCCAACCACACAGACCGCGCTGATGAGGACCAGCAAGATCAGGCTGACCATCGCTGCCTTGTTCTGCTTGAGGCGCCGCCAGGCGTCTCGGCCGAGACTCTCGCCAGCGACCGCGCCGACTTCGAGGTCGGGCTCGACGGGTGGGTTGGGGCCACCGGTCGGCGGGGTGTGCTCGCTGTAGGGTGTGGTGTCCGTCGTCATGGTCATTCCTCGCCGGTCAGTCGTCATAACGGATTTGCGGATCGAGTGCGGAATAGAGCAGGTCGACGAGCAGGTTCATCAGTACGATCAGGGCGCCGTAGAACACGACCGTGCCCATCACCAGGGTGTAGTCGCGGTTGAGCGCGGCCTGCACGAAGTAGCGACCGATGCCGGGAATGCCGAAGATCTGCTCGATCACCACCGAGCCGGTGATGATCCCGGCAATCGCTGGCCCCAGGTAGGAAGTCACGGGGAGCAGCGCCGGGCGGATGGCGTGGCGCCAGATCACCTGACGCTCGGAAAGCCCCTTGGCGCGTGCGGTGCGGATGTAATGACTGCCCAGGACCTCGATCATGCTGGCGCGCATCATGCGTGCGATATAGGCGATCTGCTGAATCGACAGCGCGATCACCGGCAACACCAGGTTGGGTAAGGCGCCGCCATTCCAACCCCCGGCTGGCAGCCAGGCGAGCAGGACGCCGAAGACCAGCGCCAGGATCGGCGCGATCACGAAGTTGGGCACTGCGATACCTGCCAGTGCCGTACCCATGACCGTGTAATCGATCATCGTGTTGCGTCGCAAGGCGGCGATGATGCCCAGCGGGAGGCCAATCAAAAGTGCGAGAAGAATTGCCAGGCCGCCGATCTCGAGGCTCACGGGAAAGCCCTGGGCGATCAGCTCGGTGACCGAGAAATCCTTGTACTTGAACGACGGCCCGAAATCGCCCTGTAGCAGGTTACCCATGTAGCGCAGGTATTGCTGGGGAAGAGGCTCGTCCAGGTGATAGGCCGCCTCGAGATTGGCCTCGATCTCCGGGGGCAATTGGCGCTCGCCGTCGAACGGCCCTCCCGGCGCGATGCGCATCAAGAAAAACGAGATGGTGATCACGATCAGCAGGGTGGGAACCGCCATGAGCAGGCGCTTCAGGGTATAGGTCAGCATGGGGTATTCCGTACGTCGCTCTGTAGACGGGGCGGCATCACTGGGTTGGGTTGATCCGATAGCAAGCCTGTGCGAGGGCGCTGTGAACCCATCCTTGGGCGCTACATTCGTCATCCATGACGAATGACCCTCGCTTCGGCTTGCTATCGGCGCCCACCTATCACTGGGAGGTGGTGAAAAGGTGTTCTTACTCGGTGAAGCTTACCCAGCGTGATGGATGGTCATCCTCGGCATTGTCCTGCCAGCCGCTGAGCTCGGGATTGACCAGGTTGCGGGTGACATAATAGAGCAGCGGCACCAGGGCGTAGTCATCGAGGGCGACGTTCTCGGCTTTCTCGAGGAGCGCCTCGCGCTTATCGAGGTCCAGGGTACTTGCTGCTTGGTCGAGCAGCTTGTCGTATTCGGCGTTGTCGTAGCCGCCGTAGTTGTTGCCGACGCCGCTGCGCAGCAGGGTCAGGAAGTTTTCGGCATCGTTGTAGTCGGCGATCCAGCCGGCGCGGGCGATATCGAAGTCGCCTTCTTGAATGGTCTGGTAGTGCACGGTGGCTTCGGCGTTGGTCATCTCGACGTCGACACCCAGCGGCTTCCACATCGCGGCCAGGGCTATGGCGATCTTCTTGTGCTCGTCGGACGTGTTGTAGCGCAGTTGCAGGTGCAGCGGGTTGTCGGGGCCGTAGCCGGCCTCCTTGATCAGTTGCTTGGCCCTGGCCAGACGCTCCTGGTAGTCGCCATCGACACCGTCCATGCGCTGGACGTCGTAGTGGCTGGTGCCCGGCGGGACCAGCGAGTAGGCGTCCTTGAAACTGCCGGCCATGATCTGCTCGGAAAGTACCTTGCGGCGCGCGACCAGGTTCAGGGCCTCGCGGACCCGCTTGTCGGCGGTCGGTCGGCCTTCGCGGGTGTTGAGCACATAATAGTAGGACCCCAGCATCGGGCTCAGGTGGGTGGCTTTTGGCAGGTTTTCTTCGAGCCACTGGTAACGGCTCGAGGGGTAATCGCGGACGATGTCCAGCTCGCCGGCGCGGAAGCGCGAGATGGCGGCATTGCGATCCTCGGTATTGAAGTAGTTGACGCCGTCAAGATCGACCTCATCGGCCTCGTAGTAGTCGGGATTCTTCTCGACGCTGATACGCGATTGCGAGACCCACTCGACGGGCGTGAAGGCGCCGTTGGTGACGATGTTGTCCATCTTGACCCACTGCTTGCCGTATTCGTCCACGGCATGCTTGGGCAAGGGGTAGGCGGTGTAGTGAGTCAGTAGCTGCAGAAAGAAGGGGGTCGGCGACTTGAGGGTTACCTTGAGGGTCTTGCCATCGTCGAGTGATTCCACGCCCAAGGTATCGAGCGGCTTGTCGCCGGTATTGACGGCTTCGGCATTGTTGATCGGGTAAAGCAGGTAAGCGTATTTCGAGGCGCTGGCGGGGTCGAGAAGGTGTTGCCAGCCGAAGACGAAATCTTCCGCGGTGACTGGCTCGCCGTCCGACCACTTGGCGTCGTCGCGTAGATGGAAGGTGTAGGTCTTGCCGTCCGCGGAGATGTCCCAGTCGGTGGCCATGCCGGGCATGACTTCGCCCTTGGGGTTTTCCTTGAGCAGGCCTTCGTAGACATCTCTCAGGACTTGGGATTCCCAGACACCGCCGGAGACCTGTGAGGTATCGAAAGACGCCAGTTCGCCCATCACGCCGATATTCAGTGTCTCGGCCTGGGCTGGTGTCGCCAGGGCCAGGGATGTCAATGACAGAGAAGACAGCACCATGGCGCCGAGTAGGGTGTGCGAGTGTCGAAGCATATTGTCTATTCCGCTTGTTGTTGTGCCGGATGCCGCGAAGGCGTCACATCGTGGAGTTACCCTCTCCCCGTCTGGTGAAACATGTCCATTGCAAATTTCGTATATGCTTTTTCACATATTCGATAGAGCGCATTATTAATGCCGCGAAGTGCGGCATGGGATAGCCGCTCGCGGGTGCATTGGCTACAATGTGCTTCTTTTCTTCACCGTGTGCCGGCAAGCATGCCGCTGCGGTGCGAATCAGCGCGCCTGAAAAGGATTCCCATGCAAGAGATCAGCCCGATCAACCACCTCCTCAAGGACCTGTCCGAACGGACAGAAGTCCTGAGGGGGTATCTTTGACTATGCCGCAAAGAAAGAACGGCTAGAGGAAGTCACCCGCGAACTGGAAAATCCGGATGTGTGGAGCGATCCGGATTACGCGCAAAAGCTGGGCAAGGAGCGCGCGACTCTTGAGGCGGTCGTCGAGACCTTCGACGTGTTGGAGCGGGGCCTGACGGATCATCAGGAACTGCTGGAGCTGGCGGTGGTGGAGGAAGACGACGCCACCATCGACGAAGTGCGAAGCGAACTCGAAAAGCTCGAGTCCCAGCTCGCCAAGCTCGAGTTCCGGCGTATGTTTTCCGGCGAGATGGACCCCAATAACGCCTATCTCGATATCCAGGCCGGCTCCGGCGGCACCGAAGCGCAGGATTGGGCCAATATCTTGCTGCGCATGTATTTGCGCTGGTGCGAACATCACGGCTTCAAGACCGATATCATCGAGTTATCCAGCGGCGACGTAGCAGGCATCAAGTCGGCGACCTTGCATATTCAAGGCGATTACGCCTTCGGCTGGCTACGCACCGAGACCGGCGTGCATCGCCTGGTGCGCAAGAGCCCGTTCGACTCGGGCGGGCGTCGGCATACTTCGTTCGCCTCGGTGTTTCTATCGCCGGAAATCGACGACAACTTCGAGATCGAGGTCAATCCGTCCGATCTGCGCGTCGATACCTATCGTTCCAGCGGTGCAGGTGGCCAGCACGTCAACACCACCGACTCAGCGGTGCGTATCACCCACGAACCCACGGGGATCGTGGTGGCATGCCAAGGCCAGCGCAGCCAGCATGCCAACCGCGACTTCGCCATGAAGCAGCTCAGGGCGAAGTTGTGGGAGCTGGAAATGGACAAGCGTAACGCCGCCAAGCAGGAAGCCGAGGACAACAAGTCGGATATCGGCTGGGGCAGTCAGATCCGCTCCTATGTGCTCGATGACCAGCGCATCAAGGATTTGCGCACGGGGGTGCAGTCCAGCAACTGCGAGAAAGTGCTCGACGGTGATCTGGATCAGTTCATCGAGGCAAGCCTGAAACAAGGGCTGTAGCCTCGCGCTTCGAGTCACGGGCGGTGAGCGATAGTCGATCCGCTTGCGCCCGTGGCCCATCGCTCGCAGCCCGTAGTTAATTCTTTACAGGTAACGATATGGCCAACCAAGACTCCTCTCAACACGACGAGAATCACCTGATCGCGGAACGCCGCGCCAAGTTGGCGGCACGTCGCGCCCAAGCCGCAGAAGAGGGCGGTAGCGCCTTTCCCAGCGATTTTCGCCGTGACAGTCTCGCTGCCGAATTGCAGGCCGAGCTGGGCGACAAGGACAAGGCCGAGCTGGAAACGCTCGACCGTCAGGCCTCGGTCGCTGGGCGCATCATGCGCCAGCGCGGGCCGTTCATCGTCATCCAGGACGTTTCCGACCAGATTCAGTTGTATGTCGACAAGAAAGGCCTGCCCGCCGAGGTGCTGGAGGACGTCAAAAGCTGGGACATCGGCGATATCGTCGCGGCGCGCGGGCCGGTGCACAAATCCGGCAAGGGCGATCTGTACGTGATGATGGGCGAGGCGCGCTTGCTGACCAAGAGCCTGCGCCCCCTGCCTGATAAGTTTCACGGCTTGACCGACACCGAAGCGCGCTATCGCCAGCGCTACGTCGACCTGATCATGAACCCCGAGTCGCGGCGTGTCTTCGAGGTGCGCTCGCGGGTGATCAGCGGCATTCGGCGCTTTTTGGTCGATCGCGGCTTCATGGAAGTCGAAACGCCGATGCTGCAGCAGATTCCCGGCGGCGCCACGGCACGGCCGTTCGTTACGCACCACAATGCGCTGGATATCGACATGTATCTGCGCGTTGCGCCGGAGCTGTATCTCAAGCGGCTGGTCGTCGGCGGCTTCGAGCGAGTCTTCGAGATCAACCGCAACTTTCGTAACGAGGGCTTGTCGACGCGTCATAATCCCGAGTTCACCATGCTCGAGTTCTACTGGGCCTATGCCGATTACCGTGACCTGCTCGACCTGACCGAGGCGATGATTCGCGACGTCGCCCACGACGTGCTTGGCACGACGACGGTCGAGTACCAGGGCACGAGCTACGAACTCGGCGAGCCTTTCCAGCGGCTTACCCTGCGTCAGGCGATTCTGGAATACGGCGACGGTATCGGCGAAGGCGATATCGATACCTTCGACGGTGCTCAGGCGACCTGCGAGCGTTTGAGGATTCCCGTCAAGCCGAACTGGGGCTTGGGCAAGCTGCAGACCGAGATCTTCGAGGCTGTCGCAGAAGACAAGCTCGATCAACCGACATTCATCACCGAATATCCGGCTGAAGTCAGCCCGCTGGCGCGGCGCAACGATACCAATCCTCACGTCACCGACCGCTTCGAGTTCTTCGTCGGTGGCCGCGAGATCGCTAACGGCTTCTCCGAGCTTAACGATGCCGAAGACCAGGCCGAGCGCTTCGCTGAGCAGGCGGCCGAGAAGGACGCGGGCGATCTGGAGGCGATGTACTACGATGCCGATTACGTCCGCGCGCTGGAATATGGCCTGCCGCCGACGGCGGGTGAGGGCATTGGTATCGACCGTCTGGTCATGCTGCTTACCGATAGCCCGTCGATCCGCGACGTGTTGTTGTTCCCGGCGATGCGTCCTTCCGCCGAGTGAAGGCGTTTTGCTAGTTTGGCATGGTACGTCACCTGCGCTTAGCATGGGCGGGCGAGAGTCGCCCATGGCGGGGCTGTTCGGCCGGGGTGGAAATTGTTGGTAAGGGGCGCTTCGAGCGCCCATAATGGCGGCGTTTTGGCGTCGCGCCCCGTCTGTCCAGGAGAATCCCGATGAAACTGCTTAACCGCTCCGCGCTGAGCGTCAAGCCGACCCAAGCGTTCGTTGACTGGATCAACTCGCTGGAGCCCACCGTCGGTGAGGACGATTTGACCCTCGACGATGTCGAGCGTGAGAGCACCATCTACCTTATCCCGGAAATGGACACACCCGAGGTGCTGGCCGACTATGTGCGCGAGCGCCACCTCGATCTGCTCGAGAACGAGCTGAGCGCTTGGGAAGAAGACTCGCGTCAATGGCCGGAACCGCTCGACTGGTCGTTATTCGAGGCATTTCTCATCGTCGAACACAGCTATCTGGCGCTGGATCTCGATGATGAAGTGCCGCTCGAGATTTCCGAGATCGACGATGGCTTGCTGCTTGAAACCGAAGAAGATTGACGCGTTCGGTGAGCGGTGTAGAGAGCCAGTACGCGGCGGCTATTGAACCGCCGGTGTGTCGCGGGACAAGAGCGTCGGTGAGGGCCAAAGGCGTGGCGACGTGCTGATGCGGCGTCTTTTTGTGACACGTCCCGGCGATGAAGGTTTGCCCGGTCCCCAGCGCCGCCAGGCGATGCTGGTGATGGTGCTGGGCACGTTGATGTCGGTACTCGATAACGGCATCGTCAATATCGCGTTGCCCACGCTGGCGCAAGAACTGGTGGTGAGCGAGTCGCGTGCAGTGTGGGTCACCAACGTCTATCAGTTGGTGTGTGCGGCTCTGTTGCTGGGGTTTGCCGCCTTGAGCCGGCTTATTGGGCGGCGACGCCTGTACTTGGGCGGCTTGGCGCTGTTCGTGTTGGCCTCGCTGTGCTGTGCGCTGTCGCGCAGTTTCGAGTGGCTGGTGGCATCGCGCATGCTGCAAGGCATCGGCGCCGCGGCGATGTTGAGCATCGGCCCGTCCATGTACCGCTTGATCTTCCCCTCGCGCCTGCTGGGCTCGGCCATCGGCATAGGCGCCCTGGTGGTGGCCTTCGGCATCGCCTTCGGCCCATCGCTGGGCGGCATCATCCTGCATTTCGCGAGTTGGCCGTGGTTGTTCGCCATCAACGTGCCGCTGGGGGTGCTGGCCCTGGTCCTGGGGATCCGCGCGCTACCGAGCGAGACGATCAAATCCCGGGGGTTCGATTGGCTGGGGGCTCTGCTGTCGGCTTCGATGCTCAGCGGTTTCGTGTTTTCGCTCGATCATATCGGCCACGGTGCGCGCGGTACGAGTGCCTGGTTGCCGTTACTGCTCAGCGTGCTGTGTCTGGTGCTGTTCGTGTGGCGTCAACGTCGTGCGGATGCACCTTTGGTGCCGTTGCCCATGTTTCGCGCCACGCGCTTTAGCATCGCCGCGATGATCTCGTTGATGGCCTTCGTCGCCCAGGGGATCACCTTCGTGGGGCTGCCGTTCATGTTCCAGACGGTGATGGGCGCGACGCCGCTCGAGGCCGCTCTGCTCTTTACCCCCTGGCCGTTGGCACTGATGCTGATGGGGCCGCTTTCGGGAAGGCTCGCCGACCGCTTCAATCCAACGTTGATCTCGTCGCTCGGCCTGGCGATCTTCCTGCTCGGGATGTTGAGCCTGGTAACTTTGACGGCCGAGTCCGGCGCCGTGTCGATTGCTTGGCGGGCAATGTTATGCGGGGTCGGCTATGGGCTGTTTCAGGCGCCCAACAACCGCGAAATGATCGGCAGCGTGGCGTTGACCTACAGCGCCAATGCCTCGGGCGTGCTGGCCTCGGTACGGACCTTCGGCCAGGCTTTGGGGACCGCCTCCGTGGGGCTGATGCTGGCGCTTTCCTGGGGGTCGCTGACGTATGCGCTATGGCTGGGCTGCGCCAGTGTGGTGGTGGCGTTGGCACTCAGCGTGTGGCGGATTCCACTGGCGCGTACCGAGGCGTGAGCGATGTTTATTCCTCCTCGCGGGAAAACGTTACAATAAAGCGCATCCGACATAGGAGGAAGGCGCCATGAATGTTCAGGCCCGTATCGAAGAGAAGCTGCAGTCACTCGACCCCGAGCATGCGGCGGTCGAGAACGAAAGCCACATGCACAATGTGCCGCCGGACTCCGAAACGCACTTCAAGGTGACGTTGGTCGCCGAGGGCTTCGCGGGTCTGATGCCGGTCAAACGCCATCAGCAGGTCTACGCGTTGCTCGCTGACGAGCTTTCCGGCCCGGTGCATGCCTTGGCTTTGCACCTCTATACACCCGAGGAATGGCAGCAGCGTGCCGCGGCGCGCCCGGACTCTCCTAATTGTCGAGGCGGCGGCGCAGGCTGATATGGTAGGCGACGTCCAGCGGTTGCAATATCTTGAGGCTATGGGGCTTGGCGCCTGGACCAGCCGTTATCGGCTGCCCAATGCGCTGCCTACGCCCGCGTGCGAATGGGAAGCGCCGCCGGTCGAAGCGCCGACGAGCCATGGTGCGCGCTTGCACGCGCTGCTCGATGATGCGGCGAAGGTACCGCCGACGCCACCTCCGGGGGAGACATCGTCGGGGGCGACGCCATCGCGAGATACCGACAAGCCGGCCGTGAATGCATCGGCACGGGCATTGCTGCTGGGCGATGCGTCGCCCTCGGTACCGGAGCCTGCCGCCGAGCCGGCAGCGCCGACCGCTGACACCGGCAAGGCCAAGGCGCACGCGGCGCTGCGCTATGACCTGCAAGTCGCGGCCTTGGAAGGGCGCTGGTTGCTGCTGGTGCCTGAGGTGAATGCGCCTGATCGTGCGGCGCGTGAGCTACTTGGCAACCTGATGCGTGCGGCCGGCATTACCGTGGACGCGGCGCTCGAGTTTCGCAGTTTTCAATGGCCGCTCGTCGATAACGCGCCGTCGACGGCGCCCCTGGACGAGGCGCGTGACGGCCTGCGTGCCTATCTCTCGGGTCAGGCGCGGCGCGGCTGGCGTCCCGAGCGGCTGTTGGTGTTCGGTCAGGACGCGACGCTGAACGAAGTGCTGGCCCTCGAAGAAGCGCGCAGCGAGACCTTAAGCTTGCCATGCTGGACGCTGCCGTCGCTGGAGGCACTTAAGTCATCTGCCGCCGCCAAGCGCGCATTGTGGCCGCAGCTCGCGGTTTGGCGCGAGGCCTGGGCCGGACATGACGATGCGTCTTGAGCGTCTCGCTGTGGCGCATCTGGATGCCGTGGAGGCGCTCGAGGCAGCGGGGCAGGTGCACCCCCGGAAGCGAGCGACCCTCGCGCGGGCACTCGCCGACGACACTCTGGAAGTCTGGGGGGCGTGGCGTGACGCAGCACTACTGGGGCATGCGGTGCTTGCCTGGTTGCCCTTCGAGGCCGAGCTGCAAGCGATTACCGTGGCGCCGCACGTGCGCCGCCAGGGCGTAGCAGGCATGTTGCTTGCGCATCTCGTGGCGCGCGCCCGGCAAGGCGGTGCCGAGCGCTTACTACTGGAAGTGCGCGCAAGCAACGCACCCGCCCTGGCGCTGTACCGTCAATACGGTTTCGACGAGGATGGGTGTCGGCACGGTTACTATCCCCCCGTCGAGACGAGGGGAGGCGAACGCGAAGCGGCGGTGCTGATGTCGACGTCTCTCAAGGCTCAAGCAGTCGACTGACGGCGCTTCCGTCTGTGGTTACTGGTTTTGAGAGTTATCGCTGGCGTCGTCTTCGATATCCTGGAACTTGCCTAGCAGGCCGTTAAGGCGGCGTTCCCATTCGTCACGCTCCTGCTTGAGGCGCGTGTTCTCTTCGCGCAGCTCTTCCGCCTCCATTTTCAGCATCTCGATGGTCTCGACAGCGTTCTGCACCTTCTGCTCGAGCTGGTTGAAAAGTTCGAGGCTCATGGACTTCTCCTACACGGTGGATGAGGCGATGCGGGTGGCACGGGCGAATCTTGCCGAGCCGTTGGCGGCTAGCGTACGCGCGCGGCGCGCGCGCGACAAGCGTCTCCAGGTCCCGACAGGGGGTCAGGCAGCGCGGTGGCGGCGATAAAGACGCCCGATGCCATCACCGGCGCGCACCTCGCGGTGCAGTTGCCAGTTCGCGGGCACTCGAGGCTCGCATTCATGCTCGATTTCCAGATAGATCAACGCCTCCTCACTTAGCCAGCCGTGTTCCTCCAGCGCTTGGCAGGTGTCGACGGCGTGGCCCTGACGAAAGGGGGGGTCGAGGAACACGATATCGAAGGGCGTGACGGGGCCGGCGAGAAATGCCATGGCGGCTTGGCGACGTACATGGCCGTTGGCGCCCAGCGTGGCGATATTGGCGCTCAGGCTGGCGGCGACGTCGCTGTCGGTCTCCACGAAAAGGGCCTGGGCGGCGCCGCGTGAGAGTGCCTCCAACCCTAGTGCACCGGTGCCGGCGTACAGGTCCAATACATGCGCACCGGCGAGCTCGAAGGCCAGCCAGTTGAACAGCGTCTCGCGGATACGGTCCGGTGTGGGGCGTAGGCCGGGCCGTTCGAGCACGGGCAGCTGTCGGCGGCGATAGTCGCCGCCGATGAGGCGTAAGCGCCCGCTCGCGCGTGACGGCGAGACGCGGCGTGAGCCATGGGCGGGACGCTTGGAGGAGGAACGACGTCGATTCATGATCGGCGGATTGTACCGCCACCCGCCGCACAGTGATAGGATGTGGCGATTCAGACACTTCAGGACGCCGGGCGTCATTCCCGCCGTGTCGCGGGGAGCGTGGCGCACGTCGTCCGCGTAGACGTAGATCACGCCCATGTTCGGTTTTTTAAAGCGCAAGAAGAAGCAAGAGTCTCCCTCCCAGGACGTCGATGAGTCGCAAGAGAACGCGGCGGCGCTCGACAATGAAGAGGGCGGCACCGGTCACGAGGAAGCGACCGACGACGAGACGCGCCGCGCCGTTGGAACGGTCGATCCCGACTCGGGCGAAGCGACCGAGATTGTCCCCGAGCCGTACGAAACTCAGGCCGCGCGGGAAGCCTTGGATGACCCCGAGGTAACGCCCCGCGACGGTGCCATGGGCGACGCCCGGCCGCTTGACCCCAATGCCGAGGCACTCGCCGAGGACGTCGCCCCCGATGCCGAGGCGACGCCGGCGTCTTCTCAGCCGGCTGCCGAATCGGAGACGATTGCCGAGCCCGAGCCCGAGCCCGAGCCCGAGCCCGAGCCCGAGCCCGAGCCCGACAAAGAGGATGAGGTGCGCACCGACGCGGCCGACACAGCGCCGCAGGCACCGACATCGTCGCAGGTTGATGAGCCGGCAAGCGTGGCGCAACCCCGGGAGCGCCCCAAGAAGAAGAGCTGGTTCGCGCGCATCAAGTCGGGACTCGGCAAGACACGCGCCAATTTCACCGAAGGGCTGGCGGGTCTGTTTCTGGGCAAGAAGCAGATCGACGATGAGTTGATGGAGGATCTCGAGACCCAACTGCTGATGGCGGATGTGGGGATCGAGGCGACCACCGAGATCATCGATCGCCTGACTGAGCGCGTCTCGCGCAAGGAATTGAAGGATCCGCAGGCGCTTTACTCAGCCTTGCAGGAAGAACTGCAGGATCTGCTCGACCCGGTCGCCCAGCCACTGGAATTGCCGCCCAAGGGCCAGGGGCCGTTCGTGATTCTGATGGTCGGCGTCAATGGCGTCGGCAAGACCACCACCATCGGCAAGCTGACGCAGCGTTTTCAGAACGAGGGACGCAGTGTGATGCTGGCCGCGGGCGATACCTTCCGTGCGGCGGCGGTGGAGCAGCTCAAGGTATGGGGGGACCGTAACCAGGTGCCGGTGGTGGCGCAGCATACCGGCGCCGATAGCGCTTCGGTCATCTATGATGCGCTCTCTGCCGCCAAGGCGCGCGGTGTCGACGTGCTGATCGCCGATACCGCCGGGCGTCTGCATAACAAGGGCCATCTGATGGAAGAGCTCAAGAAGGTGCGCCGCGTCATGGCCAAGCTCGACGAGCAGGCCCCGCATGAGGTGATGCTGGTGCTGGATGCCGGAACGGGCCAGAACGCGCTCTCCCAGGCCTCGACCTTCAACGAGGCGATACCCGTGACCGGCATCACCTTGACCAAGCTCGACGGTACCGCCAAAGGCGGTATCATCTTCGCCCTGGCTAAGCAGCTGGGCACGCCGATTCGTTTCATCGGTGTGGGCGAGACCCTCGATGACTTGCGACCGTTCGCTGCCGAGGATTTTGTCTCTGCGTTGTTCGAGCGCGACACGGGCGGAGACGCGTAGCGGTATGATCGTCTTCGAGCATGTCGGCAAACGTTACGGCGGGCGCTCCGAGGCCCTCGCCGATATCAACTTCCGGGTGGGGCGGGGCGAAATGTTGTTCCTCACCGGGCACTCGGGGGCTGGCAAGAGCTCGTTGCTGCGCTTGATCATGCGCTTGGAAAAGCCCTCGCGCGGTCGCGTACTGGTGGCCGGTCACGACCTCGATCGTTTTCACCTCAGTCAGATCCCTTACTACCGCCGCCAGATCGGAGTGGTCTTTCAGGACCACCAACTGCTCTTCGATCGCAGCGTTTTCGCCAATGTGGCGTTGCCGTTGGAGATTCAGGGCGTGGAGCCCCGCGAGTCGGCGCGGCGCGTGCGTGCCGCGTTGGATAAGGTGGGCCTGCTGTACCGGGAGACAGCGCTGCCCATCGAACTCTCGAGCGGTGAGCGCCAGCGCATCGGTATCGCGCGGGCGGTGGTCAACAAGCCATCGTTGCTGCTCGCTGACGAGCCCACCGGCAATCTCGACCCGCAGCTCTCCGCAGATATCATGCGGCTGTTCGAGGACTTCAACCGTATCGGCACCACGGTGATGGTCGCCAGTCATGACCTGGCCCTGATTACGCGCCTGCGGCACCGGGTCTTGCGCCTGCGTGAGGGTCGGCTGGTCGGCGACGAGGAGGCGGCATGACCCGACGAACGACGTCTCCGGAAAGCCAGCGTCCTGCGCGGCGTGGCGCCCGAGCCTCGCAGGTAGGTCTGGAAAGCCGCACGCGGGCATGGCTGCGTCATCATCGCGCGATGTTGCTCGATAGCGCCCAACGGCTCGCCAAACGCCCGCTGAGCAGCCTGTTGACCATGCTGGCGATCGCCATCGCCTTGGTGCTGCCCAGTGGGTTGTGGCTGGCGCTGGACAGCGCTCGATTGCTGGATGCCGAGCTCGATGAAAGCGCGACAGTAACTGTCTATCTCGATACGCGCCTCGATGAGCGCGCGGCGATGGATGTCGCTGAGCGACTGCGCGATCAGACGCCCGTGGCGGGGGCGCGGCTGGTGACTGCCGCCGAAGGCCTGGCCGAATTCCAGCAGGGTGTCGGGCTCGAGGATGCGCTGGCCTCGCTGGAAGACAACCCGCTGCCCGCGGCCGTGGTGGTCACCCCGGCCGACACCGATCCCGATTCGGTGCGTGTGCTGGCGAGCAATCTCGAAGCGGTCGATGGCGTCGATGAGGCGCGCGTCGATCTCGCTTGGCTGGAGCGCCTGCGGCGTCTGGCTGAATTGGGTCAACGTTTGGCCCTGGCGCTGGCGGGACTGTTCGGGTTGGGCGTGCTGCTGGTGGTTGGCAATACCATTCGCCTAGCAGTGGAGAGCCGCCGTCAGGAGATCGAGGTGGTGACCTTGATCGGGGCCACGCATGCGTTCGTACGCCGCCCGTTCCTGTATAGCGGTGCTTGGTACGGTCTGGGCGGTGGCGTGCTGGCGATCGTATTGCTGGTCCTGGGCGGCCACTGGCTGTCGGCGCCGGTCACCGCCTTGGCAGAAAGCTACGGGGCGCACTTCACGCTGCCGCGGCTAGGCCTCGGGGGATCGGCTTTGCTATGTTTTTGTAGTACACTGCTTGGCTGGCTGGGTGCTTGGTTAGCCGTCGGCCGTCATCTTGCCGACATCAAACCCCGCTAGTCTTGACAAGCCTGATGGCATGTATTGAACTTTCGTTCAAGTTAGCCTTCTAATGGGTTATGCGTGCTATCAGGCACATGATTCCTTTGCCGTGCAGCCGTGGATGTTGGATACGCCACGCAAGCAGGGTGAACAACCGATGGAGACATCTGCATGAGCAACAGTCTTCAGCCCGTGGGTCATCTTTCTCCCGGTCATGACCTGAATGGTTACATTCAGGCCGTCAATCGCATTGCTGTGCTGTCCTCCGACGAGGAGCGAGAGCTGGGCTTCCGTCTGTACGAACAAGGCGATCTCGAAGCGGCGCGGCGTCTGGTCATGTCGCACCTGCGTTTCGTGGTGCACATTGCGCGCAGCTATTCCGGCTATGGGTTGCCCCAGGCCGACTTGATTCAGGAAGGCAACGTCGGTCTGATGAAGGCCGTCAAGCGTTTCGACCCGAATCAGGGAGTGCGCTTGGTCTCGTTCGCCGTGCACTGGATCAAGGCCGAGATTCACGAATACGTGCTGCGCAACTGGCGCATCGTGAAGATCGCCACCACCAAGGCCCAGCGCAAGCTGTTCTTCAATCTGCGTGGTGCCAAGAAGCGCTTGGCGTGGCTCAATAACGATGAAGTCGATGCCATCGCCAAGGATCTCGACGTCAAGCCGCAGGTGGTGCGCGAGATGGAAGGCCGTCTCTCGGCGTTCGATGCCGGCTACGATGCCTCGCCCTCCGAAGATGAAGATCAGGGCTATCAGGCGCCGGTCCATTACCTCGACGATGAGCGCTACGATCCTGCCGCGCAGCTCGAAGCCGCAGACTGGGAAGAGGACTCTTCGCATCGCCTGCAGTCGGCGCTGGGTGAGCTCGATGAGCGTTCGCAGGATATCCTGAAGCGTCGCTGGCTTTCCGAGTCCAAGTCCACGCTGCATGAGTTGGCCGATGTGTACGGCGTTTCCGCCGAGCGTATTCGTCAGCTCGAGAAGAACGCCATGAAGAAGATCAAACAGCAGCTCGGTGACGCCTTCGCCGCCTGAGTTTGAGCGCTAACGCAAAGATCGTCGCAAGATGATCGCGCAAGCGAAATCAACAATGCCCGGCTATGCGCCGGGCATTGTCGTATGCAGCGTCTACACGTGGGCGGGGTGTGGCGTGGCGACCAGCAGGCGGGCGGAGAGCATCTGCCACTGATCTTCCCAATGCTCGGTGGGCAGGCGGCGGAAGTCACTGCGCACGTATTGCGTGATGCGCCCATCGGCGGTGGCCAGCAGCAGGTTAGCGGCGGCCGAGACCTGTAGCGTGGTGCGCAATCCTTCGTGAATTTCGGCTTCGCGCAGTATCTGCTTGAGCTGGGTTTCCAGGCGGTCGAAGAGCTGCGTCATGCGCACGCGCAAGCGCGCGGTCTCGCCGGTCAAGGCATCGCCACCGAGCAGCCGACACAGGCCGGGGTTCTTTTCGGCAAAGCCCAGCAGCAGTGTCAGAATATGATGGCAGCGCGCCTGTGCCTGCGGCTCCTCATCGAGAATGCGACGGATGCGTTCGAACAGCGTCTCCTCTATGAATTCGATCAGCCCTTCGAACATCCGCGCCTTGCTGGGGAAATGCCGGTAGAGGGCGGCTTCGCTGACGCCGACCTGGCGGGCCAGCGCGGCGGTCGTGATCCGCTTGCCGCTGTCCTCCTGCAACATCAGCGCCAGCGCCTGGAGGATCTGCTCCCGGCGAGTTTGCTTAGGTGTTTCCTGCGTCATCGATATTCTTCTATTGGAATCGTGTTAGCCCATCCTAATGGGCTGCCGGGGTGTCGACAAATCGTCGCGCATCACGGCGCACCGTCCCGGGTGCGAGGAGAGTGTCAGTCTGTGCCGCCTTCACTGGCGATGTCGGTGATCAGCGTGCCGACCCCGGCGTTGGTGAAAATCTCCAGTAGCGTGGCGTGCGGTACGCGACCGTCGATGATATGCGAACTGGCGACGCCGCCTTTGACGGCATCCAACGCGCAGCGAATCTTGGGAAGCATGCCGCCATGGATGGTGCCATCGCCGATCATGGCGTCCACCTGGGTGGTGGAAAGGCCGGTCATGACCTCGCCCTCTGCATTCATTAGCCCGGCGACGTTGGTCAGCAGCATTAGCTTCTCGGCACTCAGCGCTTCGGCGACCTTGCCGGCGACCAGGTCGGCGTTGATGTTGTAGCTATGGCCTTCAGCGTCGACGCCGATCGGGGCGATCACGGGGATGAAGTCGCGCGCGGTGAGCATCTCGATGAGATCGGTGGCGATGTGCTCGACTTCGCCGACATGGCCGATATCGATGATTTCCGGTGCGGTCATCTCCGGGCTCTGATGTTCGACGCGCAACTGGCGCGCGGTGATTTGTGCGCCGTCCTTGCCGGTCAAGCCGATGGCCTTGCCGCCGCTGCGGTTGATCAGGTTGACGATGCTCTTGTTGACCAGTCCACCGAGCACCATCTCGACCACGTCCATGGTCTCGGCATCGGTGACGCGCATGCCGCCGACGAAGCGCGACTCGATGTTCAGACGCTTGAGCAGATCGCCGATCTGCGGGCCGCCGCCATGCACCACTACCGGATTGATGCCGACTTCCTTCATCAACACCATGTCACGGGCGAAGGAGTCGATCAGCGTGTCCTCGGTCATGGCGTTGCCGCCGTACTTCACTACCACGGTCTTGCCGGAGAAACGCTGGATGTAAGGCAGCGCCTCCGACAGGATTTCGACCACGAGACGCGGGTCGCGTGCGTGTTCATTCATGAATGCTGTCTCCTTGAAAGCGGCCGGTGTTTGAGCACCGGCCGCCGAGCATCAGAAGGGGAGATCGGCCTCGGGGGCGACCTGCTTGAGGGCGTCGCGGAACTGGCCCTGAATGCGTGCCAGAGCTTCCTCGCTCTTGCCTTCGAAGCGCATTACCAACATTGGCGTGGTGTTGGATGCGCGGCACAGGCCCCAGCCGTCGGCATAGTCGACCCGGATGCCGTCGAGAGTGGTCTTCACACCATCCTCGCCGAAGTCGCCTTCCCGGGCGAGCTTGTCGACGATGGCAAATTTATTCTCGTCGCTGACCTTGGCATTGAGCTCCGGCGTGCTGAGATCCTGCGGGAAGCGCTCAAAGAAGGCGTCGGCATCCAGACCCTGCGTGGTACGTTGCTTGGTAAGGATTTCCAGCAGCCGCGCGGCGCCGTACAAGCCGTCGTCGAAGCCGTACCAGCGTTCCTTGAAAAAGATATGGCCACTCATTTCGCCAGCCAGCGCCGCGCCGGTTTCCTTCATGCGCGCCTTGATCAGCGAGTGCCCGGTGCGCCACATCTCCGGCGTGCCGCCGGCGTTCTCGACCACTTGGGCCAGGTTGCCGGTGCATTTGACGTCAAAGATGATACGCGCGCCGGGACTACGCTGGAGCAGGTCCTCGGCGAACGCCATCATCAGGCGGTCAGGGTAGATCACTTCGCCCTTGGGCGTGACCACGCCGAGACGGTCGCCGTCACCGTCGAAGGCCAGGCCGATGTCCGCGCCGGTTTCCTTGACGGTGCGGATCAAGTCCTCGAGGTTTTCCAGTTTGCCGGGATCGGGGTGGTGGTTGGGGAAATCGCCGTCGATATCGGCGAACAGCGGTATCATTTCCGCTCCCAGGCGCTCGATCAGTTGCGGGCCGAGTTCGCCAGCCACGCCGTTGCCGCAGTCGACCACGGCCTTGATCTTTCCGCTCAGGCTGACATCGCCGAGGATGCGTTCGAGATACGCCTCGCGCACATCCATTTCACGCAGGCTGCCTTCACCTTCCCCGAGCGCGTCGTCCTGAATGCGCTGATAAAGCGCGGTGATGGCGTCGCCGGAGAGCGTTTCGCCGCCCAGCACGATCTTGAAGCCGTTATAGTCGGGTGGGTTGTGGCTGCCCGTGACCATGACGCCGGAGCTGGTGCCCTCCAGCGTGTGTGTGGCGAAGTAGAGCACCGGCGTGGGTACCATGCCGATGTCTATCACATCGCGTCCTGCGCCGCGTAGGCCGCGAATCAGGGCCGCCTGCAGGCGCTTGCCCGAGTGGCGGCCGTCACGGGCGACGACTACGGTGGCTTCGTCGCGGCTGGCGGCTTCGGCACCGATAGCACGACCGATCAGCTCGACGCCTGCCTCGGTCAGGCTGTCGTCGACGATGCCGCGAATGTCATAGGCGCGGAAAATGGACGCGCTGATGGACGTATTGGGAGCTTGTTGGCTCATGGTGAATCCCTTCAAGTCGATGGCCATGTGGCCGTGAACATCGGGGCGACCGTCAGCGTCGCCCGCCCGAACTCAATGACGGCCGGAGTGGCCGAAGCCACCTCCGGCGCGCTCGCTGGCGGCGAAGTCCTCGACGATGTCGAGCTTGGCCTGTACCACGGGCACAAGCACATATTGTGCCAGACGCTCGCCCGGTTCCAGAACGAACGCCTGGTTGCCGCGGTTCCAGACCGAGATCATCAGCTCGCCTTGATAGTCGGAGTCGATCAGGCCGACGAGATTGCCCAGCACGATGCCATGCTTATGCCCCAGGCCGGAGCGCGGCAGGATCATGCCGGCAAGCCCTGGGTCGCCGATGTGCACGGCCAGGCCGGTGCGCACCAGCTCGCAGTCACCCGGCGCCAGAGTCAGCGGGCCATCGAGCAAGGCGCGCAGGTCCAGGCCGGCGCTGCCGGTGGTGGCGTAACCGGGAAGCGGGAAGTCGTGTACGCGTTCGTCCAGAATCTTCACCGACAAGGTCGTGTCGGAAGACAACGAGGCATCTGACATGGGAATGGGTCCGTCAGTCGTGCGCCGTGGGGGCGCGGTGGGCGTAAAGCGTCAACACCCGGCCGACGATGGCATCGGCCAGGGTGGTCTTGGGCTGTGGCGGCAACGCTTGACTGTCAGTGTCATCGCCGTCACGCCACAGCAATAGGGCGGCGTTGTCGTCGCTACCGAAGCCGAGCCCGGCCTGGGAGACATCGTTGGCGACAATCATGTCCATGCCTTTGCGGGCCAGCTTGTCGCGTGCATAGCGTTCTACGTCATGGGTCTCGGCGGCAAAGCCTACTACCAGCGGGCGCGGTGAACGGGTGGCGATGGTGGCCACGATGTCGGGATTCTTGACCAGCGTGAGCGTCAGCGTCTCGCTCGCGTCGGTTTTCTTGAGCTTGTGCTCGGCCACTGTTTCGGCGCGGTAGTCGGCGACCGCCGCGCAGCCGATGAAAATATCGCTCTCGGTGGCGGCGTGCTCGGCGGCGGCGAGCATCTCGCTGGCCGATGTCACATCGACGCGCTCGACATCCGGGGGCGTCGCCAGGGCGACCGGCCCGCTGATCAAGCGCACCTGGGCGCCACGTCGGGCCCAGGCACCCGCCAGGGCGTAGCCCATCTTGCCGGAACTGTGATTGGAGAGATAACGCACCGGGTCGAGCGCCTCATGGGTCGGCCCGGCGGTGATCGTCACCCGCAACGCCTCGGCATCGCGCACAGCCGGCGCGACGTCGGGCGCCGTGGCGCTAGGCGCATCCTCGGGCGCCATCGAAAGCTCGGCGATCAGCGCTTCCGGCTCGCGCATGCGCCCGGGCCCGACATCGCCACACGCCTGCTCACCGCCATCGGGGCCCAGCAGGCGCCAGCCCCAGCCACGTAGTCGCTCGACATTAGCCTGGGTCGCCGGGTGGGCCCACATCGCCTGATTCATCGCCGGCGCCATGACGCACTCTGCCCCGCTGGCCAGGCATAGCGTGGTGAGCAGGTCGTCGGCGTGACCGTGAGCCAGACGCGCCATCACATCGGCGGTGGCCGGCGCGACGAGGATCACTTCTGCCCAGCGTGCCAGCTCGATATGCCCCATGCCGGCTTCTGCCTCGGGGTCGAGCAGCGACGTGCGGACCGCTTCCCCCGTAAGGGCCTGAAGCGTCAGCGGGGTAATGAAGGCCTGCGCGCCTTCGGTCATGACCACACGCACGTCGCAGCCTGCCTTTTTCAAAAGGCGGGCGATCTGAGCGCTTTTGTAAGCAGCGATACCGGCGCTGATGCCGAGTAACACGCGCTTGCCGAAGAGTGTTGGCATGACGGGAATCCTGACCGTTTTGCAGGTCTTCCACCTTACCATCGTGCCCCGGTTTTGCGTAGCGGGCGCCGCTTCAAGCGCGCAGCTGTTTGATGGCGATCTCTATTCCCCGCAATTCTGCCAGCCCTTTGAGGCGTCCGATCAGCGGATAGCCGGGGCGGGCGCTGACGTCATGTGAATCATGCGATGCAACTTTGGTTGGGGTGATCGGCGTGTGACACTACTTTGTTATTAGATAATTCTGATATTGTGTGAGCGTGGTATGACATCAGAAATCTGAGGGGAACTGGCGATGGGGATCCGCGATTGGCCGGAAGGTGAGCGTCCGCGTGAAAAGTTGCTCACCCTGGGGGCGTCGGTGCTGTCGGATGCCGAATTGCTGGCAATCTTTCTGCGTGTGGGTGTGAAGGGGCGCTCGGCGGTGGATCTTGCGCGTGACCTGCTGGTCGCTTTCGGAGGTCTGCGGCCATTGCTGGAGGCGGAGCAGGAGCGCTTTTGCGCGGAGCATGGCTTGGGCGAGGCCAAGTATGTGCAGCTTCAAGCTTCGCTGGAGCTTTCTCGGCGGCACTTGGGGAGCTTGCTGGAACGTGGTGGTGCCCTGACTTCGCCGGCCTTGGTGCGCCAGTTCTTGACCTCGCAGTTGCGTCACTTGCCCCACGAGGCGTTCGCGGCATTGTTTCTGGATACGCAGCACCGCGTGATTCGCTTCGAGACGCTTTCGGAAGGCACGCTCGATAGTGCATCTGTCTACCCACGGGAGGTGTCGCGCCGGGCGCTGGCGCTCAACGCCGGGGCATTGATCTTTGCCCACAACCACCCTTCGGGGGTGGCAGAGCCAAGCGACGCCGATCGCCGGATCACCCAGCGGCTCAAGGAAGCGTTGGGGCTTTTCGAGATCCGTGTGCTGGATCATTTCGTCGTCGGCGATGGTGAGGTAATATCGTTTGCCGAACGCGGATGGCTGTGAGGCCGTGTCCGTGGTGCCAGGCTGGCCGTCCGTCGAGCCTCCGCAAGCTTGCGGCAAGGCTTGACGTCTGGTATAAAGTACGCCCTTTGAATCAGGGCAGAAGGCGGTAGCCTGCCATTCCCGGTTTGCCCGACAGGTTTTGAACAACTCGCCAGTGGTTGGAGGCTTCCATGTCCCAAGTATGTCAGGTTACCGGCAAGCGCCCGGTGACTGGTAACAATGTTTCTCACTCCCAGCGGAGAACACGTCGTCGCTTCTTGCCGAACTTGCACACCCATCGTTTCTGGGTGGAAGCCGAAAAGCGCTTCGTAAGGCTGCGCGTTTCCTCCAAGGGCATGCGCATCATCGACAAGAAAGGCATTGAAGAAGTGCTCAGCGATATTCGCAAGCGTGGTGATCGCGTCTAAACAGCGCGTCCAAACAGGGAGTAACGAGTCATGCGTGACAAGATCAAGATGGTGTCCAGTGCCGGAACCGGCCATTTCTACACCACCGACAAGAACAAGCGGAACACGCCGGACAAGCTCGAAATGAAAAAATTCGACCCGGTCGTCCGTAAGCACGTGATGTATAAGGAAGCGAAGATCAAGTGATCTTGGCTCTCCTTTGCCACAGGTGACGTTCACCTGTCAGAAAAACCCGGGTCGCTCCGGGTTTTTTTATGCCAGCAAGAAAGTGGCGGGAGACTAGCATGCCCGAACTCCCTGAAGTCGAGACGACACGTCGCGGTATTGCGCCCCATATAGAGGGGCGCGAGATTCGTGAAGTCATCGTGCGCCAGCCGCGTCTGCGCACTCCGGTGCCTGATGACCTGGTGGATACGCTCGTCGGTCAGCGAGTCGGTACGCTAGGGCGGCGCGCCAAGTATATGCTCATGCCTGTCGGCGAGCGTACCTTGTTATGGCATCTGGGAATGTCCGGAAGCCTGCGTGTGGCATGTCTCGGCGATATGCCGAGAAAGCATGATCATGTCGATCTGGTCATGGAGGATGGCGCGATTTTGCGTTATCACGACCCTCGGCGTTTCGGCTTCGTCGATTGGCTGCAGGGCTCGCTGCTCGATGACCCACGTTTGGCGCGGCTGGGGCCCGAGCCGTTGTCGCCGGATTTCGATGGCGAGCGTCTCTACCGGCTGTCACGCAAGCGGCGTGTTGCCGTCAAACCGTTCCTGATGAACAATGCCGTGGTGGTGGGGGTTGGCAATATCTACGCCAGCGAAGCGTTGTTTCTGGCGGGTATCGATCCTCGGCGTGCAGCGGGCCGTATCTCTCGCGAGCGCTATGAGCGACTGGCCGAGGCGGCACGCGAGGTGCTGGCGGCGGCGATTACGCAGGGCGGCACGACGCTTCGCGACTTCGTCAGCGGCACCGGTGAGCCCGGTTATTTCGCACAGCGCCTCAACGTCTATGGGCGGCAAGATACCCCCTGTCGGCGTTGCGGCGAGCTTCTACGCTTGGTTACGCTGGGGCAGCGGGCCAGCGTTTTTTGTCCCCACTGTCAGCGCTGAGCGCTTCGCGCCGCGCGATATCTTTGCCAAGAGGTTTTCCGTGACCGAACGTCTACGCCTCAAGAAAAACGCCGACCGGCGTCTCAAGGCGGGCCATTTATGGCTCTATTCCAACGAGATCGATATCGCGACCACGCCGCTGAAGGATTTCGAACCGGGCGCCCAGGCGGTCATCGAGGCCGCCAATGGCAAACCGATGGGCATCGCCTACGTCAATCCGCACTCGCTGATCTGCGCGCGTATCGTCTCGCGGGATGTCGATGTGCGTCTCGATCGTTCGCTATTGGTCCACCGCTTCAAACAGGCGTTGAGCCTGCGCGCGCGGATGTTCGCCAAGCCTTTCTATCGCCTGGTGCATGGTGAGGGCGACCTGTTGCCGGGGCTCATCGTCGATCGTTTCGATGACGTGCTGGTCGTGCAACTCAATACCGTGGGCATGGATCGGCTGCGCGATGAGATCGTCGTCGCGCTCGAGAAGGTGCTGGCACCGCGCGCCATCGTGTTCAAGAACGACTCCTCCGGGCGTCGTCAGGAACAGCTCGGCGACGAGGTCGAGGTGGCCTATGGTGAGTTGCCTGACCAGGTGCTGCTCGAGGAAAACGGCGTGCGCTTCGTGGTGCCGGTGCTCGATGGCCAGAAAACCGGTTGGTTTTTCGATCACCGCGCCAACCGGGCATGGCTCAATGGCCTGGTCGCCGGCAAGCGCGTGCTGGACGTGTTCAGCTATGTGGGCGGTTGGGGCGTCCAGGCGGCAGCGCACGGCGCCAGCGAGGTGCTATGCGTAGATAGCTCCGCTCAGGCCTTGGAGCGTGTGGCAGAGAATGCCGCGCTTAATGGCCTGGCCGAGCAAGTGGCCGTCGGTGAGGGCGAGGCCTTCGAGGCATTGGCAGCCCTCAAGGCGGAAGGCGAGCAGTTCGACGTGATCGTGCTCGACCCGCCGGCCTTCATCAAGAAGCGCAAAGACATCCCCAACGGCGAGCGCGCCTACTCGCGACTCAACCGTGAGGCGATTCGGCTGCTGGGGCGCGATGGCGTGCTGCTCTCGGCGTCCTGCTCGATGCATCTGGCGCCTGAGCGCTTGATGGAGTGTGTGCGAGGTGCGGTGCGCCATCAGGACCGTCACGGGCAGGTCATCTATCAGGGCCACCAAGGGCCGGATCATCCCGTGCATCCCGCGATTCCCGAGACCTCCTACCTCAAGGCAATGGGTGTGCGGGTTTTCCGCAACTGATCATGACGTTGGATAGCGTTCTCGTCTTTCGCCATCCCAACACGTTACTGGTCAACCACGTGCACAACGTGTTGGCCAGCGCCGGGTTGGTGCCCGTGCTGCGCAACATGACCCTTGGCGGTGGCGCCGGTGACCTGCCGCCCGGTGAATGCGAGCCGGAGGTCTGGGTGCCGGTGGGGCATCGCCAGCGCGCCGAGGCGTTGGTTGATGAGGCCCTCAACGGGCCTGCCGAGGATTGCCCGAACTGGCGTTGCCCTGCGTGCGGTGAATGGCTGGAAGGCGTCTTCGATACTTGTTGGCAGTGTGGCCAGGTACGTCCCAACTGCGGCGAGTAGGGTATGCATGGCATGGCCGGCGCAAATCGTTCGGCCATGGACGCTGTCGGCGTAAAGTTTTCTATAGAAGTGTTGCTTTATAGCACGTCATCCCGTTTTGTCTCCTACCTCCCTCCGATTCCTGTGCGTGTGCTGTAATGGATAGACGTTGAGCCTATTTTGATCACGTCGTGAAGCGGAGGCGCCATGAAAATTGCCGTACCCAAGGAAATCAAGAACCATGAATATCGTGTCGCCTTGACGCCAAGCGTGGTGCGCGAGCTTGTGGCACGCGGGCATCGCGTGGCAGTGCAGGCATCGGCAGGTGAGGGAGCCGGTTTCCCTGACGCTGAATATGAAGCGTCAGGGGCGCGTATCGAGCAAGATATCGACGCGCTATGGGATAACGCCGAGCTGATCGTCAAGGTGAAAGAGCCTCAGCCGGAGGAGGTCAAGCGCCTCAAGCCGAGCCATACGCTGTTCACCTACCTGCATTTGGCCGCCGAGGAGTCGCTGACACGGGGGCTGATGGACAGTGAAGCTACCTGCATCGCCTACGAGACGATCACCGACGAAGAAGGCGGTTTGCCGCTTCTGGCGCCGATGAGTTGCGTCGCCGGCCGTATGGCCATCCAGGCCGGTGCACATAGCCTGGAAAAAGCACAAGGCGGTGCGGGTATTCTGATTCCAGGGGTGCCCGGCGTGGCGCCGGCCAAGGTCACCGTGATCGGCGGTGGCGTGGTCGGGGAGAACGCCGCGCGCATGGCGCTGGGGCTGGGAGCGGATGTCACCGTGCTCGACAAGTCGCTGGAGCGGCTGGAAGTGCTCGATCATCGCTATCAAGGGCGTCTGAATACCGTGTACTCGACGGCGGATGCCTTGGAAACGGCGGCCCGCGAGTCGGATATCGTCGTCGGAGCGGTGCTAGTGCCAGGTGCGCAGGCGCCCAAATTGATCACCCGCAAGATGCTTGGTGATATGCGTCCGGGTAGTGTGCTGGTGGACGTGGCCATCGATCAGGGCGGCTGCTTCGAGACGAGTCGCGCGACGACCCATGCCGATCCTACCTATGTCGTGGATGGTGTGGTGCATTACTGCGTCGCCAACATGCCCGGCGCCGTGGCGCGCACTTCCACTCAAGCGTTGACCAACGCCACCTTGCCGTTCGTACTGGCATTGGCCGACAAAGGCTGGCAAGGCGCCCTGGCGGAAGATCCTCACTTCCTCAAGGGACTCAACGTGCATGCCGGACACATCACGCATCCGGCGGTGGCCCAGGCATTCGGTCTGGATGCGGTCGACCCCAAGAGCCTGATGGCATAGCGATGGACCAGGACGTTCCGGCTAGGCCCGGTCGCCTTGGCCGGGACGTCGTTGTACACTGGGCGGATTCTCACATTTTGTTGCGATCAGCCCAATTTCATGACCAAGACACGCGTTCTGACCGGCATCACCACCACCGGTACCCCGCATCTCGGCAACTATGTCGGGGCCATCAAACCGGCCATCGAGGCCAGCCAGCGTCCCGATGTGGATTCCTTCTACTTTCTTGCTGACCTGCATGCGTTGATCAAGTGTCAGGATCCTAAGCGCGTGCAGCAATCGCGCCTGGAAATCGCCGCCACCTGGCTGGCGCTGGGCCTGGATACCGACAACGCCGTTTTCTATCGTCAGTCGGACATTCCCGAAATCCCCGAGCTGACCTGGATGCTGTCCTGCGTCTGCGCCAAGGGGCTGATGAACCGCGCCCATGCCTACAAGGCGGCGATGGCCGAGAACGAAGAGCTCGGCCATCAGGATATGGATAAAGGCGTGAGCATGGGGCTGTTCGGTTACCCGGTGCTGATGGCGGCGGATATCCTGATGTTCAATGCCAATAAAGTCCCGGTGGGGCGCGACCAGATCCAGCATATCGAGATGGCGCGCGATATGGGCGGACGCTTCAACCATCTCTACAAGGGCCAGTATTTCACGCTGCCCGAAGCGGTGGTCGACGACAAGATGGAGGTATTGAACGGGCTCGATGGCCGCAAGATGTCCAAGAGTTACAACAACACCATCCCGCTGTTCGTCTCGGAGAAGAAGCTCCAGAAGCTGGTGCGCAAGATCAAGACCAACTCCCTGGAGCCCGGCGAGCCCAAGGATCCCGACAGCTGCACGCTGTTCCAGATCTTCTCGGCGTTTGCCTCCGCCGAAGAAACCGCCACCATGCGGGCCGACTACGAGAACGGCATCGGCTGGGGCGAAGCCAAGGACCGGGTCTTCGAATACCTCAACGCACATCTGAGTGAACCTCGCGAGCGGTATAACGCCCTGCTCGAGGATCCCGGGCATATCGAGAACGTGCTCAAGCAGGGCGCCGAAAAGGCACGCGCCGAGGCGCAACCCCTCATGGAGCGTGTGCGAGAGGTCGCTGGCCTGGGGCGTTTCGTGTAACGCCACATCTGCTTTTCTTATCGGCGCATCTTGCGCGCTGCCAAGGCCCGTGTCGTGAGACATGGGCCTTTTATATTGCCAAACGCTATAGCGTGAATGCGTTTTATGAATTTTTAAAAGGTCTGGGCAGACGCTAAGATAGACAACAATTTCCATTCAAACGATGACAGGAGGGTGTGATGCCTGACGCATCTAGCGTTTCGTCCGCTTCGCTGACGTCTCGTCGCGGCGTGCCACCGTTGGCATTGGCGGCGGCGATAGTCTTGCTCCTGGGCGCTCTGGCCGTAGGCACGGCTTTCGGGGTGGCCAAGGGGCTGCTCATGATCGTAGGGGGCGCCTTGGGCATGGTGCTCTATCATGCCGCGTTCGGCTTTACTTCCGCGTGGCGCGTGTTCATCACCGAGCGGCGCGGGCGAGGCCTGCGCGCGCAGATGGTCATGTTGGCCTTGGCGGTGGTGCTGTTCTTTCCTGCTCTCGGCGCGGGCACGCTGTTCGGTACACCGGTCTCTGGTTATATCTCGCCCATCGGGGTCTCGGTTCTAGTGGGGGCCTTCCTGTTCGGTCTGGGCATGCAATTGGGCGGTGGTTGCGCCTCGGGCACCTTGTTCACGGTGGGCGGCGGTAATGCGCGCATGGTGATTACCCTGGTTTTCTTCATTATCGGCTCCTTGGTCGGCACGGCGCATTTTGCCTGGTGGCAGACGTTGCCGGCGTTCCAGCCGACGTCGCTGCATGGCTTGTTCGGCGTGGGCGGCGGTATCGTCGTCAGCCTGACGTTGTTCGCCGCGATCGCAGCGTTGACGGTGGCCATGGAGAAGCGCCGGCACGGTCAGCTCGAACGGGCGCCGCAGGTCGAGGCCGGTCGCTCGCGCTGGCTGCAAGGCCCTTGGCCGCTATTGGCCGGCGCAGTGGGACTGGCGGTGCTCAATTTCATCACGCTGGCGCTCGCCGGACGCCCATGGGGCATTACCTCGGCATTCGCGCTGTGGGGCGCCAAGGGCTTCGAAGCCTTGGGCGGCGATGTCAGCGGTTGGGGGTATTGGCAGGCGGCCGGCAATGAGGCGGCCTTGAACGCCAACGTCTGGAGCGATATCACCACGGTCATGAACGTGGGCATCATTCTGGGGGCGATGGCCGCAGCGGCGCTGGCGGGCCGTTTCGCGCCGAAATTCAACATTCCGTTACGCTCCGTAGTAGCGGCAGCCATCGGCGGGTTCCTGCTGGGTTATGGGGCGCGCCTCGCGTTCGGGTGCAACATCGGCGCCTATTTCGGCGGCATTTCGTCGGGCAGCTTGCACGGCTGGCTGTGGTTGGTCGCGGCGTTTGCCGGCAACATGCTGGGCGTCAAATTGCGCCCGTTGTTCTTCTCAGGCCCTTCACGTCCCGTAACTCGCAGTGGCTGAGCCATAGAATCGATATGCGCAAATGATGCACGGCGTCCTTCGGGACGCCGTGCGTCTTTGTGGCGTGCGCGGGTGGCAAGGCGGCGTGATATAGTTAAGCTCGAGCCGTGCGGAGCCCTAGAGCTCCGAGTTCCGTCACCTGCGTGAGGCAAACGATGAGCGAAACATCCAAGCGTCCCCTTTATATTCCTTATGCCGGCCCCTCACTGCTGGAGATGCCGCTACTCAACAAGGGCAGCGCCTTTACCAGTGAAGAGCGTGTCGAGTTCAATTTGGTGGGCCTGTTGCCGCAGAATGTCGAGAGCATCGAAGAGCAACTCGAGCGCGCTTATCACCAATACACTCTTTGTCAGAACAACCTCGACAAGCACATTTATCTGCGGGCGATTCAGGACGACAACGAGACGCTGTTCTTCCGTCTACTGGAAGAGCATCTCGAGGAAATGCTGCCGATCATTTATACCCCCACGGTGGGGGAGGCATGCGAAGAGTTCTCCAATATTTACCGTAACCACCGCGGGCTCTTCATCTCTTATCCCGATCGTCACCGCATGGACGACATCCTGCGTAGCGCTACCAAGGACAAGGTGCGCGTGATCGTGGCCACCGACGGTGAGCGCATCCTGGGACTGGGCGATCAGGGCATCGGTGGCATGGGCATTCCCATCGGCAAACTGTCGCTTTATACCGCCTGTGGCGGCATCAGCCCGGCTTACACATTGCCCATCGTGCTCGATGTGGGCACTAACAATCAGAAACTGCTCGACGATCCCATGTACATGGGCTGGCGCCACCCGCGGGTCAGTCAGGAAGAGTACGACGAGTTCATCGGCATGTTCATGGAGGCGTTGCAACGGCGCTGGCCCAACGTGCTGTTGCAGTTCGAGGACTTCGCCCAGACCAACGCCATGCCGTTGCTCGAGCGTTATCGCGACCAGCTGTGCTGCTTCAACGACGACATCCAGGGTACGGCGGCGGTGTGCGTAGGTACGTTGCTGGCGGCCTGCAAGACCAAGGGCGAGGCGCTCAAGGATCAGACCATCGCGTTTCTCGGGGCCGGCTCGGCGGGCTGCGGTATTGCCGAGCAGATCGTCGTGGCGATGACCATGGAAGGCCTGAGTGAGGCCGAGGCGCGCCGTCGTGTCTACATGGTCGACCGTTTCGGATTGCTGACCAGTGACATGGACGGGCTCTACGACTTCCAGCAGCGTCTGGCGCATGAGACCGCCACCTTGAGCGATTGGGATACCCAGGCCCGTGACCTGCTCGACGTGGTGCGCAATGCCAAGCCCAGCGTGTTGATCGGGGTCTCCGGTCAGAGCGGCCTGTTCACCGAGGAAGTGATCAAGACGCTGCACGCCGGCTGTGCCCAGCCGCTGGTGATGCCGCTTTCCAATCCGACCTCCAAGGTCGAGGCTGTCCCCCAAGATCTTCTCGACTGGACCCAGGGCGAAGCGCTGGTGGCGACGGGCAGCCCCTTCCCGACGGTGCGCGTCGGCGAGCGCGACGTGGCGATCGCTCAGTGCAACAACGCCTATATCTTCCCAGGCATCGGCCTTGGGGTCGTGGCGACCAATGCGTCCCGTGTCACCGACAAGATGCTGATGGCGGCTTCCAATGCATTGGCCCAAGGCGCGCCCATCGTCAAGACCGGCAAGGGGGCTTTGTTGCCCTCGTTGGGTGACATCCGCGAGATCAGCAAGGACATCGCCTTCGCCGTCGCCAAGCAGGCTCAGGAGGAAGAAGTCGCGCTGTCCTCTAGCGATGAGGCGCTGTGGGACGCCATCGAACGTCACTTCTGGTATCCGCGTTATCGCGCCTATCGGCGCCGCGCCTTCTAAACGCACGCCTCTCGACCCATCGACAAAAAACACCCCGCCGGCAATGCCGACGGGGTGTTTCTCATGGCGCTAACTCAGCGCGAAGCGATCAAAGCATGCTACGCAGCACGTAGTGCAGGATGCCGCCGTGACGGTAATAGGCCATCTCGTTGGCGGTATCGATGCGGCACAGCGCTTCGATCTTCTTCTCACCTTTATCGGAGGCGATGGTCACCTTGACCTTGGCGCCGGGCTCGATATCGGCGATGCCCTCGATGGAGATCTTTTCGTCGCCGGTCATGCCGAGCGACTTGCGGTCCTCGCCCTCGGGGAATTGCAGCGGCAACACGCCCATACCGATCAGGTTGGAGCGGTGGATGCGCTCGTAGGATTCGGCGAGTACGGCGCGCACGCCCAGCAGGCGCGTGCCCTTGGCCGCCCAGTCGCGGCTCGAGCCGGTGCCGTATTCCTTGCCGGCAACCACGACCAGCGGCGTGTCTTGCTCGACGTATTTCATCGCCGCATCGTAGATCGCCATTTGCTCGCCGCTGGGCACATGGCGGGTATAGCCGCCGACGACGTCATCGAGCATCTCGTTTTTGATGCGTACGTTGGCGAAGGTGCCGCGCATCATCACTTCGTGATTGCCGCGCCGCGAGCCATAGGAGTTGAAATCCATGGGCTTGACGCCGTTTTCCTGCAGATAACGGCCGGCGGGGCTGTCCGGCTTGATCGCGCCGGCGGGCGAGATGTGGTCGGTGGTCACCGAGTCGCCGAACATGGCCAACACGTTGGCATCTTTGACGTCTTCCAACGGCGCAGGCTCCTTGCCCATGCCTTCGAAGAACGGCGGATGCTGGATGTAGGTGGACTTGTTGTTCCACGCATAGACATCGCTTTCCGGTACCTCGAGCGACTTCCAGATCTCATCACCCTCGAAGACCTCGCTGTACTCCTTGCGATACATCTCGGTCCGGACCTGTTCGACGGCTTCGGCGATTTCCGCCTGGCTGGGCCAGACATCCTTCAGGTACACCGGGTTGCCATCCTTGTCATTGCCCAGCGGATCCTTGGAAAGATCGATGCGCATGTTGCCGGCCAGGGCATACGCCACGACCAGGGGCGGTGATGCCAGCCAGTTGGTGGGCACCAGCGGATGGATACGGCCTTCGAAGTTGCGGTTGCCGGAGAGCACCGAGGCCACCGTCAGATCGCCTTCGTCGATGGCTTTCTCGATCGGCTCGTGCAAGGGGCCGGAGTTGCCGATGCAGGTGGTGCAGCCATAGCCGACCAGGTTGAAGCCCAGTTCGTTGAGGTCGCTCTGGGTACCGCTGGCGTCGAGGTAGTCAGTGACCACCTTGGAGCCCGGTGCCAGTGACGTCTTGACCCAAGGCTTGGTGGTGAGACCCTTCTCGACGGCCTTGCGTGCCAACAACCCGGCGGCCAGCATCACGCTGGGGTTAGAGGTGTTGGTGCACGAGGTGATAGCAGCGATGACCACGGCGCCGTGGTTGAGCTTGAAGTTTTCGCCATCGACCTCGCAGTGCTGGCTATCTTCATTCTCCACGCTTTCGTCGGTGCCCACGGCGGTCTGACCACCTTCAGATAGCCACTTGCCTTGTTCGGTAGGCGCGGCGTCCGGCTTGCGGTCGCTGAGAATTTTCTCGAAGGTAGACTTCATGTCGGTCAGTGCGACACGGTCCTGCGGACGCTTGGGCCCGGCCAGGCTGGACTCGACTTCGTTCATGTCGAGGTGCAGGACATCAGTGAAGATCGGCTCGGCACCAGGTTCGCGCCACAGCCCCTGCGCCTTGGTATACGCTTCGACGAGCTCGATCTGATGTTCGTCACGGCCGGTGAGCCGCATGTAGTTGAGGGTTTCCTCGTCGACCGGGAAGAAGCCGCAGGTGGCACCGTATTCGGGGGCCATGTTGCCGATGGTGGCGCGATCCGCCAACGGCAGGTCCTGGAGGCCATCGCCGTAGAATTCGACGAATTTACCGACCACGCCTTTCTGGCGAAGCATCTGAGTGACCGTCAGCACCAAGTCGGTGGCGGTGATGCCTTCGCGCAGCTTGCCGGTAAGCTTGAAGCCGATGACCTCGGGGATCAGCATCGAGACCGGCTGGCCAAGCATCGCGGCCTCGGCCTCGATACCGCCCACGCCCCAGCCAAGCACGCCCAGGCCGTTGATCATGGTGGTGTGGGAATCGGTGCCCACGAGGGTGTCCGGGTAGGCGAACGTCTTGCCGTTTTCTTCCTTCGTCCACACCGTCTTGCCCAGATACTCCAGGTTGACCTGGTGGCAGATACCGGTACCCGGCGGCACGACGCGGAAATTATCGAACGCCTGCTGGCCCCAACGCAGGAATTCGTAACGTTCCTGATTGCGCTCCATCTCGATGGCGACGTTGTCCTTGAACGACGACGGATCGCCGTAGTGATCGACCATCACCGAGTGGTCGATGACCAGATCGACGGGGGAGAGCGGGTTGATGCGATCGGCGGATTCGCCGAGACGCTTGACGGCGTCGCGCATGGCGGCCAGGTCAACGACCCCCGGGACACCGGTGAAGTCTTGCATCAACACGCGTGCCGGACGATAGCCGATTTCGCGCGTGGAGCGTCCTTCCTTCTGCCAGTCGACGAGTGCCTGCATGTCGTCGGGGGAGACGCTTTCATCGCCGCCGTAACGCAGTTGGTTCTCGAGCAACACCTTGAGTGTCATGGGCAGGCGCGAAGCGTCGCCGAACGCTTTGGCGGCCTTGTCCAGACTATAGTAATGGTAGGTATGATCGCCGACATCGAGTGTCGATAACGTGTTCTGTGGAGCTTCGGACATGGGCCCCCTCCTCATCAATGCTGGACGATTTTCATGGCGAACGCCGAACCACGCTGCCCTTGGTATGCTGGAAAGGTCTGGAGACCATCCGATGGCCCGGTTCGCCGCGAGTCAGGTTCCTTCGACAATGTCTACAATATCATCGATACCGGAGACATTGTCATGATAAGCCTTTATTTCAAGCTCGCCCATGTCACCAAGGTGGCAAGTCATGGCTTAAGTGGGGGATGCCTGTCTTGTGCGAGAATCTCGACGCCTTGGCTTGAAAGAGGGCAAGGGCGACCCGATATTTAGTCGGTAATGCGCCGTACTTGAGGACGCCAGGAGTCGGTATGAATGAAGAGATGTTGTTGTCATGGCCGGCGACGTGCCCTTATTGCGACGCATCTTTCGAGATGTTGATCGATAGCAGCGTGGGTAGCCACGCTACTTGGGAAGATTGTCCTCAGTGCTGCGCGCCAATTCAGGTGCGTGTGACAGTATCGCCGTTCAGCGGGGAGCTTGAGGACGTCATGCTAGGGCAAGACGACGACGTATTTTGAGCGCTTTCCTATGCCATACCGTTATGCCGGGAACAGCATATCGACTCGATAGGGAACGCCTATATTGCCCATTGGGGCAATCAAATTGGCATAAGAGAAGCCCGCCGGTAAGCTTGGTAGGCTTTTAGTATAGTCATCCACCCGACTTTTCAGGAGAAATGAATGAGCGTATTGGTTGGACGTCAGGTACCCGATTTCGAAGCGGCAGCGGTTCTGGGCGATGGCACCATCGTCGACGACTTCAAGCTGTCCGAAACCAACGGCAAGCTGCGCGTCATCTTTTTCTGGCCGCTGGACTTCACCTTCGTTTGCCCGTCAGAGATCATCGCGCACGATAATCGCCTGGCACAGTTCCGCGAGTTGGGCGTCGAAGTGATCGGTGTCTCCATCGACTCTCAGTTCACTCACCACGCATGGCGCAAGACCTCTCCCGAGAAGGGCGGCATTGGTGAAGTTGGCTTCCCGATGGTGGCTGACGTCAAGCACGAGATCACGCAAGCCTTCGGTATCGAGCACCCGGAAGCCGGCGTCGCCCTGCGCGCATCCTTCCTGATCGACGAAGACGGCGTCGTCCAGCACCAGACCATCAACAACCTGCCGCTGGGCCGCAACGTCGATGAGATGCTGCGCATGGTCAAGGCCCTCAAGTTCCACCAGAAGAACGGCGAAGTCTGCCCCGCTGGTTGGGACGAAGGCCAGGAAGGCATGAAAGACACCGCCGAAGGCGTCGCCAAGTACCTGGGCACGCACTCCGACGAACTGTAAGCGTTAACACGTTTGCAACGAAGGGCGGCCAATCGGCCGCCCTTTGCCGTGCCGACCAGCGTTTACAGTGAATGGTGTGTGGCCTGCGCGTGACGCGTGCATGCCACACAGCATTTTTGGTCCAACTGCCGGCCAGCGTATCCCGTAAGCGAGGTTTCCCCATGAGCGACGTGCGTCACGAACGATTGATTATTCTCGGTTCCGGCCCCGCCGGGTACACGGCGGCCGTCTATGCGGCACGTGCCAATCTCAAGCCGCTGCTGATTACCGGCATGCAGGCCGGCGGTCAGTTGACGACCACCACCGACGTGGACAACTGGCCGGGCGACGCCGAAGGCGTTCAAGGGCCGGAACTGATGGAGCGCATGCGTAGCCATGCCGAGCGGTTCGATACCGAGGTACTATTCGACCATATCAACGAAGTCGAGCTGCGTGAGCGCCCGTTCGTACTCAAGGGCGAAAACGGCACCTATACCTGCGATTCCTTGATCATCTCCACTGGTGCCAGCGCCCGTTACCTGGGGCTGCCGTCGGAAGAGAAATTCATGGGGCAGGGCGTGTCCGCCTGCGCGACCTGCGATGGTTTCTTCTATCGCGGTCAGGAAGTCGTGGTCATCGGCGGGGGTAACACTGCCGTCGAGGAAGCGCTGTATCTTTCCAATATCGCGACCAAGGTCACGCTGGTGCATCGCCGCGATAGTCTGCGTGCCGAGAAGATCCTGCAGGACAAGCTGTTCGACAAGGTCGAAAACGGCAACATGGAGGTCGTCTGGAATCACACGCTTGAAGAGGTGTTGGGTGACAACACCGGCGTCACCGGGGTGCGTTTGATCTCCACCGTTGATGGCGCTGCGCGTGAGATTCAGGCACCGGGGCTGTTCGTCGCCATCGGCCATTCGCCGAATACCGGTATCTTCGAAGGCCAACTGGACATGAACAGCGGCTATATTCGGGTCAAGTCTGGCCTCGATGGCAATGCCACCATGACCAGCGTGCCGGGTGTCTTCGCCGCCGGCGATGTGATGGATCACGTCTACCGTCAGGCGGTGACCTCCGCAGGTACTGGGTGCATGGCGGCTCTCGATGCCGAGCGCTATCTCGACGGCCTGGAGTAAGATCGCTTCGCCGCGCCGTGCGGTGACAGTCTGATGCCGACCACGCCCGCGCAGCCATGCGCGGGCGTGAGTGTTTGTGAGAAGCTGTCGAAGGCGATACCGGCAAGGGAGAAAACGCATGAATGCCCCCTCGGAGGACATGACGTCCTCCAGCGCATGGTTGGATGCCCTGGTCGACGCCTGCCGTGAACGTCGGCATCGCGGCGTGATCTGGATACCCGCGTCATCCGAATTGGCCCGGACGCGTGCGCTTTCCCTCTGGCAGGCTCGGGCGTGGCATGCCCCCTTGTGGGTCGGCGAGGCCGCCCCCGAGGCCGACATCGATGCGCTGTCCCCGCGTCAGGCCCGCACTCGCTTGGGGCGCGAGCATGACCTGGTCATCTTCGATGCCAATGCCGCGTTGGGTTTCGATCCGGACGCTTTCGGGGCGCTGAGCGGTACGTTGCGTGCCGGAGGACTGCTGGTCGTGTTGACGCCTGCCGAATGGGTCCACGGCCAGGTTAGTCCGGATGCTGACTATGCGCGTCTGGCGCATTGGCCTCATGCACCGGAGACGCTGACCGCCCATTACCTGGCGCGTCTGGCGCGGCACTTGCTCCGTGAGCCCAGCGTCTGGCATTGGTCTGATGAGCACGCCACGCCGTGCCCCGGTCGCCTGCCCGAGGCGAACGCGCCTGCAGAGGCTTTTCCTGACGACGTCTGTATTACTCATGATCAGCAAGAGGCCGTGCATCGACTGACGCGCTTGCGCCGTCGGCGCCCTGTGGTCCTGAGTGCCGATCGAGGGCGAGGCAAGTCGGCTGCGTTGGGCATCGCCGCCGCACGTCGGCTGGCGGCGGGGGAGACAACGTTGTGGGTCACCGCACCGCGTCGAGCGGCGGTGGAGCCGCTTTTCGAGCGCTTGGCGGCGCTGTATCCCCAAGGGCATCGTGCCGAGATGCGTTTTTACGTCACGCTTGAGGCGAGGCGGTGCGAGGTTCGTTTTCTCGCCCCGGATGCCGTAACGGCAGCGCTGAGCGAGTCGGGCGTGGATCGTCACGCGCCGCCGACGATGTTCGTCGACGAAGCAGCGGCCATTCCCACGCCACTGTTGGCACGTTGGCTGGACGCCTTCCCGCGTCTCGCTTTTGCCACCACCGTGCATGGTTACGAAGGCACCGGACGTGGCTTCCAGGTTCGTTTTTACGCCCGCCTTTCCCGCCGCACGCCCGACTGGCGCGAGATCCACCTGCGCGAGCCGGTGCGCTGGGCCGACGGTGATCCCCTCGAACGTCTTACCCGCGATATGCTGTTGCTCGATGCCGCGCCGGCCGACGATGGCGAGGTCGAAGCGGCGCTGGCCGCCGCGCCACTGCGCATTCGCTGGCTCGACCGCGAGGCACTGGCTCATGACGAGCACGCTCTCAAGACGTTGTTCGGTCTGCTGGTGCAGGCTCATTACCGCACCACGCCTGGCGATTTGCGCCAACTGCTCGACGGCCCCGATGTGCGACTCGCGGTGGCCTATGCCGGCGATACCTGCCTCGGGGTATGCCAGGTGCAGGCGGAGGGCGGTTTTCCCGCCGATCTCGCCGAGCGTGTCGTGCTCGGCGAGCGCCGCCCGCGCGGTCATCTGCTGGCGCAGTCGTTGGCTACGCACGGTGGCTGGCAGACGGCGCTGACATCGCGCTGGTGGCGCATCATGCGCATTGCCGTGCATCCCGCTGCGCGGCGGTGCGGTGTGGGGCGGGCACTGGTCGAAGCCGTGGCCACTGCGGCCCGCACGCATGACGTCGCGCACCTGGGCGTGAGTTTCGGCGCCGAGGCGATGCTGATCGCCTTCTGGCGGCGTTTGGGGTTCATCTCGCTGCGCTTGGGGCTGACCCGCGAAGCGGCGAGCGGTGAGCATGCCTTGATGATGGGGCAGTCGCTGACGTCCCCGGCGGGTGCGTCACTGGCGACCTGGTCGGATGACTTCCAGCATCTGCTGCCGAGCCTGCTTGCCTTCGAGTTGGCGCATTTGGAAACCGATGTCGTCACGGCGCTGCTGCACGAGGGAACGGCGCCCGAGGTGAATGCCGAGCTATGCGCACGCCTGGAGCGCTTCGCGCAGGGTGGCGGTGAGTTGGCGCTCGTGCGGCCCTGGCTGTGTCGGGCCTGGCTGGCCTGGTGGCGTCGTCAGCCGCAGGAAACCGCCGACGAGACGCCGGGCGAGGACACAAGAGCATTGCACGATTGGGCCGCGACATTGTTCCAGGGGCGTGATGACGAGGCGACGCGCGCGATGGGACGCCAAGCCCGAATCGCCCACTGGCGCCGCCTGGCGGGTCTCTTGAGTTGTCGCCTGAGGCCGACGCCATGACTGTCGCCGTCGGTGGACTTGCGTTGCGCGATGCAGCGCGTAAGGTGTCATGATGCTCGACACGTGCTGCGTCGCCATTCCTTGATCGTTTGTCGTTACCGGGAGACGTGGCGCGCGATGTCGGCGGCTCCCAACAGGAACGATTCCCCATGAACGATCACCTTCTGCAACTCTCTCCCGAACCGCTGTGGCGCCATTTCCGCACGTTGTGCAATACGCCGCGCCCCTCCGGTCATGAACAGCGCCTGGTCGAGACGCTCACCGCCTGGGCCGACGAACGCGGGTTGGCACATGAACGCGACGCCGCCGGTAACCTCAAGATTCGTAAGCCGGCCTCGCCGGGGTGCGAGGAGCTTCCCGGTGTCATCCTGCAGGGGCACCTGGATATGGTCGCCCAGGCCAATGCCGATCACCCTCACGATTTTACCCGTGATGCGCTCGACACGTACGTCGAAGACGGCTGGCTGCATGCTCGCGAGACCACTCTGGGCGCCGATAACGGTATGGGTGTGGCCGCCGCGTTGGCGATTCTCGAGGACGACACCCTGCGCCACGGTCCACTCGAGGCGTTGTTTACGCTGGAGGAAGAAGCCTCCATGCGTGGCGCGCTGGAACTCGACGAGGGCTGGCTGCAGGGGCGCTACTTGCTCAACCTCGACTCCGAGGATCGTGGCCAGGTCTACATCGGCTGCGCCGGCGGAGCCGATGTAGTCGTCGGCGCGCGGCTGCCCACGCGGGATCTCGGCGAGGACGAAATCGTGCGCCGTGTTGCCCTGACCGGGCTGGTGGGCGGCCATTCGGGCATCGATATCCACAAGGGGCGAGGCAACGCCAATCGCTTGTTGGTGCGGGTGCTGCGTGCCCTGGAACCGTTCGGCGCCTGCCTCGTCGCCTATCATGGTGGTACGCTGCGCAATGCGCTGCCGCGAGAGGCCTTCGCCAGCATCGCGCTGCCCGCCGACGAAGAGGACGCGGTCACGCAGCGGCTGGCCGAACTGGAGGCCGAACTTGCCAGCGAACTGGCGGGGGTCGACGAAGACGTGCAACTCACCCTCGAGTCTGCCGAGACCGATGCGCCACTCACCGAGGCCGCCAGCCGCCTGCTGATCGCGGCCCTGCATGTGGCACCATGCGGCGTCGAGCGTATGAGCGTTGAAGTGCCGGGCGTGGTGGAAACCTCCAACAACCTGGGTGTGGTCAAGCTCGAGGCCGGACGCTTTCATCTATGCGCCCTGGTACGATCGTTGCGCGATAGCGCCACACGGGATCTCGCCGACCGCTTCCGGGCATTGTTCTCGCTGATCGGTGCCGAGACACGGGTCGAGAATGCCTACCCCGGCTGGACGCCGGATCCCGAAAGCACGCTGCTGGCACGTTTTCGTCGTCTGCACCTCGAACAGACGGGGGTCGACCCGGACGTGAAAGTTATCCACGCCGGGTTGGAATGCGGCATTCTCGGGGGCAAGTATCCGCACCTGGAGATGATTTCCTTCGGCCCCTTGATCCGCGGTGCCCACTCGCCCGCAGAGCGCGTCGAACTCGACTCCGTGGGCGAGTTCTGGCAAGTGCTGCGCGCCGTGATCGAAGACCTGGCCACGGCGCGAGCGGCGTGAATCAGCGCGACGCCTGACGTACTGCTTCCAGCCCCGTCTCGGAGATATAGCCTCGGTCGCGCGCATGCGCGGCCATGGCGGCGCTGTCATCGCTCAGTAGAAGTTCGCAGTCGGTATGTTCGATCTCCTCGCGCAGCCGGGCGATGGCCGCTTCGCGGTCGGGCTTGCGGTCGACGCGACGAATGTAGATCGTCTTCACGCGATCCGGGTTTTCCTTGACGATACGCGTGTAGATTTCGGGATCGTGTTGGCCGCTGTCCCCGATCAACACACAGGGTAGCGTGTCGAACAGCGTGAGCATCTGCGTGATCAAGTCGTACTTGTGATCCTCGGCACGGCGCGGCCAGGGATGACGCCAGGAAATACCCCATTCGCGCAGGAACAGGATCGGCCCGACGGGAATGTGGTTGAGCTGAAAGAACGCCTCGAGTACCTCGTAGATGCTCCACGGACCGCGTGAGACATACAGGATCGGCCGCCGTGAGTCGCCCGCCGTTCCCGCATGCAAGGCCTGGTAAAGCTCGGCGACGCCGGGAAAGGCAGTGCGTCGATGCGCCTTCTCGACGAACAGGCGATACAGCATGCGCAGCTTGTCGGTGACGCCGGTGTACATCACCGTGTCGTCGATGTCGCTGATCACCATCAGGTCGGTATGCGGTGGCGGAATATAGACATCGGCGCGCGAGAGGACGTTGTCGCGGTCGGCCGTAATGACCTCGAGCTCGGCGCGATGCCAGGAAACGTGTTCGTCGAGTGGGCACTCCAGTGGCAGACGGACATCGAAATAGCCGTCGTGATCAGTGGTGACGGTGGCGCTGTTGTCGCCTAGGCGAATGTGTACCTCAGCATCGGCAAAGCCACGCCGCGCGAGTCGCCGGGTCACGTCCGCAGCGTCGCGAAGCGCCCCGCGCCTGGGGATGACGCGCGCCAGGCCCACCTGACGGAAGACCCGTCCCATCAGGAACACCTCGCGATGCGTGCCGTAACCACGGTAGGGATGGACGACCGGTCCGCCGCGACCGCTATCCGATTTCATCGGCCGCGCGAAGATTCGTAACAGGCTTTTGACGGCGAAATGCAGGCGTCGTGAAGGCATTCGAATGCCGCTTCGTGGGCCCTCGCCCTCGGCGGTACGCAAAACGTCCGCCTCCTGAGAGGCGGACGTCGATTGTGGTCGGTGGGGCGCCATCAGGCGTGTTGTCCGCTGTGGCGACCTTCGGCCAGCTCCTCGATCAGTTTGGCGTTGAAGGCGTCCATGTCCTTGGGTGTGCGACTGGTGACCAGGCCATTATCGACGACGACAGGCTCATCGACCCATTGAGCGCCAGCGTTCTTGAGATCTTGCCCCACGGAGGCGACCGAGGTCATCTTGCGCCCGTCGACGACACCGGCGTTGATCAGGATCCACGGCGCATGGCAGATCGCAGCCACTGGCTTGCCCGCCTCGAAGAAGCCACGCACAAAGGCGAGCGCTTTTTCGTTGAGACGGAGTTCGTCGGGATTGAAGAGCCCGCCGGGCAGTACCAGCGCGTGATAATCGGTGACGTCGACATCGCTCAAGGCTTTGTCGGCCTCGTAGATGTCGCCCCAGTCGGTTTCGGCCCAAGCACGGATACCTTTGCCTTCGGGGGTAACCACCTGCACCTCGACGCCCTGACTTTTCAAGGCGGCACGCGGCGCGGAAAGCTCGGATTCCTCGAACCCATCGGTGGCGAGGATAGCGACACGTTTACCTGACTGTGCTTGACTCATCGTGACCTCCTGGTCGTGATGCTTCATGGATGACAGCAGCCACCACCGGGCGATCCTAGTCCGGTATCAGGCGGCCTCACTAATTGAGTTTGGGCCATCGACGCGGGACTTCAAGCCCCGGGTCGCTTGCGTCGCGTCGCCGAGTGGGGGAAGGTGACGCGCGCGGAGTGTTTAATCGAGACTTTATCCCCGAACGTTTTAATCGAAAGTTTCTCAATCGCCGGTATCACGCCCATGTCCAGCACGATCCCCGCCGCTTATCTTCTCGCCCTTGCGGCCGTCCTGGCGCTTGCCACGTTGATGCTTGGCATGGCGTGGCGGCGTGAACGCACGCGTCGTGAGGCAGCCGAGCACGATGTCGAGCGCGAACAGCGTCACTATGCCGAGGTCGAGGAGACACGTGCCCGGCTGGAGCGCGAGCTGGCCCAAAGTGACGCCCAACTGGACGCCGTGCGCGAACAAAGCCTCGAGACCCGGCGCCTGCTGGGGCAGCGCGAGCACGATCTCGACGATCGTCAGGAGCAGCTTGCGGCGCTTCGTGAACGCCACGGTCGCCTGGAAACGCAGCTCGAACAGGAGCGCTCCCATCATGCCGAGAAGCTCGCCCTGCTCGAAGAGGCGCGGACACGTCTCACCCAGGACTTCGAGGCGTTGGCGGGGCGGATCTTCGAGGAACGACAGCAAACGTTCAATACCCAGAGCCGCGAGAATCTCGAGGCCATGCTGGCGCCATTTCGCGAGCAGGTCGGCGACTTCCGGGCGCGCCTGGAGGAAATTCACGGCCAATCGCTGCGTGAGCGCTCGACCCTCAAGACGCAGATCGAGCATCTGGCCACGCTGAACCGCCAGATCACGGAAGAAGCCGCCAACCTGACGCGGGCGCTCAAGGGCGACAAGAAGATGCAGGGCGATTGGGGCGAGGTAATACTCGAATCGGTGCTCGAACGCTCGGGACTGCGCCGCGACATCGAGTACAAGCGCGAGGTTTCGGTGGAAGGCGAGTCGGGACGTCAGCGCCCCGACGCGGTCATCTACCTGCCCGACAATCGCCACCTGATCGTCGACGCCAAGGTCTCGCTCAACGCCTATGTGCGCTACGTCAACGCCGAGGACGACGCTACGCGCGCGCAGGCATTGAAGGCGCATGTTCAGGCGGTGCGCGCGCATATCGACGCGCTCTCCGGGCGTGACTATCCGCATTTGCCGGGGCTCAACTCACCGGATTTCGTGTTCCTGTTCATGCCCGTCGAGCCGGCGTTCGCGGTCGCCTTCCAGCATGACGAAACGCTCTTTCAGGACGCCTTCTCTCGAGACATCGTGGTGGTCACGCCGACCACGCTGCTGGCGAGCCTGAGAACCGTGGCCAGCCTCTGGACACTGGAGCGCCAGAACGATAACGCTCGCGTCATCGCCGCACGGGCGGGCAAGTTGCTCGACAAGTTTCGTGGCTTCGTAGATAGCCTCGAGGACGTCGGCCGTCATCTGGAACGCGCCGACGGAAGCTATCGCCAGGCGATGGGGCGCCTGTCAACGGGGCAGGGGAGCCTGGTCAGCCAGGCGCTGATGCTCAAGCGTCTGGGCGTGCGCATGAAACGCGACCTGCCGACGCATCTGACCGATCAGGTGGACGCTGAGGAACTGGACGACATGGCGGATGACGACCCCGACACCGAGGAGACCTCTTCCGGTGACGAGGCGCGCGGGGAGCCCTAACGAAACCGCCCGGCACAAGGCCGGGCGGTATGATCGGACGGGGCTACTTGGCGGGACTCAGCCCAGGTAGGCGCTGAGCATCCACACGGTCTTTTCCTGCTCGCGGATGTAATCGCTCATCTGCGAGGCGGTGCCTTCGTCGTCGGCATCGGCAGCCATGGAGTTGAGCTCGCGCTGCAACTCAAGCAGTGCCTGATAACCCTGCACCAGGCCACGCACGCATTCGGTGCCCTCGTGCACGTGGGTGTCTTCCTGAATACGCGAGATCTTGGCGTAATCGCTGTAGGCATGCAGCGGCTCGTGCCCCAGCGTAAGAATGCGCTCGGCGACTTCATCCACCTTGGCGAGCAGGTCGGTATAGACTTCTTCGAATTTGGTATGCAGTTCGAAGAAATGCGGGCCTTTCACGTTCCAGTGGTAGCCGCGCGCGTTCATGTAGAAAATCTGGTAGTTGGCCAGTAGCTCGTTGAGCTTCTCGGCCAGTTGGTTGGCGCTGCTGGTATGTAACCCGATGGAATTGATGTCGGACATGAAAGCACTCCCTCGTAAAGCAATGGACGAACGTTGTCGGTAATCAAAATCGTCAATGGACCCAGTCTAGAGTGTCATCTGAGGATTGGGTAACGAATCTTTCCCATCGACGATATAGCGTCTCCATATGAAATGCCCATGACGCAGTGTTTTTTCAAGGGTTGAGGGTGCGTCATTGTGTCTGCGCCCGGCGATTAGGCACTTCTTAGACGAGGACTAGCGCGGTGTCTGCCGACCGGCAAGCTGCCACACACGCAGGAGGCTCTCAGCACGGTCGGCGAGCAGCTCTGAGGTGCGTCCTAGGGCTTCCGGCAGGGCCAGGGGGCCATCGGCTAACGCGAAGGCGGCCGCGATGCCCTCGTCGTGAACGGCCTGCCAGCCATCGCCGAGGCGCCCGGCGAGTGCGAGCGTGGGCACGCCGTGTCGTCGGGCGCGCCGGGCGATGCCCACTGGTGTCTTGCCGGCAAGGCTCTGGCCATCGAGCTGGCCTTCGCCGGTGAGCACCAGGTCGGCGTCTTCCAGCAGACGGTCGAAGTCGACCTGATCCATGACCAGGTCGATGCCGGGCTGCAGTCGTGCCCCTAGAAAAGCGGCCGCGGCGAAGCCCATGCCGCCAGCCGCGCCGGCGCCCGGTAGCGCGCGGTGATCCTTGCCGAGCGCGCTGGCGACGTGGTCGGCGAAATGTGCCAGGGCCGCGTCGAGCAGGGTAACATCCGTCGGTGTGGCGCCTTTCTGCGGTCCGAAGATCGCGCTGGCCCCGCGCTCGCCGAGCAAGGGGTTGTCGACATCCACGGCAGTATCCACCGTGAGCGCCGCCAGGCGCGGGTCCAGGTCGCTCAGGTCGAGTTCGGTCAGCCGGGCCAGTGCCGCGCCGCCGGGCGGCAGTGGTTGGCCCTCGGCATCGAGAAGTCGCGCACCCAGCGCCGCGAGCATCCCCGCGCCGGCATCGTTGGTGGCGCTGCCGCCCAGGGTGAGGATCAAATGCTCGGCCCCGGCATTGAGCGCATCGCGTATCAATTCGCCGACGCCCAGGGTGGTACTATGCAGCGCGGTGCGCTCGGCGTCGGTGAGCGCTTGCAAGCCGCTGGCCTCGGCGAGCTCGACATAGGCCGTGGCACTCGCGGCGTGCCATCCCCAACTGGCGTTGATGGGGCGCCCCAGAGCGTCGTGGACCTCGGTGACACGGCGTTCGGCTCCCGTGGCGGCCAGCAAGGCATCCAGGGTGCCTTCGCCACCGTCGCCCATGGGGCATTGGACTAGCTGTGCTTGGGGAAGGACGCGGGCGCAGCCCGTGGCGATGGCACCGGCGGCCTCGCGGGCCGAAAGGGCATCCTTGTAGCTATCCGGGGCGATGATGATCTTCATGAGCGAACCTCTATGCATGATCCAAACCCGAGGGCGTCGTGGTCGAATCGCCAGCCTAACGCATGCAGGCTTCAGGCGGGAGTCGCCCAGCATGCCACGCTGACGGAACCGTAGTGCTCAACTACGCTCTCAACGAGATGCCCGTGCGGGCGGTAACGGTGAGGCGAGAACGCGATGATGAAACCTCTTTTGCTGGTGGCGGCGATATTGGGGCTCGGAGGCTGCCAAAGCCTGGCCTCCTATGACCCGCTGGGTCGCGATGTGGCCTCGCCGTTGCCTGACGCGTGCCAGTGGTCGGCCCAGGGCGACGCCGAGGCACGGGTGAGGGCCACGGCCGATGCGCTGGAGACACAGGGATATCGTATCGAACAGACCGAGGTTGCGCTGGGCTTGGTGAGTGCCGAGCGGGCCAAGGCGCAACCGGGGCTAGGAGCCGTGGATCGACCGCCCTGGGGGCGCAGCGGTTTCTGGGGATACTATGGCATGGGCAGTCGCCATGGCTATTCGCTGGGGTACTCCCAGCGCTTCGGCGGTGATCCGGTGCGCCTGCAACGGATCTCGGTAGTGGCAGCCGAAGGCGTCGTGCGGGTGACACGCGATTCGCGCGTGGTCGATGCTAACGGTTATCTGATCGATGCGCGTCCGGACAACAGCGCGGCGTTCTGCGCCGCTCTACACGATGATATCGACGCACGCATGCGCGAGGGGAGCTCATCATGAGGCGACTGCTGGGCGTATTGCTCGTGGCATCGTTCGTGGTATTGAGCGTGGCCGGGTGCGCGACCACATCGGCGCCGCCGCAGACCCGGGCCTTGGTCGTGGCGGCCGAGCCCTCGACCGCGCTGGAAGCGGGGGTGGCGATGCTCACGGCACGCGGTTTCGTGATTCGTCGCGCCGATGTCGACCTGGGCGATGTCGAGGCCGTGCTGGCTGCGCGCCCCACGCTTGAGGTGCGCTACCGGCTCGAGGCGACCGAGCAGGGCACGCGCATCACGCTGTCGGGGCAGCGTGGCGGCCAGCCAGTCCCGCCCTATGTGTTCGATACGCTGTTGATCGATGTTCAAGAGCGGCTTGGCGAGCTGCCCTAGCCTTTGTACGAAAACTGCCTTGTGCGCCTACGCGCGTATCACGCGTATGACCTCAACAGGTCGCGCAGGGTCGTCAGGTGGGTATCCAGCTTTGCGGCGTCATACGGCTGCGGCGTGCCTTGTCCCCACACCGGCCCCGGCCAGGCCGCGTCGCTCTGGTGGCGGACGATGACATGCAGGTGCAACTGCGCGACCTGATTGCCGAGTGTGGCCAGGTTGAGCTTGTCGCCTGCATGGTGCGCCATCAAGCGGCGCCCCACCTCGGTGGCTTCCTGCCACATCGTGGCCTGATCGTCGGCGGAGAGTTCGTAGACTTCGCGGATATCGTCACGACGGGGGATCAGCACCAGCCAAGAATAACGCGCGTCGTCGTTCAGGCGCACCTGGCAAAGGGGCAGATCGGCGACGTAATGCGAGTCGGCCGCCAAGCGTGGATGCAGGGTGAAATCGGTCATGCGCGGCGCTCCTGAAAATCGTCGTAAAGTGGCTTGGCTATGCTAACGTTAGGTTACACGGCATAGGGCCGTGCCTTCCGCTAAGTGAGCGGTGTTTGCCGGAGAAAACGCATGAAGCGTACATCGATTGCGGTCTTGGGTCTTCTGCTGTTGGCGGTGCTGAGTGGTTGTAACACCATCCATGGTGCGGGCGAGGACATCGAACGTGGCGGTGAAGCGATGCAGGATGCCGCAACCAACTGAATCCTGGAAAGGATGCATAGCGCCGCCAGCTTTGCTACTTTGTGGTCGTTCCGCCGGTATGGCGGATAAGATTACCCAAGAAATGGGTTTGGACCCGCGGGAACGTTCCCGCTTGATACCGTGAAGGAGACACGACTATGAAACGGATGCTGGCTTTTTCCTTGTTGCTGATGTTCACCGCTGGTGCCATCAGTGGCTGCAACACGTTTGAAGGCGCAGGTGAAGATATCGAGCAAGGCGGTGAAGAAGTTCAAGAAGCTGCCGATTGACGCTTGCTCCCGCCGTCCCGCAGGGGCGGCGGTTCATCTATGCTGTTATCAGGCTTGCCCGCCCTTCCCTGATGACGCATGCCAAGCTGTTTTCCCTTCCGTTAGCAAGAATGCCCGACGAGGCGTGACCTTCGTTACGACGCCTTGCCACTCTCACCGAATGAAAAGCGTTGCTCCAAGCGTTCGAACGCCAAGTCGGTGACGATAGCCAGAAGCCCCACCAGTACCGCACCTTGAATCACGTAAGGCAGATTGTTGCCCACCAAGCCGGCGATGATAGGCGTGCCCAGTGTCTTGGCACCGACCGTGGAGCCGATCGTCGCTGTGCCGATGTTGATAATCACCGAGACGCGCACGCCGGCGATGATGACCCGCATCGCCAGGGGCAGTTCGATGCGCCACAGGATCTGCCAGGCGTTCATGCCGTTGCCGCGTGCGGCCTCGAGCGTTTGTGCGGGCACCGTGCCCAACCCAGCGACGGTGTTTTGCACCACCGGCAAGAGGCCGTAGAGCACCAGCGCCACCAAGGTGGGAACGAAGCCGAAACCGGCGACGGGCACGACGATGGCCAGCACTGCTGCCGGGGGGAAGGTCTGGCCGATGGCGGCCAGCGTCGAGACCAAGGGCTCGAACTCGCGCCCCGCCGGCCGCGTGACAAAAAGCCCCGCTGCAACGCCGACACTCACCGAGATGAGCGACGACACCAGCACCAGGGCGAGATGGGCGAGCGTCAGATTGAGAAAGCTCTCGCGCTGATACATCGCCGGATCTTGATCGGGAAACAACGCCCGAAACAGTGGCGCCAACTGCTCCATACCCACCACCAGCGCGATCAGCAAGACGCTGAGGGAGATCAGCAGGACAAGGCGCGAGGAGACGGGACGGGATAGTGCGCTGACGCTCATGGACGATGCCCCATGACGCCCGACATCGTCACTTCGCCCAACAGGCGCCCCTCGGCATCGAGCACCGGCAAGGCCGTCACGCGAAACCACACCATGCGTGACAGGGCCTCCTTCATCGACATCTCCGGCGTGGCGGTCCACTCCGGATTGACCACCGTACGGGCCGCTTGGGACTCGCCCAGACGGCCGCCCAGCAGTGCCATGGGACGGTCGTTGGCGTCCACCTGCCAGGTGATGGGCGCGCTGGCGATGGCGTTGTTGCGCGTGCGCTGGGCGGGCCGACAATATTCCTCGACCTGGCGCCGCGAGAGCAGCTTGAGGCCTAAGTCGGCGCGCCCGATGAAGTCCCGCACGAAATCGTTGGCGGGTGCGACCAGCAGCTCTGCCGGACGATCGTACTGCACCAACTGGCCGGCATTGAGCAGTGCCACGCGGGAGGCCAAGCGCAAGGCTTCGTCCATGTCATGGGTGACGAAGACGATGGTCTTCCCGGTTTGGCGGTGCACGCGTGCCAGCTCGGCTTGCAAGGTATCGCGCGTCAGAGGGTCGACGGCACCGAAGGGTTCATCCATCAGCAGCACGTCGGGGTCCGCGGCCAGCGCGCGGGCCACGCCGACACGCTGCGCCTGACCGCCCGAGAGTTGATGCGGATACTTGTCGTGAAGCCCGTCATCGTCGAGCTGAAAAAGTGCCAGCAATTCTTCGACGCGCGCAGCAATGCGTGACGATGGCCACTTGAGTAGCTTGGGCACGGTGGCGATGTTGTCCGCGACGCGCCAATGCGGGAACAGTCCGATCGACTGGATGGCATAGCCGATGCGGCGACGCAGGCGTTCCGGCGGCAGGGTGGTGATATCTTCGCCGCCCACCAGGATTTTCCCCTCGCTGTGCGCGATCAGGCGATTGATCATCTTCAGCGTGGTCGACTTGCCGCATCCCGATGGGCCAATGAGTACACAGAACTCGCCCTGTTCCACGGTCAGCGAGATGTCGTCGACGACGCGTGTCTCGCCATACCGCTTGGTCAATCCCTGAAGTTCGATCATCGGTGTTACCTATCGGCGGGTGCCGGCCGGCTTGCTCAGCACGACCAGCATCTGCAGCGTGAAATCGGCGATCACCGCCAGCACGATGGTCGGGATCGCGCCGAGCAGGACCAGGTCGATGGCATATTGGCCAAGGCCTTGGAAGATAAAGGCGCCCAGGCCCCCGGCACCGATCAGCGCCGCCACCACCGTCAGGCCGATGGCCTGCACAGTGACGATGCGCAGCCCCGAAAGCATGACCGGCAACGCTAAAGGGATCTCCACGCGCCACAGCACCTGGCGCGCGGTCATGCCCATGCCGCGTGCGGCCTCCACGGTGGCAGGCGGGACGCCCTTGAGCCCGGCGTAGGTATTGCGTACCACGGGTAGCAGCGCGTACATCACCAGCGCGATGATGGCCGGCGCGGCGCCGATGCCCTTGACGCCCCATTCGCCGAGCAATGGGAAGGCGTTGCCGAGTGCCGAAAGCGGCGCGACGAGCAGGGCGAACAGGGCAATCGAGGGAATCGTCTGGAAGAAATTGAGCACGCTGAACAGCGTCCCCTGCAAGCGTGCGCGGCGATGGGCCAGCAGGCCCAGTGGAACGCCGATGAGTAACGCCGGCCCCAGCGCGGAGCCCACCAGCACCAAGTGCGTGATGAACTGATCACTGAAGTTGTCGCGAATGTTGGCGTATTCCCGCATGATCGATAGATCGCTGAAATGACCGCTGGCGAACAATATCGCCACGCTTCCCCCCGCGATCAGCATGTAACCCAGACGCAGTAGCCAGCCGCTGGAGGCGCGCTGAAAAGCATCGATGGCCGCCAGGGCGCAGCAGAAGACCAGCACCCAGAAGGCTGACCCTTGCGAGACGCGCGCCGACGGCGATTTTTCGACCAGCGTGCGTTGCGCGTAGTCGCCCAGGCTATACAGCGTGATCATCAGCAGCCCCAGGCTGGCCAGCAAGACCACACCATGGGCGATCTCGCGCGGTAGCGGGCGTCGCAGCGCTGCTACGGCCAGCACCGCGCTCAGGGCTAGAAGAGCGATCACTTGCCAGGCTGATAACGCCTCGCTCAGGCCGACGGTTTGCCCGGAGGCCAAGCGGTTGGGCGACATCGTGGCGAAGGGCAATAGCCAAGCCGCCAGGAGCCCCGCACCTAGCAGCGTGGCCAGGACGCGATTGGCCACCAGGCGAGCGCTGGCCGCGTCGCTCGGGGGAACGTGAGAAACAGACATCGGCAGCCGTCAGTCGAGCAGGTCTTGTGATTCCAGGTAATCCTCGGCGACATCGCCGGCTGGTTCACCATCGACCTGAATGCGACGGTTGAGCGACTGTAAGGTTTCTCGGTCGAGCCCTTCGAAAACGGGCTCGAGCAGTTCGGGAATTTGCGGGTAGGCATCGAGCGTGGCTTGGCGGATCACCGGCGCCGGCTCGTAGACCATCTGTACGCCTTGAGTGTCGTCCATGACCTTGAGATCGGCAGCGGGGATGGCGCCGTCGGTGGCATAGACCATGGCGGCATTGGTGCCGCTGGTGTTCTCGGCGGCGGCGCGAATGGTCGCCGCCGTGTTGCCGCCGGAGAGGACTAGCAACTGGTCCTGGTCGAGCTTGAAATCGTAGGCACGCTGGAAGCTGGGCAAAGCGGCATCGCTTTCCACGAATTCGGCGGAGCCGGCCAGCTTGATCTCACCGCCATCGCGTATCCAGGCGGCGAAATCCTCCATGGTGGAGAGATCGTTCTCGTCGGCGACGTCACGGCGCAGCGCAATGGCCCAGGTATTGTTGGCTGGCGCCGGGGCGAGCCATACCAGGTCGTTGTTTTCCTTGTCGTAGGCGCGAATCTTCTCGTAACCCTCGCCTGCGCGTTTCCATGCGGCATCATCGGTGGTTTGCGTGAAAAACGCCCCGTTGCCGGTGTATTCGGGATACAGGTCGATCTCATCTTCGAGCAAGGCACTGCGCACGATGTTGGTCGGACCTAGCTGCAGTTCGTCCTCGACGGGAATGTCGGCATGCTCCAAACGCTTGACGATCATATTGCCGAGCAAGGAGCCCTCGGTATCGATCTTCGACGAGACGCGCACTGGCTCGTCGGCGAACGCCGGCGTCAATGACAACGCCAGCCCGGCGGCCAGGCCGAACACGGCGGTGGAGAAATACTTGAAGATTCCTTGCATGATTCCTGGCTCCTTGGAAATGACGGGCGACGTGACGTTCCAGCCTTGAGTCTAGCATTCTCGGCTCGCGCAGCGAGAGGGAATGCGCCTGGCCTCTAGCGCGCTGCTTGGATACGCTGTACCGCGAGTCAGCCGAACGAAGAGGAAACGACATGAGCAAATGCATTCTGGGCGGGGCAATGATGGCGCTGCTACTGGCGGGATGTACCGGCGGTCCGACGCCGGACGAGGCGCCCTCACCGCCGCCGATGTCGCAAGACGACGTCTGTGGCGCCGACGCGTTGCAAGACTACATCGGCCAGCATGCCGACGAAGCGACAGTGGCACAGTTGGAAACCGACAGTGATGCCGAGCGAGTTCGTGTCATCGGCCCCAACCAGGCGGTGACGATGGATTACCGGGCCGATCGTCTCAATGTCAAACTGGACGACCAGGATACGATCGATGAGCTGACCTGTGGCTGAGGAACCGGCACCTAGCGGAGGATAAAAAACACACAGGCGGCGGTGAGCACACCCATGACGACGTTGAAGCGTCGCCACGCTTGGGGCGTGGTTAGCCAGTGGCGGATGGCCATGCCGAACCCGGCCCATAGCGAGATGCATGGGAAAGCCACGATTTCGGCAAGCCCGGCCAGGAGTAAGGCATTCAGCCATACGGGGCCACCCTCGGGCAGAAAGCCCGCCATCAATGCCAGACCCATCACCCACGCCTTGGGATTGGCGAACTGAAACGCCGCCGCTTGCCAGAGACTCAGCGGTTTTGCCGCAGCATCGTCGCGGAACTCAGGCGGAGGTGCGGTGGCGATTTTCCAGGCCAAATACAGCAGATAGGCACTGCCGATCAGGCGTAGCGCGTTCTGTACCATCGGATAACGCTCGAAGAGCACCCCCAACCCTAGGGCGATGGCCGTAAACAATACGAAACAGCCCACTGCGATACCCAGTAGGTGCGGCAGGGTGCGTCGGTAGCCGTAATTGGCGCCCGAGGCGGTTAGCATGACGTTATTGGGACCCGGCGTGATGCTCATTGAAATCATGTACAGCGCAGCGGGGCCGAGCGAGATCCATCCTTCCAGCATGTCGTTCTCATGTGTTTATCGCCGGGAGCGTCATACTCCACGCAGATGGCTAGCTTGCCTGCTGACCCCCGGTGTCGCAAGCCGCCGGTATGCGTCGCCACGCGAGCGAATTTCGGGTTACGCTGAACGCGTTCATGAGTTACGCGATCAAGGAGGTCGCCCCATGCCGCATGCCGAGATTTTGCAAGAAGGGACCCTGCATTGCTTCCCCGCCGGGCTACGCGACGATGCGGGCAAGCTGGTCAACGTCGAAGTGTCGGCCGTCGTCTATGATGGCCAGCGTCTGATCCTGGCCAGCGACAAGCCGATTCCCGGTGACACACGTTCGGCTGTCTTCTCTGTCCCGATCACTGCTGCTGGCCCCGATGATCGCGGCCTGGAGTACTTCACGGCGGATGCCATCAAGCGGGCAGTCAAGTACGAGGACTTCGCGTTGACCGCCGACGGTCGCTACGTATTGGCGACCACTGGATTCGATCGCATCGACATGGAAAGCCATGCGCTCAATGCCTACAACCATTTATTGATCTGGCCGCTGGGCGAGCCCGAACAGGTACAAGTGGTCGATCCGGACCCGCGTGACGGCGTCGAAGGCTCACTGGAACTGCGCAACAAGCTCGACGGCGCCATTGGCTATCCGTATTACAAGATAGAAGGTCTGGCGGCGATTCCGGGAGAGCGCGGTGATGGGCTACTGCTTTTCGGTGTGCGTGAACAAGGCTATTCGCACGAAGACTTCGACTATGTGTGTCGTGTCGTGGGGGCGCACTACAGCACCAATGCCCATGGCAATCTGGTGTTCGTCGACAGGCTACGTGAGTTCTACCGCTTCGCGCCCCGGGAGCAGCCCGAGGTGCGCTATGACTGCGGCCTGTCCAGCTTGGAGTACGACCCACATCACCAGCGTCTGTTTCTATTGACGAGCTTCGAAGTCGAAGAGGAGGAAGAAGAGCGCATCGGTGGCTACCTTTGGGTCGTGTCACTAGAGGCATTCGCGGCGGGGCAAGCGCCGATGCTGGTTCGCACGATGGCTGGAGGCGCTCTGGAGTTCGAACACAAGGCGGAAGGCTTGGCGATTCTGGATAGCGAGCGCTTGTTCGTGGCCTACGACAATGATCGCGACATGTCGTTGGGCAGCATCGATGAACGTGACGAGCGCCACGCCTGCGAGGCGCCGTACACCATCTTGAGGCTCACCTGAGACCCTGCTGATTCACCGGAGGTCGAGTTCGTCTCGCCAGCGCTGTACGGCGATCTCGTCCTTGAGCATTTCCAGCGTTTCGATCAACACCTGCTCGGTGACGCGGTCGGTGCGCTGGTCGACGTATAGCCAGGCATCGATGCCGCTTCCAGCCAGATCGCCGATGAGGCTCTTGAAACGCGGCGAGCGTAGCCCATCGATGGCCTCGTGGACCACGCGGCTGGCAACGTCGCTCAGGCTGCGTTCCATGGCATGTGCCACATGCTCGCCCATGGGCAGGCGTCTCAGCCGGGTGAGCTCCTGATTTTCCTCGAGCGTGCGAGTGACCAGGGTCGCTACGTAGCGATGCACTTCCTGATGATTCTCGGCATAGCTCTTGTCGACGGTGGTTTCGAGGCGCCTGGCGATCTCGTCGACCAATGCCGCCTTGCGTGGCTGGATCACCTGTTCCGTGAGACGTTTGGTGAAGTCGTCACTGCGCTGGACTTCCTCCTGCAAGCTGCTCAGCAGGCGCGTTGCCACGCGATCGGAAAGCTCCTCCATGAGTACCCGGTAGTAGCGCTCGAAGAAGGCATATAGACGCCAGCGGCGGATGTCGATTGCCCCCAGACGCTGCAATCGAATCAGCAGCGAGATGAGGCGCAGTACACGCAGGAGGCGGAAGCCGCTGACCGGAATGCATCCCAGCACGTCATACCAGTGTACGAAGGGATAGAAGAACCAGCGTGCGTAGCGGCGCTCGGCGATGGCCATCGCCCAGCCGGCCAGGACATCGAGCAGGAAGATGCTCACGAAGACCAGGTCGATCGTCATGAAACGCTGGTGAATGGCGCTGTCATAAGCCTGGTGGAGGCTCGGCGCCAGCGCTTCGAGCCCGGCATTCAGCGGCGGCAAGAGAAACAGGCTATCGACGAGCAGCAGCAACAGGTTCGCCGAGACCAGCACCACGATGGCGATGTCCCAGACGAGATAAAGGCGCTCGCGTCGGTGCGAGTGGGAGGCGGAAGGTGCGCTCATCAAGTTCTCCGTCGGCGGCGCCGCGCCAAGGCGGCGGCGGGCGTCCTGCACGTTGTCACGCTATCAGTTTCACGGCGTCGCGTCAGGGCGCCTCGCGGGTCTCGTTGAGATGCGCCTGGGCACGCTGTTCCTCCTGCTCCTCTTGCTTGCGCATTTGCTTGCGTAACTTGGCTTTCTCGTAGCGCAGCTTCTGCAAGGGCGTGTCGAGCTGCAGTTGTGGCACGGGGTTGGGGTTACCATCGCTGTCCATCGCGACCATGGTCAGATAGCAGCTGTTGGTGTGGCGGATGACGCGGTCCTGGATCGACTCGGCGATGATCTTGATGCCGATCTCCATCGATGAGCGCCCCACATAGTTGACCGACGCCAGAAAGGTGACCAGCTCACCCACGAGAATTGGTTGTTTGAACCGTACCTGGTCCACCGACAGCGTGACGACATAGGAACCGGAATAACGGCTCGCGCAGGCATAGGCGACTTCGTCGAGCTTCTTGAGAATCGCGCCGCCATGTACCTTGCCGCTGAAGTTGGCCATGTCGGGCGTCATCAACACCGTCATGGTGAGTTCGTGCTGGCGGGGGAGGTCGTCGGTCATGCGGGCTCCATTGATTGAGACGTGACTGGCAAATGTGTACCACGTTTCATGCGTGATTGTCCGCGTGGTAAGAGTCCTGAGGTACAGTCCAACGCGTGCGCCGGTAGTGCAGATAGACGGCGGCGAGACTTGCCGAGCGCACCAGGGTGAAGGCCGTGAAGGCGAGCCACAGGCCATGATTGCCCAGCGGTTGCGTGAACCACCACACCGGCAGGTAGACGGCGAGTGCCAGCAGGATGGTATCGCGCATTTCGCGGGTCGCGGTGGCACCGATGAAGACGCCATCGAGAAGGTAGCTCCACACCGCGATGGCCGGCATGACGATCATCCAGGGCAGATACTCGCCCGCCGTGGCGCGCACGTCCGGGAGGTCGGTGAGCAGGGCGATCAGGTAGTCGCCGCCGAAGAAAAACGCCGCCATGGCGACGCCGGCGGTCATCAGTGAGAAGCGCGCCGCGGCGCGCACCGAGGCCCCGAACAGCGACCAGTCACGACGCCCCACGGCGCGGCCGGTCAAGGCCTCGGCGGCGTGAGCGAAGCCGTCCAACGCGTAGGACGTGATCATGATGAACTGCATCAGCACGGCGTTGGCGGCGAGTACCGTATCGCCCTGACTGGCGCCTTGGGCGGTGAAGAAGGCCATGGCGAACAGCAGCCCCAGCGTGCGCACGAACAGGTGCCGGTTGACCTGGAACAGCTCTGAGTAGGCGGCAAGGCGCAGCAGTCGCTGGCGCAGGAAGCGCCCCTTAAGCAGCTTCAATTGACGTGCCACCAGCCACAGGCCGGCGGCCAACGCCGTATAATCGGCGATCACCGTGGCCCAGGCGACGCCGTCGCTGGTCATGCCCAGGCCGACCACGAACAGCAGGTCGAGCACGATGTTGACGCTATTGGTCAGAACCATGATCGCCAGCGTGACACGCGAATTCTGCTGGCCGAGGAACCAGCCTAAAATCGCGTAATTGGCCATCACCGCCGGGGCCGAGAGGATGCGAATATGGGCATAGCTCGCCGCCAGTGACATGGCGGCCTCGCTGCCGTCGAGCAGGTAGAGGCCAAAGCTGATGAGCGGTTCGGCGAGCAGGATCAACATCACGCCGATGCCCAGCGCCAGCAACAACGATTGCCCCAGCAGGTTGCGTATGTCGCTGTCGTCCTCGCGTCCCATGGCCTGGGAGGTGAGGCCGGTGGTGCCCATGCGCAGGAAGCCGAATCCCCAGTAGAGAAAGCTGAACAGTGTCGCGCCAAGGGTCACGGCGGCCATGTAGCGCGAATCCGGCAGGTGCCCCACCACGGCGGTATCCACCAGTCCCAGCAATGGCACGGTGATATTGGAAAGAATGATCGGCCAGGCAAGCGGCCAGATGCGTGTCGGGGAGCGTGAAGTGGACACGAGATTCCATCGTTTGCGTTGGACGTTTACGCCTGGCGAGCCGCCCGCGAGACATGACAAGAACGGAGGGGTGCGGAGACTGCCCTCGCGGGCCGTCGACGCTTTGTATCGTGAATGGCCGCGCTCAGGCGGCGGTAATCAACCGATACTTGTGCATGAGCTGGTCGTGAGTTTCGCTGCGCTCGGGATCGAGAGGAATGCAGTCGACCGGGCATACCTGCTGGCACTGGGGCTCGTCGAAATGACCGACGCACTCGGTGCACAGGTTGGGGTCGATGACGTAAATCTCCTCACCCGCGGAAATGGCGCCATTGGGGCACTCGGGTTCGCAGACATCGCAGTTGATGCACTCATCGGTGATCATCAGGGCCATGTGAAGTGTCCTCTACTGCGTTTCGGGCGACGAGGGGTCTGGGGCGAAATGCCGGCTCAGTGCGTCGACTACGCAAGGGTGCACGAGCTTGGAGACATCTCCCCCGAGACGCGCGATCTCGCGCACGATGGTGGAAGAAATATACGAGTTTTCTATCGCGGGCGTCAGGAACAGACTCTCGATATGGGGCGCCTGGGCCCGGTTCATATTGGCCAATTGTAACTCATATTCGAAATCGGATACCGCTCTCAATCCCCGCAGGATGATGCGTGCCCCTTGCTGATCCAGCAACTGCGTCAGTAATCCGCTGAATCCGACGACCGTAACGTTGTCGAGATCGGCGATGATCTCTTCGATCAGCGCTACGCGGGTTTCCAGCGACAATGCGGGTTGCTTGCGCGGACTCGCGGCCACCGCCACCACGACCTTGTCGAACATGCGTGCGGCGCGCTCGATCAGGTCGTAATGACCATGGGTGATAGGGTCGAAGGTACCGGGGTAGACCACGATATTCATGGGTGCATCCTGTGCCGAGATACCAACAGGGTAGTGGTTGCCCAAGGCTGGCGGCAATCGTACCGCCGCCTGGGTGTGCCTATGACAGTCGGCCGTAGGGGTTGTCGACCGCCAGCGAGACGGGCTGATCGAAGCCGGGAATATGCAGCGTGTCGCGCGTCATCGAGAGTTCCGGCCCTTCGAGAACGCCTTCACCGAAGCGGTAGGTGACCTCGAAGTGGCCACTGTCGGATGTTGCCAGGTATGCCTCGGAAGCGGCTAGAGTCGTCTCGCGACGATGCTTCCAGTCGTCGATTGCGCGCTGGCCGTGGCGCTGGGTCAGTAGGCGCTCGGTGGCGGCCGGCGAGATGACCAGGCCGGTGGCGTTGTTGCCGCCGAATCCCTTGGCATTGATGAAAGCCGCATCGGCCTCGAAGGGGATCGGGTCGCGGAAGAAGCGCAGGCGCTCGGCGAAGACGTCATCGGCGACCGCATCGAGGGTGAAGATACCGGGAATTACACCGTGGGCGAAGGTGCCCAGTGCACTGGCCATCTGATCGCCCGCCGCGCCGCCTTGTGAATGGCCGACGAATGCCTTGACGGCGGTCACCGGCCACGACTCGATGCCATGCGCGCGCGCCACCATGTCGAACACGTGCGACTCGGTGGTGCGATTCTTGGGCGTGCTGGTGCCGTGCGCATGTAGATAGCTGCGCTGGCGTACCGACTCCTCGCCGAGCATGTCGCTGGCAAGACTGACCGCCTTGGCCAGGGTGATGTAATTGCCGATGCCCGGTGCGGAAATCGAGCGCTTCCAGCCATCGGCGTTGACGAAGACACCCGGCACGGCGCCGAGAATTTGGGCGCCGGTCTCGAGCGCCAGGGCATCGTCCATCAGCAGCAGGAACTGGGTCGACTCGGCAATGGTGAAGCCGCAGTTGCGTGCAAAGGGACGGCACGCGCGCTGATAGTCACTGTCGGTGAGTAGCGCCAAGGCGTCGAGCGCCTTGAGGCTTTCGTCGTCGGCCAACGCCCCCATGGTGCGGAAGCCCTCGACGATTTCCGGTGTGATCGGGGCATCGCTGGTGCCCACCATGACCACTCGGCGTCGGCCACTGCGAATGTCCTCGAGGCCCAAGCGCAAGTTATACAGAAAGCTGGCGCAGGCGCCGAGCGCTGCGCCGGTAGAGCCGACACTGCCCAGCACGTAGGCGTTGAGGAAGTCGGCGGGCATTTGCCCGTAGCCCAGCGGCATCTGTTTGGAGGTGGCGCGCGTGCCGCTGACGAAGCTTTGTAGCAGACCGCCCCAGCCTTCGTTGTCGAGCTGGCCGATGGAGTTGCCGGCGTAGACGGCGATGGCGTCCGGGTCGAGACGGTTGCGCAGCGCCGCCCAGTCGAGGCCGCTCTGGCCGAGGCAGTCGGAGGCGCCGAAGATGGTCATCGCCAAGCCGCGCGGATGGTGAACGCTGCGGTACAGGGTGTCCGGCGAAAAGCCGCTGGGCAGTTGCCCGGCCGAGCGTACCTGGGCGCTACGACGTTCGGGGAGCAGTACGTCCAGCGCACCGGGCGGGACCACGACTTCGACCATGCGTTTGTCGATCTCGCGCACCTGCCAGGTGGCCGGCACGTCGTTGGGAAGCTGGCGGCGGCGCACGCGAAAGGTCAGCTCGGTATCGAGGTTGAGCTGTGCGGCGCGATTGGCGGGGAGGCCCTCGCTGCCGAAACGCTCGTCCTCGATGCGGCGAATCAGGGTATGATCGAGCACATGTTGGCGATAGCGTGCGACGACGTCGGCGTCGCCGAGAATCTCGCCTTGCGGGTCCTGCCAGCCGCCGCCTTCCACGCGCGAAACGAGCTGCATCATGGCGGCCAGGGCGAGAATGGTTTGTGCCTGAAGGGTATCGGGCAAAGCGTCGAGAATCGTTCGGCGATAAGCTTGGTGGCCCGAGGTTCTGCCGGCGGCGTTAACACCGCCCATGCCGACGATCACCGGTAACTGTGACAAGCCGCGTTCCTCGTAATGCTGTGGATGACGATGCGTCATGATTCGTGGCCGGCACGCGTCGGCCGGATATGTCGCGCCCTCCCGTACGATATAGGATATAGATAGGGCGCGTGGCATCTTAATGAGCCTGGGAATGATAGCACCCGGGTGCGAGTGGCGTCATGCGAACACTGTCCGATAAAGTGGAAACGACACCAAATGCGATCCCCTTTACGGGGCGATGCCGTGACGCTCGGTCAAGCCCGGCAGTCTGCTAGAATGGCATTTTCGTTCAGTCGTTCACAGGGTCGCTCATGCATGCCAATTCCCGCGCCATCGTTACCCAGCAGACCGCGCCGCATGAGGATCTTTCGCGGCGTGTGTCGCGGGCGTTGACGCACCCCTGGCGAAAGCCGTTGGCATCGCACACGCGGATAGCGTTCGGCGCGGCGCGGACATGGTTGCATGAGCAGGATAAACCGTTGATTCTCGATGCGGGCTGTGGCGTAGGGGTCTCCACCCGGCGTCTGGCTGCGCGTTTTCCCGGTCATGCGGTGATCGGCATCGACCGTAGCGCCGATCGTCTTTCCCGTGAGCACGGCGAACTGCCCGACAACGCCCTGCTGGTGCGTGCCGATCTGGTGGATTTCTGGCGTTTGGCGTTACAAGAGGGGTGGCAGCCGGCACGTCATTATCTGCTCTATCCCAATCCGTACCCCAAAGCGTCACACCTCAAGATGCGCTGGCACGGCCACCCGGTTTTTCCGGCCCTGGCGGGACTCGGCGGCGAACTGGAAGCGCGCTCCAACTGGCGGCTCTATCTCGAGGAATTGGCCCTGGCGTTGGCGCAAGCCACGGGGTGCGAGCCGTGTCTCGAACCCTGCGAGCCGTCGGGCGAATATCTCACGCCTTTCGAACACAAATATCACGCCAGCGGCCAACCACTATGGCGACTGACGGCGACGCTGGCGCACCGCCCTGCGTTGTTGCCCACGTAGCGACAAGACAACACGGGCTTTCAGGAGACCGAATATGGTGTATGTATTTTTGGCCCTCGCGATCATCGCCGAGGTCGTGGCCACCAGCGCACTCAAGGCGTCCCAGGAGTTCACTCGCTTGTGGCCGAGCGTGACCGTGGTCGTGGGCTACGCCTTGGCGTTTTATATGCTCACGCTGGCGCTTCGCGATTTGCCGGTGGGTATCGCCTATGCGTTCTGGGCCGGGCTTGGCATCGTGCTGGTCACACTGATTGGGGTGGTGGTATATGGCGAGAAACCCGATTTACCCGCGATTCTCGGTCTGGGAATGATCATCGCCGGGGTTGCCATCATCCAGGTGTTTTCGCGTATGTCCTCGCATTAGGCGCTATCCGAAAAGTGCCTATGCTCGTGCGTGCGTGCGTCGCTATCGCACTCGACGAGGAGCCCTGCTAGCCTGGCGGACGATGTATGTTCGTCCAGGGAAGGAAAAAACTCATGCTGAGTAGGCTGTTCCAATGCCGACGCTTGCGCTCCTCGCAGCGTGTCGGGCGTCGTGTGCTTTCGCTTCTGGTCTTGATGGGCTTGCCGCTAGCCGCGCAGGCCGAGGGTTTCGACAACCTATCCTCGTTGGCAGATAAAGGCTTCGTGATCGGCGCTCAGGCGCAGTTGTTGGGTAGCGGTGAAAGCCTGGGTGCGCTCGATCCTACGCGGCGGCTTTCGCCGGCCTCGGTGACCAAGCTCTATACCGCCGCCGCGAGCCTCGACCGCTGGGGGCCGCAGCATCGTTTCACCACGCAGTTGATGGCCACCGGCGATGTCGATGCCCAGGGCGTGCTGCATGGCGATCTGGTGCTCGATGGCGGCGGCGACCCCGCCCTGACCAGCGAAAACCTATGGCGCCTGGTGCAACGCTTGCGTGAACGCGGCGTGCGTGCCGTCGATGGCCAATTGGTGGTCAGCCAATGGCGCTTTGGTCCAGTAACCTGCGTGACCACCGACCGCTGCAAGGCGCGCACGCGCTCCGACAATGCCTATAGCGCCTCATTGTCATCGGCGGCGGTGAATTACGGCAGTTGGTGCAATCGGGTCAAGCCCGGCGCAGCTGTGGGCGACGCAGCCTCCATCAGCGATTGCGCGACGGTGGCCCCTCTCATACGCCTCGATAATCAGGTCAAGACCGTGGCGCATGGCGGAGACACGCGCCTGAATGCCGAGCGCATCAGCAGCGAGCGCGGCGACACCTTGCGTGTCAGTGGGCAGATCGCGCGCGATAGCTTCTCGCGCGAAATCTATCGCGGCAGTTCCGATCCCGCCGAACAGACTGCCAAGACCTTGATGGCGTTGCTCGAGCAGGCAGGGGTCGAGGTCAAGGGCTACGCAACCAGCACGACACCGCCGCCGACCACCGCCAAGCGCTTGGCGGCGGTGGATGGCAAGCCGTTGCAGGAATTGCTGCTGCGCATGCTCAATTATTCCAATAACTTCATGGCCGATACCCTGGCGCTGGATCTCGTCGCCAAGCCGCGCGCCGAGCTAAAGGACGCCGGTGATGCCCTGATGCGATTCGCCCAAGAGCTGCCGGGCCACGGCGTGCCGACGCTCGCCAGCGGCAGTGGCCTGACTCCCGAGAACCGTGTCTCGGCCCGCGATCTCAATGCCTTGCTGGCAGCGATGTATCAGCACTCGGCGCTGTTTCCGACCTTCGTGGCCGGCCTGCAACTGCCGACCAACGGGCCCATGCATTTCATTCGCCGAGGCAGCGACACCTTCCAGCAGAGCGTCATGCTCAAGACCGGTACGCTCAACGAGCCGGTCACGGTGCGTGCGGTGGCCGGCTATTTCCGCACCCAAACCGGGCGTTGGGGCAGCTTCGCAGTGCTGGTCAACGGCACCTCGCAAACGCCGTATCTCGCTTGGCGACAAGTACTGCCCCTGGTAGCGGCGGACTTGACGAATATGATCGAGGCCCACTGAGAGCCCACATCCGCTAGCGTCGTGGATCGATGAGCACGCGCCCGTGGGTGCGGCCCTCGAGCATGGCGTGAGCCCGGTCGGGCACGTCGTCGAGGCCCACCTCCTCGACATGCATGTGCGAAAGCAATGCATTGGGCAGGGCGGCGATGCGTTGCCATGCCGCGCGGCGCCGGTCGAAGGGGATATACACGCTGTCCACGCCGAGCAGCGATACACCGCGCAGGATGAATGGCATCACCGTGGTCGGCAGCGCGGCGTCGCCCGCCAGCCCCACGGCGGCGACCTTGCCCGCGTAGTTCATTTGCGCCAGGAGGTTGGCCAGGATCTGGCCGCCGACGGTATCCACAGCGCCTGCCCACTGCGTCGATTCCAACGGCCGGCCGCGTGATTCGAAGTTGGCGCGGGACAGAATGGCGTGGGCACCAAGCGCTTCGAGCCAGGCGTTCTGCTCGGGCTTACCGGTGATGGCGTGAACCTCGAAACCTTCATGGGCGAGGATCGACACCGCCCAACTGCCCACGCCGCCGCTGGCGCCGGTAACCACGACCGGTCCATCGCCGGGCCCGAGGCCGGCTTCTTTCAGTCGCATCACACTAAGCATGGCGGTGAGTCCGGCGGTACCGAAGAGCATTGCCTGCCGAGTGCTGAGCGGTTGCGGGCAGGGCACCAGCCAGTCGGCATCGACGCGCATTGCTTCGGCGAAACCGCCCCAATGACGCTCGCCGACGCCCCAGCCGGTGAGGATCACGCGGTCATCGGCGGCGAAGCGTGCATCCGTGGAATCTGTCACCGTGCCGGCGAAATCGATCCCCGGCACCAACGGATACTCGCGCACGATCTTGCCATGGCCGGTGACCGCCATGGCGTCCTTGTAGTTGAGGTCCGAATAGTCGATCGCGACGCGTACCGCGCGCTCCGGCAATTGGCTTTCATCGAGTGTTTCGAGGCGGGCGCGGGGAGCGTCGTCATGGAGCATGAGTGCACGGGGCATGGAAGACTCCTGCGAATTTGGGTGAGGGCGCTGCGACGAGCGCGGGATTACTAGCCTAGCGTTGAGCCGCGTGTGTCGACAACGCGACCTTGGCGGGATACCGTCCGTCATTCGAGTGGCATTTCCCAGGGGCGCCACTTTGTTACTATCTCGGATCGACATGTGCGTTGCCCTTCTGGCCGTTGCGTGATCGGCCAGTGAGACCCCCTTAGTTGAGGATCGAGCGCGATGAAATCCCACCAGACCGGCTTGCGCCACTTGACCAGTTCCACGTGTTACTCGCTCAAGGGACTGCGTGCCGCGTTTCGCAACGAAGCGGCGTTTCGCCAGGAGGTGGGCATCTGCGTGATACTCCTGCCCCTGGCGTGGTGGATCGGCGCCACGCCGGTGGAATGGCTGCTGCTGGTGGGCAGTTGTGCGCTGGTGCTGATCGTCGAGTTGCTTAATAGCGCGGTGGAAACCGTCGTTGATCGCATCGGTCCCGAGCATCACGAGCTGTCCGGACGGGCCAAGGATATCGGGTCGGCGGCGGTGATGATCTCGCTGATCATGGCAGGCCTGACCTGGATCCTGCTGGCCTGGCAGAAATTCCTCGGCTGAGCCGTACTGTCGACGGGATCGGCTTTTCCACATTCAACCCTCATGCGAGGTGCCCCATGTCCCGACGCGTCGGTTTTGGATTGCTCGGCGTGCTGGTGGTGGCGGCCGTGATTGTCCCCTATACACTGCTGCGTGATGTTCAGGCCTGGTACGGCAGTATGCTCTTCTGGGGACTGATCGGTCTCGCCGTGATCGGTCTCAACCTGCTCGTTACCGCCGATTTCAAGGAGAAGTGAGGATGTCGTCGACGCTCGTGTGGACGTCGGTGCTGGTGTATGTCGTCGTCGCGTTGGGCGTGGCATGGCGTTCACGCGAGCGTGGTCCTGGTGGGGCGACCGACATGGCACACTATTTCCTCGGCGGGCGGCGCATGGGCGGGTTGGTGTCGGCGCTCAGCTACAGTGCGACGACCTACAGTGCGTTCATGATGGTGGGGCTCGCCGGGCTAACCTACGCTGGCGGGGTCGGGGCGCTGGGCTTTGAAATCGTCTACTTCGCCGGGGTCTCGTTGGTGGCGATATTCGGGCCGCGCTTCTGGGCGGTGGGCAAGGCATTCGGCTTCGTCACCCCCAGCGAGATGCTGGGACACCGCTATGCGAATCGTGGCGTGGCCGTCGCCACGGCGCTGGTCAGCAGCCTGTTTTTGATCCCTTATGCGGCGGTGCAACTGGCGGGCGTGGGGTATCTACTGAGTGGCATGACCGACGGTGCGATCGGCTTCACCACCGGCGTGGCGGTCGCCACCGTGCTGGCGCTGGTCTTCACCTTCATTGCCGGGATCCGCTCGGTGATGTGGACCGATGCGCTGCAGGCGCTGTTGATGATCGTCGCCTCGACGGCCGTGGCGCTGCTGGTGGTGGCCTCGTTGGGTGGTTTCGAGACGCTGTTCGCGACGCTTGCCGATGAGCATCCCGAGGCACTCACCGTGCCGGGCGCGGGCCTGTTCACGCCGGCGACCTTCCTCGGCCTGACGATTCCATGGTTCTTCTTCAGCCTTTCCAATCCCCAGGTTAGCCAGCGACTCTTCATGCCGGCCTCGCTCCAGGCCATGCGCCGCATGCTGCTGGGCTTTCTGTGCTTCGGCCTGGTATATACCGCCGTCTCGGTGCTGTGGGGCTTTTCGGCGCTGATCGCATTTCCCGATCTGGAGAACTCGGATCTTGCCACGCCGACCTTGCTGGCCTCCGCGCACGTGCCGCCGGTACTGGGTGTGCTGGTGATGGTCGGCATCCTGGCGGCGGCGGTCTCGACCATCGACTCGATCATGCTGACGCTGTCGTCGATGCTATCGAGAGACGTTTACGCGGTGGCCCGTCAAGGAAGCGACGAACGCCGCCAACTGTGGGTCGGCAAGGCCGTGTTACCGCTGATCGCGTTGTTGGCACTGGCGTTCGCCGAGTTGCGCCTCGATCTGATCGCGGTGCTCTCGGTCGCCGCCTCGACCGGCCTGGTAGTCACCGTACCGGCGCTTATCGGCGCCTTCTTCTGGCGGGGCGGCAGTGCGGCGGGCGCCCTGGCGAGCATCCTCGGCGGTGGCGCCTGGGTCGTGGCGCTGTATATCACCGGCGCCAAGCCACTAGGCTGGCCACCGGGCATCTGGGCGTTGCCGGTGGCGTGCGTGCTGTTTGTGGGTATTAGCCTGATCACGTCATCGCCGCGCCGCAGCGCTGAGGCGTTCATCGCCGCCGCCGAGCGTGGTTTGCCGTGGCGGCGATGAGGACCGCGTGTGTGTAGCTTCCAGGCGATCAGCTCCGCTAAGCTGGGGCCATCATGCTTGCCCGGCGTCTGATGCCGGGACGTTCCAGGAGAGTGTCATGGCCCTGCCCGAAGGATTCCTACCCGACGCCGATATTCCCGCACCGTTGCACGAGGCGCTGGGTGAAGCCACCGAGCGGCTCGACGATGCGCTGTGCCTGGCCGATCGCGTCGCTCAGGCGAAGCGGTCGTCGAGCGAAGCGGACGCCGATGCGGATATTGATGCCGAGGAGATGCCGAGTGCTACCTGGCTAGCGCTCTCGAACGTGCGCCGGGCCGAACTGGCGCGGGTCGTAGCACTTTCCGATTTCGCCACCGAGACGCTTGCGCGCGATCCTGGCTGGTTGCCGGTGCTGGATGCCGAAGGCGAACTGGATGAGTCGCCGTCGCGCGAGACCTGGGAGGCGGAACTCGCCGAGCGCCTCGAAGCCGCCGAAGATGAGGCAGCCATGCAGGCCGCGATACGCCGCTTCCGGCGGCTGCGCATGCTGGGCATCGTATGGCGCGATCTATGCCGCGCGCCGCGCGGTCAGGGCGATGAGGCTGGCATGTGGGGCACGGCACGTGATGTCAGCAGCCTGGCGGAGATCTGCCTCGATGGCGCGCTGGGCTGGCTCGAGGACTACTATGCGCCGCGCTGGGGGCAACCGGCTCTCCGGGCTGACGGCACACCGCAACGCTTGGTGGTACTGGGCATGGGCAAACTCGGTGCGGGCGAGCTCAATCTATCCTCGGATATCGATCTGATCTTCGCTTTCGCCGAAGAGGGCGAAACCCAGGGCGGTCGTCGGGCGCTCTCGCATCAGGAATATTTCACCAAGCTGGGCCAGAAACTCATCGGTGCGTTGGACGCGGTGACCGACGAAGGCATGGCGTTTCGTGTCGACATGCGCTTGCGCCCGCTCGGCGATGGCGGCCCGCTGGTCGGCAACTTCGCGACCCTGGCCAGCTACTATCAAGATCAAGGGCGCGAATGGGAACGCTACGCCATGCTCAAGGCGCGTCCAGTAGCCGGCGATCTCGAAGCCGGCGCCGAGCTGCTCGCCTCGCTGCGGCCGTTCGTGTATCGCAAATACCTGGATTTCGGCGCCATCGAATCGTTGCGCGAGATGAAGCGGCTCATCAATCGCGAGGTCAAGCGCAAGGGCATGGCCGACAACATCAAGCTTGGCCCCGGCGGTATTCGCGAGGTGGAATTCGTGGTTCAGGCGTTTCAGTTGATTCGTGGTGGGCGCGATACCGAACTCCAACTGACCTCGCTGGCGGCGGCCTTGCGTTGTCTGACGGACCTGGAGCTTCTGCCGGGCGAGGTGACCGATGCACTGCGGGTCGACTACGCCTTTCTGCGCGATCTCGAGCATGCCTTGCAGGCCCAGAAGGACCGCCAGACCCAGACCCTGCCGGAGGATAGCCTGGGGCGCGAGCGCTTGGCGCTGGCGCTCGATATGGCCGACTGGCCGGCGCTCGTTGCGCGCCTCGACGAAGCGCGAGGGCGAGTGCGTGAGCATTTCGACGCCGTTATCGCGCCGCCTGAGGAGGAAGACGATGAGCAAAGCCTGCCCGAGGATGCCTCACGTGAGGAACTGGGCGCGCTCTGGCGCGAGGAGCTGACTCCGGACGAGGCCCGCGAGACGCTGACGACGCTGGGGTGCGAGACGCCCGAGGCTACCTTCAAGCGGCTTGCCAGCTTGCATCGTTCGCGCGCCGTGGCGGCCATGCAACGCATCGGTTTCGAGCGTCTCGATGCCTTGATGCCGCTGCTGCTCGAGGCCGCCGGCGAGAGTCGTGCGCCGGATGTCGCGCTCGAGCGCGTCTTGCCGCTGATCGAGGCGGTGTTGCGGCGCACCGCATACCTGGCATTGCTGCGTGAGAACCCCGATGCGCTGCGTCAGTTGATTCGACTATGTGCTGCGAGCCCGTGGATCGCCGAGCAGTTGGCGCGCCATCCCGTGCTGCTCGATGAGTTGCTGCACCCCGCCACACTGTATTCGCCCGCCGACAAGGACGAACTCGCCGATGAACTGCGCCAGGCACTGGCGCGCATCCCCGAGGACGACGAAGAAGGCCAGCTCGACGCGCTGCGTATCTTCAAGCACGCCCAGGTGCTGCACGTCGCGGCCTCGGATATCGTCGGCGCGCGACCGTTGATGAAGGTCAGCGATTATCTCACCTTCATCGCCGAGGTGATTCTCGAGCAGATACTGGCGATGGCCTGGAAGCAGGTGACACGCAAGTACGGCCGTCCCTCGCGCCATCCCGGCGAGCACGAGAGCGACGACGCCAACTTCGCGATCATCGGTTACGGCAAGCTGGGCGGTATCGAATTGGGCTATGGCTCGGATCTGGATCTGGTGTTTTTGCATGATGCCGATCCCAAGGGCGTTACCGATGGCGCCAAGGCCCTCGATAATGCGGTCTTCTTCACGCGCCTCGGCCAGCGCATCATCCATTTGCTGACGGCCATGACGCCCAGCGGCGCGCTGTACGAGGTGGACATGCGCCTGCGTCCTTCCGGCAACGCCGGGTTGCTGGTGACGACGCTCGACGCCTTCGCCGACTATCAGCACCAACAAGCCTGGACCTGGGAGCACCAGGCGCTGGTGCGCTCACGCGCGATTGCGGGCAATACGGCGTTATGCGAGCGATTCGAGGTGGTGCGCCGCGAGGTGCTGAGTCAGCCGCGTGAGCCCGAGCAACTGCGCGAGTCGGTCGTCGCCATGCGCCGCAAGATGCGTACCCACCTGGGTAGCAGCGATCAGGCCGGACGCCGGGGAACGTTTCATCTCAAGCAGGATCCCGGCGGCATGGTGGATATCGAGTTCCTCTGTCAGTACGCGGTGCTGCGACTGGGCGATGAGGCGCCGGAGATGCTTGCCTTTAGTGACAACATGCGCATTCTCGAAACGCTGGAGGAAAGCGGCCGCCTTCCCGCCGAGCAGGCGCGCGAGTTGCGCGAGGCGTATCTCACCTATCGCGGCATCAGCCATCGTGCCTCGCTGGCCAAGGCCGGCAGCCAGGTCGATATCGCCGATATCGACGACCATCGCCGCCGGGTTCGCGCCATTTGGGCGCAATGGATGCAAGATGACGATGCCTCGCGATGAGCTGTGCTGGAAACAAGCTGTTACTTTTCGTGCTCACGATAATCCGGTGAATGGTTAGTACGACAAAAGTTGAGTATTGATCATTCGCGTGAAAACTTTATAGTCCGCCTCCGGCGATGGCATACGTGCCATCGCCGTTTTGTTTAGCCGCTCGCCCACAAGGCACGGCGAACGTCAGGCACAACCTGAAAGTTCTCAACGAGGCAGATAGTCAATGCGCTCTACCACGGATGTAGCATCGCCCCGCTCCGAAGAGGACCGGGGTTTCGCCGGTCACCCGCGAGCGCTGGGGCCGTTATTCTTCACCGAAATGTGGGAGCGCTTTTCCTACTACGGTATTCGCCCGCTTCTCGTACTGTTCATGGCCGCCACGGTCTTCGAGGGTGGGCTGGGCTTCACGCGTGAAACGGCTTCGGCCATCGTCGGTATCTATGCTGGCGCCGTCTATCTGTCGGCCTTGCCCGGAGGTTGGCTGGCGGACAATTGGCTGGGCCAGCGACGCGCCGTCTGGTACGGCTCGGTCCTCATTGCCTTGGGACACCTTTCCATCGCTTTTTCCGCCGTCTGGGGCGCGACCTGGTTTTTCATCGGGCTGGTGCTGATCGTGCTCGGCTCGGGGCTTTTCAAGTCCTGCATCTCGGTGATGGTGGGCAGCCTGTATGACCAGGGCGATGTGCGTCGCGACGGCGGCTTCGCCATCTTCTACATGGGGATTAACATCGGTGGCTTGCTGGCCCCGCTGTTCACCGGTCTATTGATGCGTGAATACGGCTGGCACTGGGGCTTCGGCATCGGTGGGTTGGGCATGTTGGTGGCCTTGCTGATCTTTCGCTTGTCGGCCATTCCCTCCATGCGCCGTGGTGACAGTCTGCGGGGTCGCGCTGCCAGTTGGGACGCGCCGTCGGTAAATCGTCGCGGCGTGGGCTATTACGTCGCTGGCTTGGCGATTGCGATGGCGGGTTTCATCGCCCTGGTGGCGAACGGCGTGATCACCTTGAACGCCGTGGCAATCGCCGAGGCCATGACCACGGTGATTATCGTCTGTGCGCTGGGATATTTCGTCTTTCTGTTTGGTTTTAGCGGGCTCGACAAGCAGGAGCGGGCGCGTATCGTCGTGTGTTTCATCCTGATCATGGCGGCAGCATTTTTCTGGGCGTCCTTCGAACAGCAACCGACGTCCTATAACCTGTTCGCCCACGACTACACCGACCGCATGTTGTTCGGCTGGGAAGTGCCGGCGGTGTGGTTTCAGTCGTTCAACCCGGTCTTCATCATCCTGCTGGGGCCGCTCTTCGGCTGGCTATGGCCGGCACTTGGTCGCCGTCGCTTGGAGCCCGGCAGTCCGGTGAAGTTCGTGCTCGGTCTGCTGTTCGCGGCCGGCGGCTTTGCCTTGATGATGTTCGCGGCGATGCGCGTGGCAGGCGGCATCGAGCAGGTCTCGCCGTTGTGGATCACCACCAGCTTGCTGTTGCTGACGATCGGCGAGCTGTGTCTGAGCCCGGTTGGTCTGTCGACCATGAGCGCGCTGGCGCCGACCAAGCTGCGCGGCCAACTGATGGGGTTGTGGTTCACCGCCTCGGCGTTGGGGAATCTGGTCGCCGGGTTGATCGGCGGACACGTCAATGCCGAGGAACTGGAACAGTTGCCGGCGTTGTTCGGTCGCTGCGCGGTGGCGCTGGTGCTGTGTGCCATCGTGTTGGCGCTGCTGACGCCGTTCATCAAGCGTATGCTTAAGGGTAATCCCACCGTCGATCCCGCCGGTGCTTCGTCTTCATCCAACGCCACCACCGGAGCCTGAGTCATGCCGCTGAGTGAATCTTCCCAAACGCCCGCCACCCGCCTGGCCGCGCTGCGCGAGGCCATGCGTGAACAAGGCATCGACGCCTGGTGGCTGCCATCGTCCGACCCGCACAGTTCCGAATATCTGCCGCATCACTGGCAGGGTCGCGCTTGGCTTTCGGGCTTCGATGGGTCGGTGGGGACGCTGGTGATCACCCAGCAGGCGGCCGGGCTATGGGTGGACAGTCGCTACTGGGTACAGGCCGAGCAGCAACTGGCTGGGAGCGGCATCGAATTGATGAAACTCCAGCCCGGCCAGGCGCAGCGGCCCATGCAGTGGCTCGCCGAGCAACTTCCCGCAGGCGCCACAGTAGGCTTCGACGGCGCTGTGGTGTCGGCGGCCAGCGTGCGCCAGATGGAAACGCATCTGGCGCCGAAGGGGATCCGCTGGGAAGGGCACCGGGATTTGCTCGATGCCATCTGGCCGGACCGCCCCGCGTTGCCCGAGGCGCCGGTGCGTGCCCATCCAAGCGATTACGTGGATACCGCACGGCGCGATAAGCTGGCGACGTTGCGTCAGGAAATGGAGGCCCAAGGCGCCGATACCCACCTGGTGTCGACCCTCGACGACATCGCCTGGCTGACCAATCTGCGCGGTTCGGATGTCGACTTCAATCCGGTGTTCTTATCGCATCTGCTCGTCGAGGCGACGCGTGCGACCTTGTTCGTCGCCCCGGGCAAATTGGATGACGCCTTGGCCGGCGAACTCGCCGACGACGGCATCGATGTCGCCGATTACGCGTTGGTGGCGGAGCATCTCGCTGGGCTGTCCGCCGACGCGTGCCTGTTGATCGACCCGGCGCGGGTCAGCCTGGCGCTGACGGAAGCCGTGCCGGAGGGCGTGACCGTCGTCGAGGCTTTCCAGCCGAGCACGCTTACCAAGAGCCGCAAGAGCGACCGTGACATCGAACACGTGCGCCATGCCATGGAGGAAGACGGCGCCGCGCTGTGCGCATTCTTCGCCTGGCTGGAAGACGCGTTGGCCAGTGACGAGACGGTGACCGAGCTGAACGTCGACGAACGGATCACCGCCGCACGCGCTGAGCGCGACGGCTTCGTCTCGAGGAGTTTCGCGACCATCGCCGCCTTCAACGCCAACGGGGCGCTGCCGCATTATCACGCCACGCCGGCGGCGCATTCCGTGATCGAAGGCGATGGTTTGCTGCTGATCGACTCGGGGGCCCAATACCTGGGCGGCACCACCGACATCACCCGTGTGGTGCCGGTGGGCGAGATCGACGCGGCGCACCGGCGCGATTTCACCCAGGTGCTCAAGGGCACTATCGCGCTGTCGCGTGCCCAGTTCCCGCGGGGCATCCCATCGGCGCAGTTAGATGCCATCGCCCGCGCACCACTATGGGCCGCGGGGATCGACTACGGCCATGGCACCGGGCACGGCGTGGGCTATTTCCTGAATGTCCATGAGGGGCCGCAGGTGATCGCGTGGTACGCCTCGCCGACGCCGCAATCGGCCATGCAACCCGGCATGATCACCTCGATCGAGCCGGGCGTCTATCGGCCGGGGCAGTGGGGCGTGCGCATCGAGAACCTGGTGGTCAATCGTTCGGCTCAGCCCAGTGACTTCGGCGAGTTCCTGTATTTTGAGACGCTCACGCTGTGCCCCATCGATACCCGAGCCATCGATATTGCACTGCTCGATGATGCGGAAATCGCCTGGCTCAACGCCTACCACGCGGAGGTTCGTCAACGCCTGATGCCCAAGGTCGAGGGGCCGGCTCGTGATTGGCTCGAGCGGCGTACGACGCCCATCGCCCGCTAAACGCTCGCCACACGTTAAGAAATGCCGGGCCCATGGGCTCGGCTTTTTTCTGACAATAGCCACCTGGCGGCCGATGTTCGAGAATGGGAAGGGGCGTGTCGCGTCCATCGTCATGAGCTATCTGGGCCACCAAGGAGACTCGTATGCCGGTCAGTCAGGAGCGTATCACGCCCTTCCAGCTTGTCGTTCTGGTGCTGTCCTTCTACGTGATTGGCGCCTTGTTGGCGGATCTTTTCCTGACGCTGCCGACCGAAGTCTCGCGGCTGCTGGGCTACATGGACTGGGTGGTGTGCGTGTTCTTCTTCGTGGATTTCTGCCTGCGCTTTCGCGCCGCTCCCGACAAGTGGCGCTACATGCGCTGGGGCTGGCTGGACCTGCTGGCCTGCATTCCGCCGGGACCGTTCCAAGGCGCGCGATTGTTCCGTGTCGTGCAGATGCTGCGGGTGATCCGCGCGCTGAAATCCGTGCACATGATCTGGCGGGTGCTGTTTCGCAATCGGGCCGAGGGCGTGTTTGCTTCGGCGGCGACCGCCACGCTGCTGCTGGTGGCTTTTGGCGCCATCACCATGCTACTGCTCGAGTCACCCCACCCGGAAAGCCCCATCAATACGGCGGAAGAGGCGCTGTGGTGGGCCTTCGTGACGGTGACCACGGTCGGCTATGGCGATTATTACCCGATCACCACGCTGGGCCGGGTGGTGGCGGTCTTTCTCATGGTCGGTGGCGTGGGGTTGTTCGGTAGCTTCGCGGCGTATATCGGCTCGCTGGTGGTGTCCGATGACAGCGAGCAGGAGTCCCGTCAGCACAAGGCAGATCGCGAGATGATGCGGCATCTCTCGCGGCAGATCGATAGCCTGAACGCCGAGGTTACGTCCCTGAGAACACTACTGGAAACGCGAGACTCGGAAGACGCCACGCGTCGGGCACCGGCGACGCGCGACAAGGATTGAAGAGAGCTATCGCTATCATGCTAACAATTTATTGGTGGCATGAGACGCGTAGGGATAAAGTAAGCGGCATCTGGTGCTCATCAGATGTTTCATCCCTGCATCGTTTCGCGATGCACCCCTAGTAGTACCCTGCCTCGACCCGCGCAGCCCCCTGGCGCGGGTTTTTTTATGTGCTGTGTCCCCTGACATGAAAACGCCCATGCGGCGTGAACCGCATGGGCGTTTTCGGTTTGCGCCGGCGTTGTCCCGACGTTGTGACAGCGGCGCTTACAGCGCGGCGATCTTGTCGCGTTGCTCGCTGAGGTGCTGACGGCTGGCCTGGGCGTCGGCGAGCTTGGCGCGCTCCTTCTCGACGACCTCGGCGGGGGCCTTGCTGATGAAGCCCTCGTTGCCGAGCTTCTTCTCGATGCCGCCGATGAACTTGTCCTGCTTGTCGATTTCCTTGGCCAGGCGGGCGAGTTCGGCGTCTTTGTCGATCAGCCCTGCCATAGGCACCAGCACTTCCATGTCGCCGACCAGTTGGGTGGCGGCGAGCGGGGCCTGGTCGGGGTCGTCGAGCCAGGTGATGCTCTCGAGCTTGGCCAGCTTGGAGAGGAATAGCCGATAGGCTTCCAGGCGTTCGCGGTCGGCTTCTGCGCCTTTGGTGAGCAGTGCCTCGAGCGGCTTGCCGGGCGCGATGTTCATCTCGGCGCGGATATTGCGCACGGCGATGATCACGCCCTTGAGCCACTCGATATCGCGCGTGGCGTTTTCGTCGATGCGGCTCTGGTCGGCCTGCGGCCAGGGTTGGGCCATGATCGAGTCATCACCGCCGGCATGCGTGCCGGCCAGGGGCGCGACGCGTTGCCAGATTTCCTCGCTGATGAACGGCATCATCGGATGCGCGAGGCGCAGGACGGTTTCCAGCACCCGCACCAGCGTGCGGCGCGTGCCACGCTTGGCGGCGGCAGTGGCGTTGTCGTCCCACAGCACCGGCTTGGAGAGTTCCAGGTACCAGTCGCAATACTCGTTCCAGACGAAGTCGTAGAGCGCCTGCGAGGCGTGGTCGAAGCGGAACTCCTCCATCGCGCGGGTCACCTGCGCCTCGGTCTGCTGCAGGCGCGAGACGATCCAGCGGTCGGCCAGCGACAGCTCCACTTCACCCTCGAGGCCGCAGTCCTCGCCCTCGGCGTTCATCAGCACGTAGCGCGAGGCGTTCCACAGCTTGTTGCAGAAGTTGCGGTAGCCATCCAGGCGGCCCATGTCGAACTTGATGTCGCGCCCGGTGGTCGCCTGCGAGAGGAAGGTGAAACGCAGCGCATCGGTGCCGTGGGGCTCGATGCCTTGCGGGAACTCGTCACGGGTGGCCTTGGCGATGGCCTTGGCCTTCTGCGGCTGCATCATGTTGCCGGTGCGCTTGTCGATCAGCGCGTCCAGGTCGATGCCGTCGATCAGGTCGATGGGATCGAGCACGTTGCCCTTGGACTTGGACATCTTCTGGCCCTGGCCGTCGCGTACCAGGCCATGCACGTAGACCTTCTTGAAGGGCACCTCGTCGGTGAACTTCAGGGTCATCATGATCATACGCGCGACCCAGAAGAAGATGATGTCGAAACCGGTGACCAGCACGCTGGAAGGGTGGAAGGTCTCGAGTTCCGGGGTCTGCTCCGGCCAGCCCAGGGTGCCGAAGGTCCACAGGCCTGAGCTGAACCAGGTATCGAGGACGTCTTCATCCTGGGTGAGGGCCACGTCGGCGGCGAGGCCGTATTTGTCGCGGGCTTCCTCGGCGCTGCGCGCCACGAAGACATTGCCATCCGCGTCGTACCAGGCCGGAATGCGATGCCCCCACCACAGTTGGCGCGAGATGCACCAGTCCTGGAGGTCGCGCATCCAGGCGAAATACATGTTCTCGTAGTTCTTGGGCACGAACTCGATATCGCCGTTCTCCACCGCGGCGATGGCCGGCTTGGCCAGTTCCTCGACGGCCACGAACCACTGATCGGTCAACAGCGGCTCGATGACGTCGCCGGAGCGGTCGCCATAGGGCAGGGTGTTGTTGACGTTTTCGATCTGCGCCAGCAGCCCGGCGGCCTGCATGTCGTCGACGATGGCCTGGCGCGCCGCGAAGCGGTCGAGCCCGACGTAGGCGGACGGCAGGGTAGTGTCGATATCGGCGAGCGGACGGCCCTGGATATCGAAGGCCTCGGCACGCGGCAGGATGCTGGCGTCCGGGGTGAAGACGTTGATCAGCGGCAATTGCTGACGGCGACCGACCTCGTAGTCGTTGAAGTCGTGCGCGGGGGTGATCTTCACGCAGCCCGAGCCCTTGTCCATGTCGGCGTGCTCGTCGGCGACGATGGGGATGCGGCGTCCGACCAGCGGCAGCTCGACGAACTTGCCGATCAGCGAGGCGTAGCGCGGATCCTCGGGATTGACGGCGACGCCGGTATCGCCGAGCAGCGTCTCTGGACGCGTGGTGGCGACCACGAGATGATCCTGGCCGTCATCGGTGGTCACTCCATCGGCCAGCGGGTAACGGAAATGCCAGAACTGGCCTTGCTGGTCCTTGTTCTCGACTTCCAGGTCGGAGATCGCGGTATGCAGCGTCGGGTCCCAGTTGACCAGGCGCTTGCCGCGATAGATGAGTCCCTCGTCGAACAGCCGTACGAAGACTTCCTGCACTGCCTTGTAGAAGCCATCGTCCATGGTGAAGCGCTCGCGGGACCAGTCGACGCTGGCGCCCATGCGGCGCAGCTGACGGGTGATATGGCCGCCGGACTCGTGCTTCCATTCCCAGATCTTGTCGGTGAAGGCGTCGCGCCCCAGGTCGTGACGACTCTTGCCGTCTTCCGCCGCGACCTTGCGTTCCACCAGCATCTGCGTGGCGATGCCGGCGTGGTCGGTGCCCACCTGCCACAGCGTGTTGTATTGCTGCATGCGGCGCCAGCGAATCAGGGTATCCATGATGGTGTCCTGAAAGGCGTGGCCCATGTGCAGGCTGCCGGTCACGTTGGGCGGCGGAATCATGATCGAGTAGGGCTCGCCCTGGCCGGCGGGGGCGAAACGGTTGGCGTCTTCCCAGCGCTGATACCAGCGCGCTTCGATCTGATCGGGTTGGTAGGTCTTGTCCATGGGCGTCGGTCGGCTCTTGAAATACGGTCAGCACGGCGCATGGCCGTGGCGAAAAATGCCGACAAGTATAACCCCGCAAGCGGGGTGACGTCATGGCGAGCTCAGCCCGCGGCGTTGCGTGAGGTGCCGGTGAGGTCGTTGGCTTTGACGGGGTAGCCGCGCTTTTTATAGGTCTGCCAGCAGGCGCGCTTGGCGGTCAGTACATCCTGATGCTGGTTGATGATCTCGGCGACGCGCTCGAAGCGTGAGAACCATTCGGGAATTTCGGGATGCAGGTTGAGCATCGCCTCCACACCGGGCGCCGGCGGCGTTTCCCAGCCCAGGGTGACGGGCGGCAGGGGCTCGACTTCGTCGACCAGCACCGCGTGGGGCAGGTAGCTTTCGGGCTTGAAGGTCCACAGCCGATCGTCGAGATCGCGCGCCATGGCCTCGTCCTCGGTGTGGATATGCAACCGATAACCCTTGCGGTGGATGGTCTCCGCCAGCCGGCAAGCGAAGTCCAACCGCGCGCCGAGCGTGGTGTCGGGCAAGATGTAGAAATCGACTTGAGTCATGGGCCCCTTCGGGGAGTCGTAAGTTGTAAGAGCGGCGCTACGCGCCTGGAAGCTGGAAGAAAGACAATCCCGGCTACGAGCTACGAGCTACGAGCTACGAGCTACGAGCTACGAGCTACGAGCTACGAGCTACGAAAGGTAGATTATCTGATTCTTTGGCTTACAGCCCAACACCCGAGCGATTGAGCGAGCTAGCCTCAGGCAAGGCGAATCCAGCTAAGCGAGCGCAGTTGAGGGTTCTTCAATGAGCATCGCGAAGCTGGATTCAACGCCGCCTGGGCGACGCGCAGCCAATCGATGGCGACTAAACGCCGCCGTCGATATCGATCAACGCCCCAGTAGTGAAGCCGGCCTCGGCCAGCCACAGCACGCCGTTGGCGATTTCCTCGGGCTCGCCGATGCGGCCCATGGGAATCACCGAGCCGGCGACATCGGGCTTGTCGGGGTTGCCGCCACTGGCGTGAATGGTGGTGCGAACCACGCCGGGACGCACGCCGTTGACCCGGATGCCTTCGCCGGCGACTTCCTTGGCGAGGCCTTCGGTCATGGTGTCGATGGCGCCCTTGGAGGCGGCGTAATCGACGTATTCGCTGGCACCGCCGAGGTGCGAGGCTGCCGACCCGACGTTGACGATGGCGCCGCCTTGTCCGCCGTGCTGGGTGGACATGCGCTTGATGGCCTCACGGGCGCAGATGAACGGGCCGGTCACGTTGATGCGCATCATGCGGTCGACACGTTCGAAGCTCATCTCGTCGACGCGGCTGATCTGGTCGACGATGCCGGCATTGTTGACCAGCACGTCGAGGCGCCCGAACTCGCGGTCGATGGTCTCGAACATGGCGACGATATCCGCCTCGTTGGCGACATCGGCCTGAATGGCGATGGCACGTCCGCCTGCCGCTTCGATGTCACTCACGACACCTTCGGCTGACGCCTTGTCGCTGCGATAGTTGATGGCAACGGAATAGCCCGCTTGCGCGGCGTGTTTGGCGGTGGCGGCACCGATGCCACGTCCGGCGCCGGTAATCAGCATCACTTTCGTCATCGTGACCTCCTTGCCGTAAAAAGCGGACGACACGGCCGGGCCGTGCCGTCGTATGAGGGACTCTTGTCAGGCTGATTCAGCCAGCCGAACCGATTCAGTCAGCCTAGGCGTCTCAGGCCAGGCGCGTCAGCCAGTTGCGCGTATCTTCGCTGCGGCCGTATTGCAGGTCGAGCAGTTCCTTGCGCAGGCGCTTGCCGACCTCGCCGCCGCTATCCGCCGTGAGGCGGATGCTCTCATCTTCGCTGCGCAGCTCGCCGACCGGGGTGATGACGGCGGCGGTGCCGCAGGCGAAGACCTCGGTGATCTCGCCGGAGGCCGCGCCGTCGCGCCATTCGTCGATACTGATGTGGCGTTCCTCGGGCGTCAGGCCCTGATCCCGGGCGAGCTCCAGGATGGAGTCACGGGTGACGCCTTCGAGGATGGTGCCGGTCAGCTTGGGCGTGACGATGCGCCCGTCCTTGAACACGAAGAACAGGTTCATGCCACCGAGTTCCTCGATCCACTTGTTCTCGGCGGCGTCGAGGAAGGCAACCTGGGCGCAGTCGTGCGCTTCGGCTTCCTTCTGGGCCGCCAACGAGGCCGCGTAGTTGCCGCCGCACTTGGCATAACCCGTACCGCCGGATGCGGCCCGCTTGTAATGCGAGGACAGCCAGATGGAGACCGGATTCACCCCACCCTTGAAGTACGCCGCCGCCGGCGAGGCGATGACGTAGTAATCGACCTCTTTGGAGGGCCGCACGCCGAGGAAGGTCTCGCTGGCGATCATGAACGGACGCAGGTAAAGGCTCGACTCCTCGGCGGCGCTGGCCGGCGTCGGTACCCAGACATTGTCCTGAGAGAGCAGTGCCTTGAGCGAGCCGATGAAGTCCTCGTCGGAGAGCTCGGGCAGTGCCAGGCGCCGCGCGGAGGCGCGGAAACGTTCGGCGTTCTTCTCGGGGCGGAAGGTCCATACCGAACCGTCGGCATGGCGGTAGGCCTTGATGCCCTCGAAGATTTCCTGGGCGTAATGCAAAACCGCCGCTGCCGGGTCCAGCGTCAACGGCCCGTAGGGGCGGACTTCGTGGCCATGCCAGCCGACATCGCTCGTCCAGCGGATATGAGCCATGTGATCGCTGAAATGACGACCGAAACCGGGGTTCTCGAGAATCGTCTCGCGCAGGGCGACATCCTTGGGATGCGCATTAGGCCGTATGTCGAAGCCTGAAGGGGTCACTGAAGTTCTCCGTCAAATCTGGCGCTCGGTCGGATGCCGAGAATGGCACAGGCGCGTCGGACGAGGAAAGTCCGACGCGCCTGATACTTACGTTAGCATGCAAATTGTTTGCTGCGAAGAGTCACTCGACGCTGGGACGCGTCTCGTTGGCCTCGGTTTCGCGGTCGAGCAAGTATTGGGTCAACAGGCCCACGGGGCGGCCGCTGGCGCCTTTCTTGTCACCCGAACTCCAGGCGGTACCGGCGATATCCAGGTGCGCCCAGGGATAGGCATCGGCGAAACGCGACAGGAAGCAGGCCGCCGTGATGGTGCCGGCTGGGCGACCGCCGATGTGGGCCAGGTCGGCGAAGTTGGAATCGAGCTGGCTCTGGTACTCGTCCCACAAGGGCAGGTGCCAGGCGCGGTCCCAGGCATTCTCGCCGGCGTCGAGCAGGTCCAGTGCGAGATCGTCGTCGTTGGACAGTAGCCCCGAGGCATGATGGCCCAGCGCGATGATCGCAGCGCCGGTCAGGGTGGCGATATCCACCACGCTGGCGGGCTTGAAGCGCTCGACGTAGCTCAGCGCGTCGCACAGCACCATGCGCCCTTCGGCGTCGGTGTTGAGGACCTCGACGTTGAGCCCCTTGAGGGTCTTGACGATGTCGCCGGGCTTGAAGGCGCGGCCATCGGGCATGTTCTCGGCGCTTGCCACTACGCCGATGATATTGATCTTGGGCTTTAGCGCGAGCACCGTCTTCATGGTGCCGAAGACGCTGGCGGCGCCGCACATGTCGAACTTCATCTCGTCCATGCCGGCTCCCGGCTTGAGCGAGATACCGCCGGAATCGAAGGTGATGCCCTTGCCGACGAGGACGTGCGGGGCTTCGTCCGGGTCCTCGGCGCCGCGATACTGCATGATGATCAGACGCGAGGGTTCTTCGCTGCCCTGACCGACAGAGAGCAGGGCGTTGGCGCCCAGCGCTTGCAAAGCCTCTTCGTCGAGGATTTCGACGTTCAGCGCGCCGTCGGCGTCTGCTGCCAATGTTTGCGCCTGCTCGGCGAGGTAACGCGGCGTGCAGACATTGCTGGGCAAGTTGCCTAGGGTACGCGTCAGCGAGACCCCTTCGCCGACGGCGGAACCGATGCGCGGGCCTAGCTCGGCCTGGGCCGTCTCATCCTGGTCGCTGACCAGCAGCGTCAGGCTCTTGAGGCGCGGTGCGGGGGCCGGCTGCGACTTGAAGTCGTCGAAGCGATAGCAGGCGCGATGCGCGGCTTCCAGTGTGACGCGCGCCTTCCAGGCGGTATCGCGTTCGCCGACCGGCACGTCGGTGAACGTAGCGGCTACGTCGTCGAGCGGTAGCTTGACGATGGTAGCGAAGGCGGCATCGAGAGCCTTGATGATCTGGCCTTCGCCACACTTGGCGCGCTCGCCGAGGCCGACGAGCAGCAGACGCTCGGCACCGAGCCCCGGTGCGAAGGGAATCAATTGCACATTGCCGAGGCTGGGGTCGAAGTCGCCCCGGTCGAGAAGCTGGCCGATCAGGCGCTCACTGGCGTCGTCGAGCTTGTCCGCCGCCGGCAGCAGGCCCCCATCCTTGAAGACGGGCACGATCAGGCATGCCGTTTCGACCTTGGCCGGGTTGACGTTGGTTACGGGGGATTCCATGAAGTCTCCACACGACTGAGCTGACATGACTTGTCTCGTGGCGAGACAAGTGTCCGGGTATTCTGGATAATGCCGACAAGGATGCCGGCGCTGAACGTACTCCAGTGTACGCAAAGCCGGAACGCAATGCATGGGGAGGGTGGTCGAAGGCTGCATTGGGCCCTGCAAGGGGTCGTCGTGGACAGGGAACCGACCCGGGAGAAGACGCTTGATCGTATTCCGCTATTTGACGCGCGAGATCCTCGCCACCATGGCTGCCGTGGCCGGCGTGCTATTGCTGGTGATCATGGGCAGTCGCTTCATTCGCTATTTCGGCGATGCCGCGCAAGGGGATATTCCCGCCAACATTCTCGGCACCCTGATGCTTTTCCACCTGCCCGGGTTCATGGAGCTGGTGCTGCCGCTGTCGTTTTTTCTCGGCATTCTGCTGGCGTTCGGGCAGCTTTATCTCAATAGCGAAATCACGGTGCTGGTGGCCTGCGGTATCAGCCCCAACCGGCTGTTGCGGGTGACGCTGTGGCCGGCAGTGCTGGTGGCAATATTGGTGGCAGTGTGCAGCCTGTGGCTCACCCCGAGCGGTGCCCGCCACAACGAGATGGTGCTCGAGGAACAGAAAAGCCGGCTCGATTTCTCGGTGCTGCAACCGGGGCGCTTTCAGGAGTTCGGCAGCGGGCGTACGGCCTACACCGAGAGCCTCGACGATGACCGCTCACGGATGGAAAACGTCTTCATCAGCGAGCGTCAGTCGCGTAGCAATGACACGCCGGAGACGGTGGTCACTCGGGCTGAAGGCGGTTACCAGACGGTCGACGAGGACACCGGCAGCCGATTCCTGGTGTTGACCGATGGTGAGCGTTACAGCGTCGAACCGGGTAATCGAGTCGCCGAGCGGTTGCAGTTCGATACTTATGCGGTGCGCCTATCGCGCGCCAGCGAGCGAGTCGATCTCGATGCCGCCGAGCTGACCTCGACCCCGCAGCTCATCGAGCGTGGTGATAACGAAGCCTGGGCCAACCTGCAGTGGCGGATTTCCATGCCGCTGATGGTGCCGATCCTCACCCTGCTGGCGCTGCCACTGTCGCGCGTCAATCCGCGTCAGGGGCGTTTCGCCAAGCTGATGCCGGCGATTTTCCTGCACATCAGTTATTTGAGTTTATTGCTGGCGGCACAGGACGCCATCTCACGTGGCTCGCTGGCGCCTTCCATCGGCATGTGGCCGATCCACTTGGGATATCTGCTGTTGGGGATCTGGATGACACGCCGTGATCAGCGCCGAGGGAGCCGCACATGATTTTCGACCGTTTCGATCGCTACATTGCGCGCAATGTGCTGGCGGCCATGCTGGTCGTGCAGGTCATGATCCTGGGGCTGGACCTGGTCATTTCCTATATCAACGATCTCGGTGATGTCGAGGGTAACTACGGCGCTCTGGATGTCTTTGTGTATCTCTTGATGCGCCTGCCGTGGCGGTTTTATCAGTATGCGCCGGTGGGCGTGCTGATTGGCGCGTTGATCGGCTTGGGCAGCATGGCCTCCAGCAACGAGTTGACGGTGATGCGCGCCTCCGGGCGTTCGCTGGTCCGCATTCTGTGGGGCGCCATGAAGCCGTTGGGGCTGGTGATCATCCTGACCATGGCGGTCAGCGAATGGGTTAGCCCGGTGACCGAGCAATACGCGGAAGCCTGGCGCCTGGAGCAGCTCGAGGGCGAGGGCGCGATTCTTTCCGAACGCGGTGGTTGGCAGCGCGAGGGCAATGACTTCTATCGCTTCGGCACCATCCGCGCGGATGATGTGGTCATCGATGTCACGCGCTATCACTTCGACGGCAACCGCTTGGTGAGTGCCGAGCATGCCGACCGTGCGGTCTGGGAAGAGGGTAGCTGGCAATGGCAAAACATCGAGGAAACGCGCTTCGAGGATGGGCGGACCGTCGTCGATACCACTGACAAGCGTACCTGGGAAACCTCGTTCACCCCTGAACAGCTCAACCGCCTGTTGCGTCCCTTGGAGAGCCAGTCACCCAGTGACTTATGGCGTTACGCCAGTTACCTGGGCAGCCAGGGGCTCGAGGCGACGCAGCCGCTTCTGTATTTCTGGCAGAAAATGCTGCTGCCCTTCACCCTGGCGGGCCTGATGCTGGTGGCCGCTTCGTTCGTGTTCGGTCCGCTGCGCACCGTGGCTGCCGGCACGCGAGTGTTCTACGGCATCATCGTCGGCGTCTCGTTCAAGTATCTGCAGGATCTGCTGGCGCCGGCATCGATGCTGTTTGGCTTCTCGCCGGTGTTCGCGGTACTGGTGCCTACCGTGGCGTGCTATGCGCTGGGCATCGTATTGCTCAGGCGTACCGGCTGAAGGAAGCGACACGCGAACCATAACGCAACGCCCCCGGCGCCGTATTCGGCACCGGGGGCGTTTTTCGTTGATTGCCGCCTGTCGCGCTTGCGATGTTTCAGGCGACAGTTTTCATACATAGCCTAGTCTGCGAGGGCGCGGTCTAGGCGCGCGAGGATGCCATCGACCTGGCGCGCGGGAACCACCAGGGCGTCGTCCAACGATGCCAGCGTATCGATGCGGTGCGGTAGTTGCGTGATCGCCAGCCCCATGCCCTCGTGGCATTCCCCATGTTGATAACGCACGAAGGAGAGCTCTCCCAGGGCGTCGCGGCCACCCAGGTCGAGGCGCGCCAGCTTGCTGAAGGCATCGACGCTATCGAACACCGGCGCGCGTGTCAGCGGCAGATGGGTCAAGTGCCAGGCCAGCCAGCCGTCGCCGAGGCGCTCGGCATCGTCGCGCAGGGCGCGAAACCAGAGCTGAACTTGTTCGAGGCGATAGCGTGCCCACGCGGGCTTATCCATCCACAGCACGTCGGTGCTCTGGGTCGTGGCGGCATCGAGCTGGCCGGGCATGTAGACCCATGACTCGGTGAGCTGTGCCAGGCCGGTGGGCAGCGGTTCTTCGAGCATGCGCTCGCTGAGCGAGCCTAGCGCCGAGTCGAGCTGGCTGGGCGCCTCCGAGTAGCCGACGTTATAGCGCCACACGCGTCCGGAAATCTCTTGAGTGACGATATGGTCTTCGTCGAGTGCCATATGGCTCATCAGGTCGCGAGCCTCCAGCGATGCGTCCGCGAGGCCGGCGCGGCGCGCTTCTATGCACAGGCGCTTGAGCATCGGGTTGAGTGGCAAGCGGTGGTAGTCGCCGTAGCACTGGCCGTCTTCCTGAAAGGGAGTGAGGTCGAGGTGCAGTCGCGGTGCGTCGCCGCTTTCGGCGTGACGTAACGTCATGATATCTCTCTTGTAAACACTATATGCATCGCAACGCGATGCAGGAAATGCCTACCCCGGTCACGAATTCCGCGTGACACCCGGTTTATGTATCACGAGGAATTCTTGCCTTGCGTAGGTAGAATAAAATTTCGTTATCTACTTTATCGGATTGGCATTGAAATGCAAGCACACTCCTTGAGGAGGCGCTGATAGAAGATGCGTTTTAGGCGTCTTTAGGGCGCCGCACGCTCAGGCAATGAGTAGACGGCGATAGTCGCCGGGCGTGAGGCCATAGGCCGCCTTGAAGCGCCGCGTAAAGTGGCTGAGGCTGCGGTAGCCCAGCGAGTAGCAGATCTCGGTAATAGGGGCGTCGGCCTCGCGAAGCCACTGGCGAGCGCGTGCCAGACGCAGGCGCTGCTGGTACTCGCCGGGGGTGTAGCCAACTTCGCGTTGGAATAGCCGATACAGGCGCGCCTTGCTCATGCAGGCCTCGCGGGCCAACTGCGCCCCGTCCAGAGGCAGCTCGGGGTGGCGTTCCAGCCAGGAAAGCGCCGCTGCGAGTCCGTGACGCGGCGGTGCCTGGCGGGCGTCGGCGAGCAGCAACTCGCGCGATTGGGTCCGCAGCAAACGTACGATCAACTCGTCGATGCCCAGCCCGATCAGCGCGTCGCGGTCGGGGTGATTCTCGCGGAAGAGCCCCATCAGGCGTTCGATAAGCGCCTGGGTGGTCGGGCTGTGCGGTACATGCAAGGCCTGAGGATGATAGCGCCACTCGCCGAGCTCCCTCTCGCGTGGCTGTGTCTGGTTGAGGCGTTCGCTAAGGGCGTGAATGCGCGCGGGATCAAGGTCGATGGTCAGGCAGGTAGTGGGCGCATCGGGGTGCGCATCGGGGAAGTCGATGCGCACTTCCTGGTGCGGCGCCAGCACGAAGCTCTCGCCCGGCAAGAAGGTTTCCGGCGTGTCGGTGGCGCCATTCATGACCTTGCGCCCTTGCAGCATGCCGCAGTAGAGCACCCGCTCGGCGCTCAGGGCGACATCCTGCGCGGGCCACCAGGTGTCGTAGATCGAAAGCTCCGCGTGCGGGCCGGCATAACAGATGCGATTCTCGATCAAGCGTCGCGTGCGGGGCGTGTCCGCCAGTTGCTCGAGCGTACGGGCGTTGTCCGCTCGGGGTGCCCGGGAGCGCGAATCGGGAGGCGTGACGGCATGCATGGCGAACTCCTCAGCGGTACCGACTGTGTGGGCGTGGATGTCGCCCGTTACCTGGCAGTGTAGGCAAATTCGGTATCTGAGACTGGCAGACAAACGTCGGAGACTGGCAGGCAAACCGACACCTGGCCGACACGCCATGCTGAAGGCAATGCGCAATCATTTTCCTCAAGGGGCCAGGGTCGCACATCAGACGATTCGCCCCGGCGCATTCGCCTAAGGAGACACGCCATGATTCACGCACGTCCCGGCACCCCGGGTGCCGTCGTCGACTTCAAGTCGCGTTACGAGAATTTCATCGGCGGCGAGTGGGTGGCGCCCGCCGACGGACGCTATCTGGATAACATCACCCCGGTCACCGGTGAGGTCTTCTGTCAGGTACCGCGCTCCTCCGCGGCGGATATCGACCGCGCCGTGAAAGCCGCGCAAAAGGCCGCGCCCGCCTGGGGCAAGATGGCGCCCGCCGAGCGCGCCAAGGTGCTGCTTCAGATTGCCGACCGGGTCGAGCAGAATATCGACAAGCTCGCCGTGGCCGAAACCTGGGACAACGGCAAGCCGATCCGTGAAACCAGCGGTGCCGACATCCCGCTGGTGGCGGATCACTTCCGCTATTTCGCTGGCTGCTTGCGCGCCCAGGAAGGCACCATCAGCGAAGTCGATGAGCACACCGTCGCTTATCACTACCACGAGCCCTACGGCGTGGTGGGCCAGATCATCCCCTGGAACTTCCCCATCCTCATGGCGACCTGGAAGCTGGCGCCTGCGCTTGCTGCCGGCAACTGCTCGGTGCTCAAGCCGGCCGAGCAGACGCCGGCCTCGATCAACATCTTCCTCGAACTCATCGCCGACCTGGTGCCGCCGGGCGTGATCAACGTGGTGCACGGTCTTGGTGAAGAAGCCGGCGAGGCGCTGACCACGCATGAAGGTGTTGCCAAGATCGCCTTCACCGGCTCCACGCCGGTGGGCAGCCATATCATGGCCAATGCCGCCAAGCGCATCGTCCCGGCCACGCTGGAGCTGGGCGGCAAGTCGCCCAACGTCTACTTCGAGGACGTGCTCTCGCATGGCGACGCCTTCGCCGAGAAGTGCATCGAAGGCCTGCTGATGACCTTCTTCAACCAGGGCGAAGTGTGCACTTGCCCCTCCCGCGCGCTGGTCCACGAGTCGATCTACGACGAGTTCATGGCCCGCGCCATCGAACGCGCCAAGACCATTCGTCAGGGCGATCCGCTGGACACCGAAACGCAGATCGGCGCGCAAGTCTCCAAGGAGCAGTACGACAAGATCCTCTCGTACATGGACATCGGCCGCGAGGAGGGCGCCGAATGCCTGCTGGGCGGCGGCAAGACCACGCTCGAGGGCGAGCTGGCCGGTGGTTTCTACGTGCAGCCCACCATTCTCAAGGGCCGCAACGACATGCGCGTCTTCCAGGAGGAAATCTTCGGCCCCACGCTCGCCATCACCACCTTCCGGGACGAAGAAGAAGCGCTGGCCATCGCCAACGATACCGAGTTCGGCCTAGGCGCCGGGGTCTGGACTCGCGACATGAATCGCGCCTATCGCATGGGCCGGGGCATTCAAGCCGGGCGCGTATGGACCAACTGCTACCACCAATACCCCGCGCACGCCGCCTTCGGCGGCTACAAGAAATCAGGCATCGGCCGCGAGACTCACAAACTGATGCTCGATCACTACCAGCAAGTGAAATGCGTGCTGGTCTCCTACAGCGACGACCCGATGGGGCTTTATTGAGCCTGGGCCGTTCGGGGCAGTGCCCCGAACGGCATTCCCGTTTTATCAATAGTGCAGTCACCGTTCCATTACGGCTTCGGCGAACTCAAAGGCGCGCAGCGTTCGGCTGCCCGCCAACCGAGGGAAATGACAATGGACAAGACGATGAAAGCTGCCGTGGTACGCCAGTTCGGCGAACCGCTGGCGATCGAGGAGGTCGCGACCCCGCGACCGCAGCAGGGTGAGATCCTGGTCAAGATAGCCGCCTCGGGCGTGTGCCACACTGATCTGCATGCCGCCCACGGCGACTGGCCAGTCAAACCCAGCCCACCCTTCATACCCGGTCACGAGGGCGTCGGCCATATCGTGGCGGTGGGCGAGGGGGTCAAGCACGTCAAGGAGGGTGACCGTGTCGGCGTGCCGTGGCTCTATTCTACCTGCGGCCATTGCGAACACTGTCTAGGGGGCTGGGAGACCCTGTGCGAGTCACAGCAGAACACCGGCTACTCGGTGAACGGCGGTTTCGCCGACTACACCTTGGCCGATGCCGGCTACGTGGGGCGGCTACCCGACAACGTTGACTTCCTGGAGATCGCGCCGGTGCTGTGTGCCGGCGTGACGGTCTACAAGGGACTCAAGATGACCGATGCCCGTCCTGGCCAGTGGGTGGTGATCTCGGGTATCGGCGGTCTCGGTCACATGGCGGTGCAATATGCCAAGGCCATGGGCTTTAACGTGGCCGCGGTGGATATCGACGACGGCAAGCTGGCGCTGGCCGAGCGCCTGGGGGCCACCGTTGTCGTCAATGCCTTGAAGGCCGATCCGGCCGAGACCCTCAAACGCGAGGTCGGCGGTGCTCATGGCGCGCTGGTCACCGCGGTGTCACCCAAGGCCTTCGATCAGGCCCAACGCATGCTGCGTCGCGGAGGCACCCTGGTGCTCAATGGCCTGCCGCCGGGCGACTTCCCGTTGCCGATCTTCGATACGGTGCTCAACGGCATCACCGTACGCGGCTCCATCGTCGGCACTCGACAAGACCTTCAGGAAGCGGTCGATTTCGCCGGTGAAGGCAAGGTCGAGGCCACCATCGCCACCGAGAAGCTGGAAAATATCAACGACGTCTTCCAGCGCATGATCGATGGCAAGATCGAAGGGCGGATCGTGTTGGACATGACGGGCTGAGCCGCCATGCCTTCGCTTCCACGTACTGAGTCGCGTCCGACTCATGCTTTGCCGCTTCCCCGGAAGCGGCATTTTTGTGGGTGATGGCTGAGCCTGATCCGAAGTGCCTGGACCGAGTCCGAAAAGCGCTCAGGCCTTGCTGACGATCAGCGCGGCATTCACCCCACCGAAGCCGAACCCATTGCAAAGCACGTGCCGGCAGCGGTGCTCGCGTGCCTCGCCCGAGACGAAGTTCAGATCGCTCAGGTCCGCGTCGACGTGTTCCAGATTCAGGGTCGGGGGCAGGCGATCCTGGATGGCCGCCAGGGCCGAGAAGATGCTCTCTACGCCGCCGGCGGCGCCGAGCAGGTGGCCGGTGGCCGACTTGGTGGCGGAGATCGGAATGCCGGGCAGAGCGTCACCAAACGCATTGCGTAATGATGCGATCTCCGCCCGGTCGCCGACTGGAGTCGAGGTGGCGTGGGCGTTGATGTGATCGATGGCCTCGGGCGCGAGCCCTGCCATCCGCAGCGCGGCCCGAATGGCGGCCGCGGCACCGGCGCCATCTTCCGGCCCGGCCGTGATGTGGTGGGCGTCCGCGCTGGTGCCATAGCCGCTGAGAAAGGCCAGCGGCGTTGCCCCGCGCGCCTCGGCGTGGGCCAGGGTCTCGATCACCAATAACCCCGCGCCTTCGCCCATGACGAAGCCGTTGCGGGCTTGATCGAAAGGACGCGACGCCTTGGCGGGCGCCTCCTGCTCGGTGGAGAGCGCCTTCATGGCATGGAAGCTGGCCAGCGAGAGCGGGTCGATACAGGCCTCAGCGCCACCCACCAGGGCCACCTCGGCCTCGCCGCTGCGGATCAGGCGCATGCCGTCGCCGATAGCTTGCACGCCCGCCGCGCAAGCCGTGACCGGGCAGCCCAACGGCCCGCGCAAGCCATAGCGAATCGACACATTGCCCGCCGCCAAGTTGGCCAGGAAGGCCGGCACGGTGAACGGCGAGAGTCGGCGATGGCCGCGCGTCGTTAGCGTATCCTGCGCCTGGGTGATGGTCGGGAAGCCGCCGATGCCGGAGCCCACGATGGTGGCGGTGGCCAATCGGTCCTCATCGCTTGATGGGAACCAGTTCGCCTGGGTCAGCGCCTCTTCGGCGGCGGCCATGGCATAAAGGCTGAACAGCTCCATCTTGCGGCGTTCCTTGGCATCGGCCACGCGGTCGGGGTCGAAGCCCGCTTCCGGGTCGCTCTCCATGCCGGGAACCGTGCCCGCGACCTTGATAGGCAGCTCGCCGGTCTCGAAGCGCGTGATCGAGGAAACGCCAGAGCGGCCGGCCAGCAGGCGCTCCCAACTGGCATTGACGCCGCAACCGAGGGGACTGACCATGCCCATGCCGGTGATAACGAGCGGTGATGACATGCGAGTGTCCTGAACTGTTGGAATTTACGCCACGCTAGCACCGGGCTTGATATGATCAAAATGCGCGTCAAACCTCGTACTTCTAGTGCAAAGCGCGTCACAGCGCCTCTATTTGACTGTCTAAATATAGCACTTTAATTTAAATGCATGGTTACCGTCTTGCGCGCATACCGCTATCGTTTTTACCCAACGCCCAAGCAGGTCGAGCAACTTGCCCGGACTTTTGGCTGCGTGCGCTACGTTTATAATCACTTTCTGCGCGAACGTACGGATTCTTGGTACGAGCGTCAGGAGCGCATGGGCTACAACGCCACCGCCAAGGCGCTCACAAGCCTCAAGAAGCAACCGGAGACGGCGTTTCTGGCTGAGGTATCCAATGTCTGCCTGCAACAGTCCCTACGACACTTGGATCGGGCCTTTGCCAATTTTTTCAAAGGCCAGGCGCGGTATCCTGCTTTCAAGAAGAAGCGTCGCAAGCAGTCGGCCACCTACATGGCCAACGGCTTTCGCTGGCGCGATGGTCAGCTCTGGCTAGCTAAGCAGCAAGATCCACTTAACATCCGCTGGAGCCGGCGCTTCTCGGGAGAGCCCACCAGCATCACCGTCAGCCTGGATACTGCCGGGCGTTACCACGTCAGCTTCCTGGTGGAGGAAGAACAGCTGGCGCTGCCGGTGACGCCGAAGATGGCCGGGATCGACCTGGGGCTGACGCACCGCGTCATCACCAGCGACGGTACCAAGTTCCCCAATCCGCGCTTCATCCGACAGACCGAGCGCAAGCTGGCCCACGCTCAGCGGGCGCTGTCGCGCAAGCGGCGCGGCTCGAGCAACCGGGCCAAGGCTCGGCTGAAGGTGGCACGGCTACATGCCAAGCGGGCCGACCAGCGCCGCGATGCCACCCACAAGCTCACCACGCAGCTCATTCACGAGAACCAAGTCATTGCTGCTGAGAGCTTGCAGGTCAAGAACCTGCTCCAGAACCGGTCACTGGCCAAGGCGATCAGCGATGTGGGGTGGCACCTACTCACCCTCCAGCTTACGTATAAGGCTGAATGGTACGGTCGCGATTTCGTTCAGATCGACAAGTGGTACCCCAGCTCAAAGCGCTGTTTTCATTGTGGCCATATTGCCGACAAGATGCCGCTGAACGTCCGTAACTGGGACTGCCCGGCTTGTGGCACCCAAGGTATCGACCGCGACGTCAACGCCGCCCGCAACATCTTGCAAGCTGGCAAGGCGATCCTGGCGAGGGCCGACAAGCTCCGCCATCACGAGAACACTACCGTGGGGCACACGGGAGGCTAGGCCTGTGGAGCCTGTGTAAGACCGGCGGTGCCATCACCGAAGGCAACGGGCAGTGAAGCAGGAACCGGGAAGGCGACAACCTGGGAATCCTCCGACTTCAGGCGGAGGGGATGCCAACAAGATAATATTCAGCGTGTATTCAGCACCTATTCTGAGTAGCAGCGTGAGGTCGCCATGTCCGACTCGACGAATCGCAAGGCCAGGTCGCGCGAGCGAATCCTTAAATCGGCCGTCGAACTGTTCAGCCGCCAAGGATTCGAGAAGGTCTCCATCGGCCAGATCATGAAACTGGCCAAGATGACCCACGGCGCCTTCTATGCACACTTCGCCTCCAAGGAAGCGCTGTACCACGCCTCGGTGCGAGACACCTTGGAAAGCAGTCGCGCGGCCAGGCTGGTCAAGGGGCCGCTTTCGGTGAAGCACCTCACGGAACTGGTCTCCAACTGCTGGAATCTCCAGGAGCTGGAACGCAAGCACCAACCCGGGCCGGAGACCGTGCTGTTCAACGAGATCGGCAACGAGAACGCCGAGATCCGCACGCTCTTCGAAGCCTCCTACCTGCGGATGAAGAAGATGCTGGAAACTCGACTCATCGCCTCAGCCGCCTCAAGAAACTCCCCTTCGAACCCGACCGCGACGTCATCGCCGACAAGTCCCGCGTCATTCTCGCCTCCCTGGTGGGCGCCGTGGCCCTCGCCAAGAGCCTGCCCGGCGAGCAAGAACGCCAGCACATCCTCGAAGCCGCCCAACGCAACATCCTGCAGATGCTCGGCGTCGATCAGGACGAACTGGACAGCATGCTCGGCGACGTCAGCCAGTAGCGACAGTACTCCCAGCGTGAAATGCCTTGCGCTTTATTCTTTCGTGGGCATTGCTCTCCCTGTAACGGCTGGTTACGGTACAGCAAAGGCTACTTAAGAAGACTTATGACCAAGCAGTACGCAGAGACTATCGCATGGATGACAGCCGCTCATCGCCACATGCACAGGTAGGGGCGGTAGCGTTTCTATAATTCCACTCTCATCCCAATAGGCCCCGCACTTCGGTAAAGCTTTTCCCAGTACATGCCGATAGAGGAAACAAGAGCATTGGGGGCTGATTCTGCGTGGCCGCTGTCACATAGCGCTGTAGCGCAAGATGCTCCAAAAAGTCTTCACCTCGGAGCCACCCATGCTGGCGGGATGACGCAAGCCATTGAAGCGAATGAAATAACGTATCCAGTAGCAGTAAGCCTCCACGGTGTGAGGGCTGTAGCGTTTTATTCTCAACCCCAATGAAGCTCGCAAGCACGCGAACCCTGCATAACGCGCCTCATTATGCTTAGTGTGTTGTGAAATCAATGGGTTTAGGTGCGAAAAAGCGGGCTTGATAAGATTTCTTGAACGCGCGCGCTCGTTCAAGTGACAAAACAAGCGCGCTATCTAATACCTGTTAAGTTTACATCGGGATCGGTCATGGATGAAAAAATACGAGCATCCTGGGAACGGACTCTTCACCCAGAAACCCTCAAAACCAACATCATTACAGCATCAATATTCTCGATGGCTTTCGAAATGCTGAAAAGCAGCATTGTAGAAAAGATCGAAGGTTTCTTTACGAACGGGTTTGATCAGGATGGACCGATTATCAGCCAAGAATACAAAGAAAAGGTTCTTTCCCTGAATAGAAGTCCCGTCTACGCGTCATTGAGGTGGCTGCAGGTAATGGACGCCATCAATGATGAGGACATGGGGAAATTTGAACACGTTAAAAAGTGCCGTAACACGCTGACACACGAAATGCTTTCTTTCGCTTCCAGTGGGGTAGATTTCGACGTTGCGGAAGCATTCAACGAAATGGTGGCGCTGTTACGAAAGATCGAAATGTGGTGGTTCGAGCATTTTGAAATGGCAATAGATCCGGAATCCTATCCAGACGATTTAGATCTGGATCAGGTGATTCCTGGGCCAGTCTGGAGCCTCCAAATGCTTATAGATGTTGCCCTGGGACCAGAGGAAGAGGCTGAGAAGTATTATGATCTGTTTGTGGCAGCCGCAGACAAAACTTAACCAGTGGGTGAAGCCGACCGGTACTACACTGCGCTCCGTCCCGGCGGCTTACCCAAGGCGTTAGCTGCTTCGAGGTATGACTAAATGAATGATTGGGTACCACTGCTGCAGTCCTTAGCTTGGGTCGGATTAATCCTTTACCTGGTTCATTCCTTCACTTCTCAGCTGCAGCAGTTGTTTGACGCAGTTCGACAAAGAATTCGCGCTGGGAGCTCTTTTAGGGCTGGGCCGGTAGAGCTTGGCGCCGATCTGAAGAACCTCGAGCGTGTGTCCCCTAGCGGTCCGGACGCTAACCCCCCGGAGGATGACTGGTCAAAGGAACGCGACGAAATTTACAAAAGTAACTGCGGCCTATTTCTAACACATATCATTGAGCCGTCGGATGAAGAGGGTCAGGAATATGACATCTTCATATACCTCATAAGACACAAATCCCAGTATTTCGATGATATCGAAAAGGCAGAGTTCTTTCTCGGCAAGTACTGGGACAATAAGGTCTTCACCGAAACTCCCAAGGACGGATTGCTTGGTGTTGCCACATCTGCATATGGACCATTCCTCTGTACGTGTCGTGTCACGATGGGAGACGGAAGCGTTGTTCGGCTGAGCCGCTACATTGATTTTGAGATGGGACGCGTCTTTGAAGGTCGCAGCTAACGAATCGCTCAAGTACGTTCCGGCCCTGTCGGGCCTCCACCGGACGCACCAAAGGTGCGCCGCTTAGCTCAGACGTTAGGAGCACAATGAAAGCCATCGAGAAATGGGCAGATCGCATCTACTCCGAAAGTGACTTTGGAAGGAGTATTGCTACTTCACTGACCGGCGTAGTTGGCTTAGCCATTTACATTCTTATAAATGACTGGGTTATCGCTGCTTTTGCATCGATTATCGCTTTCCCTATTATTCGAATAGTAGCTACAAGTTTCAATGACTCATACAAGAGAGAAAGAGAGCGAAGGGTTGACGAAGAGTGCGCTTCTTACCTTTTCGGCAAGCTTAGTGGCCAAGAGCTAGAGGTGGTTCAGTCGTTTGTTAAGGCTGGCGGGAGCGTTCTTACTTGGAGTCAAGTAAATGGGTTGCCTGTCCGCTCATCGGCGATTGAATCAATGATTTCTCGCGAACTCATGTGGCCTTCAGTAATGGCGGATGGTATGAAGGAAACCTTCGTTTTAGATACAAAAATATTTGATCTAGGAGTACGGAAGTATGGCCGTAAAAGCTCCTAAAAAACACGTCAAATGCGACGTGGACTTCCCCCGGTTTAGTAGACACGCATCGATAACTCCCGCGGAGGAGAAACCGATGCCCGTAATAATCACGGGGAAGAAGACGCATCGTTACAGCACTGAGTTCAAGGTGAAGGTGGCCGAGTGGAGCCATCAGGCTCACCGAAGCGTCCAAGGGGTAGCGGAAGCGCTGGATATTCACCCGTTCATGCTGTCACGCTGGCGAAAGGAGTATCGAGAGGAATACCATCGACGACAAGTCCTGCTTCATCCTCGCCTCTCTGGTGGGCGCGGTGGCCCTTGCCAAGAGCCTGCCCGGCGAGCAAGAGCGCCAGCACATCCTCGAAGCCGTCCAGCGCAACATCCTGCAGATGCTCGGCGTCGATCAGGACGAACTGGACAGAATGCTGGGCGACGTCAGCCAGTAGCTCCACCCCCCCAGCGTGAAATGCCTTGCGCTTTATCCTTTCGTGGGCATTGCTCTCCCTGTAACGGCTGGTTACGGTACAGCAAAGACTACTTAAGAAGACTTATGACCAAGCAGTACGCAGAGACTATCGCATGGATGACAGCCGCTCATCGCCCCATGCACAGGTAGGGGGTAGCGTTCCTGAAGGTCCTGCCCAGGTCTCAGCCCAGCTGGCTACGCACTCTGGTAAAGCTTCTCCCAGTACATGCCGATAGAGAACATAAGAGCTTCCCAGGCCTGATTCTGCGTGGCCGCTGTCACATAGCGCTGTACCGCAAGACGCTCCAGGAAATTCTTCACCGCGGGGCCTTCCATGCTGGCGGGATGACGCAAGCCATTGAAGCGAATGACATAACGTATCATGTAGCAGTAAGTCTTCATGGTGCGAGGGCTGTAGCGCTTCACCCTCAACCCCAATAAAGCTTGCAAGTACGCGAATCCTGCATAACGCGCCGAATTATTATGGATACTATTTAAAATTCATGGGTAAGATGCGCAATGGTGAGCTGGATAAGATTATTGAACGCGCGTGCTCATTCACGGGATAAATTGAGCGTGCTAACTAATACTTGTAATAAATCGAAAACTTTGGACAACGGGCATGGGTGAAAGAAGGTATGAGTTAAAACCAGGTGCAAAACTGACGCTATTTCTTGTGTCCTATATACCTTTGTTTTTGATAATGTGTTTTACGCAATTATATGAATATCGTGACCACCTAGTTTGGGGAGGTTTAAGCTATGATTATCTATTAAATTATATTCGCTACTTTGGGGCAGTCACGGTCCTTGTGTTGATGTCTTTTTTCGGCCTATTTGGACTCCGTTTTTTATTACCAAACATAAAGAGGAGGGCAAGATCGAGCGGTGTTTTAGTAAGGGTTGTTGATATAGAGAATAAAAATAGTGAGTCTATATCGTACCTTTTTACATATGTTATTCCTTTTGTGTTTCAAGATCTGTCAAGCATTACAAATGTATTTGCAGTTAGCGTTCTACTTTTGGTTACTTATCTTATATATTCGAATTCATCAATGCTTCTCATTAACCCTACTATAAGTATGTTTTATTCCTTGTATCTAATTGAATATGAAGATATGTCAAGCAAAAGAAAGCGAAAAGGCATGATTTTATCTAGAAGCAAATTCCTAGAAGAGGATGACGAAATAAAAATTAGAAGCATGGGGCATAAGCTTTATTTTGCAGTGGAAGGAGAGAAAAGTGATAGTTAATGACAAGTTGTCTAAAGCAAGGTCAATATTGGAAGACAAGTCTTTATCTTTGAACCTGTTCTTTGTTACAAGAGAAGTAAAAGACGGAATCGCCAAGTCTGCAAAGGTAGTCGATAAATACTGTTTTAAAGCTTGGAGGTCTGATGTTTCTCCAGAGTTAGAAGAGTTTTTTGTCAAAAATTTAGCAAAGCAGCTTGATAAGGTGATGGAGTCAGAGAGCTATGACCTAGTGCCTTATGATGTGATCTCTGATGATCTGCCAAACAAGCTTTATGCATATGCTTTGAATAATGCTCTATCATTTTCAGATGTTGTTAATAATCAAATAATTCCAGGCTCAAGCAACTCTATAACATCTCTTTCTGACGTTAAAAATAATCTGTGGGCTTACTGCTTGAAAATCACAGGCCCTAAAGGTTGTTTTTTGATGTTTAGAAAGTTATCGAAAGGCAAAGTCGTAACGGACCAAAGTCAAACGATAAAAGAAAAGGTTTCTTCATATTTTGATTCTACTACTGCTGAACTAAAAGCTTCGCTTCAGGAAAGTATAACTTTTGATGATAAGCTGGATTGCATCTTTGTTGATGAAGAGTTTTTTGTTTTTAAGAAATCAGGGTTTGAAAATATTGTTGGCTTAGAAGAAGAGTTTCATGAAGCGGCCAATGATGTGATCGATATCGTTAAAGCCACTGAGCTGATAGAGGGTGCTGAGCATATAGAGGCTTTGCTAAAAGAAAGTAAGTCTTTGCTGAAAACACTGTCTAACATTGCGAAGAAAGGGCATCATCATAAGCTTAATCCGGAAGAAATAGACAAGATGAAAGATGTTCTTCACAAGTTTGAAGGAAAAGAGTTGAAGACAACTGAAGAAGGAAAGCTTCTGTTGGAAGATAAAAATGACGTCGGTTATTTTGTTAAGCTGCTTAACGATTACTACAAGCAAGGTATGGTTTCCGGTGATTTTTATGGGACTAATGGTGGACGTTTGTTGCCAGTCAACTACTAATTCATAACAAGCGGAGGCACAGCGACGGTTTTTTCTTTGCGGCTTTGCCTTCACTACAAAGCCGCGCGTGCTGCGGGCGTTAAGTACTGAAGAGGGAGCTGAGCTTCGATGAACTTAGAGATTTTGTCTTGGCTACCTAAGTTTTTTGCCGAAACTGCGTACAAGGTGTTCTCCTTGTCGAGTGCAGAAAATAAGGCGAGAAAGATTCGATTCGCAGATCTTCTAGAGAGAATCGCGGCATGTATAGAAGCTATCGGGATGTCTGTTTCTCAAGGAGAGCATCCCGTTCAGCAGTGTGCTGAGCTAACAGAATATATTACGAAAATACAGTCGCTATCTGAAGAAATAGTAGATAAGAAAACGTCAGATAAGCTTTTCTTCTGGCTTTACCATGTCGAAGCTGTTCCTGGCGTTGCGGTTATTGACATGAAAAGGGGGCTAGTGCTGGAATCAAAGCCGCCTTGGTCAAAGAGCAAAAGACATTTGCAGAGCCAAAGGGTTCTGGAAATTTCTGGCAGTTTGAAAGCCACGGCTAATTTACTCCGAGTCTAGCTACGTACTTAACAAGCAGCGGCAGGCGGACCAAATTTCCGCTCCTTCGTCGCTCCAATTTGCCCGCTGCGCTGGGCGTTAGGTAATAAGGGAGAAAAAGATGGGAAATGCGTATCTCACACCCAAAAATACGTACGTAGGAAGTTTCCCCGAGCTTGCTCCGAATGGTGAGTATGTCGGCGGACAGCCTAATCTTGCACCAGACGGGACTTATGTAGGTGGCAGGCCTCAACTAGCGCCGAATGGAAAGTATGTAGGCGGAAGGCCGCAACGAGCGCCGGACGGCACGTATGTTGGCGGCAATCCTATTCTCGCGCCCGATGGAACCTATGTCGGCGACGGACGCGATTGAGCTACCTAACGAACCGCTACCGCTCCGCCGCTTAGTTCTGCGTTGAGCACGAAGTGCATCGAAACCCTCATGTGGAGGGCTTGCGCTAAGGGCAAGGAAGAGTATCTGTGAGTATAGAGTTTCTAGACAATGACTTTGAGAAGGTAAGCTACCTTCATAACCTACTCGTGGCTCATGCGACAGGCAAGGAGGCGGATTCGCAAGAGTACGAACGGCTGCGGCATGAATTGCTCAGCAACGGCAAGGTTGCCCCGTTGCTACCAGGCTGGATAAAGCTTCATCGGAACCTAGAGTCGTTCTGGGGATTCATCCAGCCCAAGTTTTCAACGTACGCTGAACGTCGCACCTTTCTTTCTGAGCAGTTTACTCCGGCCCTTGATGCCCTTGAGTTTGGGCAGGAGGCTCTAGCGCCTCAGCCTCAGCCTCCAACCTCTAAGCCCACGGTTGAGGTCACGCCCACACCGCGGAACAAGCGGAAAGTGTTTATTGTCCATGGGCGCGACAACGAGGCCAAGCAAGAGGTTGGTCGCTTTGTTGAGGGGTTAGGCCTTCAGGCAATCATTCTTCATGAGCAAGCAAGCTCAGGAATGACAATCATCGAGAAGATCGAGCGCTACGCGAGTGATGCGGACTTCGCTATCGTGCTATACACAGCGTGCGATCATGGGCGTGGTGTCCCCGAGTCGAATGTTCCGCCGCGATTGAGGGCTCGGCAGAATGTAGTCTTCGAGCACGGCTACCTAATGGCAAAGCTTGGAAGGGAAAATGTATGCGCTTTAGTTAAGGGCGAAATCGAGACTCCCAACGACATCAGCGGCGTTGTTTACGTTTCTTTGGATTTGAACGGCGCATGGCGAATGGAGGTTGCGCGAGAGCTACGCGCTTGCGGCTATAACATTGCCCTTCCCTGGTAAATCTGGTATTTCGGGAGCCACGCCTGTCGATCCAACCAAGCGAACGCCCAACTATTGCGTGAACCCGACAAGGCCTTCCGCTGCGCTCCAGGCCTTGCGGGTTACGCCAGCGTTAAATAGTCACACCTTGGCCGCAAATTCTGAGTGCAACACCTGATCGAATCGGTAAGGTGTTGCGCCACTGGTTTTCTCGTCCGGCTATGCGTCAATTGTTCAATAGGATCTGTGCTGGGTTTCTTGGAAGTGCGGGGGTTGGGCTGCTACTGGCTCGTCGTGAGTGAACTAGCCAGCCGCGTCAGGCGAACGTCCCTGACGGGTCGTCGCTTCGCTTTATAAGATCGCCTGTGCGCTTCGCGATGCCATATGGAGAACGAATTGTTTGTTAGTGAAGCCATTGAGCTGCAACTTCTCGACAAGAAGCACGTGGATGAGCTGTTTCGGCTCGTGGATACGAACCGAGAGCACCTGCGGGAGTGGTTGCCCTGGATTGATGCGAATACGTCTCCGACGGATACCGAATCCTTCGTTAACTCGGCTATCAGCCAGCGTGAAGCCGGCAAGGGACCGCAGTATGCGGTTTTCCATGAGGCAACCATGTGTGGTGTGTGCGGGTTTCACCCCTTTGACGTCACGAACAAGATCGGTGGCATCGGGTATTGGTTAAGCCAGGCTTATACAGGCAAAGGGATCATGACCTCGTCAGTGAAGGCGCTGATCGGCACTGGCTTCCAGGAGTACGGCTTGAATCGCATCGAGGTGGCATGCGCCACGGGAAACGGAAGCAGCCGTGCCATTCCAGAGCGCTTGGGCTTTACGTTTGAAGGGGTGCTCCGTGAGCGTGAGCACCTATACGGTAGGTATGTCGATCATGCCATCTACTCGATGCTGGCATCGGAATTCTCGCTGAACAAAGCGTTGCACTGAACAAGTCGGTGAACGAGGCATCAGGTATCCAATGGACTACGAAGCACAGATCAAAAAATGGATAGAGCAGGACGCAGAACGCATGGAGGCGCTTTCTATAGCTGCTGACCTGTGCCTGCCGGATTGGTGCCTTGCCGCGGGGTTTGTGCGCAACCTTGCTTGGGACAAGGTGCATGGTTTTTCGGCCGCGACAGCTCTCAACGATATCGATTTGATCTACTTCGATCCGAAGGATATTGCTGAGGCTAGGGATCGGCGTATAGAGGCGAAGCTCAGAAGCACCTCTGCTTTTCCGTGGTCGGTAAAGAACCAAGCGAGAATGCATGAGCGCAACGTCGATGATCCCTATACGTCAACCACCAATGCCATGAGCTACTGGGTCGAAGTCGAGACAGCCGTCGGCGCTACACTGGATGCCAGCAGGGAGGTTGTCTTAGTCGCTCCCTTTGGCGTCGAGCCTTTGTTCAATTTCACCATCACCTTGAACCCTAAAAGGCCAAAGCCCGCTGATTTTAGGAAACGCGTAGCAGGGAAAGGGTGGCAGGAAATCTGGCCAGAACTAACGGTGGTAGATGCCTAGCCATACGCAGCATCGGGCAAGCCGCCGTGCATAGCGTTATCCCCCTACATCTCCCTCCTTCAAGTTAGGGGTGCGCCACGTGCTGTTGAGGCGACAAAAAACCGCCCAATCCCTTCCATCCCAGCCCACTCAGCACTTCTCCGTTTCGCTCCACTTTTCAGCCACTTGGCTTCACGTTAGCCGAAAGTCGGGCATCGGCCGAGCGAAAAGATAGTGATTGGGGGTTGAAAGTCTTTATGCGAATCATTTACATTCACTATCAGAGCGATCAGCGAGGTGATGGAATGTACGTGTGCATATGCCGAGGCGTGACCGACAATGCCATTCGCGAGGCCGTTGAAGACGGTGCGCGTAGTTGGAGAGAAGTGCGTGAGCGCACCGAGTGTGCGACTCAGTGTGGCCGCTGTGCCTGCACGGCCAAGGCCATCACGCGTGATGCCATCACCCAGGAAATGATGCCGAGCGCGGATCTCGCCTACGCCGTCTAGCCGTTGCATCGCCTATAAAACGCTTCGCTGCGTACCAATCATCGCCAAGCGCCGCTATCCCATTGGGTAGCGGCGTTTTCGTGTGCTGGGCCGGCATTTCGTACACAACCTGGGCGCGAACGGAGTGGCAATCGTTCTCGCCTGTTATTTCCAATCCTTCACAAATGCGGCGTTTTCGCGGCAAGATATTGTCTTAATTCGACTTTTTCGGCGAAATAGTCGATACTCCCTGTATCCCATGGCGGTGGCGGCCGGGCCGTGTCTGGCTGGCCATTTCGCCTTAATACCAAATGAATCTGCAAGGGAGACGTGACGATGAAAGGTGATGCCAAGGTCATTCAGTACCTCAACACCGCACTGGGCAACGAGTTGGTGGCGATCAACCAGTACTTCTTGCACGCCAAGATGTACAAGGATTGGGGCTTGGCCAAGCTTGGCAAATGGGAATATGACGAATCCATCGAAGAGATGCGTCATGCCGATGAGCTGATCGAGCGCATCCTGTTCCTCGAGGGCATTCCCAACCTGCAGGATCTGGGCAAGCTGCACATCGGCGAGAACACCAAGGAAATGCTCGAGTGCGACCTCGCCATCGAGAAGACGGGCTGGCAGGACCTGGTCGACGCCATCGCCTATTGCGAGGAAGTGCGCGACTACGTCAGCCGTGACCTGTTCCGCCGCATCCTCAACGACGAGGAAGAACACATCGATACGATCGAGACCGAACTCGGCCTGATCGACAAGGTGGGAATCCAGAACTACCTGCAGCAGCAGATGAGTGCCGACGACGAGTGATCGCGTCGTGGTCATGCTGATACAAGATGCCCGCCAATTGGCGGGCATCTTGCGTTACGGCGGATGAAACGAGGCGAAGCCTTAGCCCAGGTCGTTGACCAGTAGCGCTTCGATATCGGCGGTGCGTTCGGCCAGCGTGGCCTCGTCGGGGGCGAGCACCGTGACATGGCCGATCTTGCGGCCGGGACGGGGCGCCTTGTGGTAGTCGTGCAGGTGCGCGCCGGCAACGCTGAGCACGGCGTCACGCTCGGGGAAGGCGCCGATGATATTGAGCATGGCGCAGGGCACGAGGCGCGTGGTGTCGCCGAGCGGCCATCCGGCGATGGCGCGCAGGTGGTTCTCGAACTGGCTGGTGGTCGCGCCTTCGATGCTCCAGTGCCCGGAATTATGCACGCGGGGGGCGATTTCGTTGGCCAGCAGCTCGCCGTCGCGGGTGACGAAGAACTCGAAGGCCATGACGCCGACGTAATCCAATTCTTCGAGCACGCGCGTGGCGTAATCGGTGGCTTGGGCCTGTTGCGGGTGACCGGGCTGCGGTTCGGCGCGATGCAGAATGCCCTGACGATGCTCGTTGCGCGACAGCGGCCAGACCCGCACTTCGCCGTCGCGACCACGCACGGCGATGGCCGAGACTTCGTGATCGAAGTCGATGAAGCCTTCCATGATAAGCGGCACATCGCCTAGCTCGGCGACGCTACCGGGGACGTCCTCGGCGTTGCGCAGCACCTTCTGGCCCTTGCCGTCGTAACCCAGGGTGCGCGTCTTGAGCACCGCCGGCAGGCCGATCTCGGTCACTGCGCGCTCCAGGTCGGCCTGGTTTTCGATCAGCGCGATGGGCGCGATGGCGATGTCCAGCGACTGGAACAGCGATTTCTCGGCGCCACGGTCGCGTGCGGTTTCCAGCGCCTTGGCCGGCGGGAAGGCCGGGCGCTGCTCGGCGAGCTGGGCCAGGGCCATCGTCGAGACGTTCTCGAATTCGAAGGTGAGGACGTCGCTGGACTCGATCAGCGCCTGATGCGCCTCGTCGTCGTCCCACTCAGCGCAGATATGGACGCCGTGGATGGCGGCGCAGGCCTGGGTCGACGGGTCGAGAAAGGTGAAACGCATGTCCAGCGGCGCGCCTGCTTGCGCCAGCATCCGACCCAGTTGGCCGCCGCCCACGATACCGATATTCATTCATGTCTCCTGCGTGTCGTCGGTGGGACGCGGGTCAGGCGCGTCGAGCACCTTTTGTGTCTGTGCGTCGCGATAGGTTTCCAGCGCCTGACGAATATCCGGATACTTGTTGCCCAGCATGGCGGCGGCGAGCAGGGCGGCGTTGATGGCGCCGGCCCGGCCGATGGCCAGGGTGCCGGTGGGAATGCCCGCCGGCATCTGGACGATGGAGAGTAGCGAGTCGACGCCGCTGAGCATGCTCGACTGCACGGGCACGCCGAGCACCGGTAGGGGTGTCTTGGCAGCGGCCATGCCGGGCAGATGCGCGGCACCGCCGGCCCCGGCGATGATGACTTCCAGCCCGCGGTCGGCAGCGCCGGCGGCATAGTCGAACAGCAGATCCGGCGTACGGTGGGCCGAGACGACCTTGACCTCGTACTCGATCCCCAGTGCCTCAAGCGTGTCGACGGTATGACACAGGGTCGCCCAGTCGGACTTCGAGCCCATGATGACACCAACCAGTGCGCTCATGCTTTCTCCCCTTCGGATGTGTGGCAACGTCATGGCGTCGCGCGAAACGAGAAGCGCGGCATTATAGCATTGCAGGCCGCGTGGAGCAGCGACGTACTCTTTCCAAGTACGCTCCGGCTCCAACGTACGCCCCGGCATATGCTCCGACGTACGCCGCTCAGCGGAAGGCGGCTTCGAGTTCGAAGCGCGGCACCGGCTCGCCGGCGACTTCGACGGTTTCGCAGAACATCGTCAGGGGGCGCACCCAGAGGCCATAGTCGCCGTATAGCGCGCGATAGACCACCAGCGGCTCTTCGGTTTCGCTGTGATGTGCGACGCCCAGCACTTCATAGCTGGCGCCCTTGTAATGACGATAGATGCCGGGGACCGGGCGTGTCTCATGGCTCATGAGGGTATCTCCGTAACGTGGGAATCGGCCGGTTCGCGCTCGGCTTTGGCGGCGAGCCGTGCGAGCGTGCGCGAGGCGGCCACGAAGCCGAAGCTCCCGGTGACGAAGGTGGCCGCACCGACGCCGGAAGCGCAGTCGAGACGCGTGGACTCGCCATTGCCGGGTTTTTGCTGACAGACCTCGCCATCGGCGCCGGGGTAGACGAGCTGCTCGTCAGAGTAGACGCATTCGACACTGAAGCGTCGCTTGGGATTGCGCGAGAAGCCGAAATCCCGCCGTAGGCGCGCGCGCACCTTGGCCAGCAGCGGGTCGTGCTCGGTACGTGTCAGGTCGGCGACGCGGATACGCGTGGGGTCGGTCTGGCCGCCCGCCGCGCCGGTGACGGTCAGGCCGATCTTGCGGCGCTTGCACCAGGCGATCAACGCGCTCTTGGCGATGACGCTGTCGATGGCGTCGATGACGTGGTCGGCGTCCTGGGGCAGGCGCTCGGCGAGGTTGGTCGGCGTCACGAAGGCGGTGTCGGCATGTACAGTGATACCCGGTTGAATGGCGCGACAGCGCTCGGCCATCACCTCGACCTTGGGCCGGCCGATGGTGCCGTCCAGCGCGTGCAACTGGCGGTTGACGTTGGACACGCAGACATCGTCGAGATCGATCAATGTCAGGGTGCCGATGCCGGCGCGGGCCAGGGCTTCCACGGCCCAGCTGCCGACGCCACCCACGCCGATGACCACCACGTGCGCACGGCGGAAGAACGCGGCGGCTTGGGCGCCATACAGTCGGCGGATGCCGCCGAAGCGGAAATCATAATCGTCGTGCATGTGATCTTTCCTCGTTACCGGTCGTGGCCGGTGGGCCATAGCGAAGCAGGGCGCGTCGCGTGCCAATCGACGCGTGTCGCCGGGGCGTGGCCCTGCCAACCGAAGCGCGCGAACAGTGTGTGCATGTCGTCGGCCAGGGGTGCATCGAGTTGCAGCGTGCGCGCTTGCTCGGGGTGCCAGATCGTCATGCCCACGGCCGCCAGCAACAGGCGCGGGCTTTCCAGATGATCGCGGAAGAAGCGGTTGTGGGCGCCCTTGCCGTGTTTGGCGTCACCGATGATCGGGTAGCCACGCCGCGAAAGGTGGCGGCGAATCTGATGCCGTCGGCCGGTCCAGGGCTGTGCTTCCATCAAGGAATAGCGCACCTGGGGGTAACGGTCGATGCGCACCGGCAGTTCGACGCTATCCAGGCGGCGCACGGCGGTCCAGGCGGCAAGCTCGGGCATTTCCGACTTGGGGCGTTTGCCGTCTTCCTCGCGCAGGCCGTAATCGAGCACATCTTGCTCTGGGCCGACGCCCCGGACCACCGCCAAGTACCGCTTATGGACGCGATGCGCGGTGAATTCCTCGCCCAGCGCCTTGGCCATCTCTGGGTCGAGGGCGAATAGCAACAGCCCCGAGGTGGGCCGGTCGAGCCGGTGCACCGGATAGACGTGGCGCCCTAGCTGATTGCGCAGGGTTTGCAGGGCGAATACCTGCGCATCGGCGGCGATCGCACTGCGGTGAACGAGCATGCCCGAGGGCTTATGCACGGCAACCATGCGCTCGTCCTGATAAAGTATGGGCAATTCCGACGTCATGAAGGGGCCTTCGGCTCGCTCGAAGGGCGCCTATTGTCGATCTTGCCACCAAGGATGTACAGCCGATGATGCTAGGGGTCGTCACGGGCCTATTGGGTGCTCTGTGTCAGGCGATTTATTATTTCGTAGCCGCCTATGTAGGCAGCCGTTACACGCTATCCACGCGCGCCATGCTGGTGTTTTCCCATCTGTTGATGGGCGGCGTCTCGTTGCTGGGGGTGGCGCTGCTGCTCCCGGGCAGCGGTGCGCGCCTGGAAGCGGTATGGTTGCCGCTGCTGGCGATGAACGTGTGCTACCTCGGAGGCCAGGCGGCGCTTTTTCGTGCGCTGCGGCGCGACGTGGCGTCGCGCGTCTCGCCGCTGCTGGGCCTCAAGGTCGTGCTGCTGGCCGGCGTGACGGCGCTGGCGGCGGAGCAGGCGTTGAGCGTGCTGCAGTGGGCGGCGGTGATCCTGTGTGGCGGCGCGGCGCTTGCCATGAGCCTGGCGGGCGGACGGCTCAAGCCCTCGGCGGCGGGCTGGATCCTGGTTGCGGTGGCCGGTTATTCGGGCTGCGATCTGGGCGTGGTCGCGCTGACCCGCGGCATCGAGGTGCCGGGCCTACACGGCGCGTTGCTGTCGGTGTTTCTGGCGTATAGCGTGGCCGGCCTGCTGGTGGCCCCGGTGGGCATCGGGCTCTCCAAGCGCCAGTGGCGCAAGGCGCTCAAGACATGGCCGGTGGCGTCTGCGTGGCTGGTGTCGATGCTGCTGATGTTCATCGCCTTCAATATTCTGGGCGCGGTCCACGGCAATATCATCCAGTCGTCGCGGGGCATCCTGTCGATCGCCCTGGCGTTGCTGGCCACGCGGTTAGGCGTGGGCCTGGCCGATCCGCTCAAGCGCGGGCGCGTGTTCTATCAGCGTCTGGCGTGCGCGGTGGTGATGGCGGGCGCCATCGTGTTATTTCAGTTGGGTTGAATCACACACATCTCCTCGAACAACATCCACTTCCTTGAACCACATAACGCGAGGTAGGCATGAGCGAGCATCAGGCACCGCATCTCGTTGTCCTCACCGGGGCGGGTATCAGCGCCGAGAGCGGCCTGAAGACGTTCCGCGACGGCGACGGTCTGTGGGAAAACCATCGCGTGGAGGATGTCGCCACGCCCGAGGCCTTCAACCGCGATCCTGAAAGCGTGCTGCGCTTCTACGACGAGCGCCGCGCGCAGACGCGTCAGGCATCGCCCAACGCCGCGCATCACGCTCTGGCTGAACTCGAACGAGCCGGGTTTCGCGTCAGCGTCATCACTCAGAATATCGATGACCTGCACGAGCGGGCTGGATCGCGCGATGTGCTGCATCTGCATGGCGAGATTCTCATGGCGCGCTCGAGTGCCGACCCTAGCTTGCGCTACCCGGTGGGGCGGCAGGGCATTCGGATGGGTGAGTTATGCGACAAGGGCAGCCAACTACGTCCGGACGTGGTGTGGTTCGGCGAGCCGGTGCCGCGTTACGCCCAGGCCTGCGACGTGGTCGCCGAAGCGGATTTCGTGCTGGTGGTGGGCACATCGCTGGCGGTGATGCCGGCGGCGATGCTGCTCGATCAAGCGCCGATGGAGGCACCATGCTTGCTCGTCGACCCTCAGGCAGAGGCTCTCGCGCCGCGTGGCGTGCGCGCCATTTCGCAACCGGCGAGCCAGGGCGTGCCGCCGCTGATCGAGCATTGGCGTCACGCGGGCGCGCTGTGGATGCCGGACTGGGCCTGACGCCGAGGCGCTTCGCCTGCGCCACGTTTTACGGCACACTATTGCCTCCCTTCGATACAACAAGGTGCATAAAGCACCGACGAAACACGCTAGGACACTCATGCCAATCTTCGAACGTATCAATCGTCTGTTTCCCGTCTGGGCCATCTTGTTGGCGGTCATCGCCGCCCTGGTGCCGGAGCTTTTTACCGGCTTGGCCGGCTATATCAAGGCGCTACTGGTGATCATCATGTTCGCCATGGGGCTGACGCTCACCAAGGGCGACTTCGCACGCGTGGTGAAGTCGCCCAAGCCCATCGCCGTGGGCGTCATCCTGCAGTTTCTGGTCATGCCGCTGGCGGCACTGCTGGTCTCTCGGGTGCTGGGCCTGTCGCCCGAACTGACCATCGGCATGGTGCTGGTGGGTGCCACGGCGGGCGGAACTTCCTCCAATGTGATGACCTGGTTGGCTGGCGGCCATGTGGCGCTGTCGGTGTCGATGACCATGGTCTCGACGCTGATCTCGGTGGTCGCCACGCCGTTGATCACCTTGCTGCTGTTGGGCCAGAGCATCGATGTGCCGGTGCTGGGCATGCTGCTGAGCATCGCTCAGTTGGTGGTTGCGCCCATCGTGCTGGGCGTGGTGATTCATCACCTGCTGGGTACGCACATTCAACGTGTGGAACCGGCCTTGGCCACACTGGCCATGGCGTCCATCGTATTGATCATCGCCATCGTGGTGGCGCTCAATGCCGGACGCTTGAGCACGCTGGGACCCATCGTGGCGCTGGCGGTCATCGCGCATAACGGCATCGGCCTCGCGGCGGGGTACGGTCTGGCGCGGGCGCTGCGCTTCGACACGCGTACCGCGCGCACCATCGCCTTCGAGGTCGGCCTGCAAAATTCAGGGTTGGCGGTGACGCTGGCGAATCAATTCTTCACCGCAGGCGCGGCGCTGCCCGGCGCCTTGTTCTCTGTGTGGCACAACGTTTCCGGTTCGCTGCTGGCGGGTTACTGGAAGCGCCGGCATGCTTCGAACGCGCCGCCCGCAGCCTCGACACCGCGTGGATGAAAGCCCGGCCGGGCATGCTAGAATGCCCGGCCTTTTCGACCCAGCCTGATGTCTCATGCATGAATCCCACGATGCGCCGGCCGATTCAGCCACGACGGTCTCCGGTTATGACCCCGACGCGCCGCGCAAGCCGTTCAATGCGCGCGGCAGCTTCGTCTCGCGTTGTCCGGAGTGCCGGCTGCCCAAGCTCAACTGCTTGTGTCCGTACCGTGTGGCAGCCGAGAGCCGCGTACGTTTCTGGCTTTTGACGCATCCCATCGAGCATTACAAGCCGACCAATACCGGTCGTTTGATTAGCCATATCCTGCCCGAAACCCAAGTCTTCACCTGGTATCGCACCGAACCCGACCCGCGGCTTCTGGCGCTGCTCGAGGACGACCGCTTTGCGCCGTTCATCGTCTTTCCCGACGACCAGGCGGATTACGCCGAGCGCGTGGTGGGTCCCGAGGCCGTCGACGCAGCACTGGCTGGCTCGCGCACGCCGGTATTCATCCTTCTCGACGGCACCTGGCGCCAGGCGCGGCGGATCTTTCGGCGTAGCGAGTACCTGGCCTCGCTCCCGGTGCTACCGCTCAAGACATCACGCCTGACGCGCTACCGACTGCGCAAAGCGGCCTCCAGCGAGCATCTATGCACCGCCGAAGTCGCCGCCGAGCTGTTGCGCATCAGCGGCGACACCGACGCCTCGGCGATCCTCGACGACTACTTCGAGGTGTTCAACGAAAACTACGCCTCCAGTCGGCGCCATCGTCAGGTCGAGGCACCTTCCGGCGCGATGCAACGTTTGCTCGAGCGACGCGAGTCATACGTGTAGCGCTTCGCTTACCTTTTCGCCGATGCAGTCCACGTTGCCGCCCGCACAGCCTTTGATTCATTCCACTGAGGCGTGGGTTGCCGCAGGCCCAGTCCAAGGGCCATTACGGCAACCGCAGGGCATGGCACTCATACATTCACTCCTTTCATGCCCTCCAAGGTATAGCGCTCGCCTACCACCGGCAGTGATGCCGTGGCCGTTTCGAGTTGACGCTGCTCTTCGACGCTAAGACTGATGTTCGCTGCGGCGACATTCTCTTCGATATAGCGCAGCTGTTTGGTGCCGGGAATCGGTACGATGTCGGGTCCCTTGGACAAGAGCCAAGCCAGCGAAAGCTGCGCCGGGCTGCAGCCTTTCTGTGCCGCCACCTCGGCGATCACATCAGCGATTCGGCGGTTGGCGTCAATCGCCCCTTCTGTGAAACGCGGCAGATTGGGGCGGAAGTCACCCTCGCCGAACTCTGCCGTATCCTGAAACCGCCCGGTCAGAAACCCGCGACCGAGTGGTGAGTAAGGCACGAAACCGATGCCTAACTCGCGACAGGCGGGTAGCACTTCTCGCTCTACTTCGCGGGTCCATAGAGAATATTCTGTCTGTACCGCAGTAATCGGGTGAACCGCATGAGCCCGACGTAGCGTTGCGGCGCTGACCTCACATAGGCCAATACGGGCGATCTTCCCTGACTGAACAAGACGTTCGAGCCCACCAATTGTTTCTTCGATTGGTTCTTCAGGGTTGATGCGATGGACGTAATAAAGATCGATTTGCTCAACGCCTAGCCGGCGAAGCGAGGCTTCACAAGCCTTGCGTGCATAGTCGGCACTGTTGTCCAGGCTACGCTTATATTCCCCAGGGTTGCGTACAATGCCAAACTTGCTCGCAATGCGAATCTGAGCCTTGCTGCGGGCCAGAAAACGACCGATAAGTTCTTCGTTGTGATGCGGCCCATACATGTCTGCCGTATCGAAAAAGTCGACACCAAGCTCGACAGCCCGCTCCAGTACGCGCAACGATTCACTGTCATCTCGAGGCCCATAGAATTCGCTCATTCCCATGCATCCCAAGCCGATGGCCGAAACCGAGAAGTCGTTGCCAAGCGTTCGTTTTTCCATGATCTGTCTCCTTGAGTGCCGGAGTGGCAGCGTGGCACTATCCAGATATGAAAAAAACGAACGTTTTAGGTAAAGAGGTTTCCGATTTTGAAAAACAGATGCCTCGGGGGCCTAGTCTGGGATGATACCCGCGCATTTCTTGCCGTAGCGCGCTGCGGTACTTTGAGCGCCGCTGCATCGCAGCTCAACCTAGGGATCGCGACACTCTCACGGCGTATCGAGCGACTCGAAACTGCCTTGAAGCTCCCACTCTTCGTGCGTCAGCAATCGGGATACCAGTTAACTGAGGACGGTGCCGATCTCATAGAGAAGGCGGAAGCCTTGGAAGCGGCTGCGCAAGCCTTTACATCGGAAGCAGACCTTCAAACTCAGATGAGCGGCCAAGTGCGACTGGCGACGGCCGAAAATCTGGCTACCGAGTTGATACTGCCGGCGCTCCCGGAGTTTCGCGCGCAATACCCCGAGCTATTGGTTGAAGTGGTGACCGACATCTCGACCACTAACCTGCATCGACGAGATGCCGACCTTGCGGTGCGGATGGTCCGGCCTGAAAGGGGCAATGTCACGCTACGCCGTCTCGGCACCTTGGGCTACGGGCTTTATTGCAGCCCCGGCTACGAGTCACGACGCGAGGCTACCCCCGACCTGGGTGACTATGACACGGATACCTTTATCACTTGGGGTGAGATGCAGTCGCACCTGCCTGCCGCTCAATGGGTGGAGCAAATCCTGCGTGGGCGCACACCAGCGCTGACCACCACCTCACTTGCCGCACAGGTGGCGGCAGCTAAGGCGGGGCTCGGGCTTGCGGTGCTACCGCACTTCATCGCTCGCGATGCGGGGCTAGTCTGCGTTGACTCGGACATTGGGGTCGACCAACCAATCTATCTTGTCATCCAAACAGACCTTGCAAGATCGCGGCGCATCAGAGCACTAGCCGACTTCTTAACGGATCTGGTAGCCCGAAATCGCGAGCGGTTGAGCGGGTAAGTTTCCCAGCTTCCTTCTTTCCCTGATTTGGCAGTTCTTGGTAACTCGACGGAATTGATGAGTCTTAGCATTTACTTCTCGTTGAGAGCCTCACTTAGCGGAACGGATCGTCGTCATTACACGGCGGTTCGCCGCAAGCTGATGGCGCACTGGCTTTCCGAGCTATTGGCCGAGAACCACTACCTCGCGATGCAACGTTTGCTCGAGCGCCATGGTGATGCGGATGGTGCGGGCGATGTGAACCGCACATGATCGGCGACCTTGTCTGCTTTTATGGCGCTGGACGCCCCCGATGTTGAAATTTCGATTTGCCGTCTAAGACCAAGGTCGGTAGGGTGCGCCCCTCACTCGATGACCGGAACCAAGACCAGATGACTCAAGACAACACGAGTGCCACGCGCTCGGGGATTCGCTATGGCGACCCGACGGTGCTGGGGCTGACGATTGGCTTTATCGTGTTATTCGTGGCGTTCTCGCTGACCGATCCCGAGGGCATGACGGCGGTGATCGGTGCCGGGTTCGCCTGGACGGCGAAGACGTTGGGCGCCTATTTCCAACTCCTGCTGCTGCTGACCTTCCTGATCGCCGTGGGCGTGGCCGCCTCGCCGGCAGGCCGCGCGCGCATCGGTAATCTTGAGCGACCGGACATGGGCACCTTCAAGTGGGTGTCGATCATTTTGTGCACCCTGCTGGCCGGGGGCGGTGTGTTCTTCGCCGCCGGTGAGCCGGTCTATCATTTCGTGGTCACGCCGCCGGCATTTTCCAGCGAGGCGGGCACCGCCGCGGCCGTGCCCAATGCACTGGCGCAGTCCTTCATGCACTGGGGCTTTCTGGCCTGGGCGGTGCTCGGCACCCTGGCGGCCATCGTGCTGTCGCATCACCATTACGACCGTGGCCTGCCGCTGCAGCCGCGTACCCTGTTGGCGCCGCTGTTGGGTGAGGAACGCATGCGCGGCGTGTTCGGCGGCGTGGTGGACGCGGTCTGCGTCATCGCCGTGGTCGCCGGTACCGTGGGCCCCATCGGCTTTCTGGCGACCCAGATGAGCTTCGGCCTGCATACGCTGTTCGGCGTCGCCGAGGGCTACGGCACGCAACTGGTGATTCTTCTCGTGCTGGGCGGTGTCTATGTGACCTCGGCGATCACCGGGGTCGACCGGGGCATTCAGATGCTGAGCCGTTTCAATGTCATGCTGGCATTGGCGATCGGCGCCACGATCCTGCTTCTGGGGCCGACGCAGTTCCTGTTCGATAGCTGGTTCCAGGGCTTTGGGACTTATGTGGGATCGTTCTTCGAGATGGCGACCATGACCTCGCAGACCGCGCCGGACTGGTGGATGAAGTGGTGGACGGTGTTCTTCTTCGCCTGGTTCATCGGCTACGCGCCGTTGATGGCGATCTTCGTGGCGCGCATCTCGCGGGGACGCACCATTCGCCAGATGATCGTGGCCGTGGCCGTGCTCGCCCCCGTGGCCACTTCGGTGTGGTTCACGCTGTTGGGTGGCTCGGGCATCTTCTACCAGATGAGCGGCGCTATCGATCTTAGCGAAGCGCTCAACAACTTCCAGTTCGATGTCGCGACGTTGACGGTGGCCCAGGCGCTACCGGGCGGTAAGTTGATGGCACTGGCGGTGCTGGTGCTGACCACGATCTTCGTGGCCACTACCGGCGATTCCATGAGCTATGCGATCTCCGTGGTCAACGCCGGTCATGACGAGCCCCAGCCCGCGCTTCGCGCGTTCTGGGGCGTGGCCATGGCGTTGATGGCGGCGATTCTGTTGTACATGGGCGCAGGGCAGATCAGCGTCTTGCAGCAGTTCATCGTGATCACCGCGATCCCCGTGTCGCTGGTGTTGCTGCCCTCGCTGTGGCTGGGGCCGCGCGCCGCGCAGGCCATGGCCAAACGTCAGGGAATCGTCGCCTCGTAACCGACGGCCGATGCCTTGCATGTAAAGCGCCCCGGCATGTTGCGTGCCGGGGCGCTTGTCGTTGGACGCAGGGTTTTTACTCGCTACGCCCCGCCATTCGTTGATCACCTGAGTAGACGGTGCGAACGATGTGAATGGCACATGATCGGCGACCTTGTCTTCTTTTGCGGCGCCGGACGCGCCCGATGTTGAAATTTCGATTTGCCGTGTTCGACGAAGGTCGGTAGTGTGCGCGCCTCACGCGACGATCGGAACTGGACATTGATGACTCAACACGATGCGAGCGCCACGCGCTCGGGCACGCATTTTGGCGACCCGACGGTGATGGGGCTGACGATCGGCTTCATCATCCTGTTTGTGGTCTTGTCACTGATCGACGCCGACGCCATGACCGCAGCGATAGGCGTGGGATTCGCCTGGACGGCGAAGAATCTGGGGGCCTATTTCCAACTGCTGTTGTTGCTGACCTTCTTTATTGCCGTGGGCGTGGCCATGTCATCTGCGGGTCGCGCGCGCATCGGCAATCTCGAACAGCCGGATATGAGCACCTTCAAGTGGGTGTCGATCATCCTGTGCACGCTGCTGGGCGGCGGCGGTGTATTCTTTGCTGCCGGCGAGCCTATCTATCATTTCGTGGTGACGCCGCCGGCGTTTTCCAGTGAGCCGGGTACGCCGGCGGCGGTGCCCAATGCGTTGGCACAGGCCTTCATGCACTGGGGATTTCAGGCCTGGTCGGTGCTGGGTACTTTGGCGGCTATCGTATTGTCGCATCATCACTACGATCGTGGCCTGCCGTTGCAACCGCGCACGCTGTTGGCGCCGTTACTGGGCGAGGCACGCATGCGCGGTGTCTTGGGTGGCGTGGTGGATGCCGTCTGCGTCATCGCCGTGGTGGCCGGTACCGTAGGCCCCATCGGCTTTTTGGCCACGCAGATGAATTTCGGTCTGCATACCCTGTTCGGCGTGACCGAGGGCTATGGCACCCAGTTGATGATCCTCGTCGTGTTGGGCGGGGTCTACGTGAGTTCAGCGATCACCGGCATCGACCGGGGCATCCAGTTTTTGAGCCGCTGCAATGTCATGCTGGCATTGGGCATCGGCGCCGTGATTCTGCTTTTCGGGCCGACCCAATTCCTGTTCGATAGCTGGTTCCAGGGCTTCGGTACATCTCTGGGGTCATTCTTCGAAATGTCTACCATGACTTCGCAGACGGCGCCGGACTGGTGGATGAAGTGGTGGACGGTGTTCTTCTTCGCCTGGTTCATCGGCTACGCACCGCTGATGGCGATCTTCGTGGCACGCATCTCGCGGGGCCGCACCATCCGTCAACTGGTCGTCGCCGTGGCCGTGCTCGCCCCGGTGGCCACCTCGGTGTGGTTCACGCTGTTGGGCGGCTCGGGGATTTTCTACCAGATGAGCGGTGCCATCGATCTGAGCGAAGCGCTTCAAAACTTCCAGTTCGATGTTGCCACGCTGGCGGTGGCCCAGGCGTTGCCGGGCGGCAGCCTGATGGCGCTGGCGATTCTGCTGCTGACGACGATCTTCGTGGCGACTACCGGCGATTCCATGAGTTATGCGGTTTCTGTGGTCAACGCCGGCCATGACGACCCCCAGCCGGCGCTGCGTGCGTTCTGGGGCGTGGCCATGGCGTTAATGGCGGCGATTCTGCTGTACATGGGCGCGGGACAGATCAGCGTATTGCAGCAGTTCATCGTGATTACGGCGTTCCCAGTGTCATTGGTACTGTTGCCTACGCTGTGGCTGGGGCCGCGCGCTGCGCAAGCCATGGCCAAGCGCCAGGGGATCGTCACGTCGTAACCGACGTTCGATGCCTTGCACGAAAAAGCGCCCCGGCATGCGATATGCCGGGGCGCTTGTCGTTGTGGACGAGGCATCTTGGGCGAGGCGTTGTGACTAGCAGGTCATTCGCCGGCGGCGAGCCACTCGTCGACGAGGTCCTGGTTGTCTTCGATCCACGTCTGCGCGCCCTCGACGGGATCGCCGGCCTGTTCGATCTCGGCCATCAGGCCGCCCAGGCTGTCATCGTCCATGTGCCAGGCGTTGAGCACCTCGGTGAGCCAAGGGTCGTCCTCGGTGAAGCCCGGGCGCGAGAACCAGTAGATGGTTTCGTTGTCGCCGTAAACGTTCTTGGGATCCTCGAGGTACTTGAGGTCGTACTCGGCAAAGGCCCAGTGCGGACTCCACAGCGTCACGACGATTGGCTCTTCCTGCTGGTAGGCCGCATCCAGCGCGGCCATCATGGCCGGCCCGGAGCTGTTGACCTGTTCCATGGGGAGTTCGTATGCGTCGATGGCCTCGTCGGTCAGGCCGGCGATCGCCGAGCCGGAGTCGATGCCCAGAATGCTGGGGCTGCCCTGGTAGCCGTAGTCCTCGGCTTGCGCCTTGAGTTCCGGGATGGTGTCGATGTCGGCATAGCTCGGCACTACCAGGCCGAGCCCGGTGCCTTCGTACCAGGCGCCGTTGATTTCGAGCTGGTCCTTGTAGGGCTCGAGGTAGCGCGCGTCGGTGTTGGGGAGCCAGATTTCGAGCGAGATGTCGAAGTCGTTGTTGGCAAGGCCGCTGTAGAGGGCGTTCTTGCTGACATCGGAGAGCTCGACATCGTAGTCGTAGCGGTTCTCGAGGATGAGCTTCCACATGTTGGCGACCGCGACGTTCTCGGCCCAGTTGTTGGTGCCGATCACCAGCGTCTTGTCCTCGGCTTGGGCGGTCGTGGCGGCCGTGAAGATTGCCGCGGCGGCCAGGGAGCACAAAGTCGTTTTCATGTTGTCATTCCTCGGTGGGTGGTAAAAAAAAGCAAGCGTCTATAAAGCATGACCCGGTCAGGGTGGCGACGTTGTCGTCGCGTCGTTCGGTCGCCGGGGACGGTCCGGCGATGCCGATTCAGTGTCAGTCTCGTGCGGCGGGCGCGCGTTCCAGCCCCTGGAATTCGACGAAGGCCTGCATGCGCTGCCATAGCCGGTCGCCGTAGATATAGCCGCCGTCGCCATCGGCGTTCGGGGCCTCGATGGTGGCCTCGACCGCGGGCTCGAAGAAAAACGGAATCGAGTGCCGTGAGCGGGTGCCGCCGACGATACGATGCTCCGTGGCTTGAATGCGTCCGCCGGACCAGTCCGACAGCAGGCGGCCGAAGTTGACCACCAGGGCGTTCTCACGGGGCGGCACTTCTTCCCAGTCACCGCTTGGGGTGCGCACTTGCAGCCCGCCGACCTGGTCCTGCCACAGCAGCGTGATGAAGCCGTTGTCGCAGTGCGGAACGCCGACCAGCCAGCGCCGCGTATCGCCGCTACCGTCGACGGCCGGCATGGCGGCCAGTGTCTCGGCGGGGCGCTCGGGGTAATGGATCAGGCGCAGCGTCGAGTTGCCGTGGGCGAAGGGCCGCGTGAGTGTCTCGCGCGGCATACCGAGGCCCTCGGCCAGCGCCCCGGCGATCACGCCGCCGAGCGATTCCATGGCTTCATAGTAGGTGGCGACATCCGCCGACCAACCCGATAGTTCGGATTCCGTCGGCTGCGGCGTGGGTTCGCGCAGCGGGTCGCCGCTCTGGGTATCCGCTCGCTCGGGGTGAGCAACGTCCGGGCCGAGGTCGATGCCTTCCTTCCAGGTCGGGTCCTCGTTCTGGGGCGGAAAGTAGCCGCGATAGACATTGCGGTTGGCCGGCTCGAACTTGTGCCGCGCCAGCTGCTGCTTGTGCGTCGCATCGAGTTCGAAGAAACGCAGCAAGCGGGCGTGAATGTCAGCGGCGAGCCCTAGTTGCGACGGGGCGATGCCCACAGTCATGAAGCCGGAGTCGCAGGCGGCATCGACGATGGCCTGGCGCGTCTCGTCGCGCGCCGGGTCGTCGGCGAGTAACGGCGTCAGGTCGATATGCGGAATCAGCGTCTGGCTCATGAGGGTCCCTTGTGACGAATGGACGAAGCGGTTGTCCGGCGGCGTTGGCTGACGTGTCACTCGGCCAGCAATCGCGCATCGAGATGATAGTCGGAAAGCAATTCGACCTGACCGTCGTCGCGAATGTAAAGCTGCTCCTCGAGCTTGACGCCTTCGCCACCGTCTTCGTGGCCGATGTAGCTCTCCACGCAGAGCGTCATGCCCGGCTGCATGATGCCGTCGTAGCCCTTGTCGTCGATGTCCTCGCGGTGAACGATATACGGATATTCGCCGGTCATGCCGACGCCGTGGGCCAGCGCAAAATAGCGGCGCGCCTTGTAGGGCTGGGGGATCTGCCAAGCCTTCTCGGCGTACTCCTTGAACGACATGCCCGGTGCGATCAGGGCCATGTTATGGCGCACCTGGTCGAAGGCCATGCGATAGAGCTCGCGCTGGGTAGACGTCGCCTTGCCATCGCCGCACAGGAAGGTCCGCGAGAAATCGGCGTAGTAGCCATACCGGCCGACCACGTCGGTATCCAGCGCGACCAGCTCGCCGGCCTGCATCGCTCTATTGGAGCACTCCTGGAACCAGGGGTTGGTGCGCGGCCCGGAGTTCATCAGCCGCGTTTCGACATAGTCGGCGTCGGTGGCGATGATGTGCTGGTGCAGCTGCGACCAAACCTCGTTCTCCGTGGCGCCGGGACGAATCGCCGCTTCCAGCTTGCGTACGCCATTCTCTACCGCGCGCAGTGAGCTGCGCACCATCTTTATTTCGTTGGGCACCTTGATGGCGCGTGCCCGTTCCAGCGGAATCTGGGCATCGCAGATTTGCCAGCCGTGTTCGACCAGCGCGAAGGCTGCGTGCGAAGTGGCGCTTTCGATGGCCACCTTGTCGCCTTTTTGGCCGCCACACTGGCGCACCAAGTCGTCGATTTCTGCCGCCCAGGCTTGGGTGGTCTGCTGCAGATTATCTTCACAGAAGTAATAGGAAATCGCCGTCGCTGGACGTGTCTCGTCGATGCCGGGCAAGCCTTCGGTCAGGTGACTGCAGCCGGAGAATTCGAACATCACCACCGGGCCTTCTGCCGGCACGAAGGCGTAACGCGCTGGATTGCGCGCCGAGTAGACCTGCATGTTGCGGGCGCCGGTGGCGTAGCGCACATGGGTCGGGTCGAACAGCACGGCGGCGACGATATCGCGTTTCTTCAACTCCGCCCGGGTACGTGCCAAGCGATCCAGAAGAATCTGCTGGATTTCTGACTGCGTCGGTTCGCACTCGGCGGGATCGTGCGTCGGCGCCAGGATATCGGTGCCTTCCAGCAGGGAAGGCAGTGTGGATGACAAGCGGGTCATGGTCGTCGGTCCAGTCATTTAAGTTGAGCTAGGGCGTTTCGATCAGTCAAGCAGGCCGTCGGCGCGCTCCTCGCGGCGCTTTTCCGCTTCGATGTGCGCTTCCGAGACGCGTCCGTAGAGCTGGCGCGTGCGCTCCAGCCGACCCACCACGCCCGGCTGTTGCGAATAGGCGAAGATTGCCGTGTGGCGCTCTCGTTCACCGCTGACGCGTGTCACCCGATGCAGCGAGTAACGTCCCTTGAAGAGTTGCAGGTCGCCGGGACGAAGCAGCAACGTACGCGGCGTGGTCGTATCCTCGCCGCGAATCACCGCGCCGACGCCATCGTAGTTCTCGCCCGCCGGCGTACGGATGTTAGGGCAGTACTGGAACTCGCCGCCGCTGTCCGGTATGTCGGTCATCATCGTGACGATGTATTCGTTGGTGTCGTAGTGCCAGGGCTGCTCGGTGCCGGGCGGAAGAACGTTCTGCACCAGTCCGGCGAACGGGTCGGCATATTCATAGACCTCGTCCTCCTGCAGGCACTCGGCCACCAGGCGTTTCATCGCCGGCGAGACGTAGAGCTGTTGAATCACCGCGTCGGCGGGAATCATGTCACGTGTCACGAAGCCGCTGGTGCGCTCCATGAAATGCCGCCGGGGGTCATGCTCCGGAAGGCTTTCGTCGTCGCTGGTGAACCAAGCGTTGACGCGGCGGCTGGCATAATAGCTCTTGGCCGATAATTCACGCCCTTCCTGGCGAGCCTGCTCCAATGCCTCGGAGCGCAGGAAGCCACGCAGCACGGCGCAGCCCTCACGGTCCAGATCCTCGCGTACCCGGGCGATCTCGGCCTGAAGGCGCGGGTCGTCGACGTCATGCAGTGGGTAGCGGTCGGTGTCGACCAATTCGCTCAGGTCAGTGCGCTCGGCATCGGCGAGCCGGCGCTGGGTCGGCTTGGACTCGACGGCGGGGTCGATCGCGGCAGCGGTCGTCGGCATGGGAGGCCTCTCGATCAGCAAGGTGTCAGGTGACAGGACGTTGCCGCCGTGAAGGTTGGGCGGCCCGTCGATGTCCTCTATGCTGGACAGAACCCTCCCATCAGTAAAACGAGTCATTTCAATGGCAGCCATCGGGAATACCGATACCGCGCAATTGGCGGCGCTGGACAGCGACCTGCTGCTGGCCTTCGTCACCGTGGCCGATAGCGGTGGCTTCACCGCTGCGGCGCGCTATCTGCATAAGACCCAATCGACCATCAGCCTGCGTATCAGCACCCTCGAGTCGCGCCTCGATACGTTGCTGATCGAGCGTGGTAGCCGTCGGCTCACGTTGACCGGCGATGGCGAGACCTTTCTCGTCTACGCGCGGCGCCTGCTGCAGCTGCAACGCGAAGCGATCGCGGCGCTGGGGCGTTCGCAGCCGGTGACGCTGCGCTTCGGGCTCCCCGAGGACTACGCCGATACCTGGTTGCCGGCACTGCTCGAACGCTTCGGCGCTCGGCATCCCGAGGTCCACGTGCATATTCACTGCCGCATGTCGACGGAGCTGCTGGAGCAACTGGAGAAAGGATCGCTGGATGTCGTGCTGGCGGTGCAGCACGCCGCCGACAGTGGAGGGCGGCCCGTGGCCACGGGGGAGGTGGTTTGGGCGGCGCATCGGCGTTTCACGCTAGACGCCGGGCGGCCGATCCCGCTGGCGCTGTTTCCGGAGCAGTGCATTTACCGGCGCCGGGCGCTGGCCGCACTGGCCAATATCGGTCGTGACTGGCAGCTCGACTCCACCAGTCAGAGCCCGAGTGGTTTGCGCGTCATCGTCAATCAGGGCCAGACACTGACCGTGACCGACCGTCGCTCGCTACCCGAGAACTGGCGAGCGCTGGGGGAAAGCGATGGCCTGCCGCCGCTGCCCCCCGCTGTGATCGAAGTGCACCGTTCCCCGAGTCTGATGCATCCCGCCTTCGACGATTTCGTCGCGTTGATCAACGAAGTGCTGGAGGAGGGAGACGCGGCAGGGTGAAACGCTGCCGCTCTCGAACCTGAAGCAAATTCGCCACTGATCATTGATGCGAATACTGTACTTCAAGCGGGACGTTTCTCCAGCATCAACCAGCCTGCCAAGCCCACCATCGCCGAACCACTGACACCATCCAGCCAACGCTGCCTGCGCAGGCTGACGCTACCTTGGCCCAGCAGATGCCCGGCGCCAGCGTACACTAACGCACATCCGAACTCGATCAGGATATACACCAGCCCCGCCAGCATGATCGCGGGGTGATACCGACGCGGAAGCCATTGGAGAGCGCCAGCAGGCCACTACAGAATAATGGAACGCGGATATAGTCACTCCTTGGCAGAAAGCCGCCAGTGGCTCTTGGTGGCATTTATTCCGTCGATGCCCGATTTTGCGCCATGGCCGGCCAACCGAAGCACAGGTGGATTAGCGGCATTATAGGCGTTTCGAGGGCCAGTGCTGCTGCCGTAGCCTCGTCGCAGAAGCCGGCGACGAGCACGCTACCCAGCCCCTCGGCAGTTGCTTGCAACTGAATGTTCTGAGCTGCGGCGCCCGCTTCGATCCAGGCGTAGCGTTGGCCACGTGATCCGTAGGGCGGTTGATCGGCAAATGTTTGAGTCGCGGCCCCCATGTCGGCACAGATCGTGATAATGCCGGCAGCCTGACCGATCCAAGGTTGATCCTCGAGTGCAGCTTGCTGGAGTGCCTCTCGTACGTCGTGGTCGAGGTGCGTTTTCAGCATGCAGCTTTCGGGATCGAAGGTGTAGGTCGCCGCGTCCAGGTCGCGAATGCGCCCTGCTATTGCCAGCAGCTGAAGCGGATATAAAGCCCCCGCCGAAGGTACGCTACGTCTACTACTGGCATGAGTGATGCCTTGGGCAATCCCAAGCAGCCTGTCGAGGATTGCGCTAGGAACCGTCTGTGGGCTGAAATCACGACAGCTATAACGCGACCGGGCGAGTTGCTCGAGCGATGCCACATTTCTCTCCTTGGTTTGCATGGATTAGGCGATGTGCAGCTCTGCCCGAGGGTGATGCCGACAGTTCGGATCGTCCAAGACTAATAACCGAATATGTCGGATCGCTAGGTCAGGTCACATTTGCCGGCTCAGGCCTGCTCGGTCAGTTCCTGAAAGCATCCCTTGCCTTGCCGCTTGGCTTGGTAGAGGGATTGATCCGCCTGGGCGACCAGGCGCTCCAGACGGTCGCGATCCATGCCTCGCCAATCCTGACAATGCACGATCCCGATGCTCAGCCCTATTCCCGGATAAGTGCGCCCGATGTCGGCCGTGATATCGATGAGTCGTTGTGCAACGGTGCGACTTGCCTCTGGGCTGGTACCCGGTAGCAAGATCACGAATTCATCGCCACCCCAGCGTGCGAGGATGTCGTCACTTCTCAATGCCTCGCTCATTGCATTGGCAATGTCGCGAAGAAGCTCATCACCGGTCATGTGGCCGTAGGTGTCGTTAATGTGCTTGAAACCGTCGAGGTCCGAAAAGAGCAGGCTGACGGGAAGTGGCGCGCGCCCCGGCCCACGAATCGACAGGGCCTCGTGATACCACCCCTCTCGGTTGAACAGTTCGGTCAGCGGGTCGAGGTTTGCCCGTCGCTGGCTGTAATACTCGCCGAGCAGGGCTTGAATCGACAGGTCGTCGAGAGCACGAATTATTCTATACAGCCCCATCCAGAAGAAGGGGCCTTGCAGCACGAGTATCCAGAACCAGGGTTCGGGCTGGAAGGGGACCGCGAGCTTGAGGGGCAGATCCAGCAGTAGGACCTGCAGCATGGCATAGCGAGGTGTGCCATGAGAATAGCACGCGGCGAGGGAGGCGAAGGCGACCATTGCGGAAATGACCAAGACTTGCAGGACGGTATCGCCGCTGAGCATACAAAGCGCGGTGCCGAGCCCGGTCGTGGCACACCAGAGCAGGTTGACCAGGTAAATCTGATCGGTGGGGTTGGCGATGCCTTGGCGCCATTGTTGCCGGATCTGATAATGCAGTCCAACACGGTAAATCGTGAGCGTGAGGGTGGTTAGAAACCAGAGCCAGAATAACGGTGTTGGGTGACGATAGAGCCCGATGAGCGTGAGCAGGAGTGTCGAGAGCGTCCCGGACCACATGGTGGCTGTCTGAACATTGGGGCCCGAAATCAAGCGTCTTTGAATATTGAGGGGCAGGCGTTCGTTGCAGAGCAGCCAGCGAAAGAAGCGCCAGCTCGGAATGGAATACGCGTTGTGGTGCATGTAACGCTTGTCTGGCATACGGGCGGCCCTCATCGGTAAAACGTCCTTGCGTGGCGACGGGGCTATCGCATACTGCAAAACGTCGCCGATTTCGTTCTTAGGGCTGAGCGTGCCTGTGTTGCGTACGAGACTCCAATGATTTTATCGGCAAGGAATGCGGTTTTCGTAGGCCATGTCCGGATGGTGCCTACGTGTTCGTCTGAACCCATTCATGCGCTTGCCGGCGTGTCAGACGGAGCGGGGTGATTCATGGTGGATGACCGGCCGGCCATCGGCCGGTCGAAGTGCCCCGTGAACAGTGCTTGTTGGCAATGGGACGGAGTTGTCGCCTACCCGAACAATTGCCCGGCGATACGCAGCCCGGCGATCCAGGTGCCGGCGGCGGACCCCAGCGTGGCGAGCAGGAAGACCAGCAGCGTGCGGGCGACGCGGTTTTTCCACCAGCCGCGCGGTGCACTGACGTCGCGACGCAGGCGCGAGAAGTCACCCACGGTGGGACGACGTAGAGCCAGTTCGACGCCGGCGGCGACGAAGCCGGCGCCGATGGTGGGGTTGAGCGACGTCAGCGGCGCGGCGATGAAGGTCGCGATGATGGTCAGTGGATGGGCCAGCGCAATGGCGGTGCCCAGCGCCGAGAGTGCGCCGTTGATCAGGAACCATTCGCCGACCAATGACCAGCCGAGGCCGGTATCGCGGGAAAAGCCGATGGCGAAGCCGGTCAATACCAGCGCGACGATGACCCACGGCAGGGCTTTCCAAATCTTGGAGCGGGCCGGGGTGACTTCCAGTGAGCGTCGCTCCTCGTCGATGGCCTCGTCACTGGGCGGTTGCTGCCCCAGCGCTTGCAGGTGCTCGCCCAGGCCCTTCATGTGGCCGGCGCCGACGACCACCAGGATATGCCGTGGCGCTTTCCCGGCGACCTCCTCGCGTAGGCGAAGCGCCATGTAACGGTCGCGCTCGCGGATCAGCGGCGTGTACAGCGACTCCGACTGTTCGGCGAACTCGGCGAAGGTCGATTCGAGCACATCGCCTTCCTTGAGGCGCTCGATCTCCTCGCTGGAGACTTTCTTGCGCGAGACCACGCTGCCCAGCAGCCCTGAAATCAGGCTCATGCGCTGCCACCAGGGCACATTGTGATAGATGCGCTTGAGGGTCACGCCGATTTCACGATCGACGAGATACAACGGCAAGTCCGCGCGCTGGGTTTCCTTGATCGCCATCTGCATCTCGGCACCCGGCGTGACGCCGGACTGTTCGGCGACGCGTTGCTGAAAGGCGCCCAGCGCGAGGCTAGCGGCGACCATGCCAGCCTTGCCCTGACGCAGGACCTGGAAAAGGTCCATCTTGGCCATGGCGTTGGGCTGGGTGGCGCTCTGGTAGCGCGTGGGGCACAACTCGATGGCGACGGCGTCGAAGTCGCCGGAGCGGATCAACTCGCGGACCTCGTCGGCGCTGGCACGCGAGACGTGGGCGGTACCCAGGAGGGTGTAACGGGTCTCACCCTGATCGATGACCTGGCGAGGGCCGGCGGGAGTATCGGGCATGCGGCGTTTCGCTTCGGTGGCGGAAAAGCTCGATTATCCACGATGGCAGGGGGCGGGCCAAACTCGGCCCCGCTCGATGATGCTGCGAGCGGGGAGTCGAGCTTAGGAATCAGTGTTTGGCGCGGCACGCCGCGGCGGTAAACAACACGTCGGTTGACGAGTTCAGCGCGGTCTCCGTGGCGTCCTGCACGACGCTGATGACGAAGCCAATGGCGACGACCTGCATAGCCACGTCATTGGAAATGCCGAAGAGGCTGGCGGCCATCGGGATGAGCAGCAGGGACCCGCCGGCTACGCCGGAGACACCGCAGGCGGCGAGCGAGGCGACGATACACAGCAACAGTGCCGAGGCGAAGTCTACGCTGATCCCCAGGGTATGGGCGGCGGCCAGGGTGATGACCGAGATGGTGATGGCGGCGCCGGCCATGTTGATGGTTGCGCCTAGCGGGATCGAGATCGAATAGGTGTCGGCGTCCAGGTCGAGGCGCTCGCAAAGCTCCATGTTGACGGGAATGTTGGCGGCGCTGCTGCGTGTGAAGAACGCGGTGATGGCACTGCCACGTAGGCAGGCGAACACCAGTGGGTACGGGTTGCGCTGGGTGGTCAGGAACACGATCAAGGGGTTGGTGACCAGTGCCACGAACAGCATGCAGCCGACGATGACGGCGAGCAGATGGGCGTAGTCGAGCAGGGCATTCATACCCGTATCCGCGAGCGTGCCTGCGACCAGGCCGAAGATACCCAGCGGCGCGAAGCGGATAACCAAACGCACGATGTTGGAGACGGCATCGGAGAAGGCGTTGAGTACCCCGAGGGTCGTCTCCGAGGAGCCACGCAGCATCATGCCAAGCCCGATCGCCCACGCCAGAATACCCACGAAGTTGGCGTTCATCAGCGCGTGGATGGGGTTGTCCACGACATTGAGCAACAGATTGCGCAGGATCTCGGCGATGCCACCCGGCGGCTGGCCACTCGCCTGGGGAGCGTCGATGACCAGCGTGGTGGGAAGCGCGAAGCTGGCGACGACGGCCACCAAGGCAGCGCACAGGGTGCCGATCACGTACAGCAGCAGCACGCCGCGAATATGCGTGGGCTGGCCGCGCCGGTGATTGGCGATGGCCGCCATGACCAGCAGGAAGACCAGTACCGGCGCCACCGCTTTCAGGGCGGAGATGAACACCTCACCCAGAAGCGATATCGAGGCGGCGGCATCGGGCCAGACGGTGGCCACGACGATGCCGAGCACGATACCGATGACGATTTGCGGAATGAGCCCTAGGCGGGCCACCGCGCGAAAAGGGCTGGCAAGGCTGGCGGACATGACTCTCTCTCGAGGCTGAAAAATGGATGACGGCCCGTCGCGGCGGGTCGGGAAGCGCGCATGGTAGCATCGCCGCCGCCGCGACACTCGGGGAATCGGCCTCGAAAGCTTTGATCTTTAGTGGAAGAGGGAAGAGGCGATTGTTTTAAACAGCACGAAAATGCCGAAATAATGCCATTTAATGGTGAATCGTGTCGCGCTGGCTCAGCGTCGCCAGAACGCAGGCGTGAACAACACCAGGATGGTGAAGATCTCCAGGCGCCCGAACATCATGGCCATCACCAGGGTCCACTTGGCGAGATCAGGCATGTCGCCGTAATGCTCGGCCACACCACCCAGTCCCGGACCCAGGTTGTTGAGCGCCGAGCCCACCGCCGACCAGGCCGTCACCTGATCCAGCCCGGTGGCGAGTAAGATCATCAACATCAGCACGAAAAGCAGCATATAAGCGGAGAAGAAGCCCCACACGGCTTCGGCCACGCCGCTGGAAATACGCATCTTGCCGACTTTGACTGAAAACACCGCATTGGGGTGAATCAGGCGGTGAATCTCGCGCAGGCCCTGCTTGAGGATCAACAGGATGCGAATCACCTTCATGCCCCCGCCAGCGGAGCCCGAGCAGGCGCCGACGAAAGCGGCGATGAACAGCATGAATGGCAACACGCCCGGCCAGACGGTGAAGTCGGCGACACCGAAACCGGTAGTGGTGGCCACCGACACTACCTCGAACAAGCCGTGGCGCAGTCCCAGGGTGTCGTCGTAGGTGCCGCTCAACATGAGCGTGGCGATGGTGATGGTGATCAGCAGCGCCAGGAAGATCACGAAAAAACGGAATTCGGGGTCGAGCAAATAATGGCTCAGGCGCTTCTCGCGCCACACTGCGAAGTGCAGCCCGAAGCTCAGCGACGAGACGATCATGAAGAACACGCAAATCAGCTCGATGGTGGCGCTGTCGAAATAGCCGATGCTGGCGTCGTGGGTCGAAAAGCCACCGATGGCGACGGTCGAGAAGCTATGCCCGATGGCGTCGAACCAGCTCATGCCCGCCAGCCAATATGCCAGGAAACACGTCAGGGTCAGGGCGGCATAGATGTACCACAGGGCCTTGGCGGTTTCGGTGATACGTGGCGTCAGCTTGGAGTCCTTGAGCGGTCCCGGAATCTCGGTGCGGTAGAGCTGCATGCCACCGATGCCGAGTGTCGGCAGGATCGCCACTGCCAGCACCACGATCCCCATGCCGCCTAGCCACTGTAGTTGCTGGCGATAGAAGCGGATCGATTCGGGCAGCAGGTCGATGCCGGTGAGAATGGTGGCACCGGTGGTGGTGAGGCCGGAAAACGATTCGAACACGGCGTCGGTGAACGACAGCGAGGGATCCGCGGCGAGCATCAGCGGCAGCGAACCGAACAGCCCCAGTACGCTCCAGAACATCACGGTGATCAGAAAGCCATCGCGGGTACGCAGTTCGCGACGCGCATTGCGCGCAGGCCAGTACAGCAGCGCCCCGGTGATGAAAGTGATGCCCAGCCCGATGACGAAGGCGTCCCAGGTGGCGTCGTCGAAAATCAACGAAATCACCACCGGTGGTACCATGGTCAGGCTGAACAGCATGAGCAATAGCCCGACGATCCTCAGGATCACCAGAAAGCTCATGGCAGTCGCCTTGCCGAAACGGGGGGCGTGCGTGAGCGAATACTCATCAGAAGAACGTCAGCCCCACCTGGAAGAGGCGCTCGACATCGCGAATACGGCGCTTGTCGATGACGAAGAGAATCACGTGGTCACCGCTTTCCACCACGACATCGTCGTGGGCGATGATGACCTCTTTGCCGCGTACGATGGCGCCGATGGTAGTGCCGCTGGGCAAGTCGATCTCGTCGATGGTGCGTCCCACCACTTTGGAGGAACGCGAGTCGCCGTGGGCGATGGCCTCGATGGCCTCGGCGGCGCCGCGGCGCAGTGAGTGCACGTTAACGATGTCGCCGCGCCGCACATGGGTGAGCAAGCCGCCGATGGTGGCTTGTTGCGGCGAGATGGCGATATCGATCTCGCCGCCCTGAACGAGGTCTACATAGGCCGCGTTGTTGATCAGCGTCAAGACCTTCTTGGCACCCAGACGCTTGGCCAGCATCGACGACATGATGTTGACCTCGTCGTCGTTGGTGAGCGCGCAGAAGATGTCGCAATCCTCGATGTTCTCTTCCAGCAGCAGGCGCTTGCTGGTCGCGCTGCCGTGCAGCACCACGGTGCGGTCGAGACGCTCCGAGAGCACCGTGCAGCGCTCCAGCTCATGCTCGATGATTTTCACCTGGTGGTTGTGTTCGAGCGTCTCGGCGAGGCGTTCGCCGATGTTGCCGCCGCCCGCGATGATTACCCGACGGAAGTCACGATCGACCTTGCGCATCTCGCTCATCACTGCGCGGATGTCCTTGCGCGCAGCGATGAAGAACACCTCGTCGTCGGCCTCGATGACCGTGTCGCCACGCGGGATGAGTGCGCGATTGCGGCGATAGATCGCCGCCACGCGGGTGTCGACGTTGGGCATGTGGCGGCGCAAGAAGCCAAGCTCTTGGCCCACCAGTGGCCCGCCGTAGTAAGCCTTGACCGCCACCAGCTGGGCCAGGCTGCCGGCGAAGTCGAGTACCTGCAGGGCGCCAGGGTATTCGATCAGGCGGCGGATATGGTCGGTGACCACCTGCTCGGGACTGATCAATACATCGACGGGGATCGCGTCGTGGGAAAACAAGCCCTTGCGTGTCAGATAGGCGGTGGCGCGGACGCGGGCGATCTTGGTCGGAGTACGAAACAGCGTATGCGCGACCTGACAGGCGACCATGTTGACTTCGTCGGAGTTGGTCACCGCGATCAGCATGTCGGCATCCTCGCCGCCCGCCTGACGCAGCACCATGGGATAGGATGCCGTACCCACCACGGTACGGATGTCCAGACGGTTGTGCAGTTCGCGCAGGCGTTTGGTGTCGACATCGACGACGGTGATGTCGTTTTCTTCGCTGGCCAGGTGTTCGGCCAGTGTGCCGCCGACTTGGCCGGCGCCGAGGATGATGATCTTCATGCGAGAGAATCCGCGCTCAGTGACTGGCGCGTAGCATAAACCAGGCGGCGCCCCCAATGACAGGGGCGCCACGGCGGCGTGTCATGACGCCCGGTGGCATTCAATCGAGCGCTAGGCCGACCTTGAGCGTGACCTGCCAGTGGCCCACGCGTCCGTCCTCGAGGTGGCCGCGAGTGTCGGTGATCTCGAACCAGCGCATGCCGTGCAATGTCTCGCGGGCCTTTTCCAGGGCATTGTTCACGGCTTGCTCGATACCGTCCGGGGAGGAGCCGGTCAGCTCGATGTGTTTATAGACGTGATCGCTCATGGCGTTCTCCTTGCGCTTCAAGTGCGATGGGTGGCTCAAGCGCCGATGATCTCGACACCGAGCCGAGTGAGACGCTGCCGCGTGGCGGCGTCCGTGTCATGGGTAACTGGGCGCGTCAGCGGCCACAGAAAGCGTGTCTTGAAGCCCGCGGCGACGGCGTCCTCGGCGCTCCACAATACGCATACGTCACGCGCCAGACCGCAGAGATAGACGCTGTCGACGCCGCGTTCGCGTAGCCAGCCGGTCAACCCCGTGGTGGGGCGTGTGCCATCGGGCCCCAGGTTGTTGCGAAAGGCGCTGTAGGAATCGACGCGTGGGTCGCATCCCTTGCGCACGATCAGATCCACCGGTGCCCAGTCGAGCCCGGGATGCAGACGGGCGCCGGGCGTGTTCTGCACGCAGTGATCGGGCCACAGGGTCTGCGGCTCGCCGTATAGGTCGAGGGTATCGAAGGGCTGATAGCCCGCATGCTCGCTGGCGAAGGAGACGTGTCGTGCGGGATGCCAGTCTTGGGTCGCCACGACGTGCGCGAAACGTCGCTCGCCGAGCAACTGGCTCAGCCCCGGCAGGATGGCATCGCCATCGGCGCAGGCCAGCGCCCCGCCAGGCATGAAGTCGCCTTGCACGTCGACGACGAGCAGGGCGCAACGCGTATCGATGATCTCGAGGGCATCCTGCAACACGAGGGCTCCACACATGGGTGAGATACCCTCAGTATCGAAGCCGCGTACGCTGCTGGCAAGTCGGCAGCGGTGTACGCCGGCGGTTACGCCGTGGTCTTGCGCAAACGCGCGTAGAAGAAGCCATCGTGACCTTCGATGCGCGGCAGGAGCTGGCGCCCGGCGCCCGCGGGGCGGCCCCAGTCGACGTTGAGTTCGTCGGCGCTGGCATCCGGGGTGCGGGCAAGGAAGGCGGCGATCTGATCTACGTTCTCTTCGGGCATCACCGAGCAGGTGGCGTATAGCAGCGTGCCGCCGGGGGCTAGGGTCATCCAGAGCGTATCGAGCAGGCGGGCCTGTAGCGCAGCGAGCTCGCGGATATCGCTGGGACGACGCAGGCGCTTGATGTCCGGGTGGCGGCGAATGACACCGGTGCCTGAGCAGGGCGCGTCGAGCAGCACGGCGTCGAAAGGTTGTTCATCCCACCACTCGAGACGGCTGGCGTCGGCGGCCAATGTGGTAGCTTCGAGCCCGAGGCGCGTCAGGGTAGCGTCGACGCGGCCGAGCCGCTCGGCGTCGCTGTCCAGGGCGGTGAGTTCGAGATCGAAGGCTTCGAGCAGATGTGCGGTCTTGCCGCCGGGGGCGCTGCATGCATCCAGCACGCGAGCGCCGGGCGTCGTGGCCAGGGTTGGTTCGAGTAGTGGTGCGGTCAGCTGGGCGGCCTCGTCCTGCACGCTCACCGCGCCTTCACTGAAGCCGGGTAGGGCGCGCACGTCGCAGGCTTCCTGCAAGGTCACGCCATCCGGCGCGTACGGCGTAGGGTCGGCGGCCAGGCCGGCGTCCCGCAAGCGGGCCAAGTACGTTTCGCGATCTACGTGGCGACGATTGACGCGCAGGGTCATGGGGCCGGGCTGATTGTTGGCCTCGGCCAGTTCGCGCCAGTCGTCGGGCCAGGCCTCGCGCCAACGTGTGAGCATCCACTCGGGATGCAGCAGCGCGATGCTCGGGTCGCGGTCGACCTGCGCTTGAAGCGCCTGAGTATCGCGCTGAAAGCGGCGCAGGCAGCCATTGAGTACGCGCGTGGCCCAGCCCTTGCCCAGCGCACGAGCGGCCCCGGCGGTTTCGCCCACGGCGGCATGAGGGGGGACACGCATGTACAGGAGCTGATAGAGGCCGAGCAGCAACAGCGCCTGGATGTCCTGGTCGCGGCGCTTGAATGACTGGCGCAGCAGGATCTTGGACAGCGCCTCGAGGCGAGGCAGCGTACGGCAGACACCGAAGCACAGCGCCTTGGCCAGGCCGCGATCACGTCCTTCAACGCCAGCGGATTCCAAGGCGCTATCGAGGGCGTTCAATGACCCCTTGCCGTCGAGCACGGGGGCCAGGGCGGAGGCGCAGACGGCGCGAATATCCGGTGTACTCATGAGGTGGTCTCCTGACCCAGTAGCTGTCCCGGAGCAAAGCGCTCGCCACGGGCATTGAGCAGATCGCGCACCGCGAGCGGCTTGCCGCCGGGCAGTTGGGCGCGGGTGATGTGCAGCACCTGAGTGCCGTCGGGGCCGCAGGCGATGCGCAGGGCGTCCGGGGTGCTCTCCAGTAGCGTGCCGGGGGCCGCGGCGGTGCCGTTGTCGGGGGCTGGCTCGGCCAACCACAGGCGTAGTGGCTCGTCGGCGAGGCGTGTCCAGGCCACCGGCCAGGGGTTGAAGGCACGCACGCGGTCGGCGAGTTCGGCGGCAGGGCGTGTGAAATCGAGCTCGGCCTCGGCCTTGCTGAGCTTGGTGGCGTAGGTGACGCCCTCCGCCGGCTGTGGCGTCGCGGCCAGGCCCGTGTCCGACAGGGCGTCGAGCGCTTCGACGATGGCCTTTCCGCCCAACGTGGCAAGACGGTCGTGCAGCTCGCCGCTGGTGGTCGTCGCGGTGATCGGCGTGTCGCGCACCAGCAGCATGTCGCCGGTATCGAGGCCGGCGTCCATCTGCATGATGGTCACTCCGCTACGCGTGTCGCCGGCTTCGATGGCGCGCTGAATGGGCGCCGCGCCGCGCCAACGAGGCAACAGCGAGGCATGCACGTTGAGGCAGCCCAGGCGCGGGATATCGAGCACCGCTTGCGGCAGGATCAACCCATAGGCGACCACGACCAGCACGTCGGCGTTGCAGTCGGCGAGCGCCTGCCGAGCAGCGGCGTCCTTGAGCGTGGTCGGTTGATGGATGGGCAGGTCGTGGTCGAGCGCCAGTGCCTTGACCGGGCTGGGCTTGAGCTTGCGCCCGCGTCCCGCGCCACGGTCGGGCTGGGTATGCACCGAGACCACCTCGTGGCGGCTTTCGAGCAGTGCCGCGAGGCTGGCGGCGGCGAAATCGGGCGTGCCGGCGAATGCGACGCGCAGAGACTGGGACATCGGGCGGACTTCCGTAACGGCTTGCGGGACCTGGATGAATGCCACGGGCCGGCAAATGCCGGCCCGTTTGGCGAGTGCGAGGCGTGAGGGTGGCGTGGCCTCAGGCGTCCTGCATGGCCTTGTGGCGTTTCTGCATCTTTTTCATGATTCGGTCGCGCTTGAGCGGCGAGAGATAGTCGACGAACAGCGTGCCTTCGAGGTGATCGCACTCATGTTGGATGCAGTGGGCGAGCAGACCATCGGCCTCCAGCTCGTAAGGCGTGCCATCGCGATCCAGTGCCTTGAGCGATACCCGCAACGCACGCGGTACCTCGGCATAATGGTCGGGAATCGACAGGCAGCCCTCCTGCATGGGCTCGCGTTCCTCACCCAGCGGAGTGTATTCGGGATTGATCAGTACGCGGGGCTGTGAGCGATCGTCGCTGACATCCATGACGATGACACGGCGGTGCACATCGACCTGGGTCGCGGCCAGGCCGATGCCCTGGGCGTCGTACATGGTGTCGAGCATGTCGTCGACCAGCGTACGGATCTCGTCGTCGACGGTCTCGACAGGCGCTGCCTTGTTGCGCAGGCGTCCGTCGGGAAATTCGAGAATGGTCAGCTTGGCCATGGCGTTAAGAAAACCGTTATGCTGTCACGTGAAATTTGTCCGCTAGTGTAATGCGCCACCGGCAGGAACGGAACCGAAAGGGCGCCGATGCCGCCGATAGCGAACGGCTAGGCGGTGCGTCGCCAGCAGCGGTGAAGCAGGGCGACGGAACATGTGAAAAGTATAGCAGTGCGTCCTGACGCATGCCGAGGGTCGAGAGCCTCGGGCAGTGGCAGGTTGACGTGCCAGCACTCAGAAGAAGAGACGATCATGTGGGCAGGATATGGCGGGAGCGCTGCCGGGTGGTGGCGCAGCGGTATGCGAGTGGGACTCGGGTTGGCACTGGTCGCTATTGTCGGCTCGGTCTATGCCGCCGAGGAACGCGATGAAGCGCGTGAGGTCGTGCATCTGTCCCCACGTGTGCGTGAAGTGCCGCCGAGCGAGACGGCCCCCACCATCGAGCGCCAGACGGTGGCGCCCTTCCTGAACGAATATCGCCTCATCGACTCGCGGGCCACGCTGGATGATACGCCCTATGTCGTCGCGGGCGAGGAGGGACATCAACTGATCGGCAGTGGCGACCGGTTTTATGTCCGCGCAGGCGAGGAGGCCGCGCGCTCGCGTGCCGTGCGACGTGCCATCTATCGGCCTGGCTCGGTCTACCATGACCCGGAAAGCGACGAACTGCTGGGTATCGAGTTGCGCGCGGTGGGCGAGGCCCGCTGGGTGAGACGCGAAGGCGACCTGGATGTCTTCGAGGTGCGCAAGGCGCGTCAGGAAATACGCCCCGGCGATCGTCTGCTGCCGTATCGCGAAGAGCCCCTTTCTCTGACGTTTTCCCCTCATGTTCCAGACCGTGCCGTCGATGGCGAGATTCTGGGCGTGCCCGAAGGCGTGAACTATGTCGGCCGGCACACCATTGTGACGCTCGATCTGGGGCGCAGGAATGGCATTATGCCGGGGGCTGTGCTGGCCTTGGATGCCTCGCCGGCGCAGGTGAGCGATCCACTCGAAGGTGACACCTTGCATTTGGCGGGCGAGCCCGGCGGCATGGCGATGGTGTTCGAGAGCTTCGAGCGGGTCAGCTATGCGCTGGTCATGGAGGCCTCGCGGCCACTGGAAGTCGGCGATGGCGTGAGCACCCCCGAGCGGAGTGTGTTGACGTCATTGGAAGCACGGTGAGGAAGGTGCGCATGATGACAGCGAGAGAGTGGTGTGCCCTGGCGCATCTCCCCAAACTCGGCGCACGGCGTCTGGCGGTCATCCGCCGTGAACTGGCCGCGCAAGGCGTGGCTGATAACTGGCCCGACGCTTGGCTCACGGCGATGCCTGCCGGACCGCGCGACACGCTGAGGTACTGGCTCGAGCACCCCGCGAAGAGTCCTCTGGAGGCACCGGTCACGGTGGCCCTGGAATGGGAGGCGAGCCAGCCATCGCATCATCTCTTGTATCCCGGTCATCCGGCCTGGCCCGCCTTGCTCGATGAAATCGTCGATCCACCGGCGCTGCTATGGGCCAAGGGCGACCTGGGCGCCCTCGATCTGCCGGGCCTGGCCATGGTCGGCACGCGGCGTCCGACCCGTGAAGGCAGCGACAATGCGGCCTTCTTCGCCCGCGAACTCGTGGGTGCCGGATTCGGCATCGTCAGCGGCATGGCGCTGGGTGTCGATGGTGCGGCCCAGCGGGCGACGTTGGATGCGGGCGGACGTAGCATTGCGGTACTCGGCTGCGGCGTGGATGTGATTTATCCACCTCGCCATGCAGGCCTGTATCGTCGTCTGCTCGACGAAGGCGGCCTGCTGCTCTCCGAACATCCTGCCGAGACGCGCGCCCATGCGCGCTATTTCCCGCGCCGCAATCGCATCATCACCGGGCTATCGTTGGGCGTTTTGGTCGTCGAGGCGGCCGAGAAGAGCGGTTCGCTGGTCAGCGCGCGGCTGGCGATGGAGCAGAACCGCGAGGTCTTCGCGATTCCCGGCTCGCTGCACAACGTGCAGGCGCGTGGCAACCTGGGACTTATCCGCGACGGTGCTTCTCTGGTGTGCGGGCGCGACGATATTCTCGAGCAACTCGGCCATTGGCAGGCGCTGAACGCGGCGCCGCCCGAGTCCGACATTGCGATGCCAGCGGCGCGTGCAGAAGCACCGGCGCTCTCCGATGTGCCTCAGGATCCGTTACTGGCGCTGTTGGACAAGGCTCCCACGCCGCTGGATGTGCTCGTCGAGCGCAGCGAGCTGGATGTCGGCGGATGCCAGATGCGCCTGCTGGAGCTGGAGCTCGACGGCCAGGCGGCGCAGGTCAGTGGGGGGTGGGTTCGACGGACTACATGCTAGGCACGTTTTGGTGGTTGTCAGGTCGCCTGCGACAGCGTGGCGCGGCGTTTTCCTCCAGGTGCGTGATAAGATGGCTCTACCTTGTATCGCCGTGAAGCGACATCCTTCGCCATGTCAGAAACCTCCGACACTTTCAGTCACGCCGTGGCGGCCTTGCGCCGTGGCGCCATCGTGGCCTATCCCACCGAAGCGGTGTGGGGGCTGGGCTGTGATCCCGATGACGATGCCGCGCTGGCGCGGCTGATCGAACTCAAGCAACGCGATCCTGCCAAGGGGCTGATCCTGATCGCCGGGGCCGTGTCTCAACTGGCTCCCTGGCTGGAAGGGCTCGACGAGACGCAGCGTACGCGCCTGGCGGCCAGCCAAATGGTGCCCACAACCTGGCTGATACCTGACAACGGGCGGGCACGCCCGTTGTTGCGCGGTGAGCACGCCACCCTGGCGGTACGTGTCAGCGATCATCCCCTGGTACAAGCATTGTGCAACGCCTTCGGCGGTCCGCTGGTCTCGACCTCGGCCAATCGCGCCGGAGAGCCGCCTGCGATGAGCGCCGACGATATACGTGCGGCCTTCGGCGAGGCGGTGACGCTCGTCGATGGGGCGCTTGGCGGGTACGCGCGGCCGAGCACGATCCGTGATCTGGCAAGCGGCGAGGTACTGCGCGATTGAGGCGTGCCGGAGTGTGGCGCGCTCTTGCGCCATGGCCGAGCGCTACATGAGTCAAACCAACCGATAACCCGAGGAGCGTGACGTGGCACATCCCCATCTCGACAAGGTGAAGGAGTATCTACTCGACTTGCAGGAACGTCTCTGTGAAGGCTTGGCTGCCGAGGATGGCGCGGCCTTTCGAGAAGACAGCTGGACACGCGAGTCGGGCGGTGGCGGTCGCTCGCGGGTGATCGAGAACGGTCACGTGTTCGAGAAGGGTGGGGTCAATTTCTCGCATGTCTTCGGTGAACGCCTGCCGGCTTCGGCCTCGGCCGCGCGGCCCGAATTGGCCGGTCGTAGCTTCCATGCCGTGGGCGTGTCCTGGGTGCTGCATCCGCATAATCCGCATGTGCCCACCGCGCATGGTAACGTGCGCTTCTTCATCGCCGAAAAGGACGATGCCGATCCCGTCTGGTGGTTCGGCGGCGGTTTCGACCTGACGCCGTTCTACCCGGTGTTCGAGGATGTGGTTCACTGGCACCGCGTCGCCCGCGATACCTGCGCGCCGTTCGGCGATGATGTCTATCCGCGCTTCAAGCAGTGGTGCGACGACTATTTCACCCTTCATCATCGCGGCGAAACGCGCGGCGTCGGTGGGCTATTCTTCGACGATCTCAACGAGTGGGATTTCGAGCACTGCTTCGCGTTCCAGCAGGCGGTCGGCGATGCCTTCCTCGACGCCTATCTACCCATCGTGCGGCGGCGGCGCGAGACGCCCTACGGCGAGCGCGAACGCGATTTCCAGGCGTTCCGGCGCGGGCGTTACGTCGAGTTCAATCTGGTCTGGGATCGCGGCACCCTGTTCGGACTGCAAAGCGGTGGGCGCACCGAGTCGATCCTGATGTCGATGCCGCCGCTGGCGCAGTGGCAATATTGTTGGGAGCCCGAGCCGGGAAGCGACGAGGCGCGCCTGGGCGATGAATTCCTGCACCCACGCGAATGGCTCGAGGAGGCCGAGGCATGAGCGAGCGTTACTGTGTCTTCGGCAATCCCATCGCGCATTCGCGCTCACCGCGCATTCATGCGCTGTTCGCCGAGCAGTGTGGCCAGGCCATGACCTACGAGGCCATCGAGGCGCCGCGCGAGGACTTCGCTGGCGCCTGGCAGGCCTTCGTGGCGGCTGGCGGATGTGGCGCCAATGTCACCGTGCCGTTCAAGGAAGAGGCGTATCGCGTGGCGGACGTGCTCAGCCAGCGCGCGCGTAGAGCGGGAGCCGTCAATACGCTGGTACATGGCCGCGACGGGCGCACCTATGCCGATACCACCGATGGCGTGGGGCTGGTGCGTGATCTCGAGGCGCACGGCGTGACGCTCGACGATGCGCGCGTTCTCGTGCTCGGTGCGGGCGGCGCCGTGCGCGGCGTGCTCGATCCGTTGCTGGCGGCGGGGCCGCGGTCCCTGCATATTGCCAACCGTACGGCCGAGAAAGCCGTCAGCCTGGCCGCCGACTTTTATTCGCAAGAACGTGGGCAGCAACAGGCGTACGTGACGGGTGGCGGTTACGATGCCCTGGAAGGCCCTTTTGAGGTGGTCATCAACGGCACCAGCGCCTCATTGGGCGGCGAACTGCCGCCCTTGCCGGATACGCTATTGGCGCCTGACGGCGTGGCCTACGATATGATGTATGCCGCCGATCCGACTGTCTTTCTGCAATGGGCGAGCGCGCGTGGCGCGCGCACGATCGATGGTTTGGGCATGTTGGTCGAGCAGGCCGCTGAGTCGTTTTTCCTGTGGCGGCACGTGCGCCCTGACACTGGACCGGTACGCGATACGCTACGCCACGAGCTTTGACGTTCCGCAGGCACCTGAGGTCAGGCTCTGGTGTGGGAGCGAATTTATTCGCGATCAGAGGCCTGAACCAATCGGGAACAAGTTCCCTCCCACTGGCTTTTCAGAGGGCGATCAGCGTTGACAGTTGGGGCGCTTGCCGTTGGCCCGGGCCTGCTCGTAGAGCGGCTTGGCTTCATCGAGACGATCTTGCAAGCCTTGAATGCGTGACTGGTTGCTGGGGTGGGTGGAGAGCCATTCCGGGGGCGCACCCTGGCTTTGCGCGGCCATGTTCTGCCACAGCTCGATACTGGCGCTGGGATTGAAGCCGGCCTCGGCCATCAAGTCCAGGCCGAGCTTGTCGGCTTCTGACTCATGCTTGCGCGAGAAGGGCAGGATCACGCCGTATTGGGCGCCCGCGCCGAGGAGTCCCATGAGCTGCTCGCCGGTGGCACCTTCCAGTCCTGCGGCCGATTGCAGGATCGAGAGCCCGGTCTGCGTGGCGGCTTGCGTCGACACGCGCTCGTTGGCGTGATTCGCAAGAACGTGGGCCACCTCGTGACCGATGACGGCGGCCAGCTGGTCTTGGTTCTCGGTGATATCCAGCAGGCCGCTATTGACCCCAATGTAGCCTCCCGGCAGTGCGAAGGCATTGGCCGAGTCGTCCTCGAAGACTTTGACTTCCCATTCATCGGCCTGCGCATCGGCAGGTACCTCGGCGGTGATGGCCCCGGCTACGCACTGCACGTAGTCGTGCGTGGCGCCTCCGACCTCGGGCAATTCTTCCTGATACTGGGTGAAACTTTGCTGCCCCATCTGCTCGAGTTCATCGTTGGAAAACAGGGCCAACTGATTTCGCCCTAAGGGCGAAGTGCTGCAGGCGGCGAGCGTTAGGCCGACCATGGCGATGGCGAGCGGTGTACGTAGGCGAGACGGCAACGTCCTTTGCATGAGAATCTCCTGATGGGTTCTGGACCCGGCAACCAAACGGCTCCAAGATACCCTGATGCCCCGTAGGGTCAACCAGCGATATACGTGCGGGATTCTAGAATGAACGACGACAGGAGGAGAAGGATGGACGCCGATCTAGCGCAACGTCTGCACAAGGTGCTGGACCGGGTCGAGGCATGGTTGCCACCGGAACCCGCGGCTGTCGATTGGTCGCGTGATGTGGCGGCAATCTGGCAGCGTAACGCGCTGGGCGGCCAATTGATCCCGGTGGCTGCGCGCGATAGCGTCGGCATGGACGACCTGGTCGGCATCGAGCGCCAGAAGACGGCGCTTTTGAACAACACGCGCGCTTTCTTGCACGGACGCCCGGCGAATCATGCGCTGCTGTGGGGGGCACGCGGCAGCGGCAAGTCGTCGATGGTCAGAGCCTTGCTCAACACGCTGGCACCGGAAGGGTTGCGCCTGATTCAGGTCGACCGCCACGACCTGGTGGGTCTACCAGGGTTGGTGCAGCGACTGCGAGGCTCGACGCATCGCTTCATCGTATACTGCGATGATCTCTCTTTTGAAGGCCACGACGACGCCTATAAAGCGCTCAAGAGCGTGCTCGATGGTACCTTGACCGGCCCGCCCGAAAACGTGTTGTTGTATGCGACGTCCAACCGGCGCCACTTGTTGCCCGAGTCGCTCGGCGATAATCAGGACACTCGGTTGGTCGACGGCGAGCTCCATCATGGCGACGCGGTGGAGGAGCGCATCTCGCTCTCCGATCGCTTCGGGTTGTGGCTGGCCTTTCATCCCTTCAACCAGGACACCTACCTCGATGCGTGCCGGCATTGGGTACACTACCTGGGTGGGGATGACGCCTGGAGCGATGCGGCCCGCGAGGACGCGGTGCGTTTTGCCACCTTGCGTGGGGTGAGAAGCGGACGCGCCGCCTGGCAGTTTGCCTGCCAGTGGGTGGGCGCGATGCAAGAGGCGCAATAATCGTAATATTCAGTGCTGCGAGGCGGACTTAAGGTCAGGGAGAGGGCGATATGCAAGAGAGCGAACGCAGTCGGCGCCTCGAGGCATTACGCGTGCAATACGTCGAGAGACTGCATGACGACGTGCAGGCGATAATGGCGCAAGTCGAGGAAATGAGTGCCCGCGATAATGCCGCATCGGCGGTGGAACTGGAGGCAGTCTGCGAGGCCCTGCAACGTATCGCGGATTCCGCCGGTAGTTTCGGCTATGACGCCTTGAGCGAGACATGTGGCGAGGTGGCGTGCCAGGTTCGCCAGTGGCTCGATGGGGGCGTGCTGCCTGCCCCCTATACACTGGCGGCGCTGCAATCGCGTCTGCAAACCGGGGCGGAGCAACTGCCCCATCTCGACGACCTGTTTCCCGCACACGCCACGATGGTCCAGCGAGATACCGCGTCGGGGCGTGTTGCCTTGCTCGGTGACGAGCCACTAGGGCGACGCGCGCTGGGTGAGGCCTTGAGCGCGTTGGGATATGTGTGTCACGAGTATGCCATGCATGACGTCGAGGCTCTGGTGGCGTGGCAACCCGATGCAGTGCTGATCGACGAGCGTAGCGTTCCGCGTTCTCGTTGGAGTGCCTGGTGGAACGCCTGGCAGTCTCCGCCGCACCTGCTGATATTCGGCGATGAGGACGATTTTGCGGCGCGACTCGCGGCGATTCGCCATGGCGCGGCGGGTTATTTCGTATCGCCGCTGGATGCCTCGCTGATCGACAGATGCCTGGAGCGCCTGATTCTGCGCCCCACGCCGGAACCGCTGCGCGTGCTGATCGTCGATGACGATGTCGAACTGGCTGAACATTACCACTTGGTGCTGGACGGTGCGGGCATCGATTCATGGGTGGTCAATGTGCCGGCCGAGACCCTGGGCGCACTGCGCGATTATCGTCCCGACCTGGCCTTGGTGGACACGCGCTTGCCCATGTGCACAGGACGCGAGATGGCCCGCGTGATGCGTCTCGATGACGCTTGGCGTGACTTGCCCGTGGTGTATCTGGCGGCTGGCGATGATGTGCGTGAGCAGGCCCTGACGCGTAGCGGTGACGCTTTTCTTGGCAAGCCGGTCGATGACGATGCCCTGGTGGCTACGGTCTTGTCACACGCGCACCGAGTGCGTGGCTCGCGGCGCTGGGTGGCGCGCGATGGCCTGACCGGCGTGCTCACCTACGCGGCCTTGCAAGAGTTGTTGGAAGTCGAATTCGCCCGTGCGCAGCGTAGCGGTACGCCGACTAGTCTAGCGCTGATCGATATCGACCATGTGGGGGCACTGAATGCCCATCATGGGCATGCCAGCGGCGATTACGTGATCCGCCGCCTCGCGGAGCACTTGACGCAGCAGCTGCGTTTCATCGACCACGTGGGGCGTTATGCCGGTGGGGCGTTTTGTGTCGTGTTGCCGCACTGCAGTCCCGAGGACGCGCAACGCGCGATCGAACGCATACGCCTGCAGTTCCAATCGCAGACGCAAACGATCAACGACCGCGGCGATATCGGCGTGACGTTCTCTGCCGGGGTGGCGGGCCTGCATGATGCTGCCAGCGTCGAGGCGGGGCTCGACGCCATCGATCAAAGGCTCTACCGCGCCAAGCTGGCGGGGCGCAATCGCGTGCTCGGCAATGGCGACGAGTGACGCATCTCAGCGGCGCTTCTTGCGTGCCTCGCGCGTACGGTTCAGTTCGCGTTTCTTGGCCTTCTCGCGGTCGCTGGCGCCGGCATTCTCGTCGTAAGGGTTATCGCCCGAGCGGAACTCGAAGCGCATCGGTGTACCGCGTACCTTGAGCACCTTGCGGAAGGTGTTGATCAGATACCGCTTGTACGCCTCAGGCAGTGAGCCGGTCTGATTGCCGTGGACCACGATGATGGGCGGGTTGCTGCCGCCCTGGTGGGCCATGCGCAACTTGATGCGGCGACCGTGGACCAGCGGCGGCTGATGTTCGCTCACCGCATCCTGCAATAGGGTGGTCAGGCGATTGGTCGACCAGTGGCTGTTGGCCGAGTCGAACGCGCGCGTGATGGAGGGGTAGAGATCGCCTACCGCGGTGCCGTGCAGCGCGGAGATAAAGTGCATCTCGGCGTAATCGGCGAAGCCCAGGCGGCGCTTGACCTCCGTGCGCATCTTGTCCTTTGCCTCTTGCTCGAGGCCATCCCATTTGTTGACCGCCAGTATCAGCGCCCGCCCGCTGCTCAGGACATAGTCGAGCAGGTGCAGATCCTGGTCGACCAGGCCGCTGCGCGCGTCGAGCACCATGACCGCCACATGGCAGTCCTTGATGGCTTCGAGTGTCTTGATGATCGAGAACTTCTCGGTGGTTTCCTTGACGTTCTTGCGTCGCCGCACGCCGGCGGTGTCGACCAGCACATAGGGCTTTCCGCGTCGTTCGAAAGGGATCTCGATGGCATCGCGCGTGGTGCCGGCCTCATCGAAGACGATGACGCGTTCTTCGCCCAGCAGGCGGTTGACCAGCGTCGATTTGCCGACATTGGGACGACCGATGACTCCGATGCGAATGCCATTGCTGAGATCCGGCGGCGCGGCGTTGACCTCGCGTGGGGGAAAGGGCGCCAGCACCTCGTCGATCAAGGCGGTCACGTTGCGCCCATGCGCGGCGGCGATCGGGCGCGGATCGCCCAGGCCAAGCTGCCAGAAGTCCGCCGCCGCCGAGTGCTCTTCGAGCCCATCGGTCTTGTTGACCACCAGCCAGGTCTTTTTCTGATTGACGCGCAGGTGATTGGCGATGGCCTCGTCGGCGGCGGTGAGACCGCTACGCCCGTCGACCATGAACAGCACGATGTCGGCTTCGTCGATGGCCAGCAGCGACTGCTCGGCCATGGCGGCTTCGATGCCTTCTTCATTGCCGCTGATGCCGCCGGTGTCGATGACCGTGTAGGTTTTGTCGCCGAGCGCGCCGTTGCCGTACTTGCGGTCACGGGTCAGGCCGGCGAAGTCGGCGACCAGCGCGTCACGCGTGCGGGTCAGGCGATTGAAAAGGGTCGATTTGCCGACATTGGGTCGGCCTACCAGGGCGATGACAGGATTCATGTTGTCTCGTAAACCGGCGCACAAAAGCGTTGAGTGAGGCTGGACATGCGACGTAGTCGCTTCAAAGAGGACATGACGCAAGCGTCACGTTGTCGTGGCGTGATTCTAGCATTGCTGATCGGTAAGGGCCCACAAATGACGCGGGCACCTCGCGATGAGGTGCCCGCTAACAAGCTCAAGTACGACCCGCTCAATCGTCGCTTGCGTCGATATCGTAGGCTGCCAGTTCACCGTCGTTGGTAAGGGTGTAGATCCGTTGACCGTCGGCCAGCAACGGCAGGCTGATGCCATCGCCGCCGAGTTCCGTGCGACCCATGATTTCCCCATCGCTGGCGTTGAGCAGATGGACATACCCCTGATAGTCGCCTAGCGCCAGCTTGCCGTCGACAAAGGTGGGCGCGGTCAGGTCGCGACCTTCGAGGGCATCGGACTCCCACAGCACGCTGCCACTATCGACATCGAGGGCCAGGACATGGCTGGCTTCGTTGACGGTGAAGAGGTAGTTACCTACGCGCAGCGGGGTCAGATAGCTGGATTCGTCGCGCGACCAGATGACTTCGCCACTGGTGGCTTCCAGCGCCATGACGCGGCCGTTGTAGCTGGTCACGAACAGGCGACCGTCCTGAGACAGCACCGGCTGGCCGTCGAGATCGACCAGTTGCTCCACTTCGGTGCGGCCTTGCGGCACGGCGACGCGCATGTCCCACAGCGGTTGGCCACTGCGGTTGTCGAGCGTTACCAGACGGCCATTGGCAAAGCCGACGAACGAGACGGGCTCGATGACTCGTGGCGTGCCTGTGCCGCGCAGGGTCAGCGAAGGCTGGCTGCTGCTGTAGGTCCATTCTTCCTGCCCGGAGGTGCGATTCAGGGCGGTCACCGTGCCGTCGACACTCTGTACCACGACCAGGTTGCTGTTGACCTGGGGGGTGGCCAACACTTCGCTGGAGACCTTGGAGCGCCAGGCTTCGCTGCCGTCCTCGCGGTCGATGGCGACGACGGAACCGTTGCGCGTGCCGGCATATAAGCGCGCACCATCGCGGGACATGCCGCTGGAAAGTGGCGTGTCGAAGCGTACTTCCCATTGGGTGTCGCCGTTATCTGCGTCGAGCGCGCGCAACAGGCCGCTTTCGTCGGCGGCGTAGAGGGTGCCGTCGGCGAGTAGGGGCATCAAGGGATAACGTGCCCGCCCAAGGCCGTCGCCGACCGAGGTGGACCAACGCTCGTCGAGGGTCGCCGAGGCCGAGAAGTCCTTGAGTTCCTTGGGCGGATACTGCGGCTCGACGTCGCCAGCGCAGCCCACCAGCAAGGTAGACAAGGTGAGCGCGGCCGGTAACAGTAAGTGGTTCAATTTCATCAGCTGGCGTCCTCTACACCGAGATTGTCGAGCTTGAGCCGTACGCCGGAAAGCGGTTGATCTTGCTCTTCGGCGCGGGCGAGCGCGTCTTGATAGGCTTGACGCGCCTCATCGGGTTGGTCTAACGCGGCATGGGCATCGCCGCTGATCTCGGCGGCTTGCGCCTCGAGCGCGCTGGGAATATCGCCCTCGAGCGTGGTCAGGGCGCCCTCGGCGTTGTCTAGGGCGATCTGCACGCGAGCCAAGTTGAGGCGCGCGAGGCCACTGAGATAAGCATGTTCGCTGCCTTCGATGAAAGACGACAGTGTCTCGCGTGCGCCCTCCAAGTCATCGGCGTCGACAGCCAAACGGGCACGCATCAGCTCGGCAAGCTCGGCATAAAGGGTGCCACCGTGTTCGCTTTCCAGGCCATCGATCATGGTCGTCGCCTGTTCGCGTTGCTCGGCGCTCATCTGCGGTTGCTGCATCAGCATCGTGAGCTGTTGGTAGCGTTGTGACGCCGCTTCCGCTTGAGAGGCTTGGTAATCCTGCCAGGCGTTCCAGGCGAATACGCCAGCGCCGGCCAGCACGATGCCAGCGATAATCGCCTTGCCGTACTCTTTCCACCAGCGCTTGAGCGTCTCAAGCTGTTCATCTTCGCTCGTAATAAGCTCCGCCACGGGCGGTCTCCTTCAATGGCTGTTCGTACGAAACGGCGCTTCGTTCTTCAAGTCGGTTCTTCAAGCCTCCGCGAGAAGCGTCTTGAGACGCGCCGCGAGCGCATCGAGGGCAACGCTTTCTTGATCGCGGTCCTCACGCAGGAATTTGATCCCTACCTGACCGCTGGCCAGCTCATCCTCGCCGAGTAACAACGCCATGCGGGCACCGCTCTTGTCGGCTTTTTTGATCTGGCTTTTGAAGCTGCCGCCGCCGCAATGGAGCTGCAGGTGCATGCCGGGCAGAGCGCTACGCAGGCGTTCGCCCAGCAGCATCGCTTCGCGGCTGGCGGCATCGCCCATGGCCGTCAGATAGACGTCGGTGCGTGGCCGCGCGGCCTCGGGGATCAGGTCGAGCGTTTCGAGTAGCAGGATCAGTCGCTCGACGCCCATGGCAAACCCCACGCCAGGTGTGGGCTTGCCGCCGAGCTGTTCGACCAGGCCATCGTAGCGACCGCCGGCACATACCGTGCCCTGGCTGCCCAGCGCTTGGGTGGTCCACTCGAACACGGTTCGACTGTAATAGTCCAGCCCCCGCACCAGGCGCGGATTGATGACGTAGTCGATGCCGGCCGCCTCGAGCATGGTGGTCAGCTCGGCGAAGTGAACACGCGATTCTTCGTCGAGGTGATCCATCAAGCGCGGCGCGTCGGCGAGCATCGCCGCCATGTCGGGGTTCTTGGAGTCCAGGATACGCAGTGGGTTGGTGCTCAGGCGGCGCCGAGAATCCTCGTCGAGGACATCGGAATGCGCCTCGAAGTGGGCGACCAACGCATCGCGGTAGGCGGCACGGGCCTCGTTGGAGCCCAGCGAGTTGAGCTCCAATTGGACGTGGGGCATCAGGCCGAGCGCTTCCCATAGGCGGGCGCTGAGCAGGATCATCTCGACGTCGATGTCTGGCCCGTACATGCCATAGGCTTCCACACCGACCTGGTGGAACTGCCGATAGCGCCCCTTTTGTGGGCGCTCATGGCGGAACATCGGGCCTTGATACCATAGGCGCTGCGTCTGGTTGTAAAGCAGGCCGTTCTCCAGCGCCGCACGCACGCAGCTGGCGGTGCCTTCGGGCCTCAGCGTGAGGCTATCGCCGTTGCGATCATCGAAGGTATACATCTCCTTCTCGACGATATCGGTCACTTCGCCGATCGAGCGCTTGAACAGCGCCGTCTGCTCGATGATGGGCGTGCGGATTTCACTATACCCATAGCGCTGCATGAGATGCTGGATCTGGCGCTCGAAGTATTGCCAAACAGGCGACTGCTCCGGTAGCAGATCGTTCATGCCACGGATGGCCTGGATCTTGTTGCTCAATGCTGACTCCTGAACCGGTACGGGGCGCGCGAGTGGCGCTTTATGCCTCGCGAGCGATGGTATCGCGTTCGCGGGCCTCTTTTTCGCGGACCTTATCGCGGATCAGCGCTTCCAGATCGTCGACCAAGTGGTCGTTGCGAAGCTTGCTGGCCGGCTTGCCGTCGATATAAACGAGGTTGGCCGGGTCGCCGCCGGTGAGGCCGATATCGCTTTCCTTGGCCTCGCCGGGGCCATTGACCACGCAGCCGATGACCGAGACATCGAGCGGCGTCATGATGTCGTCGAGGCGCTCCTCGAGGGCGTTCATGGTGCCGATGACGTCGAAATTCTGGCGCGAGCAACTCGGGCAGGCGACGAAGTTGATGCCCTTGGAGCGCAGGCGCAGGCTCTTGAGCATGTCATAGCCGACCTTGATCTCTTCGACGGGATCGGCCGCCAGCGAGACGCGAATGGTGTCGCCGATGCCTTCCATCAGCAGCATGCCGAGTCCAATCGAGGACTTCACGGTTCCCGAACGCAAGCCGCCGGCTTCGGTGATGCCCAGATGCAGGGGCTGGTCGATGCGCTGCGCCAGCTGCCGGTACGCGGCCACTGCCATGAACACGTCGGAGGCCTTGACGCTGACCTTGAAATCCTGGAAATCGAGACGGTCGAGGTGCTCGATATGCCGCATGGCGGATTCGACCAGCGCTTCTGGCGTCGGTTCGCCGTATTTTTTCTGCAGATCCTTTTCCAGCGATCCGGCGTTGACGCCGATACGGATCGGAATACCGTGTTCGCGGGCGGCATCGACCACCGCGCGCACGCGGTCTTCGCGGCCGATATTGCCGGGGTTGATGCGCAGGCAGTCGACGCCCAGTTCGGCCACGCGCAGGGCGATCTTGTAGTCGAAGTGAATATCGGCCACCAGGGGTACCGCGACCTCGCGCTTGATCTGGCCGAAGGTCTCGGCGGCTTCCATGGTGGGCACCGAGACGCGCACGATGTCCGCGCCCGCGGCCTCGAGTTGGCGGATCTGTGCCACTGTGGCAGCGACGTCCAGGGTGTCGGTGTTGGTCATGCTTTGAACGGCGATGGGCGCGCCACCACCGACGGGGACGTTCCCGACATGAATCTGGCGGGACTGGCGCCGTTGAATCGGAGATTGCATATGCATGTGCGTATCACTCTCCCAAGGTGAAGCGGGCGACGTTGTTGCCGCCGGTATGCTGGCTCAGGTCGATATCCTCGTCCTGATAGCGGAGTTCGACGCCGGTGGCGTTGCCAATGGTCAGGCGAAACGGCGGCGTGCCTTCTAACTGGATATCGGTTCCGGGGTCTTGCAGCCCCGCCAACAGGCGTTGATCGTCGGCATCATAGATTTCGGTCCATGACTGGTCGTTGAAAGTCAGTGTCATGCTATTGGCGCTGTCAGCGCTTGCAACGTTGCTGGCGCCATCGCTGCCGCCGCCCTGCGTGGCGGATTCGGTATCTACCGAGGGCTCGCTAGCGGCGATATTCGCGCCCTGTGCGTCGACATCGTCGCCGTTGGTAGTGTCATCGCTCGAGGTGTCATCAGCGCTCGCGTCGTCGCCATCGACCAGCCCCAAGCTATCATTTTCGTCGGGTAGTGGCGGCAGGTTGTCCTGCTCGCTCGCATTGCCTTGTTCGCCCGTGGCAGCCTGCGATGCGACACCGTCGCGTTGTGCATCGTCGCTGGGGGGGGCGTCGTTTGCCATGGCCTCGCTCCCCACGTTCCCCGCACTGCCCTCGGTGGCGTTACCGCCATCCGCACTTTCCATGGCGGCGGGTTCATCGCCGAGGCCGAAGAACTCGTTGCCTTCACGACTCTGCCACCACATCAGCGTCAAGCCGATCAGGCCCACGATGATGAGTAGCGTGACCAACTTGAAGACCCAAGCGCCGATCCGTGAGGGCGGTTGCGAGCGATACGATGGCGGTGTGACTTTGCGGTCGAGATCGTCACGGCCATGCAGGGCATCGTAGTCTTGCGCCACACGCGTGTCGTCGAGCCCCAGCAACTTGGCGTAGGCACGTAGATAACCCCGCCGATAGGTGGCGATGGGAACCTGATCGTAGCGGTCTTCTTCCAGACCGGTGACCACGGCCGGCCGGAGGTTGAGCTGCTCGGCGACTTCTTCCAGCGACAGCCCCTGCCGCTCGCGCTCGCGCCTCAGCCGAGTGCCCGGAGGTTCGTGACCCTCGGTGGGAGCGGGGGAAACGTGTTGTTCGTGAGTGTCGCTCATACCAGAGCATCCTTCTCGAATTCGTGTGGTCGGATCATGCCTCAGGAATCGTCATGCTGCTGATGATAAAAGGCCGCGGCTTTTTCGTCGCCCCGTGCGCGAGCAATCTCGCTCGCCAATTCGAGACTTTCTGGATCCGCCTCGGCCAAGGTAAAGAAACGCTGCAAGCGTTCCCAGGCACGTTCATCATGACCCTGCGTATGGTCGAGTCTCGCCAGCAAGAGCAGGCTTTGCGCATCGCGTGAATCGGATGCGATGGCCTGTTCCAGCGGACGTCGCGCGGCATCGAGATCGCCTTGCTCGAACCGGCATCGGCCCAGATTGGCAAGCAATTGGGCGCGATTATTATACGTGGTGTCTTGTGCTGCTTGCTGCAGTTGCGTACAGGCGGCGTCGAGCTTGCCCTCATCGTACAGAAATGCAGCGTAGTTGTTGCGCGCGCGAGTATAATCGCCGTCGGCATCCAGCGCACGTTCGAAGTATTCCTCGGCGAGTGCTGGCTCGTCCTGACGTTGATAGAGAAGCGCCATGTTTTCCAGCGCCCGTGGGTCGTCGGGACCCAGTTCCAAGGCGTGTTCCAGCGCATCGCGGGCGCGCGTCAAGTTATCGCGTTTGAGATAGGCCAACCCCAGCTCGGTATATGCCGACACCGCTTGACCGTTGTCCGGCGATGCGTAGGGGGAGTTGCTTTCGACCTGGACGGCACAACCGCTCAATAGCCAGACGAGCGACATCGCGGCACTCAACGAGCGGATCGAAGGTGGACGATGGCGGCGCGTCATGGAGCCCTCTCGAAACAATGGCGTCAATCGGTGCGATGAGACGGTATTCGTCGTCTGGAAGTGTCCCATCAAAGCGCTGCACCTTAGTGAAGTCAAGGCGAGGCTCAATCAGCGTCGATTTGAATGGACTGTATGTAACGCTCATGGCGCTTGGTACGGTCCTTGACGCGTCCCACCAGCTGGCCGCAGGCGGCATCGATATCATCGCCGCGCGTCATGCGGACAGGAGCGGTATGGCCCAGTTCTTCGAGCCATTGCTGAAAGCGCATGACCTGATTGCGTGAGGGCTTCTCGTAGCCCGAGTGCGGGAACGGATTGAAGGGAATCAGATTGATCTTGCACGGCAGGTCCCCGAGCAGCGTCGCCAGCTCCTGGGCATGGCGTTGCTGATCGTTGACGTCCTTCATCAGCGTGTACTCGATGGTCAGCATGCGCGTGTCATCGCATTTATCGAGATAGCGACGGCAGGAATCGAGCAGCGTGGCGATGTTGTACTTGCGATTCAGCGGGACCAGTTCGTTGCGCAGCTCGTCGTTGGCAGCATGCAGCGAAATCGCCAGACTCACGTCGAGCTCGTCGCCGAGCTTGTCGATCATCGGTACCACGCCGGAGGTGGAGAGCGTGACGCGGCGCTTGGAAAGGCCGTAACCGTTGTCGTCGAGCATGAGCTTCATGGCCGGCACGACGGCATTGTAGTTCATCAGCGGCTCGCCCATGCCCATCATCACCACATTGGTGACCGGGCGGTTGGTCGTGTCTCGCCGCGCGCCGAAGCTATTGCTGGCCACCCACACCTGACCGATGACCTCGGCGCTGGTGAGATTGCGCTGAAAGCCTTGCTTGCCTGTGGAGCAGAAGCTGCAATCCAACGAGCAGCCCACCTGAGACGACACGCAGAGCGTGCGGCGTTTGCCACCCTCGGCGGGAATCAGCACGGTTTCCACGTAACTGCCGTCCTCCACTTCGAGGACCCACTTGCGAGTGCCATCTTGCGAGGCGCCTTCGTAGACCACGCGTGGACCACGTACTTCAGCAATTTCCTCGAGGCGCGTGCGCAGCGCCTTCGAGAGATTGGTCATCGACTCGAAGTCGTCGCAGCCTTCGTGGTGAATCCACTTCATCACCTGGGCGGCGCGAAATTTCTTCTCGCCCAATGAGACGAAGAAGGTTTCCATCTCCTCGCGCGTAAGGCCGAGAAGGTTGGTACGGGGCGTGACGGTATCGAGGGTCATGGTGGGTCGTACGCTCGGTGGATGGCGGTGCGAGGGCCTTGAGGCCCCCGCGGGAAGCGATCAGCGTGCGCAGATCTCTTCGCTGCCGAAGAAGTAAGCGATCTCGCGCTCGGCGGATTCCGGCGAATCGGAACCGTGCACGGCGTTGGCGTCGATGGACTGCGCGAAGTCGGCGCGGATGGTGCCGGCCTCGGCTTCCTTGGGATTGGTAGCGCCCATCAGGTCACGGTTGGTGGCGATGGCATTGTCGCCTTCCAGTACCTGCACGACCACCGGGCCGGAGGTCATGAAGCCCACCAGATCGCCGAAGAAGGAACGTTCCTTGTGCTCAGCGTAGAAGCCTTCGGCCTGCGCCTGGGAAAGCTGCAGCATCTTGGCGGCGACGATCTTGAGGCCCGCCTTTTCGAAGCGGCTTTCGATCTCGCCAATGACGTTCTTGGCGACGGCGTCGGGTTTGATGATGGACAGGGTGCGTTCGTTGGCCATGAGGTCAATGTCTCCGTGACTGAAATCGAGGGTCTTGATCGATACGCCAACGCGCCGCTCGAGGCGACGCGTTGCATGAAACTCGACGGATGTCGAAAAAAGCGCGCCATTGTAGCGTGTCGCTGGACGTGGCGCACGCCCGGCGGGTGACGCCTTTAGACGCTAAAGCTTTCTCCGCAGCCGCATTCGTCGGTGGCGTTGGGGTTGTTGAAGCGAAAATAACGGTTAAGCCCTTCGTTGACGTAGTCCACCTCGGTGCCGTCGAGCATGGTCAAGGCCTCCTTGTCGACGAGCACCTTGACGCCATGATCCTCGAAGGGCACGTCGTTGGCGCCCACCTCGTCGGCGATGTCGAGCACGTAACTGTAGCCGGAGCAGCCGCTGGGCTTGATCGCCACGCGCAGGCCGAGGCCATTGCCGCGTTCGGCGAGCACATGCTGGATCTGATCGGCGGCAGCGGAACTGATACTGATGTTAGCCATGTTGACCTCCTTGCTTGGGTCGCGACGCACGGTGCGGCGACCTCGAATCATTGGCGTAGGGCGCCGAGTGCGTGTCTGAGCTCGGCGCTTGCGGTGTCGATGTCCGCCTCGGTAGTGAAGCGGCCGAAGCTGAAGCGAATAGACGCCAAGGCGCGAATGCGATCGGTGCCGATGGCCTTCAATACATAGGATGGCTCGACACTGGCTGAGTTGCACGCCGAACCGGTCGATACCGCCAGCGCGCGCAGCGCCATCAGTAGCGATTCACCGTCGACGTCGTCGAACGCCAGGTTGGCGATCATGGGGACCGAGACGTCGAGCTTCGTATTGCAGTGCACGCCTTCGCATGCCGCGAGACCGTCGAGAAAGCGCTGACGCATGGCCAGACCATGGGCGTGATCGGCTTCGCGCTCGTCACTCGCCAGCGCGAAGGCTTCGCCCATGCCCGCGATCTGATGCGTGGGCAGCGTGCCCGAGCGCATGCCGCGTTCGTGACCGCCGCCATGGATCAGCGCGTCGATGCGAATGTCGGGGCTGCGGCGTACATAGAGCGCGCCGACGCCCTTGGGGCCGTAGGTCTTGTGCGCCGACATCGACATCAGGTCGATGCCCATGGCGTTGACATCGAGTGCGATCTTGCCGGTGGCCTGGGCGGCATCGACATGGAAGACCGCGCCAGCGGCGTGGACGACCTCGGCCAGTGCCGCCAACTCGTGGATGCTGCCCAACTCATTGTTGACGGCCATCAGCGAGACCAGAACGGTATCCTCGCGCATGGCGTCGTTGAGCTGTGTCGGCGTCACGCGGCCATCCGCGCCGGGCGTCAACCAGGTCACGTCGAAACCTTCGTCCTCGAGCGCGAGAGCGGTATCGACGACGGCCTTATGCTCGATACGCGAGGTGATCAGGTGTCGGCCGCGTGCCCGGTTGGCGCGCATGAAGCCGATCAACGCGAGGTTATCGGCCTCGGTAGCGCCGCTGGTCCAGACGATCTCTCGTGGATCGGCGGCGATCAAATCGGCGACTTGGCGGCGTGCGCTTTCCACCGCTTGTTCGGCCAGCCATCCCGGCATGTGGCTACGCGAAGCGGGATTGGCGTAGACGCCATCGAGTGTCAGGTGCCGCGCCATCACCTCTGCGACGCGTGGGTCGACAGGGGTGGTGGCGGCATAGTCAAGATACACAGGTGAGGTCATGACGGCTCGTATCGATGATGGCGCTGGCGCCTAATGCTCCGCACGGTCATTGCGGCGCAATGCTGATGGTATCGGTGCTGATCGTCTCTGACGCGACGCGCTGCTGACGAGCGGCGATATCGCGGACTTCCTGGCGTTCTACCAGCTCGGCGAGCGTGATGGCGTCGAGGAAGCCATGAATCTTGTCCGACAGATCGCACCACAAATGATGCGTCAGGCAGGTATCGCCCTGCTGGCAGTCCGAGAGCCCCTGGCAGCGCGTCGCGTCCACTGACTCATCCACCGCGCCGATGACCGAAGCTACCGAAATGGCGCTGGATTCATGCGCTAGTAAATAGCCGCCGCCCGGGCCACGAACGCTATTGACCAGTTTGGCACGCTTGAGCCGCGCGAACAGCTGTTCCAGATAGGACAGCGAGATCGTCTGACGTTTTGAAATGTCGGCGAGGCTGATGGGGCCGGCATCGGCATGCAGCGCCAAATCCAGCATCGCGGTGACGGCATAGCGTCCCTTGGTCGTCAAGCGCATAAGTCGAAGTGATCGGGCGTCGGTGATGAAGCGATTGACCAGGCAGGACATGCAATTCATATGGAATGCTTGCCTGAAACGTGTCCGTATTATGGGAAAACCCAGTAACGCGGTCAACCATTCCCGTCGTGGTCCTCCCGGCGGGCCAATGCCCGGCTTTGCTTGTTCACGGCCCCGAGGATGCCGCGCAAGATGTTCATTTCCATGCTGTCGATGTGACTACGCATGAAGAGTCGGCGCAGACGCGCCATCAGCTGACGCGGGTTGTCGGGGTCGTGAAAGTCGATCTCGATCAGCGTCCGCTCGAGATGGTCGAAGAAGCGCTCCAGGTCGTCATGGCTGGCGGGCGGGTTGTCCCATTCGACTCCGAACGGCGTGTCCGGGGCATCGTCCGCACCCAGCGCCGCTATTCGACATTCATAGGCCAGCACCTGGACCGCAGCGGCCAGATTGAGCGAGCTGAAGTCGGGATTGGTGGGAATGTGTACGTGGGCATGGCAGCGCTGCAGCTCGCCGTTGGTCATGCCGCTGTCCTCCCGCCCAAACACCAGCGCGGCCTGAGCGGACTCGGGCGCGCACTCGCCGGGGAGGCGTTCGCCCAGCGCGCGCGGGGTGAGCATGGGCCAGGGCAGATGGCGTACGCGGGCGCTGGCACCGACCACGAAGGTGCAGTCTCCGACAGCCTCTTCGAGCGTGGCATACACCTTGGCATTACTCACCAGGGCATCGGCACCTGACGCACGGGCATGGGATTCGGAGCCGTAAACCTCGCAGCGTGGCGCGACGAGGGCAAGATCGGCAAGGCCCATGTTATGCATGGCGCGGGCGGTACCGCCGATGTTGCCAGGGTGGCTGGTGCCGATGAGAACGATACGCAGTTTGTCGAGCATGATGTTAGGGCGCGCGGCTGAGAAACGAACGGCGAGTCTATCATGGCTTGAGGCCGCGAAACTTCCCGTTGTGGGCGCCTTCTGCTAGGATGCGCGACGTTCTTTAACAGTTTCCGAGATTCAGGCCCGTATCATGCATCCCATGGTTCAATTCGCACTGCGCGCCGCGCGTAGTGCCGCCGAGCAGTTCGTGCGTGCTCGCGACCGCATCGAAGTTGCGCGTGGCGACCGGCAGCTCGATCAGCTGCTGGAAGATACCGCGCGTAACGCAGAAACGCTCATCGACGCGCAGTTTCGTCGCAGTTATCCCCAGCATGGCCTTTCCGGCCGGTATACGACGTACCGTGACGGCGAAGGCGAGAGCGCCGATTTCCATTGGCGTATCGAGCCGTTCCACGGCTACTCCAACCTGGCCGTGGCATCGCCCAATTTTGCCATTTCCATTATCTGTCTGGTCAAAGGCAAGCCCGAACATGCGGTGATTGTCTGCCCCTTCAGCGACGACGAGTATCTCGTCAGCCGTGGGCGTGGCGCGCAGCTCAACGGTCGCCGCATCCGCGTGCCGAGCCACATCAACGTCGAAGGCGCGCGCGTCGCCGTCGGCTTGCCGGAGACCTGGCTGCGCACACGCCATCTGCCCGTCTACTTGACCCTGACCCAGGCGCTGGGGCCTCAGGTCGAGAGCTTCCTCAGCACGGGGAGCGGCCTCCTGGATCTCGCACAGCTGGCCGCCGGCCGTGCCGATGCCGCCTTCGTGCTGGGACTAGAAGAGCAGGATCAAATGGTCGGCAGCCTCCTCCTCAAGGAGGCTGGCGCACTGCTGGGGGGGCCGGACGGTAGCCCCACGGTCAGTATCGAACAGAATCTCATGGCCGCTACGCCGCGCCTTTACAAGACACTGGTACAGCAGCTCAAGCCACGGATGTAGTTCCGTTGACTGGGCCGCACGAAATACCCCGCCGACATCGCGTTCGGCGGGGTATTTTTCGTTGTGAAGCTCGTTTCGGTCAGTCCGCCGGGCCAATCAGGTGCTTGACCTCGAGGTAGGCGGCCAGTCCCCAGGGACCGAGCTCGCGGCCGATGCCGCTGCGCCCGAAGCCGCCCCAACTGGCTTCGGGCATGACGATCTGCTCGCTGTTGAACCAGATGTTGCCGGCACGTAGCGCGCGGCCTACACGCTTGGCGCGCTGCGGGTCACCACTGATGACCGTGGCGGCCAGGCCAAACTCGCTGTCGTTGGCCAGGGCGATGGCATCGTCATCGGAGGCGGCGCTGCGCGCGCACAGCACCGGGCCGAAAATCTCCTCGCACCACAGGCGGCTCTCGGTGGGCACGTCGCGATACAGCGTCGGGGCGATGAAATAGCCCTGTGACGGCAACTGGCGATGACGCCCGTCGCGCACCACATTCAGGCCTTCGCGCTCGGCGACGGCCAGGTAGTCACGGACTCGATCGCGCTGACGCTGGCTGGTCATTGGGCCCATGTCGGTGTCCTCGCCCAGCGGGTCGCCCAGGCGTATGGCGTCGATGCGCGTGGTCAGCGCCTCGTAAAGCGCCTCGGCCAGGGTCTCGTGCACGATCAGCCGCGAGGTCGCCGAGCAAATTTGCCCGCTGTTGAAATAGATGCCGGCCATGACCCAGTCGGCGGCCTGTTCGACCTCGGCATCCTCGAGTACCAGGATCGGCGACTTGCCGCCGAGTTCCAGCGACACGCCGCGGCTCCCCTCGGCGGCGGCCTGCATGACGCGCTCGCCCACGGCGTTGCTGCCGGTGAACGACAACTTGTCGATGCCGCGATGATGCGTCAGCGGTATGCCGATGCCGTCGCCATCGCCATGCAGCAGGTTGAGCACGCCTGGCGGCAACGCGATCTCCAGGGCGATCTCGGCGAGGGCCTGTTCCGGCAGCGGCGTGACCTCGGAGGGCTTGAAGACCACCGTGCAGCCCGCCGCCAAGGCCGGCGCGATCTTCCAGGCGCTGGTCACCAGCGGGAAGTTCCACGGCGTGATCAGGCCGATCACCCCGGCGGGATCTTCGTAGCAGTGGGCGTCGACGCCCTCGATGTCGTGGGTGATGCGGCGTCCCTGACGCGCTTCCAGGTCGCCGGCCTGGCGTGCGTAGTAGCGATAGCAGGCGATGGCGTCGTCGAGGTCGATGCCGGCCTCGGCGAGCGCCTTGCCGTTGTTGGTCGCGGACAGCTCCATCAGGGCTTCGCGGCGTGCCGTCAGGGCGTCGGCCAGCGCATTCAGATAGGCGCCGCGACGTTCGCCGCCCAGGGCATGCCATCCGGGCAGCGCACGGCGTGCCGCCTCGACGGCCGCCTCGACGTCGCGGGCATCGCCGGCCGTGACCTCGGCGATCTGGCGCTCATGATACGGGTCCATTACCGCCAGGCGTCGAGTGCCGTGACTCGCGACCCAGCGGTTATCGATGAATTGGTGATCGAGTGCTTGCATGGAGGCTCCTTCAGAGGGCGTGGTCGCGCAGCCAGTCATCGATCATGGCGTGCAGGCGTGCCCCGGAAAAACTGGGAAAATGACCGCCGTGAACGACGCGCGCGGGCAATTCGCGCAGACGGCGCATGCTGGCGGCGTAATCGCGGGCGCTACTGTGATAGACATCCTCGATCAGTGGCCCGTCGTAGATGAGATCGCCAGAGATCAGGATACCGCTGGCGGCCTCCCAGAGTGCGATGCCGCCGGGGGAGTGCCCCGGCGTATGGATGACCTCGAACCGGCGGTCGCCGAGGTCGATGATCTCGCCGTCCTCGAGCGTGGCGATACGCGTCGGCGGGGCGATACGGTAGCGGTGATGCTCGAAGGGGGCCGGCGGCAGGGCATCGAACATCGCATCGTCGAGAAAGGCGTCGGCCAGGGTGCGCGCGTTGTCCGGATCGGCCAGGATATCGGCCTCGGCGGCGTGTACATGGCAGCAGTCGAACTCGTGCGCGCTACCGATATGATCGAAGTGGGTGTGGCTCGCCACCGCGATCAGGTCGCGTTCGCTGAGCAGCGGGACCTGCCGGCGCAGCGGCACGGCACCCAGGCCGAAGTCCACCAGCAAGTCTCTCTCGCGGCCCCGCACGTGCCAGATATTGCAGCGGTAGAACGGCTTGATGGCGGGCTCGTCGATCCGCGTGATCCCGTCATCGAGCGACGTGGTGCGGTACCAGCTCGCGGCATCGCCCCGAGGAAGCGCAAAACGGCTCATGCGATTGTCTCCGGCATCGGCCTGAGGTCCTGGAGATAGTCCTGGTGGGCGCGGCTTGCGTCGATGCGGCTCAGGTCGATGTCGACCACCAGGCTGCCCGCTGCGTCACCGAGGCGCCCCAGAACCTCGCCATCCGGTCCCGCTATCAGGCTGTTGCCGCAATAATGCAGTTCGGCTTCCTCGCCGGCCCGGTTGATGCAGGCAACGAAGCATTGGTTGTCGAGAGCCCGGGCCCGGATCTGCAGCGCCTGGCGTTCGGCATTGGGCACCATGTTGGCGGTGGGCGAGAGGATGACCTGAGCCCCCTGAGTGGCGAGCGCCCTGGCTATCTCGGGAAACTCGTTGTCATAGCAGATCATCAGCCCGAGGCGGCCGAGTCGCGTCTCCACCACGCAGCAGTCCTCGCCCGCGGTGAAGAAGGCATGTTCGCGATCCCACAGCTGACGCTTGTGGTAGGTGGCGATACGCTCGCCCCTGTCGTCGATCAGCACGGCGGAATTGGTCAGGCGTCCGTCGGCTTGCCGCTCGGCCAGGCCGAAGAGCAGGAACAGCTCGTGCTCGGCGGCGAGCTCGGCGACCCGCTGGGCGATCGGGCCGCCCACCGGTTCGGCGAGTTCCTCCAGTCGCTCGAAGATGTTGTAACCGCTCAGGGCGAGCTCGGGGAGGACCAGCAGGTCCGCACCGGCCGCCGCTGCCTGCCGGCACTGGTGCGCAAGAGACGCCAGGTTGGCGGTCACGTCGCCGCACACGGGGTCGGTTTGCGCCAGCATCAGTCTCATCGGTGTCACTCTCCTGCGGTCTGTGAAGCGTTCGTGCGGGACTTGGTCAACAGCATGGCGCCGAGCCAGTAGAGGCCGCCGGTGATGACGAAGACCGGCAGCGAGGCGCCGAAGGCTAGCGGCGCGACCAGCGACCAGTAGGCGGCCAGCCCGGCGCCGATCACGTAGGCGCCGATGGCCACCGGCGCGGTGGGGCGTCCCAGCTGGTGACGTGCCTTGAGCAGTTCGGGGCTGTAGCCCTCGCGACCGACCAGGTAGTAATCGACGATGATCACCGAGAAGGCCGGGATAAACAGCGCGCCTATCAATAGCAGAAAGTTCTGGAACTGGTCCAGGATGCCGGGAATCAGGGCGCCGAAGACGGTCACGACCCCGATGATCAGCGCCGGTTTCCAGAAGGCCATGCCGGGCGACACGTTCATGCAGGACAGGGTGGCGCTGTAGACGGCCATGACATTGGTGGTCATCACGGAGAAGAAGATGACCAGAGCCGCGGGCAGGCCGAAGCCGAAACCGGAGAGCAGCCGGGTCGGATCGTAGGTCTGCTCCATGCCGTTCATGACCGACAGCCCGGAAACGGCGGCACCCAGCCCCATGGCGATCATGGCGGCCATTACGTAGCCAAGGTAGGTGCCCCAGATGGCGATGGTGCCGCTCTTGCAGTTGCGGTTGTAATCCGCCGAGGACGAGATCCAGGAGAAGGCGGTGGCGATGACGATGTCGAAGGCGATGCCCAGGGTGATGCCGTTACGCGCCTCGACCGGCATGTCCAGCAGGGTCGAGACATCGTAGTGGAGGTTCAACTGGTAGAGCACCACGGCGGCCAGCGCCACCATGGCCATCGCCGCCCAGCGTTCGACCCGCTCGATGCCCAGGTGGCCACGCAGCACGATGAGGACCACCACGGTCTCGCAGAGGATGGTCATCAAGGGCAGGTTGGAGTAACCGGTGGTCACCTGGATGGCGTAGTCGAGACTCATGCCCGCGAGCAGGGCCTGGATCCAGCTCCAGGCGATCAGTACGCCCATGTTGACCAGCGAGATCAGCCGGCTGCCGAGCGGACCGTACGCGCGCCGGGTCAACGCCATGGAAGGCAGGCCGGTGCGCTGGCCCATCAGTCCGACCAACAGGAGCGGAATAGCGCCGATCAACGAGCCGATCAGCACGCTGCCCATGGCGGTCGTGAAGGGCAGGTCGGGCACCAGGAGCATGCCGGTGAGGATGGTGGTGACCACGACGTTGGCGCCGAGCCACAGGGCGACAGTTCCGAACGCCCCGAGGCTCTTGTGCTGGTGGTCGTCGAGGGTGTCCTGACCGAGCAGACGATGGAAGAAAGCCATGGTGTTGTCCTTGTAGTGTTTTGGAAAACCGTTGTTTCCGAGACGGCTCTCGGGCCGCGGTTGGCGCCTCAGTCGAGTGCCGCCTGCCAGCGTTCGGCGTCGATCTCGATCAACGTCGGCGAGGTGCGCGAGACCTTGCTGAGCGCGAGATCCAGCGCGATGGGCGACTCGACCCGATGCGAGGCGAGGCCGAACCCGTCGGCCAGGCACTGGAAGTCGGGCGGCGTGGGGTCGACGCCGACGCGAGCGACGCCATGCGCATCCATGTAGCGGCGGATTTCCTCATAGCCGCTGTTGTTCCAGAGCACCACGACGACCGGCAGGCCTTCGTCGACGGCCGTGGCCAGCTCACTCAGAGTGAACATCGCGCCGCCGTCGCCGACCAGGGCCACGACCGGGGTGCCGGGTGCGGCGAGCTGGGCGCCCAGCGCCGCCGGCAAGCCGTACCCCAGAGTTCCGTAACCGGTCGAGGCGTTGAAGTAGCGCCGCGGCGCCGCGCGTTCGACGAGATGGTTGCCGGCATAGACCGGGGCGGTGGAGTCGCCGACGAGAATCGCTTCCGGCAGTGCCTTGTCGAGGGCCGTGTAAAGCGGCACGAAGGGCGCCATGTCGGTGCGTGTCGGGAGGGCCAGCGCCTCGTGTATGGCGCGCACGCGGGCGGCGGCCTGGCGTGAGAGCGGCGCGGGGAAATGCGCGACCAGTGCCTCCAGCGCGGCCTGGGCATCGCTGACCAGCCCCAGGGCCGTCGCCTGATTGCGCACCAGCTGCTCGGCCTCCAGGTCGATGCGAATGACGCGACCGGTCAACGTGAAGCCGTCGTCGAACACCACGTCGTAATCGGTTTCCCCCAGCTCCGTGCCCACGGCGAGAATGACGTCGGCCTCGCGTGCCAGGGCGCGTACCTCGGGCCAGGTGGCGTTGGCGCCCAGGTCGAGCGGATGCTCGCGACCGAGCACGCCCTTGGCATTGATCGTGGTCACGGTCGGGGCGTCGAGACGCTCGACCAGAGTTCGTGCCGACTTCGAAGCATCCGCGCAGCCCCCACCCAGCAGCACCAGTGGCGCTTGCGCCTGACGTAGCCATTCGGCCGCCAGGGCAATGCCCTCTGGATGCGCGGCGGGACGGTATAGCCGCGCTGGGGAGGTGGGTTCGGGAAGGATGATAGGCGCCTCGAAGAGATCGATGGGGATCTCGATGTGCACCGGCCCGGGCCGCGCGGACTGGAACACCGCGAAGGCGCGGGCGAGCACCTCCGGCAAGGCGCTCGGGTCGAGCAGGGTGTGGCTGAAACGGCTGACGCCCGCCAGCACGTTCTGCTGGCTGGGCAGCTCGTGCAGGCGCCCTTGGCCGCGACCCAGGGTGTCGCGACGGTTGACGCTGGAAATCACCAGCATGGGTACCGAGTCGGCGAGTGCCTGGCCCATGGCGGTGGCGATATTGGTCATGCCCGGCCCGGTGATGATGAAGCAGACCCCGGGCTTGCCACTGGCGCGGGCGTAGCCGTCCGCCATGAAGCCCGCGCCCTGCTCGTGGCGCGGTGTGACATGGCGCAGGCCACCCGCTTCCAGGCCGCGATAGAGCGGCACGGTATGCACGCCGGGAATCCCGAAGACGGTATCCACGGCGTAGCGGTCACGCAGTAGCCGGACCAGTGCCTCGGCACAGCTGACATGACGGGAGGACGACGCGCGTGTCTCGTGTGTCATGGAGCGCTCCTTAAGCGACCAGCCAGTGGCCCATCACGACGATGATCGGCAGGGTGATGGCGGTGCGCAGCAGGAAAATGACCACCAGCTCCCAGAGCTTGAGCGGGATCTTGGACTTGAGTAGCAAGGCGCCGATTTCCGACATGTAGATCAACTGCGTCAGCGACAGGCAGGCGATCACGAAGCGGGTCAGCTCGCTTTCGATGTCGCTGGCCAGCACGGCGGGCAGGAACATGTCGGCGAAGCCCACCAGAGTCGCGGGGGCGGCCGCGGCCGCTTCGGGGACGCGCATCCACTCGAGTACCGGCACCATGGGGTAGGACAGCCAGGTGAACAGCGGCGTGAACTCGGCCAGGATCAAGGCCACGGTACCGATGGCGATGACCAGCGGCAGCAGGCCGAAGAAGATATCGGCCACGTTCAGCAGGGCATGCCGCACCAGCTGGCGCGGGCCGGGGGCCTTGTCGGCACGTGCGACGGCCATGCCCAGGCTGTAACGAAACAGGCTCTGCGAGCCGCTATGTTCCTCGACGAGGCGGCAACCCACCGGTTCGTAGTAGGTGTCCGGCTTACGCGAGAGCGGTGGCAGGCGGGGCACGATCACGGCCGCTACCAGGCCCGCGACCACTACGGTGAGGTAGAAGGGGATGAAGAGGTGGTTGATGCCGATGAAGCTGGTCACCAGCAGCGCGAAGGCAATTGAGACGATGGAGAAGTTCGTCGCGATGACCGAGGCTTCGCGGCGATTGTAGAAGCCGCGTTCGTATTGCTGGGTGGTGATCAGCACGCCCACGGTGCCGGAGCCCATCCACGAGGCAGTGGCGTCGATGGCGCTGCGGCCGGGGAGCCCGAAGATCTTGCGAAATGGCACCCGTACCAGGCTGCCGATGAACTCCATGAACCCGAAGTCGACCAGAAACGGCAGTAGAATGGCGGCGAAGAAGAAGAACGTCAGCAGCACGGGGGCCAGATCGTTGAGCATGACACCGCCGGTAAAGGAGGCGGTCACGAACTCAGGACCGATCTGGAAATAGGTCATCAGCGCGAATAGCGCCCCCAGCGCGCGCATCAGGGTCCATAGCGGCGCCACGTCGAACAGCTCGTTGAGGGTACCCTCGCGGGACCAGCTCGGTTTGACGGCCTTGACGTAAAGCGTCAGCAGTACCGAAGTGCAGAGCACCAGCGTGGCGATGGCGGGCAAGGCGTCGCCGAGCCAGGCCTGAAGGCCGTCGGCGAGCATGCCCATGCCGATATTGATGGTGTCCCCCGTCGAGAAGGGCACCAGGAACATGCCGGCGCCGATCAGCGAGGGAATCAGGAACTTGAGAAGACCGCGCAGGATCAGCCGCGTGTTATCGGGGTCACCGCCGCCAGCGGCGGTGGAATCGGGGGATGCAGACATAGATGTCACCACTTGTTGTTGTATGGCCCCCCGGTATCGGGGGCATGGGCTCAGCGGCGTTTGACGCCGGGGAGCACGCAGAGCATTTCGTAGAGCAGGGTGGCGCCCATCAACGCGGTGTTGCCGCTGGCGTCATAGGGCGGGGCAACCTCGACCAGGTCGCCGCCGACCACGTTGAGGCCCTGGGCACCGCGGACGATCTCGAGCCCTTGTGGCATGGTCAGGCCAGCGGCCTCGACGGTGCCGGTGCCGGGCGCCACCGAGGGATCGAGTCCATCGATGTCGAACGAGATATACACCGGGCCATCGCCCATCTGTTCGCGCACCTCGGCCATCAAGGGTTCCAGCGACTTGTGCCAGCATTGCTCGGCGGTCACGACACGGAAGCCTTGCTCGCGGCACCAGTCGAAGTCATCGGCGGCGTAGCCGGTACCTCGCAGGCCGATCTGCACCACGCGCTGGCTGTCCAGCAAGCCTTCCTCCTGGGCGCGGCGGAACGGACAGCCGTGCGCCACTTCTTCGCCGAACATGTGCTCGTTGATATCGGCGTGGGCGTCGATATGGATCAAGCCGACGGGGCCATGCTTGCGGGCCATGGCGCGCAGGATCGGCCAGGTCAGGGTATGGTCACCGCCGAGGGTCAAAGGCACGGCGTCGTGTGAGAGCAGTTCGTGATAGTAATTCTCGATGATGCCGACGCTTTTCTTGAGGTCGAAGGTGTTGATCGGTACATCACCGATATCGGCGACTTGCAGGCTATCGAACGGGGCGGCGCGGGTGGCCATGTTGTAGGGGCGCAGCATGCGCGATTCATCGCGAATCTGGCGTGGCCCCAGGCGTGTGCCGGGCCGATTCGAAGTGCCGATGTCCATGGGGATGCCCACGAAGGCGGCGTCGAGCCCTTTGGCGTTTGCCTGCATGGGCAGGCGCATCATGCTGGCAGGGCCGCCGAAGCGTGGCATGTCGTTGCCACCTAGCGGTTGGTTGAAACGCGGGGTGTCGTGCTCGCTCATGCATTTCTCCTGGCAGTCACGCGGATTGTTATAGCGCTTTCCTCACCCTCTAGTTCAGCATGAAACGTGCCAACTCTCGTTAACGAAAAATCAATGGGTTAGCGTTACCGGTGATTCAAAAATGCATTGTTTTCACCGTATGGGTGATCCACTATTGAATTGCAATGCAAAAATGAATCGAGAGACGGCATGCCCGACAATGATATCGAGGTCCAAACCCTCAAGGCGCTGGTGCATACCGGGCACGACCATGTGTTCATCGTCGATGCCGACGATGGCCATGTGTTGGATGTCAGCCCCGGCAGCGCCGCCGTGTACGGCATGAGTCGCGAGTCGTTGTGCGCGACCACGGTGCACGAGCTGGAGGCGCGAGGCGTGTTGTCCCCGTCGGTATCGATGGAGGTGATACGTACCGGCCAACCGGCCCAGGTCATGCAACGTACCGGGACGGGGCGGCAGGTGATCGCCGAGGCGCATCCGGTCTATGCGGCGGGCAAGTTGGTACGCGTCATCAGCCGCTCCATGGACATGACCGATCTGCGCCTGCTGCAAGATGAATATGCGCTTCTCCAGCGGCGTTTCAACGAGCACCTCAAGCGGGGCGGTAGCCCGGCATCGGGCGATACGTTGGAGTTGGAGTCGCTGGAGGTGCGTTGCCAGGTCATGCACGAGGTGGCGCAGCTTATCAAGCGGGTGGCGCCGACCGATGCCACGGTACTGATGCTCGGCGAATCGGGGGTCGGCAAGACCGCCTTCGCGCGCCAACTGCATCGCTGGAGCCAGCGGTGCGATGATGCCTTCGTGGACGTCAATTGCGCGGCAATCCCTGAATCGCTGTTCGAATCCGAGATGTTCGGCTATCAACCCGGTGCGTTCAGCGGTGCCGCTCGGATGGGCAAGGCCGGGCTCCTGGAGCAGGCCCACAAGGGCACGTTGTTTCTCGACGAGATCGGCGAGCTGCCCCTGGCCATGCAGAGCAAGCTGTTGAAGGTGATTCAGGACGGTTACCTGACACGGCTGGGCGATACGCGCTCGCGGCGTGTCGATTTCCGCCTGGTGGTTGCCACCAACCAGGACCTCGCGCGCTGCGTGGAGGAGGGACGCTTCCGCCTCGATCTTTACTATCGGCTCAATGTGATTCCCGTCACGTTGCCGCCCTTACGCGAGCGTCGCGAGGATATCCCCGGCCTCGCCGAGCGCCAGCTTGCTCGACTTAACGAGCGTTACGGCATGGAGAAGGTTTTGCACCCGAGGGTCTGGCCGGAGCTGATGGGCGGCGATTGGCAGGGGAATGTGCGCGAGCTGGAAAACTGGCTCGAACGCGCCTGGTTATCCGCCGAAGGCGGCGTCATCGGCGCGCCAATGGAGGAAAATGACGTGACGCCGACGCGCGTGAGCAAAACGGCAAGTGGCGAGAGCCCTCTAGCGACGCTGGAAGAAGGGCGTTCCCTGCGTGAGACGCTGGAGGCCGTCGAGGCCGAGATCCTCGGTGAGTTGGCGGTGCGGGTATCGAGCACCTATGCCATGGCCGAACGGCTGGGTATCAGTCAGCCCAGCGTGGTGCGCAAGCTACGCCGCCATGGGTTGAAGATCGCATCGCGCGACTAGTTTCGCAACGCAATACAAGCCCCAACGCAATACGCCTCCCCGGAGGGAGGCGTATCAGGTCTCGAGCGAGCGGCAAGGCCGACGAGTCCTAAGGCAGTTCTTCTTCCTCGTCGTCGTTTTCCTTCTTCGATGGAATCAGGTCCTGGCGCTGCAGTTTGATGGCCAGCAACAACGCGGCAGCCACATATACCGACGAGAAAGTCCCCGCGACGACGCCCAGTATCAAGGCGATCGAGAAGTTGTGGATCATGTCCCCGCCGAGGAAGAACAATGCCAGAAGTACCAGCAATGTGGTCCCCGACGTCGCCATGGTGCGCGCCAGGGTCTGGTTGATCGACTCGTTGAATATCTGCGCCATATCGTCGATTTGCGACTTGCGAATATTCTCGCGTATTCGGTCGTAGACGATGATGGTGTCGTTGAGCGAGTAACCGATCACCGCCAAGATGGCGGCCAGCACCGTCAAATCGAAGTCCAGCCCGAACAGCGCGAAGATGCCGAGTATGATCACCACGTCATGCCCGAGGGAGATCAGGGCGCCGAGCGCGAACTTGTACTGGAAGCGGAACGCCACGTACACCATCACCACCGCCAGGGCCAGTAGCATGCCCATGCCGCTCTGATCGCGCAGTTGATCGCCGACCTGCGCGCCGACGAACTCGGCGCGGACCAGGTCTACTGAATTCGCCTCGCTGTCCAGAATATCCACGACGCGTTGTCCGACATCGTTGTCGAACGTCTGCTGCAGGCGCACGAGGATGTCATTGGAGGTGCCGAAGGTTTGCACCTGGGCATCCTCGAAACCCTCGTCGCCTAATTTACTGCGTAGGTCGTCGAGGGCTGGAGCTTGCTCATAACGGACTTCCACCAGCGTACCGCCGGTGAAGTCCAGGCCCAGATTGAGGCCTTTGAACGCCAGGGCACCGATCGCAATGACCGCGAGCAGCACGGAAACGGCGAAGGCTATGCGGCGTTTGCCCATGAAGTCTAACTGTCGCATCGCTCGCTCTCCTCAGATCCAGATTTTCTTCAGCGGGCGCCCGCCGATGGTGAGGTTGATAAGGGCACGTGAGACCAGGATGGCGGTAAACATCGAGGTCAGAATGCCCAGCGACAGCGTGACGGCGAAGCCTTTGACCGGCCCGGTGCCGATCGAGAACAGGATGACCGCCACCAGCAGGGTCGTGATGTTGGCGTCGACGATCGAGGTGAAGGCGCGCTCGAAGCCGGCATGTATGGCTTGCTGGGCCGGCATCTTGGCTTTGATCTCTTCACGTATTCGTTCGAATATCAAGACGTTGGCGTCCACCGCCATGCCCAGCGTCAACACGATGCCGGCGATCCCAGGGAGCGTCAGAGTGGCGCCGAGCATCGACATTGCGGCGACCAGCAGCACCAGGTTTAGCCCCAGCGAGATGTTGGCGACCACGCCGAAGGCCTTGTAGCGCACCAGCATGAACAGCACCACGAGCAACAGGCCGAGTTCTACAGAGAGAATGCCCTGGTTGATGTTCTGAGCGCCCAGGCTGGGCCCGATGGTGCGCTCTTGGGCGAAGTAGATGGGGGCTGCCAGTGAGCCGGAGCGCAGCAGCAAGGCCAGGTCTGCCGCCTCGCTCGAGGAGTCGAGACCGGTGATGCGGAAGCGATTGCTCAAGGCGCTTTGTATGGTCGCCAAGCTGATGATACCGCGCTCGGTATAGGCCTCGCGCTTTTCGACCTCTTCACCGTCTTCCATCACCGTGTATGTACGAGTCTTGTGCTCGATGAAGACGACCGCCATGTTGCGCCCGATATTGGAACGCGTGGCGCGGCTCATCATCGAGCCACCGGTACCATCGAGGTTGATGTTGACCTGCGGGCGGTTGTTTTGATCGAAGCTGCGGCTGGCGCTAGAGACATGATCGCCGGTGACGATGACATCACGCATCAACTCTGCGGTGCGGTTCTCGTTGTTGCGGAAATGGAAGGTTTCGACCTCGCGCTCGGGTGTGTCCGGACGGGCTTCCAGGCGGAACTCCAGGTTGGCCGTAGACCCCACGATGCGTTTGGCGGCGGCGGTGTCCTGCACGCCGGGCAGCTCGACGACGATGCGGCTGGGGCCCTGGCGCTGCACCAGTGGCTCCGAGACGCCCAACTCGTTGACGCGGTTGCGGATCGTCGTCAGGTTCTGATTGACGGCATAGTCCTGCAACGCCTGTACGGCCTGTTCGGTGAAGGTCATTGTCAGGGCCGCACCGCTACTGCTGTCTTCGTTCTCATAGTCGAAGTCAGGGAACTGGTCGGCGATCAAGTCGCGCGCAGCGTTGCGATCGTCCTCACTGGCGAACTGGAACGTAATCGTACGGTCGCCGATCTCGGTATCACGATAACGGATCCGTTCGTCACGCAGGATGTCGCGGACGGCGCTGGCATTCGCTTCCAGGCGTTGCTGAACGGCGGCGTCCATGTCGACTTGCAGCAGAAAGTGCACTCCGCCCTGGAGGTCGAGGCCGAGCTTCATGGGGGTGGCGGAAAGGCTGGCCAACCAGTCGGGTGTCGAATCGGCGAGGTTGAGCGCCACGGTGTAGGCGTCGCCCAAGCGGTCGTCGAGTATGTCACGGGCAGCGATTTGCTGATCGGCCTCGTCGAGGCGAATCAGTGCACTGTTGCCGTCCAGCTCGCTTTGCTTGATGTCGATGCCTTCGTCCTCGAGCGCTTGGGTCAAGCGGTCGAGACGCTCTTGATCGAGTGCGGTGCCGCTGGCGGTACTGCTGATCTGAACGGCGGGGTCGGCGGGGTAAAGATTGGGTAACGCGTAGATGACGCCGACGAGAAGTACGATGAGTATCAGCAGATACTTCCACAGGGGATAACGGTTGAGCATGGAAGCCCTGTCCTTGTTGCTGACGCAGAAGACAACCACCGACCATAGAGCATGGCCGGTGGCGTTGAGGAGGGGCGGTTTCGCGCCTCCTGATAGGAGATCAGATGGACTTCAGGGTGCCCTTGGGCAATACCGCGGCGACGGAGTTCTTCTGAACGTTCACCTCGGTGCCTTCGGCGATTTCCAAGCTGATGAAATCGTCGCCGACTTTAGTGACACGCCCCATCAGGCCGCCGCCGATGACGATCTCATCGCCCTTGGCCAGGTTGCTGATCAGTTGTTTGTGCTGCTTCGCACGCTTGGACTGCGGGCGCCATAACAGAAAGTAGAAGATCAGCACGAAGCCGACTAGCATGACGATCTGGGCAATGCCGCCGCCCGCGGGGGAAGCATCCTGCGCGTGAGCTGCGGGAATGAAAAACTCCAGCATGGATTGTTATCTCCGGATGGTAGTTGGGGGTGAACCTGGACCCGAGAGCGTATCCCGGTTGGTCTTCGATCACGCTGACAGCGGCGGCACCGGCATGCCGCGCCGTGCGTAGAAGTCCTCGACAAAGGCAGTCAATGTACCCGCTTCAATGGCAGTGCGCAAACCAGCCATGACGCGCTGGTAATAGCGTAGATTGTGCACGGTATTGAGCATCGCGCCGAGCATTTCGCCACAACGGTCCAGGTGGTGCAGATAGCTGCGCGTGAAGTGCTGGCACGTATGACAATCGCAATCCGCTTCGAGTGCCTGCGTGGAGTGGCGATGCTGGGCGTTACGAATCTTGACGGTGCCATCCGCAGTGAAGAGATGGCCATTGCGCGCGTTGCGCGTGGGCATCACGCAGTCGAACATATCCACCCCGCGCCGCACGCCTTCGACCAGGTCCTCCGGCTTGCCGACACCCATTAGGTAGCGCGGCTTGTCATCCGGCATCCAGCCTGGCAAATAGTCGAGTACCTTGAGCATCTCTTCCTTGGGTTCACCCACCGATAAACCACCGATGGCGAGCCCGTCGAAGCCGATGTCCATAAGCCCCTTCAGGGAGCGCTCGCGAAGCTCGGGATACATGCCGCCCTGAATGATGCCGAACAGTGCCGAGGGCGAGTCGCCGTGCGCGATGCGCGAGCGCTCGGCCCAACGCAGCGACATCTCCATCGAGCGCTTGGCCTCTGCCTCGGTGGCCGGGTAGGGCGTGCATTCATCGAAGATCATCACGATGTCCGAGCCCAGCGAGCGCTGCACGGCCATCGATTCCTCGGGGCCCATGAAGACCTTGGCGCCATCCACGGGGGAGCGGAAATGCACGCCTTCCTCGGTGATCTTGCGCATGTCGCCCAGCGAGAAGACCTGGAAGCCGCCCGAGTCGGTGAGGATCGGCTTGTCCCATTGAGCGAAGTCATGCAGGTCGCCGTGCGTCTCGATGACTTCGGTGCCAGGGCGCAGCCATAGATGAAAGGTGTTGCCGAGAATGATCTCGGCGCCGATGTCCTTCACCGACTGGGGCGTCATGCCCTTGACCGTACCGTAGGTGCCGACGGGCATGAAGGCAGGCGTTTCTACGCTGCCGCGAGGGAAGCTCAAACGGCCGCGTCGTGCCATGCCGTCTTCGGCGAGGCGCTCGAAACGCATGAATCTTTCGTTACGCATGGGAAGTCTCGGGAAAGGGGTGTGACGTCTCAGCCCGGCTGAGCAACATGGCATCGCCATAACTGAAGAAGGCGTAGCGCTCGGCGACGGCTTCGCGGTAGGCATGCATCACCTGGTGATAGCCGGCGAATGCCGAGACCAGCATCAATAGGGTCGACTCGGGCAAGTGGAAGTTGGTGATCAGCGCATCGACGCAGCGCCATGCGTAACCGGGATAGATGAAGATATCGGTATCGCCACGGTAAGGCGCGATGCGGCCGTCGTCGCAGCCTTGGCTGGCGGTTTCCAGGCAGCGCACGCTGGTCGTGCCTACGGCGATGACGCGCTTGCCACGTGCCCGCGTGGCCTCGACCTGGCGACAGAGTGTCTCGTCGACTTCCAGCCATTCGCTATGCATATGGTGCTCGCGAATATCGTCCACACGGACTGGCTGGAAGGTACCCGCGCCCACATGCAGGGTGACATAGCCCATCTCCACACCACGCTCGCGCAGCGCTGCCATCAGCGCCTCGTCGAAATGCAGGCCGGCGGTGGGCGCCGCCACCGCGCCCTCACGTCGGGCGTAGACGGTCTGATAGCGCTCGCGATCGTCGAGCTCGTCCTCGCGGTCGATATAAGGCGGTAACGGCATGTGGCCGTGATTCTCGAGCAATTCGATCATCGGCGTCTCGCCCAGAAAACGCAGCTCGAACAAGGCCTCATGACGCTCCTCGACCACCGCGTGGATGTCGCCTTCGAAAATCAGCTCGGTGCCGGGCTTGGGCGCCTTGCTGGCGCGCAGATGCGCCAGGCCCCGGTGCGCATCCAGCGGGCGTTCGAGGAGCATCTCCACGCGCCCGCCGCTGGCTTTTTGCCCGAATAGCCGCGCGGGGATCACGCGGGTGTCGTTGAACACCAGCAGATCGCCGGGCTCGAGGTGCGTCAGCAGATCGGTGAAACGGCGGTGCTGGACCTCGCCGCTCTCATCGTCCAGGCAAAGCAGACGGCAATCGCTGCGCGTCTCGGACGGGTAACGAGCGATCAGCTCATCGGGGAGATCGAAATGGAAATCGGCGCGCTGCATGGCGTTGGAGAGAACGACCTGGAATCAGAAAAACTGAAGTTGAAGATGAGGCACGCACGGCGTGCGCTCGACGAAGGCGGCCTATGATAATCGAGACAGGCGACGAAGTCAGGCCCAATGATTGACGTCGCCAATCTGCTCCGTATAATACGTCTCCGCTGCCCGGGTGGCGAAATTGGTAGACGCAGGGGATTCAAAATCCCCCGGTGGCGACACCGTGTCGGTTCGAGTCCGACCCCGGGCACCAAAAAAATCAAGTACTTAGCATTCCCCTCCCCCGCTTGGTTTTGCCTGCTTTTCCTCAAGTGTCAACGAAGTGTCAACCGAGATTCGCGTGCCGAATTTGTGTAACCGTGCGCTGCACTTGGCATAGCTTCGCGAAGGCTTTGGCACCACTGGAGCATGAAGCTATGGCTTGCTTTTGCCTGATAGTTGGCAAAGGCAAAGGCTAGGCTTTCCTCAAGACTTCATCGCTGATGCCACTAGGTGCGTACTTAGCAACATACTTGCAGAATCCGCATCGATAGGTAGAGCTGTTACGAGACATCAATGAATACCGGCCTTCTTCCCTGCAAAGAGGGCATATAGAGTGGGGCGGCTCGTCTGGAGTAACAAAATCTTCCTTGAGTGATAGAACCCAATCACCCTGAGGTGTCTCTTCCTTACGATACCGATCAAACCGGGCTTCCTTCTCCAGGGCCTGTTGCAGCCGCTGGTTCTCCTCGATCAGTTGCTGATACTGATGCTGCATCTCGAACAAACCGGACTGCGCTGTGGTCAGCTTGTCCATTATGTCACTCACTGCTGCATTGAGCTGAGCACGGTCGTTTACGTCCTTGGCCGAACGCGCTAGGTCAAGCGCTCCCTTAACGGCTGTTACTGACGCTCCGATCTCCATACCTATACCCCTACTTGGTTAAAATAGCCCCGCTGGCTTTTCATCCACATCCCAGTTGAAGATCAGCACCTCTCGGGCCTCTTGGCCCTTGCCGCCGCCGACGGTGTAGCGGATGTCAGTGGTTTCGATGTGGTAGCCGGCGAAGATCTGGCGGATGTCGGGATGGTTGTTGAGACTGATGATGGCCTTGACCTTGAGCTTGCCCAGGATCTCCCTCGTATTGCTCTATGCCAAATCCGACGCCATAGCCCTCAGTTTGCCAGTAAGGTGGGTCCATGTAGAACATCGTGTGTGTCCGGTCGTAGCGGCGGATGCATTCCTGCCATGACAGGTACTCGATGTAGGTGCTGGCCAGACGCAGATGAGCCGTCGAGAGCGTTTCCTCCAGGCAGGCGGTCGCCTGGCCTTGCTTGTACGTGTTTGTATTTTAGTAGTATTTTACGGAACAGAAGTGCATGGCGTGCTCGTGGTGAAGCAGGTGCTAGCGGTGTTTCCCCACTACACGATGTGGCTGATGCACAATAAGGAATTGAAGACGCAGGCCATATAAGCCCCACCATAGAGGAAAAGCGCAAAGAACTTAAGCAAACGGGAACGGACACCGAATAGTCAAGTAGGTTGTGGGTAAATGGTAGTCGTAGAGGGGAGGGGGAAATGCACGATCTAGCATTAGAAAGCTTTAAAAAATTAACTCATCATGCTTATTGGCTGGTTGGGCTTTTCTTTGTCTTAAGCATCGGCTGGATTTGGTTGGAAGAGAAAATCATTTCTTCTATTAAGAAAAAGCCTGGCAATAATAAATAGCCACTCAATATGCGAAAAATCGATAGGTAGGGCCAGGGTGGCGCATGAATGAGCGGGCTATTCTTTTTATGCTTATAGTTTTATGAAAAGGCTGGAACAATCGTTGTGGTGTCTTCTTTGTTAAATTAAAGTTTTACGCAGGTTGGCATTTGAGGGCATAAAGTTAGGGCGTGGCTTATGGGTTTTAAGCTCTTGTAAGGTGGTTGATGGAGGCTTTATTGTTTATTATAGATGTTGTGAATATTGTAACAGAAAAATTAAATGGGTTGTTGGGGAGTGTGTCTTTTGTTAGTGCGCTTTTGGGTGCAGGAGCTGTTTACTCAAAAGTGGTGTTTGACAGATCAAAAACCATATCAGAGATGCGTGAAAGGTGGGGAGCTGAGTTAAGAAGCGAGCTATCTGTTTTTTCTGGGGCTCTTAGAGAATATTATTATAATCAAAGAAAGTTGGTAGTAAAAGAAGAAGATTCAGAGAAAAGAGAAGAAAGAGTAAGGGAAGCCCTTGAAAGGGCTAATTATAGCTTAAGCAAAGTGCTCATCATGCTGCCTAATAAAGATGGTAATGATAAAATCATTGTGCCGGGCAGTGTTTTAAAAAAAACAGGCGAGGATCAGGAGAAGTGGGGAAGTAATGAAGCGAATGCTGGAGGTGGGAATGGTAGAGATATACGTTATAAGAAAGAGGGTGAGGGTAGATGGGTATATTTATTTAGAAAGTTGAGAGAAATTTCCCCTGATATTAAAAGGAAGGCTTACAAAAAATGGGGGCGCCTACATAAAGATGAAGCACGCGATTTGGTTATCCGAAGAGGGCGGTATCTGGTAAGCAGGTGCTATAAAGGTGAGTCGGATGATGACTTGGTGGCGGAGATTAATGATTTTAACCAAATAATAGCTTGTTATCTAGAGAAGGAGTGGGAGAGAATAAAGTCGGGAGAGCCCGGAGAAAAGCAAATGAAATCTATGGTGATACCAGTCATAGCATTTTTCGTTTGCTTCGCATTCGTTTCCGCGGTTCAAAAAGAGTATGTTTGGAATAAAGAAATAGAGAGTCTGTTTGATTCTCACAGTGTTGAGAGTTTAGAAAGTAGTCTGGAGAGAGTTAAAAAAAGCGAAAGGTATGATGTTACTCCAGGGCCTGCTGTAAACGCCCGTCAGAATGAGCGGGAAAGTGAGGGTCCTGGGAGCCAGGTAAAAGATTGATATGGCGGTAACGTAGTCCAGTTAAGGGGTGCAGAGTGAGGTGATTATATTTTCATTGATTCCAGAATATCTGGCTTTTGAGTGACCACAAAGTGTCCACACCGAAGACCGACAAAGGCGCTCACAGTCAAAAATTCCTTATGTGACTGCCTGCTTTGCCGGGCGGCGACGATTTAGTGTTCGTTGCTGTGGATATTTCAAAATTTCTCGGTGGTGACACCGACTGGTTCGAGTCCGACCCCGACCCCGACCCCGGGAACCATGTGATCCAAAGGGGTATAGGTCAGCATCAGCTCTAAGGTGTGGCATTTAGGCGATCTACTTACAAGGTCTGAATTATAAAGCCTACCTGACCCGCAGTCGCCATCAGACAAACTGGTATGCGCGGATCGTCATCCCCATGACCTTCAACATGACTATGGGTAAGGCTCGAAATCCGAGAAACGCTTGCAACATCCTGCAAGGCCATGGCTTGCCGGCGGGCAGCCAGCCTGTAGCTGATATACCTGGAAGTATTCGAGTCCTTGCGGAACGGGCTACCAGTCGACAAGGCCGCCCCTGATTGGAGAACCTTGGCCCTTTTCTCTCGCCGTCCTTGGTGATGGGTTCTGAGAGAGTCAATGACACTGTCCCTGCAGCTTAGTAGGCTTAGCGCCATAACGAACTATTGGCTCCTGCTGGAGCCCGCACGCAGGGAGTAGCACCCTAATATGGCCTTCGACCAGACCTACTGCATGGATACCCTGACCGCTGCCACACGGCCCAAAGCCGACAGCGGTGAGTTCATCTACGCCTTCCTCGACGCCTACGATTTTCCCAAGGCCACTCTCACCCAGATCCGCAATGGTGGGCAGCGCAACGTCGCCAGTCGAAAGGACGAGGGGCATGTCGCGCTGAAAAAGTGGCTTTACTACATGCCGGTGCGCCAGGGCGAGAGCATCCACGAGGCGCTGCAGGTGCTGGCCGACGAGGATGAACCTGCCCGGCACAAGTGCCGCTTTTTGGTAGTGACGGACTTCCGTGAGATGACGGCGCTGGATACCAAAACCGATGAGCGCCTGGAGGTCGGGTTTGGCGAACTGGCGACCCAATACCTATTTTTCGCTCCGATGGCGGGTCTGGAGCGCACCAAGCACTTTGAGGAAGCGTCTGCTGACCTGAAGGCGGCAGCAAAGATGGGGCGGTTGTTCGACCGTCTTAAGGAGGTCAACGAATTCAGCACGCCAGAGCAGTTGCACGCGCTCAACGTTTTCCTGACCCGTCTGCTGTTTTGCTACTTCGCCGAAGACACCGGCATCTTCCCCAAGAACGCCTTCACCAAGGTCATCACCGAGGCCAGCGGTGAGAACGGGGAGGACTTGCCTGACCTGCTTACCCAGCTGTTCCGGGTAATGAACCAGCCAGAGGATGAGCGTCCGGCTGACTTAGCCGCTCACGTTGCCCAATTCCCCTACGTCAACGGCGGCCTGTTCCGTGACGACCTCCCTGTGCCCGAGATTCGTGGCACGGGACGGCGGATGATGATTGAGTGCGGCCGACTCGCTTGGGAGGCGGTGAATCCCGACATCTTCGGTTCGATGTTCCAGGCGGTCGTGGACGAAGAAAGTCGCGACTCCATGGGTCAGCACTACACCTCCGTACCCAACATCATGAAGGTGATCCGCCCCCTGTTTCTCGATAAGCTTTATGCGGAGCTGCACAAGGACAGGGGCAACCGCAAGAAACTGGAGGCGCTGCTGGAAAGGCTGTCGCACATAAAGGTATTCGACCCCGCCATGGGCTCGGGCAACTTCCTGATCATAGCCTACAAAGAGCTGCGGCGGTTGGAGATGTCAGTTTTCCGTGCGATGCAGGATGTCGGTGAGCAAAAGCAGAATGAACTCTTCATGAGCGGCATTAGGCTTAGTCAGTTCTATGGCATCGAGATCGATGATTTTGCGTATGAAGTGGCGCAGTTATCTCTGTGGTTGGCAGAGCACCAGATGAACATGCTGTTCGCCAAAGAGTTCGGCCATGCAGAGCCGCTACTACCGTTGAAGGATGCAGCACAGCTGGTGGCGGGTAATAGTCTTCAATTGAATTGGCTCGATGTTTGCTGGAATGGCGAAGGACAGGAGGTTTATATTTGCGGCAATCCACCTTTTCATGGCACAGCTGGGAGAAACGTTGAGCAGGCTCGCGATATGAAGCGAGTGTTTGGAAAAAAGGCCCTTGGGTATTTGGACTATGTCGCTTGCTGGTTTCAGAAAGGGACAGATTACTTGCAGCCCGGTGGTGAAGCCGCTTTTGTATCAACCAACTCCCTCTGCCAGGGGCAGCAGGTTGCTACTCTGTGGCCGGGAATCTTAAATTCAGGTATTGAAATATCCTTTGCCTATCAGACATTCCCGTGGAGCAATAGTGCTCAAAGCAATGCAGGCGTCCACGTTGTGATCATTGGACTGAGCACGCACCCAACACAAAAGCGGCTCTACCAGCGTGTTTCGGGTGAGTGGCGAATGAAGATTGTCAAAAATATCAGTCCGTATCTTGTAGAGGGTGGCAATACCATTGTGTCCAGTCGCAATCGATCTCTAGTTCCGGCCTTGCCAATGGTTCGTGGCAATCAGCCTACAGATGGCGGCAACTTGATCCTGTCCGAGTCAGAAAAAGATCAACTGCTCGACCGTGAGCAGCGTTTGGTACCTTGGATCAAGCCCTTGATAGGTGCTCAGGAGTTCTTGAAGGGTGATTGTCGCTGGTGTCTGTGGCTAGTTGGGGCCCCCGAGGAGGTGCTGAATATCCCAGAGGTGAGGTCTCGACTCGATGCGGTTCGTGCCCTTCGGATCAAGGCTGGCCATGCCGCTGCTCTTCAGGGCGCTAAGAGGCCCCATCAATTTCTTCAGGTCGCACAGCCTGAGGAGGGTAGCTATATCTTGGTCCCAGCTTTTACTTCGGAAAGAAGGCCATATGTTCCGCTGGGATTCATGGAGTCTGACGTGATTTCCAATAACAAGAATTACATTATCCCGGATGGAGGTCTCTATGAATTTTCAGTCTTGTCATCAATCATGCATCTTGACTGGATGCGACTTGTTTGCGGACGACTTGAAAGTCGTTATGGATACTCATCTAGAATAGTCTACAACACCTTCCCGTGGCCTGAGGTATCTGAGCGAGATCGCCAAGAGATCGAGAAACTCGGTCGCGCCATAATCCTTGCCCGTGCCGCCCATCCCGACAAGACGATGACTCAGCTCTACGATCCCGACAAGATGCCCGACAATCTCTTGGAAACCCACCAAGCATTGGATCGTGCCGTGGAAAAACTCTACCGGGATCGACCTTTCCGTGATACTGCCGAGCGCCAAGAGTATCTGCTGGCCCGCTACGAGGCGTTAATCGAAGCCGAGAAGGCGTCAAAGCCAAGTCGAACCAAGAAATCTCGTAACGCTGTCACCAAGGAGGGCTAAGGCATGGCGGAACTGATCAAGATTGAGTATGCCCAGACCGGCAAGAGCGCAAGTAGTGATGGGTTGGGGATGCGCGAGATGCAGGCGCGAGCCTACGAGAAGCGTGACAGTCAGTATCTGCTGCTTAAGGCGCCGCCGGCCTCTGGCAAGTCCAGGGCGCTGATGTTCCTAGCCCTTCATAAACTCAACCACTTAGGGCTGCGTAAGGCCATCGTGGCGGTGCCGGAGATGTCCATTGGGGCCTCGTTCAAGGGTACCGACCTTACATCATACGGTTTTGACTGGGACTGGCACATCGAGGATCGCAACGACCTGTGCCGGGCAGGCAATGACAGCGGCAAGGTGGATGCCTTCTGCCGCTTCATGGCCGATCCCCACGACCGGATCCTAGTCTGCACTCATGCCACGCTGCGCTATGCCTTTGCCAAGTTGAAATCCTCAGACTTCGACGACTGCCTGGTGGCTATCGATGAGTTCCACCATGTCTCTGCCGAGGAGGGCAATAGGCTAGGAGGGCTCATCGATGATCTGATGCATGGCTCCAACGCGCACATCGTCGCCATGACCGGCAGCTACTTTCGTGGAGACGCTGCCCCGATCTTGCTGCCCGACGATGAAGCCCGCTTCGACAAGGTGACCTACACCTATTACGAGCAACTCAACGGCTATCGCTATCTGAAGTCGCTGGGTATCGGCTATCACTTCTATCAGGGACGTTACCTCGATGCGATCCGCGAGGTGCTGGACCCGGCCAAGAAGACCATCGTTCACATCCCTAACGTCAACAGTGGCGAGAGCACCAAGGACAAATATGGTGAAGTTGATCATATCCTCGATGCGCTGGGTGATGTTGAGGTGCAGGACAGCCGCACCGGCATTGTCACCGTGCGTCATCCCACCGGTAAGCTGCTGAAGGTCGCCGATCTCGTAACCGACACCCCTATTCGCCGCGACGTGCAGGAATACCTGCGTCAGGTCACCAAGCCCGAGGACGTCGACGTCATCATCGCCCTGGGCATGGCCAAGGAGGGCTTCGACTGGCCCTTCTGCGAGCATGTGCTGACCATCGGTTACCGCAACTCGATGACCGAGATCGTTCAGATCATTGGGCGGGCTACCCGCGACAGTGAGAGCAAGACACACGCGCAGTTCACCAACCTGATCGCCCAGCCCGATGCCGACGACGATGATGTGAAGGTCAGCGTCAATAACCTACTCAAGGCGATCACTGTCTCGCTATTGATGGAGCAGGTGCTGGCACCCAGCGTGTCATTCAAGCCGCGCTCGCGCATGCGGCCGGGCGAGGAGGCCGAGCCGGGCACTGTGATCATCGACGATACACAGGCGCCGGTCTCTGACAAAGTGATGGGTATCCTGGATTCTGGTGGTCAGGAAGACATCATCTCGGCCCTGCTTCAAAAGCCCGAAGTGGCCGCCGCTGCGGTGACGGAAACCACTGAGCCTGAGATTATCAATGAAGTGGAACTGCCGAAGGTCATCGAGCGGCTGCACCCTGACCTAGATGAGAGCGAGCGAGAGGTGCTGCGCGAGACCGTTCTCACCACCATGGGAGCTCGATCCACGGGTGGGCTGTTGAGCGAGGACGAGCTGCCTGAGGGGGCCGAGATCCATGAGCCTGGCCAAGTCTATGATGTCGAGGATGGCGTGCCTGTCGACCCTGGTGCTGCCCCGGATGGGCGCGATCTTGATGGTGAAGCTGATGACGGTGAGCCGAAGGGCAACCGCCAGTTCATCAAGATCGGTGAGAAGTTCGTCAACATCGAGCACCTTAACGTTGATCTCATCAACCAGATCAATCCCTTCCAGGGCGCCTACGAGATTCTGTCCAAGGCGCTGACCGCTCCGGTGCTAAAGACCATTCAGGACACCGTGATCGGTAACCGCACGCAGATGACCGAGGAGGAGGCAGTAGTGCTATGGCCCAAAATCGTTGCCTTCACCAAGGAAAGGGGCCACCCGCCCTCAGTGCACAGCGATGACCACATGGAGGTCCGCTATGCCGAGGCCCTGGCTTACATCCAGCAGAAGAAACGGGAGAAGATGCAGGGGGCGTCAGCATGATTCGGACGCGTCGAGAGCCACCCAAGCGGCGTACGCTGGATGACATCTTTGCCACACCCGATGAATTAGGGCTATTGAACGTGGCACCGTCCAAGTCGTCTGCGCCGAGTGCCGACCAGCGGCTAGTGGCGACCCTTCAGGGCATCGAAATATTCGTGACCGCGCATGGGCGCGAACCACGGGAAGATGCGAAAGGCCTCAACGAAGCCACACTAGCCGTCCAACTAGCCGCTCTGAGAAATGATCCCGCCAAAGCAGAAGGCTTGGCTGATAGGGACACACTCGGCCTGCTGGAGGTCTCAGCGGACAATTCTGAGGACACCGCCTGTCATGACCGGCCTGCTAAGAACTCTGGAGCGTCGCGGGGGGCCGGCAGTGCCACATTGGAAGCCACCCCATCCAAGCCGGAGAAAGTGGCTGTTTCACCGGATAGTGTTACTTCGCTGGATGACATCTGGGAAAGCGACACTCTCGGCCTGCTGAGTGGCGATGACGAGAGTGTCGAGTCGATCTTCGACCTGACGCACGTGCCCGAGAGCAGTGAACGAGAAATGCCAGAAGAGATTGCCCATCGTGCCCACTGCGATGATTTCTACCGCTTCGAGAGCCTTTTCGATCAGGTGCGTGAAGAGCTGCGTGAAGGTGATGCAGAGACAGTGCCATTCCAGATGGAGTCGCAGATCGAGGAGGGCGACATGTTCGTCCTCAACGGCATGCTATGTATCGCCGATCAGGTTGGGGAGGAGAGCGTCGGCGCTGGACGAAAGTTCAACCCGCGTCTCCGAGTCGTCTTCGACAACGGCACCGAGTCCAACCTGTTGCTGCGCTCGCTTGCTCGAGCACTCTACAAGGATGAGACGGGGCGTCGTATTCTCCGGCGTGACAACACCTTCGATGTCATGCAGGGCATTACGCATCATGACAAGCGTACCGGGTTGATCTACATCCTGCGCTCACTGAGCCAGGACCCGGCACTGCGCGGCATTCGAAACCTCTACAAGATCGGTTACACCGAGAAAGAGCTAGACCAACGTCTCGCCGGGGCTGAACGTCAACAGACCTACCTGGAAGCGCCTGTGCAGGTCGCCACGTCGTTTGAGTGTTACAACCTCGACCCGCGTCGCTTCGAGCGTCTGGTTCACGCTATGCTTTATCACCAGCGGGTCAATGTGTTGCTGCACAGCCGAGATGGCAGTACCTACCGGCCCCGCGAGTGGTTCGACGTCGAGTTGGATACGGCGAGAGATATTGTGTGGCGGATTGTGGATGGCTCGATAACGCAGTATCGGATGGATAATACTACGGGCCGACTTGTTGGAAAGCGCTAAGCGAAACTCATCGAAGGGGGTTTTATTTATATAAAAATCAAGTGCTTGGCATTCCCCCCCTTCCTCGCTTGGTTTTACCTGCTTTCCCTCAAGGGTAAACGTTTTGTCCACGGCGATGGCGGTCGGGCCGTATTTCACCGTTTCCTTTTTCTTGATATCCGCTCCCTCTGTGTGGCGTGCGCTGGTCTCCATGGTCGGAGATGGCGTTGCTGTGCGCTCAAATATCAGAATATCTTTCATTAAGCAATAATGTAGAGACGACGATGATCCTCTATCCTGAGGGCGAGCCATCAAGGTGGCAGGGCGCATCGATAACGTGCCTCAAGCCGCGTGGCGTGTCGCTTTTACCGGCGATGCAAGGGATCACGGTCATTCAAGGAGAAACGTTTTGGCTACTAATACATCTTCCCACAGGGCTGGTGGCTTGTTCGCCAAGCTGGTGGGTATCATCGTTGCGCTCGCCGGCCTAGCGCTTGGCGGCGGCGGGCTTTATCTAGCGTCACTGGGCGGTTCCTGGTATTACGCGATCGCGGGCATTCTGATGCTCGTCTCCGGCGTTCAGTTGCTGCGTGGTCGTGTTTCCGGTGCCTGGCTTTATGGTGTGGTGTTCATCGGCACGCTGATCTGGGCCGCTTGGGAGTCCGGGTTGAATTACTGGCGCTGGATTCCGCGTCTCGATGTCGTGTTGATCCTGGCTATTCCGGTCGCGCTGGTCATGCCGAGTCTCCGGGACGGGCCCTCGCGCAAGGCGAGTTTCTCGGTGGCGGGCGTGTTGTGCCTGGGCCTGATCGTCGCCGGGGCATTGGCGTTCGTGCCGCGTGGTTATCAGCATTTCGGGGATGTACCACAAGTCGCCGAGGATTCATTGGCGACCGATGTCGGCGATGCCCAGCCGGCGGACACGCCCGCTGACGAAGACTGGGTCGCCTACGGGCGCGACAGCGCTGCGACACGCTATTCGCCTCTCGATCAGGTCACGCCGGAGAACGTCGGCGATCTCGAGGTCGCATGGCAATACCGTACCGGGGACCTGCTCGATCATCGCTGGGGCGCTGAGACCACGCCGCTCAAGGTCGGTGACGATGTGTTTCTGTGCACCTCGCGCAACATCCTGATCTCGCTCGATGCCGATAGTGGCGAAGAGAACTGGCGCTACGATCCACAGGTATCCGAGGATGCCATCCCTTATACCGCCGCCTGCCGTGGCGTCACGTATTATGAAGTGCCGGATGACCGTCTCGACGATCTGGCCAATGGCGGTGATGGCGATTCGCAGAGCTGCCGCGCCCGCATCATTTCCGGCACGCTCGATGGCCGCATGCTCGAAGTCGATGCCGCTACCGGTGAGCCGTGCACTGGCTTCGGTGACGATGGCCAGGTCGATATCAAGAAGAACATGGGCGAGACGCCGGACGGTTACGTCTCCATCAATTCCGCACCGGTGGTGGTGCGCGATGTGGTCGTCACCGGTCACCAGGTGCTCGATGGCCAGCGTCGTTATCCGCCCTCCGGCGTCATCAAGGGTTTCGATGCCGTGACTGGCGAGCTCGAATGGGCCTGGGACGCGGGGCGTCCCGAGCAGAGCGAACCGCTCAGCGGTGACGAAACGTATGTGCGTGGCTCTCCCAATATGTGGACGACTGCCGCCGGCGATAGCCAGCTCGGTCTGGTCTATCTGCCGATGGCCAATAGTGCCGCCGATTACTGGAGCAGTTCGCGCACACCGGAAGAGAACGAGTGGGCCAGCTCGATGGTGGCGCTCAATGTCGAGACCGGGTTGCCTGAGTGGCACTTCCAGACTGCGCACAAGGATGTCTGGGATTACGACCCCGGTTCGCAGCCGACATTGATCGATTTCCCCACCGATGACGGGGAGGTGCCGGCATTGGTGATGCCCACCAAACAGGGTGAGATCTACGTCTTCAACCGTGAAACAGGTGAATTGCTGGGCGGTGGCGCCGAGGAGCGTCCGGTTCCGCAGGGTGGCGCCGAACCAGAGGAGCGGAGCAAGACCCAACCCTTCTCGAACTATGCCACGCTGCGTCAGCCTGACATCAACGAGAAGGACATGTGGGGCATGTCGCCTTTTGATCAGCTTTTCTGCCGTATCCAGTACCAGCAAGCCAGCTGGAAGGGCATGTACACGCCGCCCACCGCCGACCAGCCGTGGATTCAGTACACCGGCTATAACGGGGGCTCCGACTGGGGCAGTGTCTCCATCGACCCGCAGCGTGGCGTGATGATCGCCAACTACAATGACATGCCCAACTACAATGAGCTAGTGCCCCGTGAGGTGGCCGATGCCAAGGGCTGGAAGCCTCGCGAGGAGCTCGATAGCGACAGCGGCGGCGCCGAAGGCGCGGGCGACCCGCAGGCCAACACGCCTTACGCGATCAACGTCAACGCCGGCTGGCGCGTGCCCTATACCGGTATGCTGTGCAAGCAGCCCCCGTATGGCCATATCCGCGCTATCGATCTGGCCAGCGGCGATACATTGTGGGACCGCCCGTTGGGTACGGCGCGCGCCAATGGCCCGTGGGGAATTCGTTCCGGCTTGCCCATCGATATCGGCACACCCAATAACGGCGGTTCGGTGGTCACGGCCGGAGGCCTGATCTTCATCGCTGCGGCGACCGATGACCTGATCCGCGCGATCGACATCGAGAGCGGCGAGACCGTGTGGCAAGCGCCGTTGCCGGCGGGTGGCCAGGCCAATCCGGTGGTCTACGAGGCGAATGGTCGTCAGTATCTGGTGATCGTTGCCACCGGGCACCATTTCATGGAAACGCCCAGCGGTGACTACGTGATCGCCTATGCGCTGCCCGAGGACGTCTGACGGCGCAGGCTAGCGAAGTAGAACGCGACCCCGGCAAGCGCCGGGGTCGTTTTGCTTAGGAGTCAGTAAAGACCGAGACCGGGGGCAGTGCTTCGAAGGCGGGACGAGCATAATAAAAGCCTTGGTGCTGCACGATGCCGGCTTCTTCATGGAGCCAGCGGGCTTCGTCCCGGCACTCGATGCCTTCGGCGACCGTTTCGATGTCGAGCTGGGTGGCGATGTCGACCACTGACTTGAGCAAAATCTGGCGCCGCGTGTCGCGGTGGCAGTCCATCACCAGAGCACGATCGATCTTGAGCTTGTCCGGGCGCAAGTCGGCCAGCAGGTCTAGATTGGCGTGACCCTTGCCAAAGTCGTCCAGGGCGGTGGTGAAGCCCATTTGGCGATAAGTGTCGATGATATTGCGCAGGTGGGCGCGGTCGGTGACGCTTTCGGTCTCGGTGATCTCGAACACGAGGCGCTCGGCGGGCCATCCGACCCTCTCTGAGATCTCTAGTGTTGCTTGTATGCAGGCCTCGGGTTCATAGACGGCGTTGGGCAGGAAGTTGATCGAGAGCGCGCTTGGCATCTCGAGCTGGGCGGCCAGTTCGATGGCCTTGACGCGGCAGGCCTGATCGAAGCGATACAACAGCATGTCCGAGACCTGGGACAGGACCTGATAGGCCGACTCGCCATTGATGCCGCGTACCAGGGCTTCGTGGGTGACGATGCGTTGCGTCGCGACATCGACGATGGGCTGGAACGCCATGCTGAACTCGAACGGCAACGGGCCTTCGCAACGCTGGCAATGATGGTCGGTTCGCGCGCAATTCGACATGCCTGACCTCCGTGTGATGGGCTGAGAGTACCGCCATGATACCCAGTGAATATTCTGATGCGTGTTGGGCGTGGCACGCGTCGTTTAAGATAAGATGTCTGCAACAGTATTGTACGATCATAAATTAGGTGCGATATGCCTTTGAGAACGTCGCGCCGTATCGTACTTCCATCATGATGTTTCTGGATAAGGAGTTCCGATGAAATCTGTCAGTCTTACCCTGTTGGCGCTAGCGACCTTGATGACGGGGTGCGCCATGCAAGGTGGCGATGGTGATCGCGCTGATCAGCATACCCAGATTTACCAGTGTGAGGGAGAGACGTCGCTGTCGGTGACCTATTTCCAATATGGCGCCGACACCGACCGTGCCATGTTGAGTTACGGTCACGATTCCATTCCCATGCACCAAATTGCCTCGGGCTCCGGCGCGCGCTATGCAAGCGACGACGAACAGCTTGCCTACGTCTGGCACACCAAAGGCGACAACGGCATGTTGTATCGCGAGAACGACGAGGGTGAACGCAACGTCATCGAGCGCGACTGCCAAGGTCGCATGAAGGACGCCGACCGCTAAGTTGAGCGCTTATTTTAAGTTGCACGCTCATTTCATGACGGGGCCTGTGCGATGTCATTGAGTTTGTGGCTGTCGCTAGCGGCCATCTGCGCGATGGGAGCGATGTCGCCGGGGCCGAGCCTGGCGATGGTGTTGCGCCATACGCTGGGTGGCGGGCGCATGCCGGGCGTCGTCGCGGGTGTTTGCCATGCGGTGGGCGTGGGCTTCTATGCGGCGCTGACCGTGTGGGGTTTGGGCGCAGTCATCGTGCATCAGCCAGTGTTGTTCCAGGCCATCACCTGGGGCGGGGCGGCGTATCTGGCCTGGCTTGGCGTGAAGGCGTTGCGCGCTGGTCGGGGCGGCGCCCTGGAGGCAGGCGGCGTGGCAAGCGGGCCTGGCGTGGCTGCGCGGGACGGCGTACTGGTGGCGTTGGCCAATCCCAAGCTGATTCTCTTCTTCGTAGCCTTGTTGAGCCAGTTCGTGAGTGCCGATATGGGGGCGGGGGCCAAGGCGTTGATCGTGGCGACTGCGTCGCTGATCGACGCTGGCTGGTACGTGCTGGTGGCGTTGGCGCTCTCGCATTCATCGGTTTTGCCCTGGCTTCAGGCGCGGGCGCACTGGATCAACCGAATGACGGGCGTCTTGCTGCTGGGCCTGGCGTTGCGCATCGTCATCGGTTGATGGAGCCGTGGAAGCTGCGATCAGGGCGCGATTCGCTCAAGAATGGCGTCCAGTGGTGCGTGTGATGGCAAGACGCCGAATAGCGGTGACGCCTCCTCGCCCAGGCGCGCTGCGCAGAAGGTCTCGCCGACGGCGGCGGGGGCATGACGCAACAGCAGCGCGGCTTGCAGACATTGCGCGAGGCGCTGGGTCAGCCAGCGTGCCTGCGCTTCCAGCACGTCCGGCGTGGCCTTGAGGCGTCGTTCGAGGACCTCGAGCGCCCGGTCAAAATCGGGATGCGCGCCGCGTGCCAGGGCGAGTTCCTGGCGTAGGGCGGCGATGCTTTCCGGGTGGCGGGCCAACACGCGCATCACGTCCAGGCACATGACATTGCCCGAGCCTTCCCAGATCGAATTCACCGGCGCCTCGCGGTAAAGCCGCGCGAGCGGCGCCTCCTCGACGTAGCCGATACCGCCGAGACATTCCATGGCTTCGGCCATGAACGCCGAGCTGCGCTTGTTGTGCCAGAACTTGGCCAGCGCGGGCAGCAGCCGTGCCAGGGCGCGTTCGTGATCATCGTTGGTGGCGCCGTCGAAGGCGCGGGCCGTGCGCAGGCATAAGGCCAGGCTGGCCTCGGTTTCCAGCGCTAAGTCGGCGATCACCCGGCGCATCAAGGGCTGGTCGGCGAGGCGTCTGCCGAACGCTTCACGGCCCTGGACGTGGCGCCAGGCTTCAAGCGTTGCCTGGCGCATCATGCCGGCGGGTGCAGTGGCGGCATCGAGCCGCGTCTGCTGGACCATCTCGAGAATGGTGGCGACGCCGCGCCCTGGCTCGCCGATAGGGTGCGCCCAGGCATCGGCATACTCGATTTCCGCAGAGGCGTTGGCGCGGTTGCCGCACTTGTCCTTGAGGCGCTGCAGCTGAATGCCATTGCGTTCGCCATCGGGGCGAAAGCGTGGCACCAGGAAGCAACCGAGGCCGGCGTCGTCTTGTGCGAGGGTCAGGAAGGCATCCGACATCGGGGCGCTGCAGAACCACTTGTGGCCGGTGAGGCGCACGCTGCCATCCGGCTGGCGTGTCGCGTGGGTGGTGTTGCGGCGCACGTCGCTGCCGCCTTGTTTCTCGGTCATCGCCATGCCGAAGGTTGCCGCGCGCTTGGCGTTGGCGGGCAGGGCGCGAGGGTCGTAGTCGTTTGCCCGCAGGCGCGGTCCCCAGGTCTCGAGTATGGCGTTGTCGTGGCGTAGCACAGGGTAGGCGGCGTGGGTCATGGTGATCGGGCAGCAGAATCCCGGCTCGACCTGGGTCAAGAGATACAGCGCGGCGATATGCGCTTGATGACCGCCGTTGCCTTCATGTTCCCAGGCCACCGCCTGCCAGCCGCCATCGCAGGCGAGATGCATCAATCGATGATAGGCCTCGGTGTAGTGCACTTCGTCGAGCCTACGCCCGTGCCGGTCGAACAAACGTAGCTCGGGAGGATGGCGATTGGCCTCGTCGGCGATGGCTTGCCAGGTATCACGCCCGGCCTCGCGGGCGAGTGGGGCAAGGCGCGTCGCGACCCAAGCCGGGGCTTCGCGGGCCAGAGTCTCACGCAGGGCGATGTCCTCTGCCAGGAGGTCATGGTCGCCACCGAGCAACGGCTGGTTGGTGACCTCGTGCGTGGCGAGATGAGTGCGAGCGGCATGATCGGCCATGGAAGCGACTCCTGAAGACGGCAAGGGGATGCGTCGTGCTTCGAGCATGGCCAGACGTGGTACCGGGGTCAATGCGACCCTGGTGGGGTTAGTCGGGCGAGTCGACGCTTGGCAGCGTCTGCGCGATCCAGCGACTGAGGCGCGCGGGCGTCGCCGTATCGAGGTCGTAGAGTAGCCGGTACGTCATCGGCGCGATCACGCCGTCCATCAAGTCCTCGACCGATGGCGTGGCTTCGCCGCGCTTCACGGCACGTTCACGCAAGCACGCCATGATCGTTTCACTGTAAAGGTAGCAGCGTTCACGTCGTTCACGTTCGGCGCTGGCCATGATATCGCTGAGCATGCACTGGCCGGGTAGCGAGGTCATCTCGTCGAGATATTGCTCGCCCCAAGCCTGTAGGTCGCCCGCCAAGGAACCGGTCTGCGGCGGTTCGTCGTCGGGGCGCAGGCGCTCGAGGGACACGTCTGCCAGCAGCTCGGCAAGATTCCCCCAGCGACGATAGATCGTCGACGGCGTCACGCCGGCCTTGTTCGCGATCTGGGGCACGCTGAGTTCTTCGCGGGATTTGGTGATCTGCAGCTCGCGGACCGCGTGATGCACGGCTTCTTGCACCCGCGCGCTGCGTCCCCCGGGACGAACGGCTTCTTTGATGGCCATGGTCACCTAACGCAAAATATTTGCTTTATGAGCCTGCTAAGTTCAGACTGCGACTAAAGCATAATCTTAGCATTAATGGACTTCATCATGACACCGCCTTCATCTACGGGTACGACGGATGCTTACCCGGCGCCGCGCCTCGGGCAACTGACGTATTACGCCATCCTGATGATCACCTTCCTGGCGGCATCCAGCGCTCCGACGCCGCTTTATCGCCTCTATCAAACGACGTGGCACTTCTCGGCAACGATGCTCACACTGGTGTTTGCCAGCTACGTGTTCGCCTTGCTGGTGGCGCTACTGGTGTCCGGATCGTTGTCGGATCATATCGGCCGGCGGCCAGTGGTGGCGGGTGCGATCGTGGGCGAAATCCTATCGCTGGGAGTGTTCTTCTGGGCCGATAGCCTGGCGTGGCTCATGCTGGCGCGTATTCTGCAGGGCATCGCCACCGGTGTCGTGACCAGCGCGCTGGCGGCGGCCATGCTCGATAGCGACCACCAGCGTGGACCCGTCATGGCGAGTATCGCGCCGCTCTTCGGTATGGGCATCGGCGCCCTGATTGCGGGCATCTTGGTAACGTATGCGCCCGCACCGCTGCATCTGGTGTACGCGTTCTTGGCCGTGGCGCTGATGGTCCAAGGCCTGCTGCTAGGGCGCATCCGTGAAAGCGTGACGCCGCGCCCGGGCGCATGGGCCTCGTTGCGGCCACGTGCCTATATACCGCCGCCTGTCCGGGGGCCGCTGATGCGCGTGGTGTCGGCGGTGATCTCGTCCTGGGCGCTAGGCGGCTTCTCGCTGTCGCTGGGGCCTACGCTGGTGGAGACCGTCAGCGGTATCCATAACCCGCTGATCGGTTGTCTGATTACGTTCCTGCTGCCCTGCGTGGGTGCCATCAGTGTGTTGACGCTGCGGGCCAAGCCTCCTCGTGTGGCCGTGCTGATCGGTACGGGCTGCTTGATCGTCGGCATGAGCGTGCTCTTGTTAGGTGTGTATTGGCGCAGCGTGGCGGTGCTGTTGAGCGGCACAGCCTTTGCGGGGATCGGCTTCGGCGCGGCGTTCATGGGCGCCATGCGTACGGTGATGCCTTTGGCACCGCCCACCGAGCGCTCGGCGTTGATGGCGGCGTTCTACGTCATTTGCTATTTGTCTGCCAGCCTTTTGGCCATGGTCGGCGGCGTGGCGACACAGCACATGGGGCTGCTGCCGACGACATACGTGTATGGCGGTGTCGTGGCGGCGTTGTCGCTCGCCGCCTTCATCGGTGCGCTGACGCAGCGCACGACGCCACGACGTTGCCAAGCCTGCGATAGCCCCGCTTGAGGTGTGCCTCCACGCGTCTGGGGTAGGCCTTTTACATGTTCATTAGTGTATTCGACATGACGCGATGCCCGGCCTCTGGCATGCTGAGTTCTTTCCGCATCGACACGTCACAGGACACACCATGGTCACGCTGTCGTCTTCCGCAACACCAGGGGCGCTACCCGAGCCGGTCATCAAGGATGAGCGCATCCAACTGGTCGATGCTCACAATCGCCCCTGCGGCAGCGCCTCGCGTCGGCTGATGCGGCGCTTTCGCTTCTGGCACCGCGCGACGTACGTGTTCGTGCGCAATGGTCGAGGCGAGCTATGCGTGCAGCGCCGCACACTGACCAAAGAAGTTTTCCCCGGCTATCATGATTTGGCCACCGGTGGCGTGGTCGGTGCGGGAGAAGCGGAGCATGTCGCCGCGCGTCGTGAGCTGGCCGAAGAGCTCGGCATCGAGGGCGTGTCGTTGACGCCGTGTTTCACGTTTCGTTATACCGATGGCGGTAACTTCATTCATGGCAGTGCCTTCTTGGCCGATTACGATGGGCCGCTGGTCCTGCAGGCGGATGAAGTCGCCGACGCCACCTGGTTGACGGTGGAGGCCGCGCTGGCTTTGGAAGACGCCACGCCGGATAGTCGCGTCGCGCTGGAGCGCATGCTCGCCCAAGGCTGGTTGATGGCACGCGACGATTGAAGCCCTGCCGCAGGCGGACGACAATGAAGAGGTATCCCCGACGATGAACGCAATGCGCGACTGCCATGACGCTATATAGCCAGGATTGCCATACCAACCGGATGGAGCCCTTCAATCTGCGCGCACTGCGCGGGCAAGTGCTGTTGATCGTCAATGTCGCCAGCCGCTGCGGTTATACGCCGCAACTCAAGGAGCTCGAGTGGCTGTATCGCCGTTATCACGATCAGGGCTTTACCGTGCTGGCGTTTCCCTGCAATCAGTTCGGTCGTCAGACACCGGAGTCGGCGGAGGGATTCGGCGACTTCTGCATGCGTGAATATCGGGTCAGTTTTCCGGTGATGGAAAAGGTTCACGTCAACGGGCGCGATGCCCATCCGCTGTTCGTGTTGCTGCGCCGCCAGGCGCCGGGCGTGCTGGGTAGCACCCCCATCAAGTGGAACTTCACCAAGTTCCTGGTGGGCCGCGATGGCCATGTGATCCGGCGTTTCGCACCGCGCGTCTCGCCGCGCAGCATGGCGGCGGATATCGAGCGGGCACTGGACATTCCGTTCTCGGCATGACGCTCGTATGACTCATGGCGAGGTTGCATGCAGACGTTCGATCAAGATGTCGAAGCGCGGCCGGCTCATCATCGTGGTCAATCCGGAAAACAGCAGCCAGAAGCCCTTGCGCCAGCCATGTAGACGACGCGTGTGGCGTGCCAGGTCGAGCAGCAGGCGGTCCTCGTCGAAGGCGCGCCACTCACCGGCCACCGACATCTGGCGACGCGACATGACCGGCGCCATCTCCAGCCGATAGATCATTTCCAATTCCTGAGGCGTATGGCCTTGCGTCTCGACCACCTCGAGCATGCGGCTATATTCACGTTCCCGAGGCTCGCGCTCGAGCCAGAGCGGCGAGAGCGCGAGCCATAGGGCGCCACGGCGTTCCAGTAGGTTTTCAAGCTCGTTGGGATCTTGCATGTTTTGGGCCTTCGCTGTGAGGGGGCATCTTCGGCCACTCGTCCATGACGAGCAAGGGGGTGCGGACATGGACGCCATCACCCGCTAGAATGCCCCACAATAAAGAAACCGCGCATTGGCGCGCGTTTCCCCGTGGCGGTTGCGACCGCGATCAACGAATGACGTCAGCAAAGAGGTTTCCTCTGTGATCATCAAACCCAAGGTTCGTGGCTTCATCTGCACTACGACGCATCCCAAGGGCTGCGAGCGCAATGTCGCCGAACAGATTGCCACCACACGTGCGAATATTGTGCAAAGCGAACAGGAGAACGGCCCGAAGAAGGTGTTGGTGATCGGCGCTTCCAGCGGTTACGGCTTGGCCGCGCGTGTCACCGCGGCCTTCGGTTACGGGGCGTCGACCCTCGGGGTTTTCTACGAGAAGCCGGGCACCGAGAAGAAGCCGGGCACGGCGGGGTGGTACAACTCGGCAGCGTTTGACAAGTTCGCCAAGGAAGAAGGCCTTTACAGCAAGGCGATCAATGGCGATGCCTTCTCGCACGAGGCGCGCACCAAAGCCATCGACTTGATCAAGCAGGACCTGGGTCAGATCGATCTGGTGGTGTACTCGCTGGCCTCGCCGGTACGCAAGATGCCCGATAGCGGCGAACTCAAGCGTTCCGCCCTCAAGCCCATCGGCGAGACCTATACCGCCACGGCCATCGATACCAACAAGGATGCCATCACCGAGGCCTCCGTAGAGCCGGCCAGCGAGCAGGAAATCGCCGATACCATCACCGTCATGGGCGGCGAGGACTGGGAGCTTTGGATCGACGCGCTGGACGAGGCAGGCGTGTTGGCGCCGGGCGCGCGCAGCGTGGCGTTCAGCTACATCGGCACCGAGATCACCTGGCCGATCTACTGGCATGGCGCGCTGGGCAAGGCCAAGGAAGACCTGGACCGCGCCGCCGGCGAAATCGACGCGCGTCTGTCCAAGGAAGGGGGCAGTGCCAATGTGGCGGTGCTCAAGTCGGTGGTGACTCAGGCCAGCGCAGCGATCCCGGTGATGCCTCTTTATATCTCGATGGTCTACAAGATCATGAAAGAGAAGGGCCTGCACGAGGGCACCATCGATCAGCTCAATCGCCTGTATGCCGAGCGTCTCTATTCATCTCAAGAGCAGGATACCGACGAAGCGGGCCGCCTGCGTCTCGACGACTGGGAGCTACGCGACGACGTGCAACAGCCGTGCAAGAAGCTATGGTCGCAAGTGACCACCGACAATCTCTTCACGCTGACCGATTACGCCGGTTACAAGCACGACTTTCTCAAGTTGTTCGGCTTTGAGCGTGAGGATGTCGATTACGAGGCGGACGTCGACCCCGTAGCGGAGTTCGACGTCGTGCAGCTGTGATCGCCGTGTCCGAGCGCTTGTCCCGCACGTTGCGCTGGGGAATGTGTGTCGTGTTGCTGGGCCTGCTCGTCGGGTGTCAGAGCTCGCCGTATTACGCGTCCATGGAGCGTCTTGGCGTGTCGCGTGGCGAGGTTCTGGCGGAGCGCGTCGACGCCGCCCGGCAGGCCCAGCAACGTGCCCGAGAGGCACTGGACAGTGCCTTGTCGCGTCTGGATTTGGCGCTTTCCGCCTCGCCGAGTACCTTCTCGCGTGAGCGCGAGGCATTGACGCACGCGCTTGAGGAAAGCGACGACGCGCAGCGCGATCTGGCCTGGCGGCTCGATGACGCCGATGAGGCGGCCGAGGCAGTCTTCACCGAATGGCGCGAGGAGCTCGACGACTACCACGATGATCGCTATCGCGAACTCAGCGAGCGGCAATTGGCCGAGTCCCGAGAACGCTATGAAGACATTCGCCAGGCGCTTGCCACTTCGCGCGAGCAGATGCGGCCGCTGACGGAGACGCTCAACGATACCGCGCTGCTGCTCGAGCACGAGGAAAAGGCTCGCGACCTGGCCTCGCTGGGTGATCGGATGCCTGATATGCGCGACGCGCTGGACGAGCTCGCCACGCGTGCCGCGCATATCGACCGCGAGACGGACGCGCTGGTGGAGGCGTTGCTCGATGTCAGGGAGTGAAGAGCGCCGCGAGGCACCCCGCCAGGTGGGTTTTTTGCTGTTGCCGGGGTTTTCGCTGCTGGCGCAGGCCTGCGCCATGGAGCCGTTGCACGTCGCTAACTTGCTGGCCGAGCGTCGACTCTATGTGCCACGGACCTTTGGGCTCGATGGGCGTGCGGTGAAAAGCGCCGCAGAGTTGGCGTTGACGCCGGAAAGCGTGGCGGGCAGCGATGTCCAACATCTGGACATGCTCATGGTGTGCGGCGTGAGCCCGTCGCCAGCGAGCGAATCCCCGGACTTGCATGGCTGGCTGCAACGGCTGGCTTCACGCGGGGTCATGCTGGGCGGCATCGCCGGCGGCACTCAGGTGCTGGCTCGCGCTGGCGTACTGGAGGGCTATCGAGTCACGCTGCACGTCGCCGGGGCCGATGCATTCACGCGGGACTTTCCCGGCGTGCATGTCTCGCATCAATTGTTCGAGATCGACCGTGATCGCTTGACCTGCGGGGGCGGCACGGCGGCGATGGACATGATGATGACGCTGATTGCGCAGCAGCATGGCGCGCGGCTGGCTGAGCGTGTCTCCGAGCATTTCGTCTGCGAGCGTATCCGCATGGCGGATGAGCCTCAGCATGTACCGTTGCGCGCGCGTCTCTCGCACGCCCCGCAGAGCCTGGTCGACGCGGTGACGCTGATGGAGTCGAACATCGAGGAGCCGTTGACTACCCACGAGCTGGCGGAACACCTGGGGATTTCCCGGCGGCAGCTGGAGCGGTTGTTCAAGAAGTATCTGCAGGCGGTGCCCAGTCGTTACTACCTGGAGCTGCGGCTTCAGAAGGCCCGCCAGTTGTTGCGCGACAGTGAACAGGCGGTCGGCGACATTGCCTTGTCCACGGGGTTTTCCTCCGGGGCGCATTTCTCCACGGCGTACCGTAACCATTTCGGCATCAGCCCGCGCGATGAACGCATACCGCGTCATTGACGGCAGTTTTCAGAGCTTAGGCTTTGTACGAAAAGTCGGCGAGCGATGGCCAGACAAGGCAAAAATCAGCGAAAAGGCGGAGTTTACGGGGTGTAAATGAGTACTTTGAGCTGATTTTTAACGCCGTATGGCCGAGCACAGGCAGTTTTCGTACAAAGCCTAGAAGTTCTGGAGCGTTTGCCGATACCCCAAATACGCCTTGCGGCGCTCAACTAAGCGGCTGGCCATGGCGAAGTCGCCCTGATTGCGTGCCGTCTCTTCGGCGATGTCGAGCTGTTTGATGGCGCGGTCGATATGACCGGTCAGCTGCAATTGCTCGGCGCGGGCGAGCATACCCCACAGGTTGCGGTCGCTGCGCCCGGCGGCCTCGGCGAGCAGAGAGAAGACTTGCGGATCCTCGGGATATTGATCGCTCATGCGGCGCAAGATGTCGTATGCCTGGCGTGGGTCTTGCTGCAGCAGGACCTCTGCCTCGATGAGCTGCGCCGGGCGGTAGTCCGGTTGCAAACGCAGGATCCGCCGGGCGCGGCTCAATGCCACATCGCGCTGGCCGGCGTCGAACGCCACCTGAGCTGCGCTGGCCGGCAGCATCGAGAGATCCGGCTGCGCCGCGCTTAACTGGTCGATCGTGTCGAGTGCCTGTGCAGTATGACCGTTGTGGGCATCGATCAGCGCTTGCAGGTAGCGTATCGCGGCGTCAGGAGGGTCGTCCTGACGTAGCTGGGTCATGGCCTGGCCGGGATTGTCGCGGTTGAGTGAGAGCAGGGCGCGGGCGCGAATCAGGCCGAAGGCCGTGCTGTCGTGCGGTTCGGACGCGGGCATTTGGTCGGCGCGGGCCTGGGTGTCGGCGATGCGGGCTTCGGTGACCGGGTGTGTGAGCAGGAATTCCGGCGGATTGCCGCCCTGTAGGCTGGCCAGGCGTTGCATGGCGCGGAAGAGTTCGGGCATGGCCTGCGGGTCGAAGCCGGCATCGGCCAGCGCCTCCAGCCCGATACGGTCGGCTTCCTGCTCGAAACGCCGGGAGTAGGCGAGCTGATCCTGAATGAAGGCCGCTTGCGAGCCGACCATGGTAGCCAGCCCCGCATCGCCTGCGCCGCCCGCCGCGAGAACCATGCCGACCAGCATGGCACCCATGGTGGGGAGCTGTGTCTCTTCCACGCGCTGCATGCGGCGTGCGAAATGATGCTGTGACAGATGGCCGAGCTCGTGGGCGATCACCGAGGCCAGGGCATCCTCGCTCTCGGTGAAGGTGAACAGGCCGCTGTTGACCCCGATCACGCCTCCGGGCACGGCGAAGGCATTGAGAAGTCGGCTGTCGACCAGGGTGATGACAGTGTCGTCGTGGACCCCGGCATACGGTAATAGGCGCGCCACCAGGCCATGGATGTAATCTTGCGCGATGGGGTCTTGCCACTCGTCGGTCTGGGCGCGGAACTGACGTAGCCAGGCGCGCCCCAGGCGATGTTCCTCACCGCTCGAGACGGTAGCACTCGAGCCACCCAGCTCGGGAAGCCCGTAATCGTTTTGTGCCAGGGCATTCGGCGCGAAGGCGCAAAATGTCAGGGCGAGACATAGGGCAGGAAGCAGCGTCCAGCGACGTGGCATGGGCATCCTCTTGAATGGCGCGACGGGGCGGAGAGGCCGACGGCATGGTGCACGCCATGCTACCGTTGTCTTCGACATTGAACTGACTGGCAAAGTGCCTTTAAATCGTTGCGTTTTCAACTACCGAACCGCTGGGGGCGCAGATGGCGTTGCAACCCGATCAAATGCTCGACGCACGTGGCCTGCATTGTCCGTTGCCGCTACTCAAGGCCAAGCAGGCCCTGTCGACGCTCGAGGTGGGCGCGTTGCTCGAGGTTCAGGCGACTGATGTGGGCTCGTGGCAGGACTTCGAGACCTTTGCCGCGCAAGGGACGCACCGGCTCGAGGCGCGTGAAGAAAGGGACGGCGTCTACTTTTATTGGCTGCGCAAGGGCGAACGAGGAAGCACAGCATGACGATGAAAGGCCTCTTCAAGGGGTGGGTTGAACGCTATTTCTCGGATGAGGAAGCGGTCGTCTTGCTCATCGTGCTGGTGCTGGGCTTTGCCGCTGTCATCTGGCTGGGCCGGATGCTGGCGCCGTTCTTCACCGCCCTGGTGCTGGCCTTTCTCCTGGAAGGCGTGGTCGCGTGGCTAGAACGGCGCGGCTTGCCACGCTTGCTGTCGGTACTGGTCGTGTTCCTGATCTTTCTGGGTGCATTATTGGCGCTGGCCCTGGTGATCATGCCGTTGGTCTGGAACCAGATGGTGGAGCTGGTGCATGAGGCGCCGCGCATGTTCGCCAGTGGCCAGGCATGGCTGGATACCTTGCAGTCGCATTATCCGACCTTGATCACCCCTGATCAGATCGAACGGTGGATCGCCACCGCCGGGCGCGAGGCGACTCAGCTCGGTCAGCGGGCGTTGACGCTGTCGCTGGCGTCGTTGGGCAATCTCTTGGGGGTGATCGTCTATCTGGTATTGGTGCCGATCCTGGTGTTCTTCCTGCTCAAGGACCGCGAGCGCCTGACGCTGTTTCTGCTGTCCCTGCTACCCAAGAAGCGTGTCCTGATGACGCGCATCTGGCATGAGATGGACGATCAGATCGCCAACTACATTCGCGGCAAGGCGATCGAGATCCTGATCGTGGGCGTGGTGGCCTTCGTTACCTTCTGGATGTTCGGGTTGCCTTACTCTACCTTGCTGGCACTGATCGTCGGCTTGTCGGTGCTGGTGCCGTACATCGGTGCGGCGGTGGCGACCTTGCCAGTGGCGGCCGTCGCGGGTTTCCACTTCGGCATCGGCGATCAGCTCGCCTACGTCCTGCTGGCCTATGCCGTTATTCAGGCGCTGGATGGCAACGTGCTGGTGCCGATCCTGTTTTCCGAGGCGGTCAACCTGCATCCGGTGTCGATTATCCTGGCGGTGCTGTTCTTCGGCGGTATCTGGGGCTTTTGGGGTGTATTCTTTGCGATTCCGCTGGCGACCTTGATCAAAGCGCTGGTGTATGCCTGGCCGCGCGGTGTGCGCGACCCAGGCCTGCGGTCTCCTCCGGCGGAACAGTGATCAGGAGGCTGTGTTGAGTTCGCGGGCGGCGTCGAGCACTTCCTCGACGTGGCCCTTGACCTTCACCTTGCGCCATTCGCGCGCCAGCTTGCCGTCAGTGTCGATCAGGAAGGTGCTGCGCTCTATCCCCAGGTGCTCTTTGCCGTAGAGTTTCTTGAGTTTGATGACATCGAAGAGTTGGCATACTGCCTCGTCCTTGTCGGAAATCAGCTCGAAATTGAACCCTTGCTTGGCCTTGAAGTTCTCATGGGCACGCAGCCCGTCTCGCGAGACACCGAGAATGACGGTATTGACGGCCTCGAAGTCGGCCTTATGGTCGCGGAAGTCGCCCCCTTCGGTGGTGCAGCCCGGAGTACTATCCTTGGGATAGAAATAGATCACGACCTGCTGGCCACGGTATTCGGATAGTGTGATTTGGGTATCGCCCGTTGCCGGGGCGCTGAAATCGGGTACATGCTGGCCGATGCTGACGCTCATGAAGGTTCCTCGAATGCTGACGTGAAAGATGTCGTTGCCTGAACGTGGGCGGTTAAGATTACATTGCAGTCAGGCGCGCGTGTCAAAGCACGCCGCTTCTGTACAGGATGAAGCTGGCTGAGTACCATTTGGCGTTGATCGACATCATGACAGGAAAGGCCGGTCCGGCGCTTGGAACGCCCGGTTGGCGATACGCGCATTTTTATCGCCCGCGCATGCCGGTGGCACGCTGGCCCGATTCACAGGAGAGCACTGCAGGATGATCACAGGCAGCATCGTCGCTTTGGCGACACCGATGAAGGTCAGTGGCGATATCGACTGGGAGGCGCTGCGTCGCCTGGTGGGATTCCATCTCGACAACGGCACCGATGCCATCGTCGCGGCGGGCACCACCGGTGAGCCGACCACCATGTCGTTCGCCGAACATTTCGACGTCATTCGCTGCGTCGTCGAGGAAGTCGACGGCCGCGTTCCGGTGATCGCCGGTACCGGCGCCAACGCGACGTCGGAAGCGGTCGAGCTGGCGCGTTATGCGCGCGAAGTAGGCGCGGACCTCTGCTTGTCGGTGGCCCCTTACTACAACAAGCCCACGCAGGAAGGGCTTTACCAGCATTTCAAGGCTGTCGCCGAGGGTGGAGGATTGCCGGTCATTCTCTACAACGTGCCCGGTCGCACCTGCTCGGATATCTACAACGAGACCGTGTTCCGTCTTGCAGAGATCGAGAACATCGTCGGACTCAAGGACGCCACCGGCAATCTCGAGCGCGCCGAGGAGTTGGTCGATCGTCTCAAGAATACCAACTTCGCGCTTTATTCCGGTGACGATCCCACGGCGTGCGACTTCATGTTGATGGGCGGTCACGGCGATATTTCGGTATGCGCCAATGTCGCGCCGCGCGCCATGCACGAGTTGTGCGAGGCCGCCGTTGCCGGCGATACCGAACGAGCGCATCAGATCAATTCACGCCTCATGTCGCTGCACACCGCGCTGGGTGTCGAAGCCAATCCGATTCCGGTGAAGTGGGCGCTCAACCGCATGGGGCTCGCGGAGCAGGGTATCCGCCTGCCGATGACGTGGCTCTCTGACAAGTACCACTCCACGGTGAGTGAAGCCCTGCAGCTCGCTGGCGTGACCGAAGGCTGACCAACCGTCGAGAGGCGTCGAGGACCCGGACGTTTATCGGCGTTAGCGGCACTCCTCGAGGCTGATCAACGCATAAAGAAGGTGTATGCATGAAACCCGTCCTTAAATGGATGCCGCTGATCATCGGCGCCACTCTGATCGTAAGTGGCTGTAGCCGTTCCGGTTTTTATTACGACCGAAACACTGAATACGCCGATGCCGAGATGGTCGAGCCAGTGACGTTGCCGGATTCGCGCGACTCGTCACGGTACCAGAACGCCATGCCGGTGCCCGATGCCGAGAGCGATTTCGCGGCCACGGACGAAGACTTCGACGTGCCACGCCCACGCCCGCTGGCCTCTAGCCAGGAAGCCGAGGCGGCATTCGTCGAATCCCGCGAGGCCGGCGACGAACGTTGGTTGGTCGTCAATGCCGCGCCGGGCGGTGTCTGGCCGATGTTGCAGGGATTCGCGTCCGCGCAGGGCGCCAGTGTCGAAGATGCCGATGTTGATGCGGGGCGTCTCGAGACCGGCCTGGGAACGTTGAGTGTTCGTCAGGGGCTGCGTGACGGCTCCAGCGAAGTGCGCTGCGAAGGCAGCGGCAACGAAGCCCAGTGCCTGGCCGCGCTGCAGCGCTACCTGAACGACAACGTCGGTGACCAGGAAGGCGTTTCTCTGGCGGCACAACCGCTGGCGAGCGATGAGCGCGTACACTTGTCGAATCACGATGGTGAATGGCAGCTCGAGCTGGCGCTGAATCTTGAACGTGCCTGGCCGGAACTGCGCTATCAGTTGGAGAACAACTTCGAGGACGAACGGGGCGCCTTGGTCGACCAGAACCGTAGCGCCGGTCAGTTCGTGATCGACTACACCGCCCGCGATGACGATTCCGGCTGGTTCGACTGGTTCGGCGGCGACGAAGCGACCCAGCGCTATCGCCTCGATGTCAGCGCCAATACCCGCGATACCACGCAGGTGAACGTCAGCGGCGAAGATGGCGGCCCGGTGGATTCGGGCGCTGCCCGTGAAGTGCTCAACGCCGTGGCGGCGACCTTGCGCTGAGATGCCGGACGGCATGACAGATCAGCCTCAGGCGTCGTCGGCCCTACGTTTCGCCTCGTTGGGTAGTGGCAGCAAGGGCAACGCCACGCTGGTCAGCGACGGTGAAACCTATGTGCTGGTGGATTGCGGTTTCGGCATGCGCGAGGCGGAACGCCGTCTCGCGCAGTTCGGCCTCCACCCTCGCCAGCTCGACGCCGTGCTTCTGACGCATGAGCACGGCGATCACATTCGGGGCGTGGGGCCCCTGGCGCGGCGTTACGCGATACCGGTCTACTTGACCGCGGGCACCTGGCTATCAGGGCGCTTGGGTGAGGTGCCGCACCATGAGTGGGTGGTGCCTCAGTCACGCTTCGCGATCAAGGGGCTGGAGATCGAGCCGGTGACGGTGCCGCACGATGCCCGCGAGCCAGTGCAGTTTCGGTTCCGCGCGCACGGTCGCCATCTGGGCGTACTCACCGACCTCGGCCATCCCAGTGAACACGTCATCGATGCGTTCCGGGGGTGCGATGCGTTGATTCTCGAGTGCAATCACGACCGCCACATGCTCGATGTGGGCCCCTACCCACGCAACCTCAAGCGGCGGGTCGGCGGCCACTGGGGGCATCTGGCCAATGTCCAGGCCGCCGAGCTTTTGACGCGGCTGGGGCTGGATCGCCTGCAGCGTATCGTGTGTTCGCATATCTCGGAGGAGAACAATCGCCCCGAACTGGCGCTGGAGGCGCTGACGCCGTTGTTGTCCGGCGATGAATCGCGGTTGTTGGTATCGGCGCAGGAACACGGCTTCGCCTGGCAGAGCATCGCTTGAGTCGAGGTCGCGCGTCGTTGGCAGTGTAGCGACGCCTTGAATAGCCTTTGAAAACGTCGCGGGTCCTGCGATCCGCGCTCAGACAAGAGCCAGACGGCCCCGCGTGGGCCATTGTGGAGACCCCATGGAAAAACGTGACGAGCTGTACGCGGGCAAGGCCAAGTCCGTCTACCGCACTGACGATCCGCAGCGTTTGATCCTGCACTTCCGCGACGATACCAGCGCCTTCGACGGCAAGAAGACGGAGTCGCTGGCGCGCAAGGGCATGGTCAACAATAAGTTCAATGCCTTCATCATGGAAAAGCTCCAGGCTGCGGGCATTCCGACGCATTTCGAGACGCTGCTCTCCGACGACGAGTGCGTGGTCAAAAACCTCGAGATGCTGCCCGTCGAGTGCGTGGTACGTAATGTTGCCGCGGGTGGGCTGGTACGCCGTCTCGGCGTCGAGGAAGGCCAGGCGTTGACGCCGCCGACCTTTGAGTTGTTCCTCAAGGACGACGCCAATGGCGACCCGATGATCAACGAGTCGCTGGCCGAGACGTTCGGCTGGGCGACGCCTGAGCAACTGGCGACCATGAAAGCGCTGACCTTTCAGGTCAACGACGTCCTCAAGCAGTTGTTTCTCGACGGTGACATGCTGCTGGTCGATTACAAGCTCGAGTTCGGCCTGTTCGACGGCCAGGTGACCCTGGGCGACGAGTTTTCGCCGGATGGCTGCCGCCTGTGGGACGCCAACACCCGCGAGAAGATGGACAAGGATCGGTTCCGCCAGGGGCTGGGCGGCGTCATCGAAGCCTATGAAGAAGTCGGGCGGCGCATCGGCATAACCTTCTGATTGCCGCGCGTTTTCGATCTATTCCAGCGGGGCGCCTGTAGGCGCCCCGCTGTCGTTCATGGGGGAGAAGATGTTACGACGATGTCTTCCACATGCATTGCGTCGATGCCGTCGTACGCACTCGGGTGGCAGCGTACGTCCACGTCGCGCAGACGCACGCCATAGCGGCGCTCGGACGTGTTCCGTGCGTTCTTGTGGTACGCGGGACGCGGGTCCTGGGCCAACACCTGGCGTATCAGGTCGCGTAGCGAATCGCTGTCGTCGCGCGCTAACAGCGCCGTCTCGGCGGCGGCCGAGAACGTCACCGGCAGCGACGGCGGTGGCGCGGGGGCGAAACCACTGCGTGCCTCAGGGAGCGCTTCAGCCCAGGCCAGGTACGGCTTGATGTCGAGCACGGGCGTGCCGTCGACGAGGTCGTGCCCGCGTAGGTGCAGTGTCACGCCGTGGTGCGTGTCGACCTTGACCAGCTCGACCAGCGACAGCCCCAGACGATTGGGGCGATGTGTGCTGCGTGTGGCGAAGACGCCGTGTTTGGCATTGCCACCCAGGCGTGGTGGACGCACCAGCGGTGTCCAGCGCGTAGGGCTTTGGTGGAAGACGAAGGTCAGCCAGAGATGGCTGAAGGCCTCCAGGCCGCGCACGGTGAGCGGATCGTCGAACGGCGGCGAGAGCGTCAGCGTCGCCCGCGAAGCGCTGGCCAGCCCCGGTTGGCGCGGAATGCCGAATTTGTCCGGGTAGTCGCTGGCGATATGTCCGATGGGCGTGAGCGTGAAAGCTGCCGACGCCTCGGAAGGGGGGAAGTCGCAATCGGTCATCTTGGTATTATGCCCAATGCCGGTCTATGCGGCGAGACATGCTGGCGTGGCATGCAGGCCTTGTGTAGGCTGCGCGGTGCCCATCACCATGGTGGCTTGGGCGCTCGCGGAGCGTCCACCAGGCATGCCATTTCCAGGAGGCAACGGTGATCGAACGAATCGTCTATCGCGAGGCAATGCCGCGTGATGCCGCCGACCAGGCGGAAGTGTTTCACCATGCCGTGATGCAGGGCGCCGCCGGTTATTACACGCTGGCGCAACGCGAGGCATGGGTCGTGGCCCTGCCGCGCGATGCCGAGGCCTGGGCGGCGCGCCAGGTGCTCTATCCCACACTGGTAGCGGTCTGCGACGGGCGCTGTGTGGGGTTCTGCGAGCTCGACCCCGACGCCGGGCGTATCGAGACACTTTATGTGTGGCCTTCGCTGGCTAAGCGGGGCGTGGGGAGTCGCTTGCTGGAGCACGCCGAGGGCGAGATGCGTCAGCGCGGCGTGACGTGCATGCGAATCGAGGCCAGCCTGGTGCTGGCGGATGCCTTGATGCGTCGCGATTGGGCGCATCAGGGTGAGGATTGGGTGGCGCGAGGCGGCGAGCATTTGCCGCGCGTCAGGCTCAGCAAGTCGCTCTAGCGCGGGTTACGCCTTGCGTGCCAGCAACGCACGAAACAGCGAGCCCATCATCACCGGTGTGTCGCGCTCGATGACAAAACCGGCACCTTCCAGCAGAGGCCGCGCCTGACGCGTGATGTCGGTAGCTATAAAGGAAGTCACCACATTGACCAGTCGCCTGCCCCAGCCGGCGGGGTGGGCATCGCTCTGGAACTTGTCCATCACGCACAATTGGCCGTCTTCTCCCAACACGCGGTGCGCCTCGCTCAGCCCGGCCTCGGGGTCGGGCATGACGGCGATGATCAAGTGCATTACTACCACGTCGAAATGCGCATCAGGATAGGCCAGTCGCGCGGCATCCATCGTCGCGGCGGTGACGTCCAGTCCGTGGCGCTCGGCACGTGCCTCGAGACGCGCGATCATCAACGGCGCGATATCGATGGCGTGCACTTCGATATCGCGCGGCAAGCAGGTCAGGTCGAGTCCCGTGCCGGCGCCTACCAGCAGAACGCGCTGACCTTGGCGCCAATGCACGGCCTCCAGCGCGAGGCGGCGCGCGCGTCGGAACGCCCGCGCGGCCACCAGGTCGTAGACCGGTGCGTATAGCGAATAGCGTAGACGGTTCCAGGCGGTCGTGTTGAGCATGACATGGCGCTCCGGCAAGGGGATAACGCCGTCTTAGCACGTTGCCAGCGGGGCGTCCACGTGGCGTTGCAGCAAGGCAGACGTGAGGCCCGGCGTCGTGCCGGACCCTGCCATGTCATACGGTGGCGTTCAGGCCATGCTGTCGACGATGCCACCCTCCACGCGCAAGGGCGCGCCGGTGGTGGCGCTGGCTTGCGGTGACGCCGCGTAGACGCTCATATTGGCGACTTCCTCGGGAGTGGCGAGACGGCCGATGATCGAGCTGGGGCGGTTCTCCTTGACGAAACGCGCCTCCATTTCCTCCTGGGACACGCCTTCCTGCTCGGCCAGTTGGGCGATCATGTCGACCACGCCTTCGGAGCGCGTCGGCCCCGGCAGTACCGCGTTGACGGTCACGCCGGTCCCCGCCAGTACCTTGGCCAGACCGCGCGAAATCGACTGCACGGCGGACTTGGTCATGCCGTAGTGGACCATCTCGGAGGGGATGTTCAGCGCCGATTCGCTGGACAGGAACTGGATACGGCCCCAACCGCGTGACTTCATTCCCTGGGCGTAATGACGCGATAGCCGCACGCCGCTCATCACATTGACCTGAAAGAACTGCTCCCAGGTCTCGTCGTCGGTTTCGAAGAAATCCTGCGGCCCGAAGATCCCCACGTTGTTGATCAGAATATCGGTGTCCGGGCGTGCGTCGATCAGCGCCTGGCAGCCTTCGGCGCTGCCCAGATCGGCGGCGACGCCGGAGATATTGGCTCCCGAGACCGCGGCTTTTAGATCGCTCACTGCCGCGTCTACGCGTGTCTGGGTGCGTCCGGTCAAGGTGACTGCGGCACCGGCCTCGGCCAGCCCCTGGGCGATGGCGAAGCCGATGCCGGCGGTGGAACCGGTGACAATGGCGGACTTGCCGCTGAGATCGATCTGCATGGTGCGTCTCCTTGTAGCGCCTCGTGTGTCCGATGTGGCTCTTCGCGTCGTGATGACGCGACCATGAGCCTGCAAACAAGTTAGTCGGGGCGTAGACGCCAAATCTCAACCTCTTTTCATAATTCGTCGTCACATCGCTGAAAGACCCGGTGCCGCCCATCCTCGTATACTCAATGCCAACCTACCGTATTCGTTGACCCACCCAGGAGGACCGACACGATGTCCCAGTCACCGACCCGCGACGATTTCGACCGCTACATGGTGCCCAACTATTCCCCGCAGCGGACGATTCCGGTGCGCGGCGAGGGCAGCCGTCTGTGGGACCAGGACGGGCGTGAATACATCGATTTCGCCGGCGGGATCGCGGTCAACGCACTGGGGCATTGTCATCCTGCGCTGGTCTCGGCGCTCAAGACTCAGGCCGACAAGGTGTGGCACCTCTCCAATGTCTACACCAATGAACCGGCGCTGGCCTTGGCCAAGTCGCTCGTCGAGCGGTCCTTCGCCGACAAGGCGTATTTCTGTTCATCCGGTGGTGAGGCCAACGAGGCAGCCTTCAAGCTGGCCCGTCGCTGGGCGTACGACACGCACGGCGCGCAAAAGGACAAGATCATCTCTTTCCGCCAGTCGTTCCACGGCCGGACGTTGTTCACGGTTAGTGTCGGCGGGCAGCCCAAGTATTCCGAAGGCTTTGGGCCTATCCCTGGGCGTATCGAGCATGCCGTGTACAACGACCTCGACAGCGTACGCGCGCTGATCGACGACGAGACCTGTGCCGTGGTGGTCGAGCCTATGCAGGGCGAAGGCGGCGTAGTCCCCGCCGACCCTGACTTCCTGAGCGGCCTGCGCACGCTATGCGACGAGCATCAGGCGCTACTGGTGTTCGACGAAGTGCAATCGGGCGTGGGCCGCAGCGGGCATCTCTATGCGTACATGCACTACGGCGTGACGCCCGACATCCTGACCAGTGCCAAGGCACTGGGTGGCGGTTTCCCGGTTGGCGCCATGCTGACCACCGATCGTGTGGCACCATCGCTGGCGGTAGGCACTCATGGTTCCACTTATGGTGGCAACCCGTTGGCCTGCGCGGTGGCCCTGGCGGCGGTGGAAACCATTGATACCCCCGAGGTGCTGGAAGGCGTCATGCATCGCCATGCGTTGTTCAAGGAGCACCTCGAGGCGATCAACCGCGAGTACGGCATCTTCAAGGAAGTACGCGGCCTGGGGCTGTTGCTCGGGGCTGAAATGGCGCCGGCGTATGAAGGGCGTGCCAAGGAGATCCTGCCGCTGGCCATGGAAGAAGGGCTGATGGCGCTGGTCGCCGGCCCCAACGTGCTGCGCATGGCGCCGTCGCTGGTGATCTCCGACGCGGAAGTACGTGAAGGGATGGCCCGCCTGGAACGCGCCGTGGCGCGACTCGTGCAGGACGCATGAACCCGCAACCGAGAGACATTGCCATGCTTGTCGTTCGCCCCGTTCAACCCCGCGACTTGCCGGCACTGGAGCGCCTGGCGGGCAGTGCCACGCCGCGCCTGACCAATCTGCCGGCGCATCGCGACCGCCTTGAGGAGCGTATCGCGCGCTCGACGCGGGCCCTGGCGCGCGAGGTCGATTTTCCCGACGACGAGGCCTATACCTTCGTGCTCGAGGATCTCGAGCTTGGCGAGGTAGTGGGGACCGCCAGCATTCGTGCCCAGGCGGGCGCCATGGATGCGTATTACACCTATCGTCAGGAAACCCTGATCCACGCCTCGCAGCAGCTCAACGTGCGCCGCGAGGTGCAGACTCTGTCGCTGTCGCACGAGACCTCGGAGACCACGCTGCTGTGCGCGCTGTCGCTGGACGCCCGTTACAAAGGCACCAGCGCCGAGAGCCTGTTGCGGCGCGCGCGGTTGATGTTCATCGCGCAGTATCCGGAGCGCTTCGCATCGATTCTGGCGGTGGCCTTCCCGGGCTATCTCGATGCCGAGGGCGAGTCGCCGTTCTGGAACAGCGTCGGGCGGCACTTCTTCGCGCGTGGATTTCAGGAGATCAACCTGCTGGCCGGGGTACGCTCGAAGAGCTTCATCGCCGAGGTGATGCCGCAATTCCCGCTCTATCTGCCCTTGCTCACGCCTCAGGCGCGTGCCGCCATCGGCCGCGAGCATCCCGATCACGAGGGAGCCCTCGAAGAGATGCTCGGCGAAGGCTTCGTGCGCTCACGGCATGTGGATATCTTCGATGGCGGACCGGTGGTGCGTGGCGAGCGCGACCGTCTGCAGAGCGTGTCCCAAGCCAGTTGGCATCCGGTGCGCTTGCGTCCTGGCAACGTGCTGCCGGATGCCGAACCGGCGTTGATTGCCAATCAGCAGCTAGGCGGCTTTCGCTGCCTGGTGGCGCGCTATGCGCTGTCGCCCACTGGGCAGTTGATGCTCACGCCTGAACATGCCGAGTTGCTGGGGGTCGAGGAAGGTCGCGCGGTCCTGGCTGCGCCATTGGCGTTGCCCACCGTCCTGGATGAGTTCGACGAGGGAGAAACCTGATGCGCATTCGGCCCATCGAACGCCGTGACATCGGCGATCTGCAAGCCCTGGCTTGGCAGACCGGCGTGGGGTTCACCTCGCTGCCCGACAATCGCGACTTCCTCGCCGCCAAGATCGAACATGCGGTCAGTGCCTTCGAGGAACGCAGCGCCATCGACGATCGGCTGTATTTCTTCGTGCTCGAAGACGATACCAATGGCGAATTGGCTGGATGCTGCGCCATCGAGGCCCAGGTCGGCCGTGAAGTGCCGTTCTACAACTATCGCCTGGGCACGCTGGCGCATTCGTCGGTGCAGCTCGACCTGCACCGCACCATCGATACGCTGTTTCTCAGCTCCGATCATACCGGCGACGCCGAAGTCTGCTCGCTGTATCTGCGCCCCGAATACCGGTGCGATCGTAACGGCGCCTTGCTGTCCAAGGCGCGCTGGTTGTTCATCGCCGAGTTTCGCGATCGCTTCCCCGACAAGGTGCTCGCCGAGATGCGCGGGCGCTTCGACGAGAACGGAACCAGTGCGTTCTGGGAGTGCCTGGGCAGCCACTTCTTTCCCATGAATTTCAACGAAGCCGACCGTCTCACCGGCCTCGGGCAGAAGAGCTTCATCGGCGAGCTGATGCCCAAGTTCCCGATCTACACGCCGTTTCTTTCCGAAGAAGCGCGGGCCTGCATCGGCGCCGTTCACGAGCACACCCGCCCGGCGCTGGAAATGCTCAAGAAGGAAGGGCTGCGCTGGGAAGGCTACATCGACATCTTCGATGGCGGCCCCACGGTGGAGGCCTATATCGACGATGTACGCGCGGTACGCGACTCGGCTTCCTATCCCGTAGAGATCGTGGACGAGGCCGCCAGCGTTGAACGCCCGACCTGGTTGGTGGCGACGAGTAGTATTAGCGACTTCCGGGCCGCCTGGATCGGCCGCGGGCCCAGCGCAGACGGCGTGCTCACATTGACCGTGGATGAAGCCCGGCGTCTCGGCATCGCTGCGGGTGACCGCTTGCGCCTGCTCGAGACGTAACTCGGCTGCGCCGGGCGTGAGAAGTCATAAGCTGTCAGCGACGGGCATCGGGCTTCGGGAAAAGGATGGCGAACTTTCAGCGTGGCCGAATACTGTTTTTCGTAGCTCGTAGCTCGTAGCTCGTAGCTCGTAGCTTACAAATGAATCAGGAGCGAACTATGCACGCCAAGCAGCAATTGCTGATCGACGGCGCTTGGGTCGAGGGTGACGCAGCGCGTTTCGATAAGACTGACCCCGTCTCCGGCGAGACGCTATGGAGCGCCAGCGCGGCCAGTGCGGCCCAAGTCGAAGCGGCGGTAGCCAGTGCACGGCGGGCGTTCCCTGCCTGGGCGCGTCACAGCTTCGAGGAACGTCAGGCCGTGGTCGAGCGTTTCCGCGAGCGTCTGGAAGCCAATCGTGAGGCGCTGGCGACGAGCATTGCACATGAAACCGGAAAGCCGCTCTGGGAAGCGCGTACCGAGATCGGTGCGATGATCGGCAAGGTCGCCATCTCGATTACCGCTTATCACGAGCGCACCGGCGAACGTTCGCGGGATGTCGGTGGCAGTCGCGCGGTGCTGCGCCACCGCCCGCACGGCGTGCTGGCGGTGTACGGCCCTTACAACTTTCCCGGACACCTGCCCAACGGGCACATCGTCCCGGCACTGCTGGCCGGCAACGCGGTGGTCTTCAAGCCCAGCGAGCAGACGCCGATGACCGCCGATCTGACGCTGCAATGCTGGCTCGAAGCGGGCCTGCCCGCTGGCGTGATCAATCTGGTGCAGGGCGCGGCCGAGGTCGGCCAGACGCTGGCCGGAAGCGCCGACATCGACGGTCTGCTGTTCACCGGCAGTGCCAAGGTCGGCGGGCTTCTGCATCGCCAGTTCGGCGGTCAGGTCGACAAGATCCTGGCGTTGGAACTGGGCGGCAACAATCCGCTGGTGGTCAAGGACGTGCCGGACCAGGAGGCGGCAGTATTGTCGATCTTGCAGTCGGCGTTCGCCTCCGGCGGCCAGCGTTGCACCTGTGCGCGTCGCTTGATCGTGCCTCACGGCGCGGCGGGCGATGCGCTGCTCGACGCCTTGGTGCGTGCCATTGGTGCGCTGCGCGTGGCGGGGCCGTTCAGCGAGCCTGCGCCGTTTTATGCCGGGTTGGCCAGTGTCGAGGCAGCGGATGGCCTGCTGGCCGCCCAGGATGATTTCGTCGCACGCGGCGGCCGGGTATTGAGCAGCATGCGCCGCCTGGAAGAGGGCACCAGCCTGTTATCCCCGGGGCTGATCGACGTCACCGGCTGCGAGGTGCCCGACGAGGAGCACTTCGGGCCGTTGCTCAAGGTACATCGTTACCATGATTGGGACGAAGCCATCGCCCTGGCCAACGATACCCGTTATGGCCTGTCTGCGGGCTTGATCGGCGGTGAGCAGGCCGACTGGGACGACTTCCTGCTGCGTATCCGTGCTGGCATCGTCAACTGGAACCGCCAGACCACCGGCGCCTCCAGCGACGCGCCCTTCGGCGGCATCGGCGACAGCGGCAACCACCGTCCCAGCGCCTATTATGCCGCCGATTACTGCGCCTATCCGGTAGCTTCGATGGAGACCGAAACGCTCAGTCTCCCCGATACTCTGCCGCCGGGGGTGGTGCTATGAGCGAGGAAGTACGCGAGGTCAATTTCGACGGCCTGGTGGGGCCGACCCACAACTATGCCGGGCTGGCGCATGGCAACGTGGCCTCGATGCGCCACGGTGGGCTGACCGCCAATCCGCGTGAGGCGGCGTTGCAAGGGCTCGACAAGATGAAGTCGTTGATGGAGGCCGGCTACGCGCAGGGCGTGTTGCCGCCTCAGCAGCGCCCCGATTTGGGCGCGCTGCGCGATCTCGGCTTCACCGGTGACGATGCCAGCGTGTTGGCGCGAGCGGCGCAGGAGGCACCGCAGCTGCTGCGTGCGGTGTGCTCGGCCTCATCGATGTGGACCGCCAACGCGGCGACCGTGACACCGAGTGCGGATGCCTCGGATGGCCGCGTTCATTTCACCGCCGCGAACCTGCAATCCAGCTTTCATCGCTATCTCGAACCGCGCACTACCGCGCGCGTGCTGGCGGCGATGTTCCACGACCCAGCGCACTTCGCTCATCATCCGGTATTGCCGGCGACGCCCGCCTTCTCCGACGAGGGTGCGGCCAATCACACCCGGCTGTGCGCTGGGTCTGGAGATAATGGTCATGGCGAGCCTGGCGTGCATCTGTTCGTCTACGGGCGCCAGGCGTTCGGTGGCCAACACGGCCCCACGCGTTATCCCGCACGCCAGACGCTGGAGGCCAGTCAAGCGATTGCTCGGCAGCATGGCTTGAGCGACGCACAGACCGTGTTCGCTCAGCAAAACCCCGACGCCATCGACGCCGGTGTCTTCCATAACGACGTCATCGCCGTCGGCAACGGCCCGGTGCTGCTCTATCACGACATGGCGTTTCGGGATGAGGAGGCCACGCTGGAGGCGCTGCGCGCCCGGATGTCGACGCCACTGATCCCGGTGCGGGTACCGAGCGAGGCGGTCAGCCTCGAGGATGCGGTGTCGACGTATCTATTCAACTCGCAGTTACTCTCCAACCCCGACGGCAGCATGACACTGGTCGTGCCCGGCGAGTGTCAGGAGAACGAAACCGTGTGGCGCACGATTCAGGACCTGCTGCTGGCGGGGTACAACCCGATCAGCGAGGTACTGGTCAAGGACGTCAAGCAGAGCATGCGCAACGGCGGTGGTCCGGCGTGCCTTCGCCTGCGGGTCGCGCTCTCGTCAGCCGAACGTCAGGCGCTGGGTGGCCGCGTATTGCTCGACGAAGCCCTGCATGGCGACCTGACGGCCTGGGTCGAGCGGCATTATCGTGATCGACTAGCGCCCGAGGATCTCGCCGACCCGCAACTCGCCCAGGAATCGCTGACCGCCCTTGACGAACTGACGCAGCTACTGGGTATCGGCGCGGTATATCCGTTTCAGTTGGGAGGAGGCTAGGCGTAACGGGGGAAATTTTTATTAGTGGGAGCGAATTTATTCGCGATTGAGAGTAACTGAGTTCAATCGGGAACAAGTTCCCTCCCACTGAGGTGCTAGTGTGCTTTTAGCGCCGCATATTGATACGCATGGAGATGTATCGTAATCCGCGCACGCGTCGTGACCGTCATGAGTCGGCGGCTGGATGTCTCCACGGCCTGAGTCAGCTACTGCTAGCAGCGCCGCCGACCATGCCGTTGCGCAGGTCAGTTCCATCCTGGCGGTTCTTGACGTGCTGGCTCACGACATCTTCCGGTGAGCCGGCCATTTCTCGGAACATGCCCATGGAGCCCAGCAAGGCGGAAGATTCGTAAGGCACGAACACGCGTTCACCTTCCTGGGCCATGGTGGGTAGCGCCTTGATGTAGCTCTGGCCGAGCAGATAGCCCACGACGGTACGCTTGTCGTCCTCACTGTCGCCGATGGCATTGAGCACCAGTTTTATGGACTCCTGTTCGCCCTCGGCACGCAGAATGGCGGATTGCTTGTCGCCTTCGGCATTGAGGATCGATGACTCACGCTGGCCCTGGGCCATTGCGATGGCGGCGGATTTCTCGCCCTCGGCTTCGGTTACCGTCGCGCGCCGCTTACGCTCGGCCGCCATCTGTAGACGCATGGCACCCTCGACTTCCTCGGGCATGGCGATGTCCTGCACCTCGACGCGAGAGATCTTGACGCCCCACTTGGAAGCGGGTTCTTCCATGGCGGATTGGATCGCGTTGTTGACCTCGGCACGAGATTCGAAAAGCTTGTCCAGCTCCATCTTGCCCACTACCGAACGCAGCGTGGTCTTGGCCAGGACCTCGACGGCTTGACTCATGTTGGCGACTTCATAGACAGCGCGCTTGGGGTCGATGATCTGGTAGTAGAGGGCGCCGTTGATGGTGACCGTCACGTTATCGGTGGTCACCACCGGCTGACCGGGAAAATCCATCACCGTCTCGCGGCGATCGATGCGGGTCTCGTCGGTGGCGATCGGGTAGTACTCTTCACCCTGTTTGCGGTAGCGGATCATGCTGATGGCGCGGGGCTGCTCGATGAACGGAATGATGATGTTGATGCCGCTCTCGAGAAGCCGGTTGAACGAGCCCAATCGCTCGATCACCATCACCTCGGACTGTCGAACGATCACCAGCCCTTTGACGATGATCACAATGCCGATTGCAACGACGATCAGGCTGAGAATTAGCCCCGGTGTTAGAAATGAATCCATGCTTACTGCTCCTGTGGCGATGCTAGCGTGACGATGGCGGTGGTGCCATCGAAGCGCTGGAAAACGACTCGGCTGTTTAAAGACAGTTCGGTCGTGTTGGACTCGGCAACTCTCAATCGATAAAAATCGCCGTTGATCTTGATGCCGGTCGCGCCATCGAAATCGCGCTTGAGCGTATGATATTCATTGCCTTTCTCGACGCCCGTGCCGGTCGTTCCGTAGGCGACGCCATGGGGCGAGAACCAGGGGCGGATCACTTTGATGGTCAGTGGCAACAGCAGGCCGGCGAAGACGCCCAGCCCCAGCAGTTGCCAAGCGAGGCTGACACCGAGCCAGGCCAAGAGTGCCGTCAGCGCCGCCGCGACGGCCAGGGCGAGCAGCACTAGTGCGCCTGAGGTTAGCTCCGCAAGGCCCAAAAGCAGAGCGATGGCCAGCCAGGTGTAGGTAATGTTCCAGTCCAAGGGCATTCCTCGAGAACGGTAGTGAAATGAAGCCTTTAATGGGTAGAATCGTTCAGGAAGCTCGATGCCATATCGCCGCTTGTGACAAGAAGGCATCGACGATCTGGTAGTTCAAGACTCCGACCTTTTTTCGAGCATGTCCTCGAGGCACTCCTCAAGAGGATGCAAGTGCTGGTCCATAACCTTGATAACCGTTAAAGGGTCGATGTTGCCCAGATAGTTATGCACCAGAATATTGCGGAAGCCGCTAATTTCTCGCCAAGGTATCTGTGGGTATTCCTGCTTTAAATCATCGGGCAGCATTTGTGTGGCTTCGGATAATGTCTGCAGGTTTCGCAGTGCTGCGTCGTACAGGATTTCGTCGCACGCAAGGTCACCGCGTGATTGGATACGCCGCAGCTTGGCAATGTTATCGAGGATATGCTGAGCATAGGATTGCCAAGGCTTGTTCATAGTTCTACCGCCTCGTTCAGTATCTGCTGGCGGAAATGACGGTTCAGTTCATGCTCGGGCACAAGGTCGACCCGGCGCCCGACCAAGGCCGCCAAGCGTTCCGCCAAAGGCAGGCGCTGGGTGAACAGATCGTATCCCGGCGGAAAGTCGACGAGAAAGTCGACATCACTTTCCGGCTTTTCCTGCTTGCGGGCGACCGACCCGAACACCCGGATTCGGCGAGCCCCGTACTGACGGGCCATGTTATCGATGGCTGCCTTCTGATGATGTAGGTCCTCAAGTAACATGGCGCCTCCTAAGGGCTAACTACCGTGTCCCGTATAATCGGTGCCTTTCTTCTTGCAGAGCAAGTATAGGCTGCTATAGACGCAAATTAGTCACAAGAGTAACGAGTCAACCCTCGCGCACCGTGACCAGTTTGGGCCGGCCGATCATTACCCCGGCGACGGTCTGCACGCTGAGCAGTCCCATCAGCAGCCACAGCGAGAGTCGCCAATCGCCGGTGACGCCGTGCAAGGCGCCGAATACCAGCGGGCCACCGGCGGCCATGAGGTAACCCAGGCTCTGAGCCATGCCGGAGAGCATGGCGGCGTGGTTGGCGCGCCGCGTGCGCATCACGATCATGGTCAACGCGAAACTGAAGCAGCCGCCTTGGCCGGCGCCGAGCAGGATCGCCCATAGCGTCGGCGACGCCGTGGGCGCTAGCCATAAGCCTACCAGTCCCAGCGCGATCAACGTGCAAAGTCCCAGTACCAGCAGGCTGTGGTGATGCAGCCGGGCGGCGAGGCGCGCGATCACGTAGCTGGCGGGAATGGTGGTCAAATTGATGATCGATAGCATGCCACCCGCGGCGGCGCTGGGAACCCCGGCGGCGGAGGCCACGGCGGGAACCCAGGTCTGCAAGGTGTAGAAGCCCAGCGACTGCATGCCCATGAACAGCGTCAGGGTCCAGGCGGTGCGGCTCTTGAACAGCCGCGTGATGCGTGTCGATTGGCCGTCGTCGCTCGCCTTGGGCCGCCGCCAAGCTAGCCATATCCAGAGTGCCGCCGTGGCCACGCCAATGCCCGCCCACATCAAGATGGGCACCGACCAGGAACCGCTGAGATTCATCAACGGCACGGCGGTCCCCGCGCCCAGGGTCGCGCCGATCCCCATTACCACGGTGTAGAGCCCCATGGTCTGACCGATGCGCTCGGGGCGGTCGCGTTTGACCAGGCTGGGCATGAAGACGTTGCCGAAGGCGATGCCCAGACCGGCGAAGAACGTCCCGAGGAGCATCACCGGCAGGCTTTCGATGCCACGCAGCAGCCCGCCGAGCGCGATGGCCGCGAGTGCCAGGGCGATGGCGCGGTCCAGCCCCAGGCGTGCGGCGACCCCGGGTGCCAGCGGCGAGAGCACGCCGAAGCACAAGATCATGCCGGTGGTGAACAGGCTGGCGACGCCGGCACCGATGGCCAGTGTCTGCATGATCGATTCCAGTACCGGTCCCACCACCACGATGGGGGCGCGCAAATTGATGGCCGCCAGCGCGAAGGCGACGAGCCATAATGCAGTGGGCAGGGGAGCGGCTGGGGAAGCGGAACGCGCGGACATGGACAAAGCCTTCCTCTCGAACGGGCGCGCTATCTTAGCATCTCGTTGAAAAGCTTGCCGTGCGTCGAAAGGTGCAAAGCCAGAGGGCGAGGCAGGTCACGCGCGGGCCGGCGCCTTGAGGCGCCGGCCCGGCGTAGGCTTTAGCGTTCAGGCGTTGGCTTCGTTCAACTGATGGAAAAATGTTCGCGTAGATGTGCGCGATAGGCGTCGGTATGGCCTTCGATGTCGGGTGCCTTGATGACGTCGTTGGCGATATAAGTCGGCATGGCGTCCAGGCCAATGAATTCCTGCGATTTATGGAACGGGAAGTAGACGCCGTCGACGCCCTGGCCCTCGAAGAAATTGCCGGGCTCGTCGAATGCCTCGACGGGCGCGTTCCAGGTCAGCGAGAGCATGTAACGCCGCCCCTGCAGCAACCCGCCGCTGCCGTACTGAAGGCTGGGGTCCTTGCGCGAGCGTCCGTCGCTGGCATAGAGCGATCCGTGGCCGGCGGTGAAGACTTCGTCGATATAGCGCTTGACCGTCCACGGTGTACCCATCCACCAGCCAGGCATCTGGTAGACGATGACATCGGCCCACAGGAATTTCTCGACTTCAGCGTCGGTATCGTAGCCGTCGTCGACACGGGTCTCGCGGATCTCGTGGCCCATTTCGGCGAGTTCGCCGCGTGCCACGTCGTGCAGGGTGTCGTTATAACGGCCGCCGGAATGCGCGAAGGCCTTGGCGCCGTTAATCAGCAGAATCTTCATGGTGTCGTTTCCACTTGGTGTACATGTGAATGCAAAAGGTGGGGCAGTCTGCAGAGTCGCGGCCTTGCGATAAAGGCGCCTAATTGCAAAACATTCTTGCGATAAACGCAAAAGATGTCACGCACATGTGACAGAGTGGTGGCATCAGAGGGTCAGGCGGTCGACGAAGAAGTCCAGGAAGGCATTGATGCGGCCGTGGAGTGCCGTATTGCGGTAGTAGACCGCTTGAATGGGTTCGTGGCGCTCGTGGGTGGCGTCGTCGAGAACTACCGTCAAACGCCCGGCCTGGCAGGCGCCGCGTGTCAGGAAATCCGCCAGGCAGGCGATGCCCACGTCAGCCTCGGCCATTTGCAGCAACGCTTCGCCGCTGCTCGAGGCGAGAGTGGGCTGGATGGTGCGGCCGTCGCCGATGGGCCAGCGGTTGAGCTGGGTCAGATGCGTGAAGCCCAGCAGCACGTGATGCGCCAGGTCCTCGACATGGCGCGGCGTGCCGTAGCGTTCCAGGTAGGCGGGACTCGCCACCAGGCGACGCCGGCTATGACCGAGCGGTCGAGCATGCAGGGTGGAGTCTTCCAGGCGTCCGATGCGAATGGCGACATCGGTGCGTTGCTCGATCAGGTCGATGTTGGTCTCGTGGGTGGTCAGTTCCAGGCGCACCTTGGGATAGGCGGCATGGAATTCGGCGAGGTGGGGCACGATCTGGTGCAGCAGAAACGGCGTGGCGGCGTCGACGCGCAGGCGTCCGGCCGGCTCGCGACGACGCACGGTGAGCGCTTCCTCGGCGGTTTCCAAGGTACCCAGCGCTTGGCGAGCCTGGGCGATGAACGCCTCGCCTTCCTCGGTGATGTCCAAGCGTCGCGTGGTGCGGTGCACGAGGGTCGTCTCGAGCCGCTTCTCCAGGCGCGAGACGGCCCGCGAGAGCCGCGCGGTGCTGGTGCTCAGACGCTCGGCGGCGGCGGTGAAGCCACCAGCATCGACCACGGCGAGTAGCGCTTCCAGATCGTCCCAGCGGCTTTTCATGATGCCTCGCGAGGTGCGGGGGTAATGGCGGGGACGATCATCCGTCGGTGCGGCGCGTTATAGCTTGGGCGCGTCGAAATCGGCCGGCTCATCGGTATACACGCAGACGTTGGCGTCTTCGACATCGCCATCCTCGGCTTCGACGTATTCGGCGAAGAAGGCTTGCACTTCGCGGCGCTGGCAGTGGGCTTCGAAGGAGGCGCGGTCGGCCCAGATCTCATGGAAAACGATGGGGTAGCTGGTGCCATCGGCGAACGGGTTGTCGATCTTACGGGTCACGGTGTACTGGATGCAGGCGTCTTCGCGATGGGCGTTGGGTTCGAGTGCCTGCAGCGCCTGGAAGACGCTTTCTTCCTTGCCGGGCTTGGGCTTGAACTGGGCAGTGCAATAGATCTTGCTGGACATGGGCGACCTCTTGAATGCATGCGAATGAACGCGAAGACGATACCATCTCGGTACCTGGTATCGGTAGCATCGGCTCATGTCTCGGGACGCCGGGCCGCTTGGCTTGCCGTCTAATCCAAAGGTGTATTGAGCGCGGCGACGGAATCGCTTATCAAGGAGACTCGAGCCACCGTCATGCGAGGTCGTCCCATGCGCGTCATGAAACCCGATACCCTGCGCCACGCGCTCATCGTCGCCTTGATGGGTTCCGCCACCTTGTTGGTCTCGGCGTTGAGCTACCAACTGCTGATCTGATGACGATGGCGCTCGGGCCACCGAGCGGTTACGCTCTATCGGAAAAATGCCTGCGCTCACCCATACGGCGTTAAAAATCGACTCAAAATGCTCATTTACCCTGTGTAAACTCCGCTTTTTCGCCAATTTTTGCCTTGTCTGGCCATCGCTCGCCGATTTTTCAGACAGAGCTTAGGGTCTGGGCATTGTCCCGGGAGCTTTCGTCATGTCGCTGTCTTCTCGCATGCCGCCTTCTCGCATGCCCCATTGCCGCTGGGCGGTGGCGGCGTTATTGATCTTGGCGCTGGTGTCGTGGCTTGGCGTCACGCACGACGTAGCGTTGTCCACGCTGGATGACGCTCTCGCCACGGCGTTCAAGAGCTTTGCCTTGGCCAAGGCGCTCAATGCGGCCATTTCGGTGATGCAGAGCGTCACTGCCGATGCCATGGTTTTCCAGGTACAGTTTGGCCAGGCGCTGGACCCCGCCAATGACCTCGTCGAGCGTTTTTCGTGGATCATGTTTGCCTCCACGGCCTCGCTGGCCATGCAGAAAGTCTTGATCCAGATGGCCAGTCACGCGGTCATCAAGGCGCTTTTCTCGTTAAGCTGCCTGTTGCTGGCGGTGTCGCTCGTCTGGGGGCGTGGTGTTTGGCGCGAATGGGCCCGTCGGGCGTTCTTGCTGATGGCGTTCCTACGTTTCGCGGTTCTCATCGCGGCGCTGGCCAGCACTTGGATGGGCGATGCGCTGATTGGCGACCAACGTGAGGGGCTTTATACGGCGTTGGACCAAGATCGCGCCGTGTTCCAGGACGTCGCCGAGACGCAGGCCGGCATTCGTGAAGAAGACGACGGCGTGTGGCAACAGCTCAAGGATAAATGGGAAAGTGCCGTGGGCCATCCGGTGCGCGACCTGCTGACACGTCTGGATAGCATGACCGAGAACGTGGTGGCCTTGTCGGCGGTGTTCATCGTCCAGACGATTCTATTCCCCCTCGGTTTTCTCTATTTGAGTTGGCGCCTGCTCGGCACGCTGACCGCCCCGTTGGCGGGGCGTTATCCCGTTGCTCGCGGCGCCTGATCGCACGTACAGCGTCATCAGTCTTAAAAGGACGATCCTGGCTGGCGTAAGAAGTCGCGTTCTTCCGGCGTCGATTCCCGGCCTAGAATCGCATTGCGATGCGGATACCGGCCGAAGCGCTCGATAATCGCCCAATGACGCTGCTCGAAGTCCAGATTGCGCTCCAGGCCCGGCTGATCGAAAAGCCGCAGGGCTTCCTGGTGAATCAGGGGCGACTCGCTGTGCATGTACGGCATGTAGACGAACGCTCGCTGTTCCGGCGGCAGTTCCTGGTCGCCCCCTTGAGCGACCAGATGCTGGGCGAGGCTCAGCGCTAGCGTGTCCTGAGCGAAGGCCAGGGCCTGATCGCGGTAGATATTGCGCGAGAACTGATCCAGCAGCAGTATTTCCGCCAAGGCGCCGCGACTACTTTGCCGCCAAGCATAAAGCTCGCAGCGACACGCTGCGCCGTACAGTGCCCCGAAGCGTTCGGCGAGCGCCTGGTCGAACGCCGGGTCCTTGCTGAACCACTGTTTGGGGCCCGCCTCCACGAACCAAAAATCCAGCACTTGCCTTGCCTGCTCAACATCTTGCGTCATGGCGCACCTCCGTTGATTGATGCGATTAACGTGTTGAATGGTGTTTGATGTGCGTGCGCTCGAGCTCGAGTAGCCAGGCCTTGCGCTCGATCCCGCCAGCATAGCCGGTGAGCGTACCATCACGCCCGATCACGCGGTGACAAGGCACGACGATGGGCAGCGGGTTGCGTCCGTTGGCGGCGCCGACCGCGCGCATCGCCTTGAGGTTGTCGATGTCTCGGGCGATCTCCGCGTAGCTGCGCGTCTCCCCGAACGGAATGCGTGACAATGCCGCCCATACGCGTTGCTGAAAGGGCGTGCCTTGCGGGTCGAGAGGCACGTCGAAGTCGTGCAATTCTCCCTTGAGGTAGGCGCTTAACTGCTCGCGGCAGGTCTCGGTGAGCGGCGAGGGCGCTGCCGGTGTCTCGGCACTGTCGACGAAGGCGATCTCGCGAATCCCGTGCTCGCTGGCGAGGATGCGTAGCGTGCCCAGCGGCGAGGTCGGTTCGGGCGTGACGTAATCGATGGCGTAGGCGGAAGATGCCATATCAGCGACTCCAGAGTTGCAGGGTGAGATAACTGCGCCACGGCGCGGCAAGATCCGGCTCGATCGCGTCCAGAGACGTCAGGGCCCTCTTGACGCCCAGGTCGCCGCCGAGCCAGATATCGGGATGGCTGGTGCCGCGCAAGGCGGCGTAATCGGCACTCCAGGAGCCGATGCCTTTGAGTGTGGTCCAGCAGCGAGGGTCGTCGTCGAGCCGCTGCTCGCATGCGGCGTGCGCCAGGCCACGCAGACAGTCGCGGCGCGCCTGGGGCATGCGCAGAAACGTGAGATCGCTGGCGGCGACCTGCGCAGCCGTGGGGAAGTGGCGCCCGCCCTCGGCGGTGGGTTCGCCGAGCGCCTCGACCAGACGAGTCGTATGCCCGCGCGCCGCCGAGATCGAGACCTGCTGGCCGAGAACCGCGCGAATACCGGCCTCAAAAGGACTCCACAGGCCGGGTAAGCGCAGGCCCTCGACGAGGGAAAACGTCTCCGGGAGCATCTTTTGCAGTTGGGCCTCGATCAGAGCCGTGTCGGCGTCCAGGTCGAGCACACGGCGGATGTTGCGTACCACCGGCGAGAGTGCCCCTAGGTCGTCGAGATTCAGCGTGACACGAAAACAATGCTGGTCGGGCATGTGCTCGGCCGTGAAGTGGCCGCGTGCCGCCCCCCACTGAATGTAACGACCGTAGCGATGCGCGTCTCCCCATTCCAGTGTGTCGATCCGCCGTACGGCGAGGAAGTCACGCAGCCATTCCCAGGCGTAAGGCGGGCGATAAGCCAGCGTCAGTGAGAGGTTCTCGCTGGGAAGCCGGGGCGTGCGCCGCAACTCGCGCGGTGCGTGTCCCACTTGGCGACGGAACGCATCGTTGAAGCGACGCAGGCTGGTGAAGCCGCTGGCGTAGGCGATATCGGCCACCGGCAGCGCGCTCTGGTGCAGCAACTGCTTGGCGAACAGGCACTGGCGATGCAGGGCGTAGGCCTTGGGCGAGACGCCCAGGTGCTGCTTGAAAAGCAGACGCAGGTAGCGCTCGCCGATGCCGAGGCGGTCGCACAGCGCGCCCAGCGAGGCTTGGCTCAGGGCGCCTTCATCGATCAGCCGCAAGGCGCGGCGTAGCGTGGTGTGATTGCCATGCCAGGCGGGCGATTCCGGGGCGCTGTCCGGGCGGCAGCGCAGACAAGGGCGAAACCCCGCCTGGGCGGCGCTTACAGCGCTGGGGAAATAACGCACATTGTCATCACGCGGCGGCCGGGCAGGGCAGATCGGGCGGCAGTAGATACCGGTCGTAGTCACGCCGACGAAGAAGCGCCCATCGAAGCGAGCATCCCGCGATAAACGGGCCACGCGGCAGCGGTCGGGATCGAGCAGCATGATGGGGATTCCTCGAAGCGGCAACGCTACCAGTGTAACGCGCTGACGGCACCGGACTCGCCGGATTCGGCAGTGATATACGCGGCGGCGGTCTCGCGGAAAACCCTTAGCTTGCTATAATGCCTCTCTTTTGTGGAGCATCTCTTTGGCCCCTTCCCCGACTCCTGCGCCTTCTCGACCGTCGTCTCCCCGCATGCACCGTGCCGGGCTGTGGTTGGCTCTGTTCGTGGCGTGCTGCGTGGCGAGTGGCGTGCTCAATTACTGGCACATGCCGGCGGGTGGTTTTATCGGTCCGATGCTGGTGGGCATCGCCTTCGGTATCGGCGGCAGCGGTCTGCGCCTGCCGAGACGCTGCTTCAAGTTAGGGCAGGGCACGGTCGGCGTCTTGATCGCGCATGCCATGACGATGAGCGTGCTGATGACGATCCTCGATGGCTGGCTGGTGATGCTGCTGGCCACGGCCATTACCCTGCTGCTCAGCCTGCTGGTGGGGATCGTGCTGGTGCGTTACGGCGGGCTTCCTGGCAGCACCGCGGCCTGGGGGACCACGCCGGGCGCGGCGGCGGCAATGGTGGCGATGGCCGAAGAGCGCGAAGATACCGACCCGCGTATCGTGGCGGCGATGCAATACGTGCGGGTGGTGTGCGTGGTGCTCGTGGGTGCCCTGGTGAGCCATTGGCTGGGCGTGAGCGATACGCCGTCGCGTAGCGGGGGCGGATTTCCTGACAACTTGGCCGGAACGGTTGATCTGGCGATCACCTTGGCGGTCATTGTCGGCGGGGTCTGGCTGTGTGATCGCCGCTTGCCCGCGGGTGCCTTGCTGGGGCCGATGCTCATCGGCACAGTGCTGCATCTCGCCGGTTGGGCGACGCTGTCGATGCCCGCGCCCTTGCTGATGCTGGCTTACGGCTTCATCGGTGTCTATGTGGGGCTGCGTTTCGACCGCGACGCGCTGGCGACCGTGGCTCGCTCGTTGGGCAAGATGGTCATGGCGTCGATAGTGCTGATTGGGCTATGTGCGCTTTCCGCGCTATTGATGGTGGGGCTCATGGACACGAGCTTCATCACCGCCTACCTGGCGACCAGCCCTGGCGGACTCGACTCGATGACCATCATCGCCATCGACACGCATGCCGATTTGGGTCTCGTGGTGGCGCTACAGACATTGCGGCTCTTCACGGTGGTGCTAATAGGGCCTGCCATGGCGCGCTTCATTGCGCGTTTCGCCCCATCCGCGAATACGTCCTGAGCGTTTGCCGTAACGCAAAGGGGCGGCCCGTAGGCCGCCCCCATGGCGTGGCGTTGGTTGTCTCGACGCCGCCTTACTTGGCCGCTTCAGCGAAATACTTGTTGTAGATCTCCTGATAGGTGCCGTTGTCCTTCAGGGTCGCCAGCGCCTCGTTGAACTGGTCCGCCAGTTCCTGATCGCGTTTGCGGAATGCAATGCCGAAGCCTTCACCGAAGTACTTCTTGGGCTCGGTGATCATCTCGCCAACGACTTTATAACTGCCTTCCTCGCTATCCAGCAGGGTGGACTTACCGACCGGGAAGTCCAGGAACGCAATGTCGACACGACCGGCGTCCATGTCGAGGACGAGATCGTCGGCGGTGGAGTAACGGCTGATTTCGGCCGCGTCGCCGAACATATCGGTGACGTAGTTATCCTGCAACGTGCCGCGCTGAACCCCGATGGTCTTGCCTTCGAGCGTTTGCTTGGCCGGGAAGTCGATACCGCTGTCTTGCGGTGCGAACCACGCGGAGGGCGGCTGGAAGTACGGGTCGGAGAAGAGCACGGTCCCCTTGCGTTCTTCGTTGATGGTCATCGAGGACATGATCGCGTCGTACTTACGCGCCATCAGGCCCGGAATGATGCCGTCCCACGCCTGCACGACCCACTCGCACTTCCTGTCGATCTCTTCACAGATGGCGTTGCCGAGCTCGATGTCGAAGCCGGTGAGTTCACCGTCGGCTGTGCGGTATTCCATCGGCTCGTAAGGCACATCGACACCGATACGCAAGGTGTCCTGAGCGAAGGCGCTGCCAGCCAGCAAGGCGCTACCGAGAAGGGTGATGGTCAGCAATTTTTTCATGGAAAGCTCTCTACGGAATTTGCAGTGTGTTGTTATGGAGCCGCCTCGTGAGCAGCCCTGAGTTTCGCGTCTAGCAGCATAGCGAAGCACCGCCGCCATGCCTAGCGTCGCGTGGCTTGGCGAAGGGCGTATGCAATGGGAAAGACTGTGAGGTCTGCACTGGTTGGCATGTGTTGACGCCTCTGTATATGTTGATAATATACTTCTATGATCAATTGGGTAAAAGTTACTGGCTTTGACTGGGATGAGGGTAACGCCCGGAAAAATGCGGAGAAGCATGGCGTTAGCCAGGCCGAAGCGGAAGCAATTTTCTTCAATGAGCCGCTTCTAGTGCTGGAAGACTCCAAGCACAGCCAGGCCGAGGCCCGTTTCCATGCCCTTGGTGAAACAGATGATGAGCGGCTGCTCCACATCACGTTCACACTCAGGAAGGACGATACGCTGATTCGGGTAATTTCGGCCCGAGACATGCACCGCACAGAGAGGGGTGTTTATGAGCAAGCTAAAAAAGATGCCTGAGTTCAAAACCGAAGCGGAAGAACAGGAGTTCTGGGAAACCCACGATTCCTCCGATTACCTGGACTGGAGCCAGGCGAAACAAGCGTCTTTTCCAAAATTGAAGCCCTCAACCAAGACGATTTCACTCCGCTTGCCCGAGACGCTGCTTGATCGAATCAAAATCGAAGCTAACAAGCGAGATATGCCCTATCAATCCTTGATAAAGGCTTGGCTTGCGGATGACGTGAACGGCAGTCGTTAGGGCTGAGGTATTAATGATCACAGCATGCGCGGCTTTGCAGTGAGAGCGAAGCCGCAACAGAAAGAGTGGCGATTGTAACTATTTGTTACACACTACCTTCATTTTCAACTACCAATACCCTAGCCTCGCCGATTGGATGAGCGACATGCTCAGTTCCGACTGTAGCGAAGAAAATATCACCGACTTGCAAGACAACGGATTCTTCTGTGCCGCTCTTTCTATAGTACATTTCTACTTGACCATCAAGAACGACAAACACCTCTTCACCATCATTGATGTGCCACTTGTAAGGTTGGTCTGTCCAATGTAAGCGGGTTGTGATGCCACTCATATTGGCGATATTTTTCGCACCCCAAGCATGATCTGCCTTGAACCCTTTGCTTCTGATTACTTCCACATCTTATCTCCATTGGTGGTGAGAAAAACTGCTATTAAACGCATAGAAAAACTATGCTACGAAAATGTCTGCAAGGTACGTTTCCTACAGAGCCGTTTTCCTCTTTTTCCGCCGCTTGTGAAATGGCATTTCTACAGGTGCAATTTCCATTATTCTTGGCTATATCTTTTTTTAGTCGTGCTCTAACGGCAAAGCTCAGTTACCATCGGAGCAGTCAAAGGCTGCGGAGCGAACCCGAAGCGCGCCAGCGCTTTGGGCGGTGGAAGTCCAGGAGTTATCGATGCGTGTCCACTAAGAGCACGTTTCAAAACCTTGAAAACAGGCTCCCTCGTTTATAGCTTGGGAGCATGACTTCGAAGATTGTCTCCGACGAGTTATGGGCCATCGTTGAGCCCCTGTTGCCGGACCCCAAAATGGATTCTCGCGGCGGCAGGCCTCCGATATCCAACCGCGCCGCCTTGACCGGCATTATCTTCGTCCTTCGCTCGGGCATCCCTTGGCGCATGCTGCCGCAGGAATGGGATGCGGTTCAGGCGTGACCTGCTGGCGTCGATTGCGGGATTGGCAGCAGGCCGGTGTGTGGGATCAACTGCATCAGACTCTCTTGCAACAACTACATGGTGCCGACCGCCTCGATTGGTCACGGGCCTGTATGGACAGCGCCACCCTGTCAGCCAAAAAGGGGGATCGGCCATCGGCCCAAACCCGACGGATCGGGGGCGGCCGGGCACCAAACGACACCTTTTGACGGATCGTCGAGGGACACCTTTGGCGGTTCTTCTCTCCGGCGCCAACATGAATGACAGCGTGCCTCTGGCCGCACTGCTCGATCATGTCCCCTTGGTTCAAGGGCCAAGAGGACGGCCACGCCGTCGCCCTCGCAAGCTGCACGCCGATAAGGCCTATGATCATCGTCGTTGTCGCCGATCATGTCGTAGGCGGAACATTCAGCCTCGCATTGCCCGGCGAGGCGTGGAAGACAGCCGACGTTTCGGGCGTCACCGCTGGGTGGTCGAGCGTACTTTCTCATGGTTGAGTGGCTTCAGACGGCTAGTCACACGCTACGAGCGCCGAGCTGATATCCACTATGCACTGACCCTGATCGGATGCTCGCTGATCTGTTTTAACCGACTGCAAGACAGGTTTTGAAACGCGCTCTAAACCGGGATAAGTCTATGGCCCACTGCAGCGATTCGTTAGCTGGAGCGCTTATAATATCGATCGAACTCTTTGAGTATATTGGAATTGTATAACGTTTTCTTACCACCTTTCGGGTTTTTCGGGTTCAAATAACGATGATGGGCGAACTTTGTATCGTCTTCCAAAGATTTCCGCAGGTCGTGATACATCTGGTTTATTTTGAAGTCGGTATACCGCTTGCTGAGCCTTGTCGTAAGAATGTTATAGTCCCAAGGATATTTGTCGATTATTTCTTCCTCTTTTAGCTGAATCTCTGGCGCGTCATTGTCATCCGTAACTTGGACTGGCATTGCCCCAGTGCTTTTCCCCTTTTGAAATTGCACATCGATTTTTAGAGTAAGATTATACTCCGTCGGCTCATCACCATCGTCGTACTGCGACTCAACGGACCGCAGATAAGATATAACCTTTTTCTCTGCAGAATTAAGGGCGGTTCCCTTAGCGATATTAAAGTCTCGAAAGAAAGAAATTGGCATGAGATAAAAGTTATAGCCGGCCAGCACATTCCCGAACCACGACTGAACCAAGTGGAGATAATTCTGTAACGCGGCGGTGCCGAGTTCTTGCACCTTAAGAGCCAGTGCCAAGTCATCATTAACGAAATGTATGGCATTATCCCGGACTTCAGTTAACGCTATAAGATTGTCTTCAACAGCCTTGTCTATCTGCACGCCGTATTCTTGAATAATTGTTCGGCAGCACTCGAAGAGGCCAATCGACACCGGATTCCCTGAACGATTAGTTTTGCGGTGTTTGTTCTTTGATCGCTTACCGCTTTTAAGCGTTTTATATTCCATGCGGTAAAGAGCTGCTGATTTGTTGCCCGCTAGATTTAATAGCTTCGCTTTCAGAAGCAGCTCCCAAGAATTTACACAGAGCACTGAAAACGTTTCTTCGCGATACTTGAAGTCTGGCTTATTGTAGATCTCAATCGCAGAAAGCATCGCGGCGATTGATTTTTCCAGCATTAGGCGAGATCGGGACTTCATTCTTACTCCAAGCAGCTAACGCCTGCATAATGAACCGGTTTGTGGAGCGGTAGCGGAACAAAGCGGTTCCGTTGATGAATTTGTTATACAAGTTATTCTCTGGTACACATCAAATCTAATATTGACTCCATATAACTTGAAACCACATCTACAAAGTGGCAGAGGTCATTAAAGGATATGTCCATAGCTTCGTCATTATGATGTATTATATTGTTTCTTTTTGTCACTATCGCAGAAACCGCATCCTTGCTGTTGTTGAAATCATCACTTTTTTTAAGCTCAACACCCAAATAGCGAAACATATTTATTGTTTTGTGAGGATTCCCTGAAAGTTGATCGGAGATTTTCTTTTTGTCCGGGCTTACATCCAAGTCTTCAAAGCTCATATCTTTATTCTTTATTTCGCCATTCAAGAGCCATCGCACATAATTCTGGGGTATTTTTGCACTTTTAACTCTGTCGCTAATATCTTGAGAACAAATTAGCGCTACGTCTTGAAGATAAGCTTCCAAGTAGGTGCATATGCTTATCAGGTACGATTTTACAAAATAGTTAACGTTATTCAAAAATAAAGGGTCTGCTTCGTCAGAGATAACTCGAAGTTCTGATTCTCGGACGATTACTTTTAAGTCCGACAACAACCCTCTATACTGTTGGAATATCTCTTCGTACTTCATGCGACTGCTTTCTCTAACAGTTCTGACCAGAGCTCACGGCGTCTAATAATCGATGACTTATTTTGAAGGCCTCCTGAGAGCGTTCTCCTAAAATCCTCAGATCTGCAGAGCTCTTCGTAAGCATTACGTATGTTTTCAGCTTTATTTTCGACAACATCTCTATTCAACAGACCGGCTGTAGGCATCAACAAGTCATAGTGCACCAACCCTTTTCGTCGTTTTTTTGCAGCTGGATTTGTAAAAACGTCGTCCCCGAAAACGAGTTCACAATTGGAAAGGGCATGCTGGAATACTTTGCGTTGCTCATCAACCCATTGATCGCTATTCTCAGAGTTCTCTTCCATATAGTCATCAAGAAATTTTCTTAAGCTTCCTTCGAAGGTTTCTAACTCTATATCGTCTTTGAAGGCTAAGAATCGCAACACCTGTTCTTCTGGTTCTCTGCTATCTTTTACTTTTTCAGAACTCTCAGCCAAGCCAAATCTTTCTATCAATGGTGTCTGAGAAAGCTCACCCAGAAGTTTGTCGAGGCTGCCAGGATATACTGCGTGTCGTATTTCTTGATCGGAAAGTTTAACTGCACCTTGGTTTAGCCTGGAAAATATTTCCCTAACAAGATATCTAGGGTTCTCTTTTCTTAATACGATGCACCTTATGGTTGTCGATTCCAATTCTGCCTGGAAATCTCCAATTTCAGAAAACCGTTTCCCTTCAAGTTCCTTAAAGGCTGTGAGGCCTTCTAAAGCAAATTCATCGTTTAGATAGCGCTGAATTGTTGTTAAACGCTGAACTCCATCGATCACGAAATGCTTACCGCCTTCGTCTTCTGCAAAGTAGCAGGAGGGTAGAGGTATTCTCATTAAACATGATTCTATAAACCTAGAAGCTCGTACCCAGCCTTCTTTATCCCATTTATACTTTCGCTGAAATTCCGGATCCAGAACGAGCTTGGGAGGGTTAGTATTTATCCTTGCTACAAGAGTCTCAAACGGATAGTCAATCGGATACAGATTTAGTGTTTTTACATTATTGGCATCTTCCATTTTCTATCAAACTCCTAGTTTTCTGAGTTTTTATAACAGGTGTTAGCTAGCGCGCTCGTTTTGCCACTTGAACGAGCGCGCGCGTTTTATACATCTTATCTAGCCTGCAGTTTTGCATCTAACCCATTGATTTTAAATGATGCTAAAATAATTCGGCGCGTTATGCAAAATTCGCGTGCCTGCTGCTTTTGACGGTTTCCGTCACGCTTGGGGCGTCGGGTACGGTCATCAGACACGCTACCGCCAAGGCCACTGCATATCGTGTTGATGCGGTAGTCCCGTGCGTATCGGTTATTTGTCGAGCCGTCTAAGCGACCTTAGAGATTCATGCTAGGCGGGATGGGGGCTGTCAGCAAAGCGGATAAGGCGTCACTTATCGATGCAGTTCGTAGCTTGGTAAGGGCGTGTTGTTATCGATGGGCGAGGGGGGGGGGGTGAGTGCTGGCTTACTTGCAAAACAACGGGCAGCGTGGGCTACCCGTTGTTGGTGGCGATTGCTGCGCGGAGGTAAATGTTCAAGGTTTATCCTCGTGATATATGTCTTCCTCAGTGGACGGCGTTGTCTCGTCGGCTTCATCAAAATCATCCACCGCGTCTTCCTGGTCCTGGGCGTGATGAGGCGTCGACTTGTCGACCTCTCCTTCAAATGCAGAGAGCAGGACTTCGTTCTCGGCGTCCATATCGATGCTGCCCTGAAAGACGGCGCCGTCTTCCAGCACCAGGCAAGGGGTGATGATGGTCCCAACGATATATGCCGTATGATGGATAGAAATCTTGTGAGAGGCGATCAGTCGGCCTTCGACATGCCCTGCTACGTGTAGCGTTTGGGCATAGATATCCCCTTCCACACGGCCGGCATTGCCGATGCTGACCATGTTGTGCTTGAACTCTACAGTGCCCGTTACTTGGCCATCGATAACCAGTTCTTCCTCACCGATGACGTTACCTGTAATGCTGGTTTGGGCGCCGATGATAGCGGATCGCCCGGTCTTGTCTCGTGGCACGTCTGCTTGGGCGGTACTTTTGGGTGAGGCGGGAGGCGACACCGTATGGTCGGCAGGAACACTGTCGGGTTTGTGCTTGCTGAACATAGGGGTAGGTCCGAGTCGGGTAAGTAAAAACGACGGTATCAGGAAATGTTGCCTTGTCGGCTTGAGATCAAAAGGATGAGTAGCTGACGAAAAGACCTGTTAGTCGTGTTTTCTCAGTGTGTAGAAACCTGCCTATACTTGCGCATTCTATGCTGGTCAAGGGGCAATTATGGGGGGCGGGGATGTATTTTTCGTCTTGAGCTTGATAGCGCTCATCATCATTGTGTTGGACGGCAAGAGGCGTATCAAAAATCGTGCCTCCACAGCCCAGCCGTCTTCCTGGCGTCTGCAACAGCGACAATGCCCTCCCTCCACAGAAGCCCCCAACCTACCGAATCAGCCGCAAAATCCAGCCAAGGTTGATTTACCGACATTCCCACCGACAGAGACCACCCAAGGTTTGCCCGCGTCCGGCGGAAGCCTGATTGGTTCGACGCTGCGTATCGACGGTGATGTGAGTGCTCATGAAGCGCTGGTCATCAGTGGCGCCATCGTAGGCCATGTCACGGCCTGGGAGCACTCTGTCATGATCAACGAAGCGGGTAGCGTATCTCCGCGTGTCGAGGCGCGTACGATTTGCGTTGCCGGCAGTGTCACCGGCCAGCTCGTGGCCACGGATCAAGCCATCGTGCTCTCCAGTGCACATGTAAGCGGCAGCATTGACGCAAAACGCCTGAAATGTGAAAGCGGGGCCTGGCTACAATCGAGTGTTAAATGATGCTCTATCTGTAACCGCACCTTTTTGCCGTCGCTACTTTTGCTGTTGCTGTCTTGCTTTTACATTCGAGGGTCAGCCCTATTTCAAGGCGCGAGCAGGTAGCCGCTGCGGTGTGCGTGGTGGCCGGCGACGTCGGCGACGATCATGCCGGCGGTGGCCATGCGGCGCTGGGTGCGGGCGTAGAACATGCCGTCTTGCTCGGCGCACACGGGGTGTACGGCGTCGCTGATGGGGTCGATGATCTCGGCGATCAGGTCGCCGCTTTTGACTTCTTCCCCCGGCGTGCGGTGGAAGACCACGACGCCGCCCGCGGGGGCGCGCAGGAAGTCCATGGCGGCGAGCTCGGTGGCGGGATACGGCAGTGCCGGCAGGGGCGGTGCCTCGCCGTCGATCAGGGCGTGGTAACGCATCCAGTCGAGAATCGCCTCGGCATCGCGTTCGGCGATGTCGCGGGCGACATCCTGTTGGCCGCGTAGCTCGAGCGTGATCGATTGGCTGCCGTAGGGGATCGGATAGCGGTCGCCGAAGCGCTCGCGCAGTTGCTCCCAGACCAGGGTGAAGCACTCGTCGAACGAGCCGCCGCCGGAGTCGGTGGCGAGCATGCTGGCCTTGGCGCCGAAATAACGCGCCAGGGGCTCGAAGTCGGGCCATGCCGCCGGGGTGGTGTAGAGGTGCTCGACGGCGTTGAAATCGCAGTGCAGGTCGAGAATGAAATCCGCGTCGCAGGCCAGGCGTTGCTGCGTCAGGTGCAGAGACTCGTAGGCCGTGGTGGCCGGCTGTTCATCGAGGGCGGCGATGAAGCGCCGACGTATTTCGGCCCGGTTGTGTTCGGCATCCTGCGTCAGCGCGCTTTCCAGCCCTTCGGCGATGCGCTCGGTGACATCGCGATAGCCCCGGTTGAAGTTGCTGACGCTCTCGAAATCGTAGCGCCCCAGTGGGATGTCCATCAGTTGCTGATCGAGCCCGATAGGGTTGGCGACCGGTACCACGATGACGTGCGCCTTGAGCTGTCCGGCTTCTTCCAGTGCTTTCAGGCGCTGCTTGAGTGTCCAGGCGACCAGCATGCCGGGGAGTTCATCGGCATGCAGCGAGCCTTGAATGTAGACACGCTTTTCCGCCTCGGCGGACCCGAAGTGAAAACTCTCCAGGTTGCGCTGAGTGCCGGGGACGGGGCTAAGCAAAGGGTGGGTATGGTGCTGCATGGGGTGTCCTCGTGAATGCCGGCGGCGTTTTGCCGCCGGCAAACGGTCATTTTTCGCCGACGGGCAGCGATAGGTCGTAGTCGAAGTATTGCTTCATCAGCTTTTCGTAGGTGCCGTCGGCATAGACGTCACGAATGGCCTGATTGAATTTCTCCGCGAGTTCCCGGTCGCGCTTGCGAAACGCCATGGCAGCGCCTTTGCCGAAGATCGAGACGGGCTTCTTGATGCTCTCGCCGATCTTCTTGAATTCGCTGTCGTCATCCTTGAAGTGGAAGGTATCCACGGCGAGGGGATAGTCCTCGAAGGACAAGTCCAGGCGGCCAGAGACCAGGTCATTGGCGACGTCCTGGGAGGATGAATAGCGGCGGATATCGAGGGTGTCGCCGTACATTTGCGTGACATAACTATCGCGGATGGTGCCGCGCTGCACGCCGACGCTGAGCCCTTCGAGTGCGTCCTTGTCGTTGATGTCGATGTCGCGATCACGGCGCGTGATCCAGACGCTGGGGGTGTTGTAGTAGGGGATCGAAAACAGCACCTGGTTTTCACGCTCGGGCGTGATGGCCATCGAGGAGAGAATGGCGTCGTATTTGCGCGAGAGCAGGCCGGGGATGATGCCGTCCCAAGATTGCTCGACCCAGGTGCAGTCGAGGTTGGCGCGTTTGCACAGTTCGTTGCCGAGATCGATCTCGAAACCTTCCAGCTCGCCTGCCGGTGTGCGATACACAAAGGGTTCGTAAGGCACGTCGATGGCCAGGCGTACTTCGTCGGTATCGCGTGCCTGAGCGGTGGCGGTCGTCATGACCACGCCTAGAAGAGTCAGCGCCAGGAGCTTTTTCATGGTAAGCCTCATTGGGATGTCGTTCGGAGGGCGTGGCCTGCCGCGTGCCATGACGTGGGCCGCGGCAGGCCGGATGTCACCCGTTGATCGGTTTGAGATGCGCCAGGAGTTTCTTTTCCAGGTAGCGGAAGAGATACAGGATGGCGAAGGTCAGGCACAGGTAAATCGCCGCCACGAAGAGGAAGGCGTCGAAGGGCGCGTAGAAGCGTGCATAGACGAACCGTGCGGCCCCGGTGAGGTCCATGATCGTGACCACGCTGGCGATGGCGCTGGCGTGGAGCATGAAGATCACCTCGTTGCCGTAAGCCGGCAGGGCGCGTCGGAAGGCGCTGGGCATGATGATGCGCCGCATCATCAAGGCGCGTGACATGCCATAGGCGCGTGCCGACTCGATATCGCCGCGTGGCGTGGCCTTGATCGCGCCGTGGAAGATCTCGGTGGTATAGGCGGCGGTGTTGAGCGTGAAGGCGATCAGCGCCGGGTAGAAGGCGTCCTTGAGGATCGCCCACAAGAAGGTGTCCTGAATGCCTTCGATGAACACCACGCCGTAGTAGATCAGGTACAGCTGGATCAACAGGGGGGTGCCACGAAACACATAGGTGTAGAGGAACACGGGCCACTTGATCCACTTGCGACGCGAGCCCCGTGCGATGGCGAGCGGTACCGCCAGCACCAATCCGATGATCAGAGACAGAAATACCAGGCGCACGGTGCTGCCCAGCCCATCGAGGTAGTAGCCGAGCGTATTAGCCGTGAAGATGGCGTTGCCCGAAAGTAGTTCGGTGAACCAGGCGTTTAGTTGTTCCATTCGTCTGCCTCCCCGAAACCGACGTTATAGTGTTTTTGCAGCCGCGCGACGACCCATTCCGAGACACTGGCGATCAATAGGTAGATCACGGCCACCGGAATCATGAACAGGAACGGTTCATGTGTGGCCTTGGTCGCTTCGGCGGCGATGCGCACCATGTCGGAAAGACCGATCACCGAGACCAGGGCGGTGGTCTTGAGCAGTACCATCCAGTTGTTGCCCAGCCCGGGAAGGGCGTGACGCATCATCTGCGGAAATTGGATGCGCCGGAAAATGAGCCGGTTGGACATCCCGTAGGCACGTCCGGCCTCGATCTGGCCGTGTTCCACCGCAAGAAAGGCGCCACGAAACGTTTCGCCCATGTAGGCGCCGAAGATGAAGCCGATGGTCACGACGCCGGCGATGAATTCATTGATGTTGATGAAGATATCCACATCGAACTGGTAGTAGAGCCAGTCGGTGAACATATTGACGCCTATCTGGCCGCCGAAGAACAGCAGCATCATCAAGACGAGGTCGGGCACCCCGCGAATGAGCGTGGTGTAGAGCGTGGCGATGCGATGGAACAACCAGTGGCGTGACAGCTTGGCGCTGGCGGTGAGCAGGCCGAGGATCAAGGCCAGCAACAACGACAGCAAAGCTACTTCCAAGGTGACCAGGGCGCCTTCGAGAAGCCGGGGGCCGTAGCCCTGCAGGTCGATCATGCGATTTTCTCCCGTCGGGCGTCAGTGCTTCGGAGCCAGGAACTGCTTGAGGCGGTCCGACTGCGGGTTGTCGAGGACCTCTTTCGGCGGACCGATTTCCTCGACCATGCCCTGATGCAGGTAGATCACTTGCGAGGAAACATCGCGGGCGAAGCTCATCTCGTGGGTCACCACGATCATGGTGCGTCCCTCTTCGGCGAGGTCGCGCATGACCTTGAGTACATCGCCGACGAGTTCGGGGTCGAGCGCCGAGGTCGGCTCATCGAACAGCATCACTTCCGGGTCCATGGCCAGTGCGCGGGCGATGGCGCCACGCTGTTGCTGGCCGCCTGACATTTGCGCTGGATAGTAGTCGGCGTGATCGAGCAGCCCCACACGGTCAAGCAGTTCGCGGGCGTGTGCGATGGCTTCGCGCTTCGACTTGCCGAGCACGTGAATCGGCGCTTCGGTGACGTTTTCCAGCAGTGTCATGTGAGCCCAGAGGTTGAAGCTCTGGAACACCATCGAAAGCTTGGCGCGAATGCGCTCGACCTGTTTCCAGTCGACCGGCTCGCGGCCACGACGCGTGGTTTTGAAGGCGATGTTCTCGCCATGCACGATCAACTCGCCTTCATTGGGTTGTTCGAGCAGATTCATGCAGCGCAGGAAGGTACTCTTGCCGGAACCGGAGGCGCCGATCAACGTGATCACGTCACCCTTGTGGGCGGTGAGAGAGAGTCCCTTGAGGACTTCGGTGTCACCGAAGCGCTTGGTGATGTCTCGCACTTCGAGGGGAATGGGCGTATCAGCCATGAAAAGCTCCAAACGTGGCGGTAAGTCACGGTCGGCACACCGGGCGGCGATGAAGAAGCCAGTGAGCGCGGTATGGCGACCTAGGGCAGCTAGCGCTAGCGCAAAAAGGGAGCGATTCTAGCAGGCCGCGGGCGACCGAGCAGGCTCGATTTGGCGGCCGATGATACGACGTTTGTCGTATGAGTGCGTCGTCTGGTGCATGAAAATCGTCCTGTCATTGTTGTCATTGTGCTACATCCTCCCGCCCACGTAGCGCACGGCGGCGGGAACTGGGTTGGGGAAACGTTAGGTCATGTCGGTGGTGGGCACGCGCGCACCAGTAGCGCCGCGCGTGCGCCGAGCTCCACCTGGGCATTGGGGAACACCACCGCCACCGGCGCTTCTTCGACGACGGTATCGCCTGCTTGACCATCATGCGCGAGACGGGTGCCCACGGCGAACTCGCTGAAGTTGGGTGTTTCCTCGGAGAAACACAGCGCGAAGTCCTGCGACTGGCGCATCAGCTCGCTGACGACTCTGAAAAAACGCACATCCTCGAGATTTCCCGATGGCATCTGACGGCCCTCGAGCAATGCTTCGAGCAGTGTGAGCATTCCCGCCAGCGCGTCGAGGTCGTTTTCCCCGAAGGGACGCACCTTGCCGAGCTCCAGCGTAAACGCCTGCGCGGCGTGATAATGCTTGGAATAATGCGAGAAAGTCCAGCTATGGCGGTGCTGATGCAAGGCCGCCTGCATGCCGGCGGCGGCCAGCCCATGCCATTGCGCGGGATCGGTCTCGGATTCGGCGAACGGCTCGACGGCGAAACGTGGATAGCGGCTGTCGCGAATCGCGGTATGCATGTCGTAGTGCACGCGCGATAGGGCATGGCGCGCGAAGAAGGCATCCACGACGGCCATCAGCTCGCGGGCGCGATCAGGCTCGTCGCCTTCCATGTCCAGGCCTCGCTGGAACAGGCGATTGAGGTTGGTGGTGCAAAAGCGCGTGCCCTGACGAATCGCCTCGAGGTTGCCGAGAATCACCAGTACTGGCGCGCCGAGTCTGAGTTGACCGGCCTCGAGACGCGCCAGCCATGCGCCGACGAGCTCGATGGGCGCGGTCTCGTTGCCGTGGATGCCCACCGAGACGACGCAGGCCTGTGCCTCGGGGGCGAGTTCATCGGGGAGCAGTTCGAGTATGCCCGGCGCGTGCAGGCGATAGCGCCCGCCGGGGACCTTTCCTTCCCGTCCTTCGCGCGGCTCGACGGGGTCAGCGTCGAGACTCGAAGCGAGCCACTCGTCGAGCATGTTCAACGCTCCGCGGAGCGCTCGCCGCGCACATCGGTGGATTCGAAGATCTTGTCCGCGCTGGCGGCGACGAAGCCTTGATAAAGCTGGCCGTCGTCATCGTGATAGCGCTTGGCGAACTCGTAGTAGCAGGTCGGAATCTCTTCGGTCTGGCCGCCAGCGAAGGTGAACGGCTGGCGGTCGGCCAGCGTCGAGCCTTGTTCGAGCAGGACCTCGGGCGAGCCCTTGATGCGGCCGCCGGATTCATTGATCCCGATGCCCAGCGCTTCGACCTTCGCGAGGACCTTTTCCAGCGTGTCGTACTGCGTGAAGCGATTGACGCTGATCGTGAAATGATTGGCACGCAGGCCAATGATCGATAGCCAGGCGGCGTATTCGCTTTCCGCCATCAACTGCTCGTAGGTCTCGAAGCTCGGTGCTGCCCACAATCGGCCGGCCCAGAGTACCTCGGGCGAGGCAACGTGGCGTGGATCGATCTGTTCGATCAGCGCATCGATGCTGTCCTGTGCCTGGGCAGAAAGCTCGTCGCACTTGAGCTCGGAGAGGAATACGCGTGGCTGATCGTCGCTGGGCGGTAGATAGCCGAAGGCGCGCAGCTTCTTGGCCTCGAACTCGTAGGGGGCGAAGCGGGTGTAGCCCATCGCCAATAGATGCGGTTCGAGTGCTTCCAGTCGGATGGGGCCCCGGTCGAAGGTGCGAAACGCGACGTGGTCGTTGATGATCGTTTCGCCGTCGGCCAGAAAGGCATCGTGAATGCGCTGCGCCTGGGGCGTCATGGCGACGTAGTCATCCCATAACTGGGCGAAGACTTCTTGGTTGGTCATGTCGTGCGCCTACTGTGTTGTTGTGAGGTTCGCGGTGTTGGTTGCAAGCTCCGCGAGCGGACGAGTCGTGACTGAAAGTATTGCTAATACGCCATTAGCGTCGTCGATAGCTCTACATTACGAGCCGCTCGCACGACCACAAGAGGGGAGGTCGGAGTAATGAAAATGCCCGGCCTCACGATGAAAACCGGAAAGCCGGGCTGTCAGATGCGTGTTTATTACTTTATTATTGATAACACGCTAACTAAAAGAGGATGAAAACATCATGACCTCGCGCACGTTCGGCAGACTTCGCGCAGGTGGCGCGCCGCTCGTCATCATCGGCAGCTTCCTGATCGCCGGCACAGCCAATGCCTATTCGGCCTTCGCGCCGGATTCCCCCTATATGTTCGGTGATTGGGGAGGAGAGCGCACGGCGCTGGAAGATGCTGGCGTTGCTTTCAGCTTTGACTACGTCGGCGAGGCCGCCACCATTCTCGACGGAGGCTACCGCGACAGCCACGTTACCAAGTACGCCGATCAGTTCGCCGTCGGGGCCAACTTCGACCTCGACAAGCTGGCCGGTATTCCGGATGCCGAGTTTCAGGTGACGATGGTCAACCGCAATGGCCATAGTGCCAACGATCGGCTCAGCGATCCGGATGCGACGATCGGGGGCTCCAACGTGCAGGAAGTGCAGGGGCGCGGGCCAGTCACGCGACTGACGCAATTCTGGTATCGCCAGCGGTTCTTCGATGACGCCTTGGCTATCAAGCTGGGACGGATTCCCTTCGGCGATGACTTCGCCACCATCGACAGCAATTTCCAGAATCTGGCGTTCGGCGGGGCGCAGGCGGGCAACTGGGGCAACAATATCTATAACTGGCCGATCTCGCAGTGGGCGGCGGTGATCCGTACCAACTTCGCCTCCGATTGGTATGCCCAGGTGGGTGCTTTCAACATCAATGACAGCAATCTGGAAAACGATAACGGCTTCGATCTGCGCACCAGTGGCACCGAAGGCACGCTTTTCCCGATGGAGCTAGGGTATACACCGACGTTGAATGGCATGGAAGGCGCCTACAAGCTCGGCTTCTACACACAGAATGTCGATAATCGTGCCTATGGCGATGGCCCGGCAACGGAGACCAGCGATACCAATACTGGGCTCTACTACGTGGTTCAGCAGCAAGTGACAACGCGCGGCGGCAATCCCGATCGCGGGCTGACGCTATTCAGCATGGGTAATGCCAACCACGGCGATACAGCGGGTATCGATCGTTATCTCTCGGTCGGTGCGACCTACGAGGGGCCATTCGACGCCCGCCCGCAGGATGACGCCGGCATCGGTTTGGCTTATCTCCACGTCAATGACGACGTCAACGATTACGTCGACTACTACAACGCCACACCGGCCGGTTTATCCTCGCCACTGCCACGCCAGGGCCACGAGTACGATGCCGAGATTTACTACAGCTTCAACCTGACCAACTACTTGGCGTTGCGTCCCAACCTGCAGTACGTGGTCAATCCGTCGGCGGTGGAGTCGGTCGACAACGCTTGGGTCGCGGGCACCACGATCCAGGCGAGTTTCTGAGTCATGCCTTGAGCTCATCGCGCGTTGCCGGACAACACGATACGCCCGGTTTTCATGATGAAAACCGGGCGGGTGCTGGCAGCGTGGGTCGTGGGTGGCGGTGATCAGGCGCCCCTGGCACCGGTGTAGAGCGTGTAGATCGACTGGCTGGCGGTCATCAGCAAGCGGTTGCGGTCCTCGCCGACGAAGCAGAGATTGGCGCAGACCTCCGGGAGCAGAATACGCGCCAGGCGCTCGCCGTCGGGAGTGAAGACCGAGACACCGTCCTTGCCTTCCCCACCCGATACGCCGGCCCAGATATTGCCGTCCTGATCCAGCGTGATGCCGTCATAGCCCTCGTCCTTGCTGGAAACTACCGTCTCACGCTCGCCTTGCGCGGTGCCGTCTTCCGCCAGGCGCCAGCGCGAGATGGTGGCCGGCTGGTCGGGGTGGTGGGACGGCGCAGTATCGCTGGCATAGAGCGTGCGTTTGTCGGCGGAGAGGGCGATGCCGTTGGGCTTGTAGAGCGCATCGGAGAACAGTCGCGGCTCATCGAGGTCGTCGTCGATGTAATAGATGGCGGGGTCGAGTTCGAGCTCGCGTTGGTGGCCTTCATAATCCACGTGCGCGCCGTAGCCGGGATCGGTGAACAGGATGCCGCCATTGTCGAGGGCAACCAAATCGTTGGGCGCATTGAGACGCTTGCCTTGGAACTGGTCGGCCAGGGTCGTGACGCTGCCGTCCCACTCGTAGCGCACCACGCGTGCGGGTGAGTGCTCACATGCTACCAGCCGCCCCCAACGGTCGAAGGTATTACCGTTGGAGTGGCCGACGCCTTCGCGCAACACGCTAACCTCACCGCTGGCCTCATCCCAGCGCATCTGCCGGGCACGGGGAATGTCGCTGAATACGGCATAGCGGCCTACGGCATTCCAGGCAGGGCCCTCGAGCCAAAGGCCCCCGGTCCATTGCCGTTCGAGCGGCGTGTTGAAGACGTAATAGGGTTTGAAACGATCATCGAGCACTTCCCAGGTCTCGTCCGGGTAACGCTGCGGTTGGCCGGCACCATTCGTGTGTGCCAAAAGCGTCGGCGCGAAGCTGGCTGTGGCGACCAGGGCGCTGGAAGTGGTGAGGAACTGGCGACGTCCCATCTGCATGGCGTGAAGATCCTTTGCATTCGTTGAGTTTAATGTGTGACGGGTCCCTGTCTTTTGAATGTAGAACTAATATGAACGTATGTTGAACCTATTCGACCAAAGGGCGAGAGACGACGGTGGTGTACGCTGTACGAGAGCGCTGGTCGAAGTGGGCACTTACATTGCAGCGATACCCTAAAGAATAGGCCTTGGTGGTCGATAACTCTCCTGTGTCACCCATCGTGAATACGTAAAAAGGGGCAAGGGGGGTCAATGACTAATTCGAACGTGGTCGCTCACGCGGATGAACCGACGGCGCCGGTGGTATCGCACGGTTCTCATGCGGAGACGACACGTACGCAGTGGACGCTCAAGCGGAAGTTATGGCTGACGCTGGCACTGATGTGGCTGGTGATGATTGCCATCGTGGTCAGTATGGCCTGGCAGAGCCGGAACGTGATGTTCGATGAGCGGCAGGAAGCGCTTTCCAATACCATCGGCATGGTGCATACCTTGCTGAACGGTTATGCCGAGCGAGTCGACTCAGGTGAGCTGAGTGAAGAAGAGGCCAAGGCGCGGGCCACCGAGGATCTCGACGCGATGCGCTTCGGTGCCGACCGTGACAATTATGTCTTCGTCTTCGATTCTGACGCGGAACTCGTCTATCACCCTCGCCGTGACGCGGGCTCGGATATGTCGGACTACGAGGACCCCAACGGCGTCGCGGTGTATCATGACTTGGCCGCGCTCGGTGAAGAGGGCGGCGGTTACTTGCCGTACTCCTCGCGTGACGCCAATAGCGACGCGCTCTTTCCCAAGCTCAGCTACGTCGAACACTTCACGCCCTGGGGCTGGAACATGGCGGCAGGTGTCTATACCAACGACATTCAGTCGGCCTTTATCGACAAGTTGTGGCAGTACGCGCTGGTCTTGCTGGTGGCAGGCGGTTTCCTGACGGCGGCCTTCCTGCTGGTGATCCGCAACGTCTATCGTAGCCTCGGGGGCGAGCCCGACGAAGCGGCACGCGTCGTGGGACGTATCGCCGAAGGCGATCTGACCACGCCCACCGCGCTGCGCGAGGGCGATACGCACAGCTTGATGTATGCCATCGAGCGTATGCGTCTCGAGCTGAGCAAGACGATCGCGCGTATCCGGGAGTCCGGAGAGGCCATCGAACAGGGCACGCGGGAGATCGCGTCCGGCAACAACGATCTGTCCTCGCGTACCGAGGAGCAAGCGTCGTCGTTGGCGGAAACCGCGTCGAGCATGGAAGAGTTGACGGCTACCGTGCGCCAGAATGCGGACAACGCCGACCAGGCCAATAAAGTCTCGGATGCCACCACGGCGTCGGTGGCGCATGGCCAGGAGGTGATTTCCCAGGTCGTGAGCACCATGGGCGAGATTCGCAGCAGCTCCCGCAAGGTGGCCGATATCATCTCGATGATCGATGACATCGCCTTCCAGACCAACCTGTTGGCGCTCAATGCTTCTGTGGAAGCGGCGCGTGCCGGCGAGCAGGGTCGTGGTTTCGCGGTGGTGGCCAGCGAAGTGCGCAATCTGGCCAGTCGCAGTGCGGACGCGGCGCGCGATATCAAGTCACTGATCGAAGGCTCGGTGGGGCACGTCAACGCCGGTGCGGAACTCGTTGACCAGGCCGATAGCGCGATGGGCGAGATCCGCGAGGGTGCCCAGCGTGTCAGCGACTTGATGGCTGAGATCTCCGCTGCTTCGCAGGAGCAGTCCTCGGGCATCGAGCAGGTCAATCAGGCCGTGACGCAGATGGATCAGGTCACGCAGCAAAACGCGGCGCTGGTACAGCAGGCCGCGAGTGCCGCGGGGTCGCTCGAAACGCAAGCGGGTGATCTTTATCAGGCCGTGGTGCGCTTCCGCGTGGCATCGGACCGCTGATACCGATCCTGTAATATTCGCCTCGCGACCTGCGATGGCGGAAGACACGAACGCCCGGCGAGAATATCTCGCTGGGCGTTTGCGTTATGGCGTGGTGCCCGGTCTCTTACTTTCGGTCTCGGGCGGCTGGTTTCCCACTCAAGACGCCAGGCGCTGCATTTCTTCCTGGTAAGTGTCGGCCAGTGACTGCTTGGTTGCATCGTCGAAGACGCGACCAGCCAGTTGGAAGACTTCCTGTTCTTCTTCGTCGAGATGATGAGTGACTATTTCCTGCAGTTGGCGCGCCGTTGCCAGCCAGGACGGTGAGCTGTAATCGGTCTGTTGCAGGGTTTCGATCAGCTCGTCGATCTCGTGATGCTCGGCGACGCTGTGGCGGGCTTTTTCCTGCGTCATGTCGTGTTCCATCATGGGGATGTAGAGCGCGCGCTCTTCCGCCCCCGCGTGATGTTCCAGTTCGACGCGCACGCGTTTGAACAGTTCGTCGCGACCATCGCTATCGCCGTGCGTTTTGACCAGCAGATCGAGCAAGGTGCGTTGCCTGTCGTGACTCTCGCGCAGTGCTTCGAATATCGTCATGATCCTCTCCCTAGATCGTTCACGGTCTTGGCCGTGGCTTATCGCGCCACGTGCCCACTTACCTTAGGCGACACGCCGGGCTTGTGCGACCCAAGCGCCCCCTCAGATCGCCTCGATGATGGCCTGTGCCAGATCCCTTGTCGTGCCCTGGCCCTTGAGGTCGGGCGTCAGCACGTTGGGATCGGCCTTGGCGAGCACCGACTCGATGGCGTCGAGCATGGCCTTGCCGGCATCTTCGTGACCCAGGTGATCGAGCATCATGGCGCCGCACCAGATCTGGCCGATGGGATTGGCGATGCCCTGGCCAGCAATATCCGGCGCGCTGCCGTGAACGGGTTCGAAGAGACTGGGGAACTTGCCTTCCGGGTTGATGTTGGCCGAGGGCGCGACGCCGATGGTACCGGTGCACGCCGGGCCCAGGTCGGAGAGGATGTCGCCGAACAGGTTGCTGGCGACGACCACGTCGAACCAGTCGGGATGGAGCACGAAATTGGCGGTGAGGATGTCGATGTGGAACTGGTCCACGTCGATCTCGGGGTAGGAAGCGTGCATGGCTTTCACGCGTTCGTCCCAGTAGGGCATGGTGATCGAGATGCCGTTGGACTTGGTGGCCGAGGTCAGCTTGCCGCGCGGGCGCTTGCGGGCTAGCTCGAAGGCGTATTTGAGCACTCGATCGACGCCGGTGCGGGTCATCACGGTTTCCTGCATCACCGTTTCGCGCTCGGTGCCCTCGAAGATCTTGCCGCCGATGCTCGAGTACTCGCCTTCGGTATTCTCGCGCACCACGTAGAAGTCGATATCGCCGGGCTGGCGGTCGGCCAGCGGACTCTTGATGCCGGGCATCAACTTGCAGGGGCGCAGGTTGATGTATTGGTCGAACTCACGGCGAAACTGCAGCAGCGATCCCCACAGCGAGACGTGGTCGGGCACCTTGTCGGGCAGGCCCACGGCGCCGAAGAAGATGGCGTCGAAGCGGGAAAGTGTGGCTTTCCAGTCGTCTGGCAGCATCTGGCCGTTGGCGAGGTAATAGTCGCAGCTGGCGAAGTCGAAGTCTTCGAAGGTGAGGTTGATGTCGAAGCGTTCGGCCGCGGCCTTCAGGGCGCTGACGCCTTCCGGAGTGACTTCGGTACCGATCCCGTCACCGGGAATGACGGCGATGTTGTGTGAGGTCATAAGAAGCTCCTCGGTATGCAAGGGAAAAGCCGTACGCAAAGTGGCGTTGCTTCAGTCTAGCTTGGGTTGTCGCGAAAATAATCAGACTAGAATGCAAGCGACTGTTGAATAACAGTGGGGGATGGCGTGACGCCCCTCGATGTCCTGCCTTCTTTCGGCAGGCCGCGTGGGCCGGCAGCCTGACCGACGCTGCGGTGCCCGAAGCATTATATTAACGCCCCATCTCTGGCCTTTGGTGCCATGCTATCTGCTATGATGTGCCGCCTTGCGGCGGGCCAGGTCCGCGTCGCGCTTTCGAGGTCATAGGGAGTCGAGGGATTGAATATCCTGATGTTCACCAACACCTATTGTCCGATTGTGGGTGGGGTGAGTGAATCCGTGCAGCGTCTCAAGCGGTGCCTGCAAAGCGAAGGACATGGCGTGCTGATCGTGGCGCCCAAGCTGGATGGTCAACCGCGTTTCGAGCGCGATGTGGTGCGTGTGGTGGCCATGCAGCGGTTCAACGGCAGCGACTTTTCGCTTCCGGTGCCGGTGCCCGGTCAGCTTTACGAGGCCATTGAGGAATTCGAGCCCGACCTGGTACATGCCCACCATCCCTTCCTGCTCGGCGATACCGCAGCACGCGTGGCGAAAACCTATGGCCTGCCGCTGATCTTTACCCATCACACGCTTTACGAGCATTACACGCATTACGTACCTGGCGACTCGCCGCGCATGCAGCGTTTCGCTATCGCCCTATCCAGTGAATACACGCGGTTATGCGATGCAGTGATCGCTCCCAGCGAGAGTATCGCCGCGCTATTGGCCCAACGGGGCGTGGTGCCCGACAAGGTACGCGTGATCCCCAGCGGCGTGGATACGCGTGCCTTTGGCCGGGGCGATGGGAAGCGCTGGCGCCAACGCTTTGGCATCCCCGAGGATGCGATGGTGATAGGGCACGTGGGACGTCTGGCGATGGAGAAGAACTTAGGTTTTCTGGCCGCGTCGTTGTCGCGTTTTCTGGCGCGTCATCCCAAGGCTCGGGTCTTGGTCGTCGGCGAGGGCGAAGCACGCACTGTGATGCACGACCATGCCGCCCGCGAGGGTGTGGCGGATCGCTTTCATTACACTGGCAAGCTGCACGACCAGGCCTTGATCGATGCCTATCATGCGATGGATACCTTTGCCTTCGCCTCGCACAGTGAAACTCAAGGCATGGTCATCGCAGAGGCCATGGCGGCGGGCCTGCCGGTGGTGGCGGTCGACGCTAGTGGCGTGCGCGAAGTTCTGCGCGACGGCGTCAACGGCATCATGCTTCCGAGCGACGATGTCGAGACGTTCGCGAAAGCACTGGAGACGCTTCAAGAACCGACATTGCATGCCAGGTTGCGCCAGGGGGCGTTCGACAGTGCACACAAGCTCGATGAGCGACGCTGTGCCGAGCGTTGCCTGGGCATTTATCGTCAGGTGCTCGAGGCCGAGGCGAGCGCAGCGGAACGTGACGATGGCGCCTGGGAGAAGGTGCGTGGGCGTCTCGAAGCCGAGTGGCGCTTGCTGCGGCATCGCGGTCGGGTCTTGCGCTCGGTGTTTCAAACCTTGCCAGAGAGTGACGGCGTCCAACCTACGGAAGAAGCCCCCAGTAAGTGAGCGCTCACGGGGTGGGCGTTACACGCGCTTTCTACGCCGCTCGGCATAACGTTTTAGTCCCCACAAGATACCAATTGCGACGACGATGCCCGCAGCGGCGATCAGCAATCCCTCGCGGCTTTCCGCAGTGACCAGCGACCCTAGCTGGCTCCCCAGCAAGGTGACGCCGAGCAGCCCCGGGGCTATCCCCAGCGTGGAACCCAGCATGTAATCGCGGAAACGCAAATGGCAGGCCCCGGCCAGCATGTTGGTGAGGGTGAAGGGCGCCAATGGCAGCAGATTGAACAGCACCATGGTGCGCACGCCACGTCCGGCAAGCAGGCGGGCGAGGCCGTTGAGCTTCTGGCCGCCGTGGCGTAGTAGTGCGTCGCGTCCCAAGGCACGTCCCACCCAGTAAGTGGCGATCGACGCTGCCAGCGTCCCTAGCATGGCGTAGACGAACCCCCAGGTGGGGCCGAAGACCAGACCAGTGGCGACGACCAGTATGCTCAATGGAAAGACGACCAGGGAAGTGAGGGCATACACACCCATGATGGCGAGTGGCGCCCAAGGTGCGTCACGCCATGACGCGGCATTTTGCAGCAGTTGAAGCAGCGCTTGCGGGGTCAGGATGTCGTGCATGGCTAGCCATTGCCAGAGCAGGCCACAGCCGAGCATGACACCGAGCAAGGCGCATAGAATTCCGAGAGAACGAGACATGCGGGCCCTCTAAGCTTGAACTGCGCCAAGCATACGTGAGAGCCCGCATGGGGGAAACACGGCACCTTGCGTGCCGTGTCGAACGCGGATCAGTCTTCCAGCGACAGCGCTTCTTGCACGACCGGCCAGGCCGCGTCGCCATCGGCGGTGGTCACGCCGTCGAGCATTTCCTCGACGCGATCCGGATGATCCTCGATCCAGGTTGTGGCGACGGTGTCGAGCTCCTTCTCGTCAAGACCAAAGGCCTTGATCATCCAGCTCTGCTGTTCCGCCGTGAAGGTAAAGTTCTCGAAGAACGTCGTCAGGTTGGGATTGGCCTCGGCGTAGTCGGCGCTCATCAATGTGAGTACCTGGCTAGCCCCGTTCCCTTCGCCGAACAGGTTCTTGCTGTCATCCAGATAGCGCATCGGCAGCTCGAGGTTCATCCAGTGCGGCGTCCAGCCGACCCACACGATGGGTTCCTCGCGTGAGATGGAATCGCGCGCGGCACTGAGCATGCCAACGGTGCTGGTATCCACTAGCTGCCAGTCACCGAGTCCCCAGGTGTCGTTGTCGATCGCCTTGTTGAGAATCTCGCTGGCGGCCGAGCCGGCACCGAAGCCGTGGATTTGTCCCTTGAACATGTCGCGGTTCTCGTCGAGGTCTTCGAACGAGGTCACGCCTTGTTCGTAGACATACTCGGGCACCGCCAGCGTCATTTGCGCACCATCGACGTTGTTGGCGATACGCTTCACGCTACCTTTGTCTTCCATGGGGGTGAGCATAGGCTCTTGCGCCGGTAGCCAACCGCCTAGGAAAACGTCCACATCACCGCTTTCCATGCCCTGGTAGATGACCTGCAGGCCGATTTCGTCGGTCTGCGCCTGATAACCGAGGGGCGCCAACAGCTGGCTGGCGATCTCGGTCTTGACGGTAATCCCGGGCCACGACGGCACGCCAAAGCGGACTGTATCAGCGGCCTGGGCCGGCAGTGCCAGGCCGATACCGGCGGCTAGCGGCAGTCCGGCGAGTAAGGGACGCAGCGAATGAGACATTAAGAAACTCCCGTTTCATTGGTGGATGTTGTCGGAGTAGCGGGCGCGGCGGTAGAGGCGTGGCGCGCCAACACGCGTAGATGCGATTCGAGGTGATCGATGTCCAGGTAGGTGCCTTGCAGGTGGCGACGGCCGGTATTGGGATCGAAGGCGCCGCGCCCATGCAGTACACGGCGGTTATCGAAGGCCACCATCTGACCGGGTTCGAGCGCGAAGTCGACGCGGAAGCGCGGCTCGCGCAGGCGCTGCCAGAAGATCAGGTATGCTTCGTACCAGGCATCGGCTTCTTCCGGCGGGAGACGCAGGGTGTCGCGAATCCAGTTGTTGAAGCGGATTTCGCGAAGGCGGCCTGTGTCATCGACGTCAATGACCGGTGCGCGCACGGCGATGTCGCTATCCTCGTCCTGAAAGCGGAAATCGATAGGCGTGTCGCGTAGGCGAAGGAAGACGTCCGGTGCTTCGTGGCGCAGTGCCTCGGCCACGGCGAAGCCATCGGCGAACAGCGATTCGCCGCCTTCGGCTTCGTTTTCCAGGCAATACAGCAGCTGGATGTCCGGCGGATGGCGCCAGTTGGGGAGGTCGGAATGCAGCTCGAGGCCGATGGCCGTGTAAGCGGCATTATTGGGGTTGGGCTTGGACTGAACGTCGAAACGCGCCCCGAAGTTGGTGGCACGCATCGGGCCGAAGAGCTCGGCGATGCGCACGACTTCCTCGAGCTCGCGCGGGCCGTCGTCGAGCAGGACCAAGCCATCGCGCAGCAGGGCAGTCAACCACTCACGACGGCCTTGGTTACCGCCCATCATCTCGGCATGCGGCACGTGAGCCGGTGTGAAGCCTTCCGGCCACGCGGCGGCACGCGGGACGCCATCATCGATGTGCGTTTCAGGACGACGCTGATGCAGCCAGCCGGCGTCGAAGCGCGATTCGTGTCCGTCGGCCCAGCGCAGCACCAGCACACCGTCTTCGACGGCAGCTTCGGGGTGGGCATTCAGGAAGTTTTCGTCTCCGAGAGGCTTGTAGAGGCGTTCACGCGTCATGGGGTGACGGCATTCGGGGCAAGCGCAGTGATCGCGCAGCCAACGATAGCTGTAACGCGCGGTATCGGCGTTATCCCAGGTCACCTCCAGCGCCTTGTCGTGGGCCTGGCTGGTGCGCAACGCGGGCCCTTGTGCGTAAGGGAACAGCTCACTCATTTCGACGGCGGGGGATTGGCTCTGGGACTGCATGTCGGCCTCCTGATGTTGGGTCGTGCGAATCGGCCTCTAGCATGTCGCCTCATGGAGACATTAGACAAACGATGAATCTCGGACCTAAGGCCAAGTTTTGCTAATGGGTGACTTATTGACGATCATGGGCGGACATCCATCAGCACCGAGTTCACCATGTCCCTGCCGCCGATTTTGTGGATGCAAGCCTTCGAGGCTGCCGCACGCACGCTGAGTTTTACCCAGGCCGGTCGCGAGCTGGGTGTGACGCAATCGGCCATCAGCCAGCGGATTCGCCTGCTCGAGGACCGGCTCGGCCAGGCCTTGTTCGTGCGCCACCCCCGTAGCCTGTCGCTGACGCCGGCCGGTCAGGCCTGGTTGCCGAGCATTCAGGAGGCTTTTACACGCATCGCCGAAGGGACCGCCGAGGTCTTCGGTCCACACCCCGACGCGCCGGTGACGCTGCGGGCCACGCCCGCCGTGCAGGCTGGTTGGCTGGCCACCGAACTGACCCATTTCCATCGGCACCATCGCGATGTCACGGTGCGTCTGGTGAGCGCCGTGTGGCCTGGCGACTTCAGCGCCGAGGGTGTGGACATGGAGATCCGCTATGGTCAGGGCGACTGGCCGGACATGGAGTCGGTGCTGCTCAACGAGGAGGTCATGCTACCGGTGTGCTCGCCGGATCTGGCCCGTGAGTTGCAGACGCCCGACGATTTGGCCGGGCATACCCTGTTGCACGCCGCCGGCTTCGCGCTGGGTTGGCCGAGCTGGCTGGCGCTGGCCGGATCCGAAGGGCTGGAAGCGCGTTGTGCTTCGTTCATTTGCGATACCCAGGTCGCTACGCTGGCGTTGGCCGCACGGGGGGCGGGCATTGCTCTGACCCACCGGCGCCTCTTCGATGGACGCGACGATTTGGTGGCCCCCTTTGAATTGTGCATGCCCACTGATGAGGCGTTCTGGTTGGTACGTCCACAGGCGCGGGCATTGCGTCCGGCATGCGAGGCATTATGGGAATGGTTGCGTGATGCACGTGAACTAGACTGACGGAAGCGGCCCATGAATGGGGCTGTCGAGCCCGAGGAGACGAGCATGACGAAGTATCGGCACGTGCGTGATGCAATGGGCATTGTCTTGCTGTTGGCGGTGATGGGGATCACGACGGCCAGTGCGGATGGCGTGAAGGTCTACGATCCCGGTAGCGGGCGCTTGCTGCCGCTCGAGTCGTATCCGGCCGGGCATGAGGACAGGCGTCACGACCGTGAGCGTCACGCCGAGCATGGCTGGGGTGAGCATGGGTGGCGAGAAGGACTCGATCGCATCAGGGTGCGCCCGTCGATTATCTTGCAGCCCAGCGTGTCATCGTCGCCGAGCGTCGAGACGCGCTCCGCCACGTCCGAAGGTAGCCGTGTATGCCATGGGGATGATGGCGCCACCACTTGGTCGACGCGTCCCACGCCCTGCGCCTCAGATTCGGAGAGCCGCGATGCAACGCCGCAATGACGTCGCGCTGCGCCGTTGCCTGATGTGGGCCTGCCTAGTGCTCGCGGGTCTGGGATTGTCGTGGCTGGCGAGTGCGCAATCCGATGAGAGTGACGCACCCCAGGGCGTGGTCCTGAGTATCGACGGCAGCATCGGGCCTGCCACCAGCGATTACTTTCAGCGCGGTCTCGAGCGTGCCGACGAAGCTGGCGCCGCGCTGGTGATTCTCGAGCTTGATACACCGGGCGGATTGGACGCCTCCATGCGTGACATGATCCGCGCGATGCTGGCCTCGCCAGTGCCTGTGGTGAGTTATGTGACGCCCGCCGGAGCGCGTGCCGCCAGTGCCGGTACTTATCTGCTCTATGCCAGTCATGTCGCCGCCATGGCGCCGGCCACGCACCTCGGCTCGGCGACGCCAGTACAACTGGGAGGTGGTGGCGGCGAGCCGACAGAAGGCGCGTCGGAGGAAGAAGATAGCCAAGAAGCATCGTCATCGGCCATGGAGCGCAAAGTACTCGAAGATGCCGTGGCCACCATTCGCTCGCTTGCCGAACGCCATGGGCGCAATGCCGAGTGGGCTGAACGCGCCGTGCGCGAGGCGGCCAATCTCACGGCCAGCGAGGCCCTGGAGGCCAATGTTGCCGATGTCGTGGCGAGCGATCTCGCCGACTTGCTTACCCAGCTCGACGGACGGCGCGTGGTCATGGCCGATGGCGAACGCACGCTTTCCACGCAGGACATGACGCTGGAGCGTCAGCCGCCGGATTGGCGCGCCCAGGTGCTGGCATTCATCACCGACCCCAACGTCGCCTATTTCCTGATGATCATCGGCTTCTACGGGCTGATCTTCGAGCTTCTTAGCCCGGGCACACTGTTTCCCGGCGTGATCGGTGCCATCAGCCTGGTATTGGCCATGTACGCCTTCCAGATGCTGTCGGTGGGTTATGCGGGACTGGTACTGATTTTCCTGGGCATGGCGCTGGTCGTGGCCGAGGCGTTCGTACCCAGCGTCGGTGTGCTGGGCTTCGGCGGACTAGCAGCCTTCGTCGCCGGCTCGGTGATGTTGATGGACGACACGCATCAAGGCCTGGCGCTGCCCCTGGTGGGAGGCGTGGCACTGGTGGCTGCCGGCTTTCTGCTGTGGGTGGTGACGCGCTTTTTGGGGATGCGCCAACGCCGTCCGCAGGGCGGCCAGGAGGAAATGATCGGTCAAGAAGCCACGGTGCTGGCGGATTTCCAGGGGCAGGGCAAGGTCATGGTGCACGGCGAGCGCTGGCAGGCGCGCTGTGCATCGCCCGTGGCACGCGGTCAACGGGTGCGGATCGTATCCAACGAGGGCTTGACGCTGGTAGTCGAGCCAATGACGGCAACCCCTTAGTCGCCACGCGGCACCTGGGGTACGCCATCGTTTATCGAGAAGGAGTAACGCCATGTACGCAAGCTATGCCTATCTAGTGCCGATTGTTCTTGTCGTGCTGTTGCTGTTCGCGGCGATACGCATCCTGCCGGAATACAAGCGCGGCGTGGTGTTCTTCCTGGGGCGTTTTCAGGCGGTGAAGGGGCCGGGGCTTCTGTTGTTGATTCCGGGTATTCAGAAGATGCAGATCGTCGACCTGCGCACCGTGACCCTGGACGTGCCGGAGCAGGACGTCATTTCGCAGGATAACGTCACCGTGCGCGTCAACGCGGTGCTTTACTTCCGCGTGGTCGATCCCGAGAAGGCCATCATCCAGGTCGAGAATTTTGGTGTCGCCACCAGCCAGCTGGCGCAGACGACTCTGCGCTCGGTGCTCGGCAAGCACGATCTCGACGAGATGCTCTCCGAACGCGACCGCCTCAACAACGATATCCAGGAAATCCTCGACGCCCAGACAGAGTCGTGGGGCATCAAGGTTGCCAATGTCGAGATCAAGCATGTCGACCTCGACGAGAGCATGATCCGCGCCATCGCCCGTCAGGCCGAGGCGGAGCGCGAACGCCGCGCCAAGGTAATCCATGCCGAGGGTGAATTGCAGGCCTCGCACAAGCTGGTCGATGCCGCCGATGTCATGTCCAGCAACTCGGCGGCCTTGCAACTGCGCTATCTGCAGACGCTCAGCGATATGAGCAACAAGAATGCCTCGACCATCGTGTTCCCGTTGCCGATGGACATCATGGAGGCCTTCAAGGGGCACTTGAACAAGTCGGGCAGTACGTCTTCAGATGGCAACGCCCCGAACGGTGCGCCTGCGTCCGGCACGCCGTCGGGCCGTACCTCGGCGGGTGACGAGACGCCGCGCAACGAAGTGTGACAGACGTCTGTCATATCGAGCGGTTAGAATGGCGCCTCGTTTTCACTAGGAGCCAGGCGCCATGCCTTCTGACAGCCGCCATCTGGCGATTTTCGATCTCGACGATACCCTGCTTGACGGTGATTGCACCGGCCTGTGGATCGCTTGGTTGGTGAGGCGCCGCTGGGTAGAGGATGGCGAGGCGTTTATGGAGCAGGTGGCGCGTCACGATCAGCAATATCACGCCGGTACGCTGGATATGCAGGCGCACTTGCGCTTCGTGCTGGCGCCGTTGATTGGGCGGCGGCGCGAAACGGTACGCGACGAGGTGGTGGAGTTCGTCGAGACCTGGATCCGGCCACGCCTGATGCCGGGCGCGCTCGAGCGTCTGGCCTGGCACCGTGCGCAAGGCCATGACACCTTGATCATTTCGGCCTCCATGTACCATCTGGTCGAACCCATTGCACGCGAGGTCGGTGCTGACGACGCCCTGGCGACGCCACCGGCGTTCGACGCCGAGGGCCGCTTCACCGGCGAACCCACTGGCATCGTTACCTATCAGTCAGGCAAGCTGACGGCGCTGGAGGCCTGGCTCGCCGAGCGTGAGGCCGCGCACGCACGCCCCGGCACCCTTTGGGGCTATAGCGATTCGCACAACGACCTGCCGCTGCTCGAGCACGTCGACCATGCGCATGCCACGCAGCCCGATGCCCGCCTGGCGCGTGTCGCCGAACAGCGTGGCTGGCCGCGATTCGATTGGCGTACCGCGTCTGGCTCTACGACCCAAGATGCAAATGCAACGTCGAGTTGGTAGAATCCCGCGCTTTCCCGGACACATGGCGTCATGTGCCCACAACCGACCGTTCAAGGCCGATTGATTTCATGAGTGCAACGCCGCCCTAGCGTTTCCCCCTCTCCCCTGGAGCACCTCCTCGCTCCTGCGCGGCCCTGCTGGACGCACATGCGTCGCATGGGGCCGCGTTCGGCCGTTTTTTCGGTTCCCGTCGCATTCCCGACATCGCCACAATGACACGATGCCCGTGACCCGGATGAGCCGTCGCCCGACGCGCCGAGCGAAGTATCTGACCTTTCTCATCGACTGGACACAAGTATGTACGCATCAATCAAACAACGCTGGTTTTCGAACGTCCGAGCGGACGTCTTGGCCGGTGCCGTGGTGGCACTGGCGCTGATTCCCGAGGCGATCGCCTTTTCGATCATTGCTGGGGTCGACCCCAAGGTGGGGCTCTTTGCGTCCTTCTCCATGGCCGTGGTGATTGCCTTCACCGGCGGGCGTCCAGGGATGATTTCCGCCGCCACCGGCGCCATGGCGCTGCTCATGGTGACCCTGGTCAAGGAACATGGACTCGAATATCTGCTCGCCGCAACCCTGCTGACGGGGGTGTTGCAGATCGTGGCCGGTTACCTGCGCCTGGGGGTGCTGATGCGTTTCGTCTCGCGTTCGGTGGTCACGGGCTTCGTCAACGCCTTGGCGATTTTGATCTTCATGGCGCAATTGCCGGAATTGACCGATGTGACCTGGCACGTCTACGCCATGACCGCCGGCGGCCTGGCGATCATCTACTTGTTTCCCTACGTGCCGGTCATCGGCCGCATGCTGCCGTCGCCGCTGGTGTGCATCATCGTGCTCACCACGATTTACATGCTGGGTGACTTCTCCATGGTGCGCACCGTGGGTGATATGGGCGAGCTGCCGGATACGCTGCCGGTCTTCCTGTGGCCGGATGTGCCGCTCAACTTCGAGACGCTGGCCATCATCTTCCCGTATTCCGCCGCGCTGGCGGTGGTGGGGCTGCTCGAGTCACTGATGACCGCGACCATCGTCGACGAACTCACCGACACACCCAGCGACAAGAACCGTGAGTGCAAGGGCCAGGGCGTTTCCAACATCGCCACCGGCTTTCTGGGCGGCATGGCCGGCTGTGCGATGATCGGGCAGTCGGTGATCAACATTAAATCCGGCGGACGCACGCGGCTTTCCACGCTGTGCGCGGGGGTCATCCTGCTGATCATGGTGGTGTTCATTGGCGATCTCGTCGCGCAGATTCCCATGGCGGCGCTGGTGGCGGTGATGATCATGGTCGCCATCGGGACGTTTAGTTGGGAGTCGCTGCGCGACCTGCGCAAGCATCCGATGTCCACGAATATCGTCATGCTCGCCACGGTGGCCGTGGTGGTGGCGACCCACAACCTGGCCATCGGTGTGCTGGTCGGCGTGCTGCTGGCCTCGCTGTTCTTCGCCAACAAGGTCGGCCAGATCCTGTACGTGGGCAGCGAGGCAGGTGATGACGACAAGACGCGTGTCTATCGCGTCGTTGGTCAGGTGTTCTTCACCTCAGCGGATCGCTTCACCGATGCCTTCGACTTCAAGGAAACCGTGGAGCGCGTGCGTATCGACCTGACCCGCGCGCATTTCTGGGACATCACCGCCGTGGGTGCACTCGACAAGGTAGTGATCAAATTCCGCCGCGAAGGGACCGAGGTGGAAGTCGTGGGGCTCAACGAAGCCAGCGCCACCCTGGTGGACCGTTTCGCGGTACACGACAAGCCCGACGCCGTGGAAAAACTCATGGGTCACTGAGTCGCGGTCTACGTCTTAGGCCTACGCCTTAGGCCTCGTCTGAAAAGTCGACGAGCGAAGATCAGACAAGGCAAAAATTGGCGAGAAGACGGAGTTTACAGAACGTAAATGAGTACTTTGAGCCCATTTTTAACGCCGTATGATCGAGCGCAGGCACTTTTCAGATAGTGCCTAAAGGGGGAGACGACAAGTCTCCCTCGCCCTGAGTATCATGCAGTTAGCCCCATTACGATGGGACCCGATAAGAATATTGGAAGGAGCCCGCCACATGAAAGCACCTCACGTCATGGCTTGTATCGATGGCTCGAACTATGCTGAAACCGTGAGCGAAGCGGCGGTCTGGGCGAGCCAGCGCATGGATGTCCCGCTATCGTTCGTGCATGTGCTGGATCGTAACCAGGCGCCCAGCCAGTTCGACCCGCGCGGCAACATCGGGCTCGGCTCGCGCGAGCACCTGCTGGAGGAGCTGGCCAGCCTCGACGAGCAGCGCGGCAAGCTCGCCCAGGAGCATGGTCGCTTGATGCTCAGCACGGCGCGCGAGCGTGCCGAGGCCGCCGGCATCGCCGAGGTCGAAACGCGCCAGCGCAACGGCGAACTGGTCGAGGCGCTGGCTGAGATCGAGGAGGAATCCCGCTTGGTAGTGCTGGGCAAGCGCGGTGAATCGGCCGATTCGGCGCCGGAGCACATGGGTAGCAATCTCGAACGCGTGATCCGTGGGCTGCACCGGCCGATTCTGGTGGTACCGGAAACCTTCACGACCCCGTCGCGCTATCTCATCGCCTTCGATGGCGGCCCGACTACCCGCAAGATGGTCGAATTGCTGGCGGAGCGTCCGTTGTTGCGTGGCCTGGAATGCCACCTGGTGCTGGTGGGTGCCGACACCGACGAGCATCGCGAGCAACTGGCCTGGGCGGAGAAACAGCTAGCGCCGACCAGTAGCGCCGTGCATACGCAAATCATCGCCGGCGAAGTCGAAAAAGTGCTGTGCGATTATCAGCGCGAGCACGCTATCGAGCTGCTGGTGATGGGGGCCTACGGCCATTCCCGCATTCGCCAGTTCCTGGTGGGCAGTACCACCACGGCGATGATTCGCCGCGCCCAGTCGCCGTTACTGCTGCTGCGCTGAGCGTTTCCTTTTATTGAATACTCGTTATTGAGTACTTGCCACGCCGACGGCTTACTCCGTTGGCGTGGCGTCGTCCGTCTGTGTCGCCGCTGGCGGCTGATGACTCAGGAACTCGCCCAGACGCTCCTCTTCGCTTTCGCCGACACGGCATAGCTGGACGGCGACATCCGCATACTGCATCAATACCGGTACCAACAGGCGTCGCCGTTCGACCCCATCGTCGGTGGCGCGTGCCTCGCCATCGAACCACTCGAAGAGCCGTGCCAGACGCGCATAGTTGGGGTCGCCGCGCCCGCTGTTGCCGCGCAACGCATCAATGGACAAGCAGCGCAGCACGTTGCGCTTGTTCGGGTCCAATCCTTCCTTCTCCAGCAAGCGTTCGGCATGTTGCATGAAATGCTCGGCCAGCAAGGCGGTGGTTTGCGTGCGTCCGTGATGCGCCAAGGCATCGAGACTGTCGCGGAGCGCTCGCTGTTGCTGAACGAGCTGCTGCCAAAACGCCAGGCCGAGCAGCGCCAGGATCGCCAACGCGCCCAGTGCGAGGACGAAGGCGCCCAAGGGTATCAATGCCGAAGGCGGCAGCGGCCAGTCAAGGTCGGTAGCCGTCAGCAGCGCACCTCCCAGTACGGCGGTCGCGAGCAGCACGGCGAGCGTCAGAACCAAGCGTTTCATCGTGTCGTATCCATTGCCTCAGGCGTATGCCTCATTATCGGCCCTGTCACGCCAAGCTTGATGGTGGTAAGCGATAGTCTCTCCACACACCTCAACACATGCCACCATTCACCGGTAACACCTGACGCGTCATATACGCGGCATCCTTTGAGCATAGAAAGCTCACCACTCCGGCGATGTCCTCGGCCTGGCCGGTGCGGCGCATGGGAATCAGCTTGAGCACTTCTTCCTGGGATAGGTGGTGCGTCATGTCGGTGTCGATCCACCCCGGGGCGACGCAGTTGACGGTGATGTGGCGCTTGGCAAGTTCGATGGCCAGCGCCTTGGTGGCGCCGATGATCCCCGCCTTGGCGGCACTGTAGTTGACCTGGCCGCGATTGCCGATGAGTCCCGACATCGAGGCGATGGTGACGATGCGCCCCGGCTTGCGACGCCGGATCATCGGCATGACCAGCGGATGCAGCACGTTGTAGAAGCCGTCGAGATTGGTATGTACCACGCTGTCCCAGTCGTCGCCGGTAAGCGCGGGGAACGGGTTGTCGGCGGTGATGCCGGCGTTGCAGACCACGCCGAAATAAGTGCCGTGGGCCTCGATATCCGCCTCGAGGAGAGTGCGTGCCTGGTCGCGATCGGCGACGTCGAAACATAAAAGGCGCGCCTCGCGGCCCAGCGCGCGAATCTCCTCGGCGACACGCTCGGCGTCCTGCTCGCGTGAGCGGTAATGAAGAACGATATCGAAGCCGTCGTGCGCGAGGCGCAGGGCGGTGGCGCGACCGATGCCACGGCTGGCACCGGTCACCAGAATGGTGTCGGTCATCGAGCGTTTTGCCTTTCTGCAGGGGAAGAAGAAGCGTCCGGCGTGGGCTGGAAGATGCTCAGGCGTCCTTCGGCGAGACACTGGCCCGCTACCGTCGAGAGCATGCCGGCAAAGGTGCGCACGCCGTTATCGGCGACGAATTCCCGCGTCACCTGAACGTGCACCGGCACATCGAGAGCAAAGTTATCCACATGGGCATGGTAACGCCGGCTGGCGATCAAGAAGCCGGGCGGCGGTGGCGCGCCATCGATATGTGCCCAGGCCCCGGCCCAGGCGGCGACGCCCTGGGCCATCCACTCGAGGCCGACCCAGGCGGGAATCGCGCCGTCCTCGACGAAAAGATCGCTGTCCTTGGGCGTGATCTCGACGGTAGCCCCGTCGGCATCGTAATTCAGCAGCGTGTCGAGCAGACACATCGCGCCGTCATGAGGGACGAACGGTCTCACCTCACAGGGAAGCTGAAGGCTCATGTCATGCCTCCTCACGGGTCATCAGCAGCGCGGCGTTATTGCCGCCGAAGGCGAAGGAGTTGCTCAACGCATGCTTGAGCGGATACGGCTTGTGCTCGGACGTGACCGTAGGCATGACATAGTCGAGGAGTGGCAACTCGGGATCGGGCACGGCATCGAATACATGCACCGGCAGGCGCCCGCGGTCGAGCGCCAACCAGCAGAACGCGGCCTCCAACGCGCCGGCGGCCCCCAGGGTATGGCCGGTCAAGGCCTTGGTCGAGCTGCACGGTGGCGAAGTTTCAAACAGCGTCGCGACCGCCTTGGCTTCCATGCTGTCGTTGTGGCGGGTGCCTGTGCCGTGCAGGTTGAGATAATCCACCGCCTCGGGCGCGCAGCCGCCCATTGCCAGGGCCTGGCGCATCGCCTCGTGCGCGCCGCTGCCATCCGGACGTGGCGCGGAGATGTGATAGGCGTCGCTGGATTCGCCCGTGCCGCTGAGCTGAATGCCGCCGGCTTCCGGGGTGACCACGAACAGCGCCGCCGCCTCGCCGATATTGATGCCGTCGCGCTGTGCGGAGAACGGCAGGCAAGGGGATTCGCTGATCGCCTCAAGGCTGGCGAAGCCGTTGACTGTCAAGCGGCAGAGACTGTCTGCGCCACCCGCGACGACCGCGTCGCATGCCCCACTGGCCAGCAGTCGGCGAGCGCTGGCCAGGGCCCGTGCGCTGGAGCTGCAAGCCGTGGAAAGCGCGTACACCGGCCCGTTTGCGCCGAGGCGCTCGGCCACGAAACGCGCCGGCGCGCCGAGTTCCTGATTGGCATAGCGGAACGTCTCGGGTAGCGAGCCCTCGCGACCGGCATCGGCGATGGCGCTCTCGGTCTCGCCGATGCCTGAGGTACTGGTACCGATGACCACGCCGATGCGCTCGGGCGGCACCGACTCACGCAGCGTCTCGAGCGTGTCATGCAGGCGTTGCATGGCGAGTGCCAGCAAGCGGTTATTGCGGCTGCGCTGCTCGGGCGGCCAGTCGTCCCAATCGGGGAGCGAGCGCGTGACCATGCCCAACGGTAGCTCGCGTTCGGGGGTGAAGGCGGCGCTGGATGTCAGCCCGCGTCGCCCCGCGAACAAGGCGTCGGCGATGGTCTCCAGGTCGTCTCCGAGGCTACACACCACGCCGGGACGCGACAGACGACAGGGTTGGCGGTTGGCGGATAGGCTCATCGCGAGGCCTCGTGGTCGGTGGACGAATCGAGCGGCGCGATGCGCAGTCGGTAGTCGCCTTGAAAATCTTCCAGCAATACGTCGCTGTCACTTTCCATATCGCGTTGCGCCGGTGGCGGCGTGATGCGGGCGACACGCTCGCCGCGATAGGCGATCAGGCGCTCTCGGCGATTCTCGTCGAGTGTCCAGTCGCTCTCGGCAAAGGCATCTTCGAGCGCTGAGCGGGGCCACAGCGACCATTCGAGGCGCGTCGCCAGCCAGTCCGGCGGAAACGGCAGGGCATCCTCGCGCGGGGCGTCGCCTTGTTCGAAGCGGCTGCCCGAGGAATCGCGCACCAGCGTCGTCAGGCGCTGCCCGTAGGGCGTGGTCAGGACCACGCGCAATTCGTCCGGAGCGAGGCGCAGCACAGCGATCAGGGTCTGTTCTTCCGCATCCGCATCGTCGGGGATGAAGGTCAGGCGTCGGGTGAGCGTCTCCGAACGTTCGGCCTGATCCAGCGCGGGATGGGGCGCGATGGGCGGTGCCAGCGAGCAGCCCCCCAACAGCATCAGGCCACACAGCGCGAGCGCCAGAGGGAGTCGTACCAGGCTCATGAGCGTACCTCGTCGCGTTGTTCGCAGATCTCGGCAAGCGTTGCCAGTCGGCGTCGCGAGGCAGTGACGAAGGGGTTGTCGCGGTCCCAGGCGTAACCGGCGAGCACGCCACTGATCCAGCGTTTGAAGCGCGGCGGCGGTGCTTCGTGAAAGACGATGGTCTGCAGCGTGCCGGCGTACCACGCCTCGACGAAGGCGCGGAAGGTATCCACCCCGGCGCGCAGCGGCGTCTCGAAGTCGGCGTGCCAGTCGATTTCCTCGCCGCGTAGCTGGCGGTCGACCAGAGGCGCGGCCAGGTGCGACGAATGCAGGGCGATGGTGACGCCGGAGGAAAAGACCGGGTCGAGAAACTCCCCGGCGTTGCCGAGCAGTGCGTAACCGGGGCCGTGCAGGCGCGTGACGCTGGCCGCGTAGCCGCGTATCTCGTTGACCTCGCGCACGCGCCGCGCCTGGTGCAGGAGCTGTCGAAAGCGGGGCTCCTGATCGATCAGAGTTTGCCAGCGTGCCTCGGGGTCGTCGCCATGCGCGGAGAGGGTCTCGATATCGCCGACGACGCCCACCGAAGCACGTCCGTCGGCGAACGGGATCAGCCAGTACCAGATACCGGCGTCTTCGGGGTGAACGCCGATCAGGATCTTCTCGCGGTCATAGTCGGCGTCCTCGATGCCGTCCTCGACGTGGCTGAAGATCGCCATGCGCGGCTCGGCGCGCGGGTCGCGTTCGAGGGCCTCCAGGCGCGCCAGCACGCGGCCGTAGCCGCTGGCGTCGAGGACGAAGCGCGCGCTCAGGTGGCGCGTCGTGCCGTGTTCGTCGTCTAGCCGCAGCGTGGGGCGTTCGGCGTCGGCGTCGAAGGCGCTCACCGTGGTGCCGAACTCGAGCGTCGCCCCCTGAGCCTCGGCGGCGTGGATCAGGCGCTGATCGAAGTCGGCACGCGGGACCTGATAGGTGGTGCCCCAGCCGGGCGTGGATTTCTCGCGGAAATCGATGGTGGTGGTCCGCGTGTGGCGCGTGAAGGCGGCGCCGTTCTTGGGCTGATAGCCACCGTCCTGAACCGTCTCCAGCAGGCCGGCCGCCTCGAGATAGGCCATGCTCTGCGGGAGCAGGCTTTCGCCGATGGCAAAGCGCGGGAAGTGGCTGCGTTCGATGACATGCACGCGCCAACCGAGGCGGCTCAGGCGCGCGGCCGCCGCCGCGCCGGCGGGTCCGGCACCGATGATGGCGACGTCGCAGTCGGCGGCATGCGGGGATGCGTCGGTGTGGATGTTCATCCTGCGTCTCCTCATGGACCGGGTCTGAGCAAGTAGACCAGCCCCCACACCGCGGCCAGACCGATCAGACACGTCAGGCCGAGATAGTGAAGCGCCGGGGTGGCACTGAACGCAAGCAGTCCGAAGGCCAGCAGACTGGTTAGCGTGGACAGGCTGATGGCCAGCCAGGCCGCTGCCTGGCGCGGATGCTCGGCATTGAAGATACCTGCGTCGAGGCCGATGCCCAAGACCAGCAACAGCCCCAACTGACTGAAGACGTTGAGCGGGATGCCGGCCACTGCGAAGCTCGTCAATACGATCAGCGTAGCGCCTAGCGGGGGCAACAGCACTCGCCAGGTACGGCGACGATAGCGCAGGCTCAGCCCCACGCCCAGCAAGACCAAGCCCAATGCTAGCCATTCGGCGATATGCGTGCGCAGTTCGCCAAGCAGGCCCGACAAGCGCTCGATACGATCGACATAGGTAACGCCGGGCGTATCGGCGGCGAGTTGCCGCAGAGGCGCCTCGCCGTCGCCGTCCGCGACACCCTGAAGCGCCACGCTGGCGGCGACGTCACCGTCGTCGGTCTTGCCCAGCCACAGGCGGCGTTGCGATTCTCCGAGCGGTGTGTCGAGCCAGCTCTCGACATCCAGCAACGGGCTCTCGTCGAGGCGAGCACGTGCCCGTTCGGCCAGCGTCTCGGGGAGCCCCGCGCGCTCGAACAGGGTCTCGAGCGGTTCCCTATAGAGGCGCTCGACGCGTTCGAGGTCGGCCTCCTGCTGAGCGGGCGGCGGCACGCTGTCGGCAAGGTCGACGTGTCCGCTGATCACATCCTGGCGCTGCAGCTCGTCCAGCGGCGCGTGGAGTGCGTCGAGCCGTGAGAGCAGCGCGGCCTCATCGTCGCCGCGCACCAGCAAATAATGCGTGCCGGTATCGTTACCGAAGTGTCGCTGCACGATGCGCTCCTGCTCGAGCAAGGCATCGGGCGATGAACTGAGCAGCCGCAGGCTGTCGTCGCTTTGCAGACGCCAGACGCAGACGGCCAGCAAGATGACGGCGACCACGCCGACCCAGCCGGGGGTGAGGCGCCACGGCGTGCGCGTCATGCTTTCCCAACGGTTGGCCAGGCGCGCGGTGGCCGGCGAGACGGGGAGCCGCAAGCGAGGTAGCCAGAGCACCACGCTCAGCCAGGCGCCGACCAGGCCGAGCGCGGCGAAGACCGCCATCTGACGCAGCCCGGGCAACGGGGTGAGGGTCTGGGCGAGGTAGGCGACCAGGCTCGAGGCCAGGCCGAGGGCGAGCCCGGGCAACAGGGGACGCAATCGGAACCCACGGCCGGCGATGGCGCGATGGCTTTGCAAGTGCAGGGCGTAATCGATGGCGATGCCAATCAGGCTGGCACCGAAGGCCAGGGTCAGCAGGTGCAGGCTGCCGAACAACGCCAGAGTAGCGGTTAGCGCCAGCAGCAGGCCGCTGCCTAGTGGTAGCAACAGTGCAAGCAGGACGCGCGGCGAGCGAAAGACGATCAGCAGCACCGCGATCAGACCGAGCAACGCGCCCAGGCCAATGGTCGAGATCTCGTGCTTGGCCTGCTCTGCGCCGGCCGCGGCATGAAAGATCAGCCCCGAGCGCAATAGCGTCGCCTCGGGGTGCGTGGCCTCAAAATCCGCCAATGCCGTGGTCAGGCGCTGCTGGGCGTCCGGCGCGTAGGGCGAGGCGGCGAGTTCGCCGATCAGCAGGTTGAAACGCTGGCCGTCGATATCGACGCTCAAACGGCCGTCGCGCGGGGTGACGCGACTCGTGGTGCGCTCCTTGAGCCAGGCATCGAGCAGCCCGAACGGATCGCGTCGCGGGTCCGGGCGTGCGGCGGGCGAGAACAGCGTCTTCAGTGCGGGGTCGACCAGCGATGCACCGCCGTCGGTATCGATGGCCTGGCGTATCTCGGGAGTCAGCAGGCGGTAGCGATAGGCATCGAGTGCCGCTTTAGGATCGTCGTCGAGGAGGTCGGTGTCGCGCCAGGTCAGGGTGTCGATCACCGACGAAGCGCCGTCGTCCCCGGTGAGTGCGTCGGCCAGCGTGGGCGTGGCACTCGACAGGTCGTCGGCGTGCAGCAGTAGCACGAAACGGTCCTCGAAGCTCGTGCCCAGCTGGGTACTGGAGCGTTCCACCAGCGGTGCCTGACGGTCCTCCGGCAGCATGGCGGTCAGCCGGGTGTCCGCGGGCAGGCCGTCGCGCAGCAGCCAGCCGAGTGCCACCAGACACAGCAGATGGGCGACTAGCCAGGCCCAGGCGAGATAACGGGGCACGCGCGTGGCGGTGGGCAAAGGCGACATGGGGAGTCCTCGGCGATCCGGTCAGCGGGTATCGGCGTCGGGGAGGGCGTCGATCGCCTCGGGTGTCAGCGGCGTCTGGTCGCTGAAGTCGACGCTCAAGCGGTCGCCACCGGCGGTATTCATTTCCAGGTGTTCGACATAGCGGCCGCCGGCCAGACGAATCTCGCCGATACGTTCGGCGAGGGCCGAGTCGCGCGGTGTGAGCCGGACCTGCCAGTCGTCAGCGTCGCCCTCTAGCGTCTGTGTGAAGCGTGAATCCAACGCTGACCAGTCACCGCCGAGCAGGCGCAGCAACAACGCGGCGATCTGCTCGCGCCCGGCCTGACGGGCGCTTTCCGATTGCGCGGCGTCATCGGCATCGGCCGGTGTGAGCACCAGGGTGTCCTCCACGGGTGTTTGCAACTGCCAGACCACTTTCTCGTCGCGGACATAGGCGAAGCGTCCCTGGCTTTCGAGTTCGGTGTCGACATCGGCGAGCCAACGAGTCTGCGTGAAGTGGCCTTCCAGCGCCGGAGTCTGCTCGAGACGCGCCTGGAGCGCCTGGCGGTCGAAGGCGTGTGCGGCGAGCGGCAGTCCGACGAGCCCCAGGCAGGCGTAGGCGATCAAGCGGCGCATCATGTGCTTTCTCCCGTGTCGAGATGACAGCGACGGTGAAACTCAGTCGTCGTTGCGTGTGTGCGTTGTCGAAGAAGCCCAGAAGGGGAAGAAGTTGAACCATTGCAGGGGCTGGCGCTGGCATTGGTCGGTCAACCATTGTACGTAACGACGCATGGCTTGTTCGCGCCAGGCGTCGCGCTCGGCGCGCTTGACGTGGGTGGTGTCGTCGAAGTCATTGAATTCCACCCGGTAGCCTTCGGCGTCGCGTAGGCAGGCCACCGTGTAGAGCGGGCAGCGCAACAGGGTGGCCAGATGGAACGGGCCTTCGGGGAAGGCGGCGGGTGCGCCCAGGAAATCGAGCGTCTGGGTGCGGCCACCGTCGTGAATCGGCACACGGTCGGCGGCGATCATGACGAAGCGCCCTTGCTGAATGCGCTCGGCGAGCAGCATGGCGGTGGCCGGGGTGATCTCGCTGACCTCGATGATTTCCGGTGCGCGGCGCAGGTTGCTGCGGGCCAGCAGCTCGTTGAACTTGCTGGCGTTGCGAGTGTGCATGATTTGTACCACGCGGAAGTCGTCGCGGCGTTCCTGCATGGCGCTGCATATTTCCAGGTTGCCGACGTGCGAGACCAGCACAAGACCGCCGCGCCCGCTGCGGATGGCGGCGTCGAGGCGGGCGCGGTCTTCGCCGTCGACCCGCGCCTCCAGCGTACGCCCACTCCAGGCATCGATCTTGTCCATCAGCATGCCGCCGAAGACCAGAAAGTGGCGCAGGCTCAGCCAGTGTACGCAGCGCGGCGCACGCCCGGCATAGAGGGGCCAGATGCGCTTGAGATAATCCTGCGATGCCTGGCGGGGAATGTGGCGTATCGCGTAGTAATAAAGAATGACCGGTACCAGCATGAGCCGAAACGGCCAACGTCCCAGGTGGCGGCGAATCCAAATCATCAGGCGCATGCCGGCTAGCGTGCCGGATTCCTGAACGCGCGACCAGTGCCGTGCATCGCGTTGTGTGTCGTCGTCGCTGGGGGTCATCCGGTACTCCTTGTCATTCGCGCATGGCGGCATAGCAGGCGTGGCAGCCGCCGCAGCATACCGGCGAGCAAGCGTAAATGCATCGTGGTGAGTTGGCGGTTATCGCGCCACATGGCGAAATGCGAGACGCCATCGAGGGGATAACTCACCCGTACAGGCAGGTTCTCGACCGGACGCGCGTCCCATATCCAGCGCACGGGCAACTCGGTGTCGAACTGCATGCGGTCTCCGCAGGGGTGCCTCGCCACAAGGCGATTGGTTGCCGCCACCGGATACAGCTTGACGCCGCACATGGTGTCGCGCAGCGCGAAGGACAGTGTGCTCAACCATACCAGCGAATGGGTGAGGTAACGGGCGTAGAAACGATGGCGCGGCACGCTGGCATCGAAACGCGGATAGCCGATGCGCAGCGTCGTGTCGTCGGCATTGAGGCCGGCGAGAAACGGCGGCAGGTCGTCGGCGTCGTGCTGGCCGTCGGCATCGACCTGCAGGGCGTGCGTGAACCCCAGCCGCTGCGCTTCGCGCAAGCCGGCCTTGACCGCTGCGCCCTTGCCCTGATTGTACGGCAGCTTGAGCAGGTGTGTGCTTGGCTCGTCGGCGAGCCGCTCCAGAACGGCGGTACAGGCGAGCTCGCAGCCATCGTCGATCAATAACAGGGGAACCTCCAGACGGCGTAGCGCCTGGCAGGTACGCCCGACTGCGGTGGCGTGGTTATAGACCGGAATGATGACACAGGGGCGCGCGTCGTCACGCATGCTGCGGGCCCTCCTGTGGCATCAGCGTCAGCGTGCCGGTTCCGTGAGTACCGCGCTGGCTGGTGAACGTGAAGCGTAGCCGGGTCGTCATGCTGTTCTTGTGGGCATTGTTACGGGCATTGTCATGAGCTAGGTGATGAACATTGTCGTGCGCTATTTCATGCGAGCTGTCATGCGTGGCGTCAAGCGTCAGGGTGACGCGCTCCCCCGGAAGCAGCAGCAGGGGGAATTTGATGCGAGCCATGTCGCGGCACACGCCGTGCAGGCCGAGGCTTTCGCGCGCGGCGTGAAGCGCCCAGCGGACCATGACCACGCCCGGCACCACCGGCTGTGTCGCGAAATGGCCCTCGACATAGGCGAGGCGTTCGGGGACTTCCAGGGTCAGGCGCGCGCTTTGCGGGCCGTCCAGCGTTTCGCCCAGCCAGCGAGGCGCTCGGGAGTCGTCGAGATCCGCGAACAGGCGTGACAGGCACGTCGCGCCGAGCTTGCCCTGGGCGTCGCGGGGCCAGGCCTCGACGAATCGCCAGTAGCGTGGCAGCACGGCGTTTTCGAAGCGTGGCGCCAGGGCGGCGCGCAGCGCCTGGATCAGCCGGCGTCGTGCGTCATGGTCGTGCGGTACGGCCTCGGGGACGAGTTCGACGATGGCACCCAGGCGGCCATCTCGCCTCGGCAGGGGAGTGCAATGGGCACGTCGCACGTCTGGCAATTCACCGAGAGCGCGGTCGAAGGCGGTGAGCGAGACACGCTTGCCGCCGACCTTGGCGATACGGTCGCTACGGCCGAGTAGCCGAAAGCGGGTGCCTTCGACGACCACACGGTCGGCCTGCGGCGTCCAGGTGGCGGGTGTGCTCAGCCAGGGCGCGCGCAGCCACAGTTGGTGCTCGGCGTCGTCGCGTGTCTCGACGCCGGGGAAGGCGGTCCAGCCGGTATCCCGGGATTGAACGCGCCAGGCGATGCCGCCTGTTTCCGAGCTGCCATAGACTTCGCGTACCTCGGTGCCGAGCAGGCGCTGGGCATGCTCGGCGGCGTCGCGCGGCAGGGGCGCGCCGGAGGAATGAATGCGCGCCAGGACGCCGTCGACCGCGGGCCAGTCGAGTGTCTCTGGAAGCCGCTCGAGAGTCGGTGGGGCGCTGATCAGTACCGCCTCGCGCTGGGTTTGTGCATGCCAGCGTGCCAGCCATAGATGCAGGGTTTCGGGGTAGCGGCAGATCTCGGCGGCGAACGGCGCGCGCTCGCACAGTGGGCGCAGCACCCCGAACAGCAGGCCGTAAATATGCTGGTGACTGACCTGGCTCAGGGTCAGGCGTGCGTCGAGCGGCCATAGTTCGGCATGCATGGCCAATTCGGCGTCGAGCTGGGCGAAGCTCTTGTCGAGGCGCTGCGGCTCGCCCGTGGAGCCCGAGGTGTAGAGGGTCACGGCGACACGCCCCGCCTCGAGCTTGCCCCAGCGAGGTGCACACGGGGCGGTGCTCGCCATCAGGCCGCCGGGGATATCTCCCAGGCGCGTGGCACCTAGGTCATCGAGGGCCTCGAGTGTCGCGGGGCGCGTGTCGGCCGGGAGGATGACATGGTCACCGCGTTCCCAGGCGGCGATCAACGCACAGCCGAACCGGTAAGGGTCGTGTGCGCTCAGGATCCAGCTACAGGGAGACTCGGCATGCGCGTCCAGTGTCGCCTGCCAGGCGCCGATGTTGGCCTGGAATGTCTCCAACGTGTGCCAGGACGTCTCGGGGTGTGCCTCGGTTTGCCAGGCCACGGCGCGTGCAGAGTCGCGTTCGCGCCACGGGGCGGCCAGCAGCGGGCCGTGCGCCGTGTCATTCGTCATCGGGCGTTTTCCTGACCTGGCGGCGTATCAACCATTCACCGCCGAACATCATCGCCAGCAGGGCGTAGACGATGCCCCCGTTGTAAAGCGTCCACGTGTCCAGGTCGGCGTAGAGGGCAGTCCAAAGCGCGATGCTGCCATTGAGGGCGAAAAAAACGCACCAAGCCTGTGTGACGCGACGTGTGTAGCGAACGCCGCGTGGCCCGAGGTTGGGTTCGCGGCGCCGCGCAAAGCGTTCTATTGCGCTGGGCGGGCGTGCCAGGCTGTACGCGAAGGCGGTCAGCATGGCGGTATTGAGGAGCACCGGCCAGGCGCGCACACCGAGTTCGGCGTGACCGGCAGCGAGCACGGCCACGCCGGCGATGAGCAATCCCCAACCCCAGCTCCGGCGCGCGGCCGGCAGCCGCCACCAAGCGAGTGCGACGAGGGCGATCAGCAACGGCCAGGCGCCGAGACGCGGCAGCAAGGCGTGTACGGCCAAGGGCCACCCCAATGCCAGGATGCCTAATAGCAGATTGAACCGGGCCGAGCGCGGAGACGGGGTACGGGAACTCATGCTGGGCTCTACGCGGTGCGACGCTCCTCGACCAGTGCGGCGAGCGTGCGCAGGTTACGGAAGTGGTGGCGTGTTTCGTCACTATCGGCTTCCAGCTTGATGCCGTAGCGCTTCTGCAAGGCCAGTCCCAGTTCCAGGGCGTCGATGGAGTCCAGACCGAGGCCTTCGACGAACAACGGCTCGTCGGGATCGATATCGTCCGGCGTGACGTCCTCGAGCTCGAGGGTATCGATGATGAGATGCTTGAGCTCTTGTTCCAATTCGCTCGTCATGGGCGACTCCATTCTCGTCGATGCAGCATAAGGCGTATGTCGTGTGCGTAAACGTTGCCGACGGCGGGGCGCACGATACCGGCTGGCCTATGATACAGGGTGTAAGCGGGTATAGGGCAGAAGCGTTGAGGTGCATGGGGCGAGCTCGTCCATGCGTTATTCGGCGCGTACCAGTGACCATGCCTGGCGTGGCCTTTGGCAATGGAGTTCGTCGCGTGTGCCGCATAGCCAGTCGATGAGGTCACTGGGCTGTGGGCTGCTCTCGGCGGCTTCATCGCCCGCCAGTGGACGTGAGGTGAGCGCCCAGGCGTCCTGCGTGGGCGTCAGCGACACGCGTAGTGCCACGGTGGCGGTTTCGACCGGTGTCGTGAAGTGCGCAGCGAAGCGCTCGGGGATCGCTTGCTCGGCGAAGGCAATGATCACTGACGATTCGCCCTGTGCCAGATACCCCCGGGCTTCGACGAGAAGCGCGGCAAACTCGTCGCCCGAGGCGGCAATCGCCTGCTGGGTGCGATGGTTGCCGCGCCCGATCGAATACACGCCGGGGATGGCGTTATGCACCGAGAGACCGAAGCGTGCCGGCGACAATGGCGCTTCTTCGGCCAGGGCATTGAGCATTTCCAGGGTGCGTTCGCCATCGCCGTGGCGAGAGGCATACAGCAGGGGGCAGTCGGCGTCGACATCGAGCTCGGCCAGCATATCGCAGAGTGCGCGGCCGATGCCGGTCAAGCGGCGACGCAACATGGCGGGCACATGGCTGCCGGCGGGTTTTTCCGCGACGCTGAGGCGGGGGTGCGACGTATCGCGGCGGCCGGGCTGCCAGGCACGCCAGTCATGTACGTACATCATGGCCGGTGTCGTCATGCAGACGTCTTCCCTTTCGTCGGCGAATGCCGCTGGCTCGATCCGTGGGGTGAGTGACAACGTATACGGGCGTTTACCCTACCCGAGTCATGACATGATGGCTACTGTCTTGGGGCGCCGACATGGGAGTTGTGGCGCACGCAAAAAAAGACCGTCCTGGCGGACGGTCCGGCCTGAGGCCAAACCCGCATATGCGGGCGCAGGGAAACGGCGCTTGGCGCTGATGTGCAACGCGCGTGGTATGCGCTGTGAGGTGTCAGTCTATGTCAGTGCCGTGTAGCTGGCTGTCAGCCATGGTGGCGCAAGGCGTAGGCAATGCTCGCGGGGTGGCGAAAGCGACTGGCCATGTACTGGGTGATCGTTACGAGGCATGGGGTGGGCGTTGACGTCCACCTTTACGGCCTGCCTCGCGAGCGCGATCGGTATCTTGCTTGAAGTTGCCGGGGCTCTGACGGCCGCCCTTGCGTCCCGCTTCGGCGGCACGCCCTGGGTCGTGCTTGAAGTTGGTGGGACTGGCTTGGCCGCCCTTGCGCCCGGCCTCGGCGGCGCGTCCGGGGTCATTGGCAAAATTGCCGGTACTACGTTTTGGCGTTGAAGAGGGCGATGCTGGGGATGGCGTCTCTTCGTCCTTGATCAGCGGGCGTGGCGGTGTGGTCATGTGAACCTCGTCAATGGAACACGTTAGCGACACGAGACCAGGCAATAAGCCGGTCACTGGTGATGCTTCCCCTTCCATGGGGCGGCGCATCGTTTCCAGACACTAGCAGGTTTGCACGCAACACAGCGCAGCAAAACGTAATCTTCTGCGGTGTTTTCTTATCGCCACCCGCTGGCGATGACACCCATGCCGGCAAGCGCGAGGCCGGCACCGATCCAGTCGGTGGGTTGTAGCGGTTCGCCGTCGACCGCCCATAGCCAGCCCAGGGCGCAGACCACATAGACGCCCCCGTAGGCGGCATAGATACGGCCACTGGCGGCGGGATGCAGCGTCAAAAGCCATGCAAATAGCGCAAGGCTGGCGGCCGCCGGGATCAGCAGCCAGGGCGAGCCTTGCTGGCGGAGCCACAGCCAGGGCAAATAGCAGCCGACGATTTCCGCCAAGGCAGTGGCGATGAACAGCAGTGTCGTGATCAGCATGCGGCTTCTCCCGTGGGCCGGTCGTGTTCGCCTATGGTGTCGACGATTTCGCGCGGCCGGTAGCGGCGCGCCAGGGCGTCGACGGCGATGTTCAGGCCGGCGGTGATCAATAGCAGCACGAAAGCCTGATCGAACATCAAGTACGCGAAGCTGGAGTCGATGTGAAAGCCCAGCGTGGCAATGCCGAGCATACCCAGCAACGCGGTTTCACGAATGATCGTCTCGGCGCGGTAGAAAAGCAGTGCCAGCAAGCCGCCATAGAGGCGCGGCAGCAATTCGTAGGCATAACGGGCAGAGGCCGGTAGTGCGTGACTTCCCGGCACGATGGCATCGGCATGCCGCGCCACCAGGAAGGCGATCAGTGCGCCGTTATGTAGCGACAACGCCAGCCAGGCAGGCAGCATCGAGGGGCCGAGCATCAACAGGAAGATGAAAGCCAGCATCAATTCCGGTGTCGAGCGCATCAGGATCAAGACGCCCTTGCCTGCCATGCGGGTCGGGCGGTTGCCGAAATGGCGGCTGGCCAATGGCCACAGCAGCAAGGCCACCACCAGGCTGCCGGCGGTGCCCATCAGCCCCAGTAGCAGGGTGTTGCCGATGGCGGGGAGTAGGTCGGGGATTTCGCCGAACCATTGCCAGAGCCCTGCCAGGTCGCCGTCGAGCAGGGGTTTCGGCCATAGGTCGACACTCACGAATCTCCATAGCAGCGCGCCGTCGATGTCCGGCCATGGCCCCAGCAGGAACAGGCTGCCCAGCGCGATCCACGGCAGCAGGCGGCGGTGTCCCCATAGATGCAGCGAGGCGATCATGAGATAGAACACCCACAGCAAGGCACCGGCCTCGGCGTAGCGCCCCTCGCGGAAGGCGCTCTCCAGGTGGAATCCGAGCGTCGGCAGACCCACGAAGCCCAGCAGTACGCTCGAGCGCATGGCGCATTCGAAGCGATAGCGGGTATAGCTCGAAAGCCTCGCCCAGACCATGGGCAATTCGGCATACACGAAACGCGAGAGGCGGCCCACGCCTTCAGGAAGGGCCTCGACCGGTGCACGCGGCGTAAGCTCGAGGATCTCGGCGTAGACCTTGGCGAAGATGCCGGCGTAGGGAATCGTCAGGGCGGCGATGGCGGTGACGGCGGAGAGGCCGAAGACTTGCAGCAGAAGCAGGGCCCAAAATAGCTCGTGGATGGCGCGCACGAACGCACAACTGCCGCGTAGCAGGCGCGAACGTGGGAAGAGCAAGGCCAGCGGGAAACCGAGTGCCACGCCGAGCAGCGTTCCCCACAGCGCAAAGCCGATGGTCAGGGCGATGGCATGGGGCAGCGACTGGGTTGCCAGGATGTCGGGGCGCAGCAGGCCGGACAGCATGCGTTCCAGCTCGGCCCAAGGGTCGTGGGTGGTGATCGCCAGGTCAGCGAATGGCAGCAATACCAGACACAGTGCAATCAGCCCCAGCGAGCGCCGGGCGAGGCGCAGATTGAGGGAGTCACCGGCGAGCAGGCCTGGCGCGCGTTCGGCACTCATGCCGGCTCCGGTTGGGCATCAGACGAGTGGGCGTCAGGATAGAGCGTGTCGAGATCTTCAAGCGTCAAATCGCGCGCTGGCGCATCGAGTATCAGTTGGCCGTCGCGCAGCCCCCACACGCGGTCGAAATGACGTAAGGCGAGTTCGCGCTGATGCAGGGCGATCACGCAGGTCGCGTGCTGATTCTGAACCATATGCAGCAGGCGGCGTGCCTGGTGCGGATCGATGCTGGCGACCGGCTCGTCGCCGAGAAATACGTCGCGCGCCTGATAGAGCGCCCGGGCAATGGCCACGCGCTGGCGTTGACCACCGGAGAGCTGTGCCACGGGACGTTTGAGAAGTCCTTCGAGGCCCAACTCGCCGCATAGCGCTTGAATGTCGCGCCAGGCGTCGCGTCGCGGGCGCAGCAGGTTGACGAGGTTGGCGAGCGCAGAGTGGCGCTCCAGGCGGCCCATGTAGATGTTGTGATAGACCGACAGCGGCGGCACCAAACCGTGCTCTTGTGGGCACCAGGCCGCGCGCTGCCCGAGGCGTCGGCGCAAGGCCGCCAACAGGGTCGATTTACCCACTCCGCTGGGGCCGAGCAATGCTACGCGTTCGCCGGCCCGAAGCTCCAGGGTCAGATCGGCGAGGACGGTATGGCGTGCATGACCCAGCGCCTCGCCGTCGAAGCGAACGAGTTCCTCCACACTCAACGCAGCAGGCCTAGTTTCTCGCCGACGTCTTCGATGGGTTGGTAGTCGTCGTTGTCGGCGGGAATGAAGCCTTGACGGGGGAAGCTCTCGAGCAGCTCGGGATCGTGCATATCGAGCAGTGCCTGACGCACCTTGTCGGTAAAGCCGTCGCCATGGCGGTCGTCGACGTCTCCACGTATGGTCCATTGATAGTCGGGGTAGGTCGGTGTCTTCCAGATCACGTCGACCTTGTCGGTATCCACGCGTCCATCGGCTACGGCAGCGTCCCAGACCTTGAAATTGACGGCGCCGATTTCGTAGGTACCGGACTCGACCAGGGCGATGGTACGCGTATGGTCGCCGGAAAAGCCGACGCGCGAGAACAGCGACTTGGGTGGCGCCCCGAACTGTTCGCGGATGTAATATTCCGGCATCAGGCGTCCGGAGGTGGAGGTCTTGGCGCCGAAGGTGAACGACTTGCCTTGCACGTTCTTGGGCAAGTCATCGCCCTGCGTGTCGACATCGCTGTCATGGTTGGCGATGAAGTAGGTGCGGAACTCGGCGTCTTCCTTGCCTTGGGCAAGGGCGCGAGAGTTGGGCACCAGGCGGCGCGCCTGCACGCCGGTCAGGCCACCGAACCAGGCCAGTTGCACCTGGTCGTTGCGGAAGGCCGAGACGGCGGCGCTATAGGATTTGACCGGCACGTACTCGACCGTTACGCCCAGTTGACCCTCGAGATAACGAGCGACCTTGTCGAAGCGCTCCTCGAGCCGTGACTGGTCTTCGTCGGGAATGGCCGTGAAGCGAAACGTTTCCGCCGTGGCGGCGGTGCTGACGAGAATCAACAGGCAGGCGACGAGCCAGCGCATGGGCATACTCCTTGGAAGAAAAGCCGTTTAATAAAAACGGCTCAATGAGAGCGGTAAGACGTTCATTGTCGTGACTGCACGGTATGGCGGCAAGCGGGATCCACGACGATCACTCGTCGTGAATCGGAAACCGCGTGGCCTGCAGGCTGTCCTTTATCTTCTTGAGGTGCGGCAGGAAATCCTCGCCACGACGCAGCGTGACGCCGGTCGCCAGTACATCGATCAAGGCTAGGTGGATCATGCGTGAGGTCATCGGCATGTAGACATCGGTGTCTTCCGGGGTGATGACCTCGAGCGTTTCGGTACACTCGTGGGCGAGTGGCGAGTCGGGCGCGGTGATGCCGAGCACGATGGCGCCATTGTCCCGCGCGACACGAGCGATCTCGACCAGCTCGCGGGTGCGGCCGGTGTAAGAGACGATGACGATGACGTCGCCGGTATGCGTGGCGGCGGCGACCATGCGTTGCATCAGCACGTCTTCGTAGGCGGTGACGGGCAGGTTGAAACGAAAGAACTTGTGCTGCGCGTCCTGGGCCACGGGGCCCGAGGCACCGAGGCCGAAGAAGCTGATCTGCTTGGCCTGGATTAGATAGTCGACGGCACGTTCGACGCGCTGGGCGTCGAGCGTGCGACGGGCGTCGTCGAGGGCGGCAATGGTAGCGCCGAATATCTTGTCGCCATAACTCGCGGCGCCATCGTCACGTTCCACGCTGCGGCTGACATAGGGCGTGCCGCCGGCTAGGCTTTGGGCCAATTTGATCTTGAAGTCGGGATAGCCCTTGGCGTCGAAATTGCGACAGAAGCGATTGACCGTTGGCTCGCTGACCGCGGCCGCTTGCGCCAGCGTGGCGATGCTCATGCCGGTGGCGGCGGCCGGGTCGTGGAGAATCACATCGGCCACTTTGCGTTCGGAACGATTGAGTTCGTCCAGACGTGAGCGGATACGGTCGATCAGGTCGAAGGCTGGCATGCGTAATGGGAGTCTCTGTCTGCCAAGGGTGTCGAATTAACTACGTTGTCACGTAACCACATTTTCCAGTAGCTACTTTTTCAAGTGACTACGTTTTCAAGTAACTACGTTGTGTTAGATAAGGCATCCTAGCGTGGTGGCGCAGGGTCGCCAAGCCAAGTCGTTCGTGGGTGGGGTCGAATGCGTGTCGCAATGGTAGTAAATTTACATAATATATTTGCCGAGGAGCCCTGATATGGCTTATTTTATAGGTAAGTTAACCAGATTTTTGGGGGCCGCGTCATGAGTCGAGATATCACGCCCGATGTCGATCTGGCCCTTTTCGGGGCGCTTGGCGATTTGGCGCTGCGCAAATTGTATCCGGCATTGTACCACTTGGATCGCGAAGGGTTGCTTGGCGATACCACGCGAATCCTGGGGCTGGCGCGCCAGGAGCACGATGTCGATAGTTTCCGCACCAGCGTCAAGGAAGCCCTTAACAAGCGGCTCAAGCCCCACGAGCTGGAAAAAGCCTGTCTTGAGCGGTTTCTGGCGCGTATCGACTATCAGCAACTCGACTTTGCCACCGTCGATGGATATGACGCCATTCGCGATTGGCATGACGCCACCGCGCGCCCCATGGTCGTGTATCTGGCGGTACCGGCCAGCATCTACGGCGATATCTGCGCCAATCTGCAGGCCAGTGGCAGCCTCGATGACGAGGCCCGCGTGGTGGTCGAAAAGCCCATCGGCTACGATCTCGAATCCTCCATTCAGATCAACGATGCCATCGGCGATGTTTTCCCCGAATCGCGCATCTATCGCATGGATCACTACCTGGGCAAGGAGACGGTCCAGAACCTGATTGCGCTGCGCTTTGCCAATCCACTGTTCGGCAATCAGTGGAACCAGAATCAGATTTCGCATGTGGAAATCACCGTGGCCGAGAAGGTGGGCATTGAGGGCCGCTGGGGGTATTTCGACGAGGCGGGGCAGTTGCGCGACATGGTTCAGAACCACTTGTTGCAGTTGCTGTGTCTGATCGCCATGGATCCGCCGTCGAATCTTGACGCCGACGCCATTCGCGACGAGAAGGTCAAGGTGCTCAAGGCACTCAAGCCCTTGGTTGGTGAAGAGCTGTCGCGCAACGTGGTCCGCGGTCAATACATCGGCGGTTCCGTAGACGGCGACAGTGTGCCGGGCTATCTCGACGAGGAAGGTGCCAACACCTCGAGCCATACCGAGACTTTCGTGGCCATGAAGCTTGAGGTTGCCAATTGGCGCTGGGCTGGGGTGCCGTTCTATTTGCGTACCGGCAAGCGCATGCCGGAAAAGATGTCGCAGATCGTTATCCACTTTCGCCAGCAGCCGCACTACATCTTTGATCCCGACCAGCGCGGACTGGCGGCTAACAAGCTGGTCATCCGTCTGCAGCCGGAGGAAGGCATTGCGTTGCAGGTGCTGACCAAAGACAGCGGGCTCGACAAGGGCATGCGCCTGCGGCCCGGGCCGCTGCACCTGGATTTCAATCACGCCTTCCCCAAGACACGGATTCCCGATGCCTACGAGCGCTTGCTGCTCGAGGTGATGAAAGGCCAGCAATATCTGTTCGTGCGTCGCGACGAGGTCGAATACGCCTGGAAGTGGGTGGATCAGCTGATCGCCGGCTGGGAGGCACGGGACATGCCGCCGCGCCGTTATCCGGCCGGCTCCTGGGGGCCCGTGGCGTCTATTGCCATGATTACCCAGGACGGTCGCTCCTGGTATGAAGACTATTGATTGGATAGGCAGCCGATTATGACAAGCATCGATGAAGGCCGTCGTTACCTTGCCGAGCGCCTCGCGGATACCGTGGCCAAGGCGCTTGAAGCCGATCTGGCCAGTCGCGAACGGGTGCTGCTGGTCGTTTCCGGTGGCTCCACGCCGAAGCCGTTCTTCAGCGCTCTATCCACCAAGGCGCTGCCCTGGTCACGTATCGACGTGACACTGGCCGATGAACGCTGGGTGGCCGATGACGATGCCGATAGCAACGCGCGCCTGGTCCGCGAAACGTTGCTCGTCGGGCCGGCCGCCGAAGCGCATTTTCATTCCCTGACCACCGATGACGACACCCCCGAGGCTGGCGTCGAGGCGGTTTCAGCGCGCGTCGCGTCGCTGCCGTGGCCGGCCAGCGTGGTCGTCCTCGGCATGGGTGGCGATGGGCACACGGCCTCGCTGTTTCCCGACAGCGAACAGCTGGCCACGGCGCTCGAAACGTCCGAGGCGACGGTGGCAGTGCATGCGCCCAGCGTACCGCAGGCGCGCATTACGCTGAGCGCCGCTCGTCTGGCCGATGCCCATCTGCATGTCTTGCACATGACCGGCGAGGACAAGCGTCGTGTCCTGGCCAACGCGTTGGGTGGCGATGATGCCCGGCAACTGCCGATTCGCACCTTCCTTTCCCAGCCGATCGCGACGTACTGGGCGCCCTGAGCCCTGCGTATACGAATACCCGGAGCATCCCATGACTATCGACAAACAGCTTCCCTCCACTCGCACGACGGAACTCGACAGCATCTGCCAGAAGGTGGAGGTGATTCCGGTGCTGGTGATCGATCGCCTCGAGGATGCCGTGCCCATGGCGCGTGCCTTGGTCGAGGGAGGGATCAACGTGCTCGAAATCACGCTGCGCACCGACTGTGCGCTGGACGCCATCCGGCGCATGCGTGCCGCGTTGCCGGGCGTGAGCATCGGCGCTGGCACTGTGCTGACGCCTGCCCAGTACCGGCTGGCCGAAGAGGCCGGCGTTGATTTCGTGGTCACGCCCGGCACGACCGAGGCGCTGTATCGCTATGGTGTGGAAAGCCCGGTGCCGATGCTGCCGGGGGTGGCCACGGTGTCCGAGTTGATGACCGGCTGGCAGTATGGCTATCGACGCTTCAAGTTCTTCCCGGCGGAAGCCAGCGGCGGTGCCAAGGCGATCAAATCTATCGGTGGGCCGATTCCTGATGCCCAATTTTGCCCGACCGGCGGCATCACCGTGGAAAACGCCGACGATTATCTCAGTCTGCCCAACGTGATGTGCGTGGGGGGCTCATGGCTGACACCCAAAAACCTGGTCGAAAACGAAGACTGGGACGGTATCCGCGAGCTGGCGCGTCAGGCCGCTGAGCGTTTCCATCACTGAGACTCGTTTATCACTAAGACGCTTGCTATTAAGCAGGCAACCGCTTCTCTCTCGACAGCTGATGCTGTTCTTCCGACCCGCCGTTTGGCGGGTCTTTTTTTGGCCGCGAAAAGGTCATCTAATTGAAAGATTCCTTGCCTAGGGTGGCGCAAGTGGCGTCGATTCTCCGCACTGGACAAGGAGCCTTTCATGCAACGTGCTTTCCTGCTTTCTTCTCTTGGCATCACGCTCGCCTTGGGAGCCTACGCGAGCAGCGCTCAGGCCAATACCCAGATTACCTGGTGGCATGCCATGGGGGGCGCGTTGGGCGATAAGGTCGACCAGATCGCGGCCGACTTCAACGCCAGTCAGGACACCTATACCGTCAAACCGGTTTTCAAGGGCAATTACAGCGAAACCATGACCTCTGCGATCGCCGCCTACCGTGCCGACAAGGGGCCGGATATCGTGCAGATCTACGAGGTCGGTACGGCGACGATGATGGCCGCCAAGGGTGCCATCGTGCCGGCGTATCAGCTGATGGCATCGGCCGATGTCGACTTCGATCCGGAGGGTTACCTGCCCGCTGTCACGGGGTATTACACCGACCCCGAGGGCAACATGCTGTCGTTGCCGTTCAATTCCTCGACGCCGGTGACCTATTATAACCGCGAGCGCCTGGCGCAGGCGGGCGTCGAGGAGATTCCTCGCACTTGGCAGGAGCTGGGCGATGCGCTGGAGAAAATCGTCGACTCGGGGGCAGCGAGCTGCGGTCTGACCACGACCTGGCCTTCCTGGGTCATGCTCGAGAACTACTCCGCCATCAACGATGTGCCGTTTGCCTCGCAGGCCAATGGCTTCGAAGGAGCGGACGCGCGTCTGCGCTTCAATCGCACCGCCGTCGTCGATCAGATCGAGCGCCTTACGCGGTGGCAGGATGACGGGCGCTTCGCCTATGGCGGGCGTTTCGATGACGCCGCGCCCAAGTTCTACTCTGGCGATTGCGCGCTGATGATGGCGTCTTCGGCGTCCTACGCCAATATCAAGGAAAACGCCGATTTCGACTTCGGTGTGGCGCCGCTGCCGTACGATGCCGATGTCGTCGAACAAGCCAATAACTCGATCATCGGTGGTGCCTCGCTATGGGTGCTCGATGGTCTGGACGAAGCGCGCCGGCAAGGGGTGGCGGAATTCTTCGAATATCTCTCCTCGCCCGAGATTCAGGCGGACTGGCACCAGTACTCCGGTTACTTGCCGATCACGCAGGCGGCCGCCGATTTGACCCGCAAGCAAGGCTTCTATGCCGATCATCCCGGTACTGACGTGGCGATCAAGCAGATCACTACCGGCGAGCCGACCGAGAACTCCAAGGGCCTGCGATTGGGCAACATGGTGCAGATTCGCGATGTCATCAACGGCGAGCTCGAAGAGATATTCTCGGGTGATGTGGGAGTGCAAGAGGGGCTCGATGAAGCTGTCTCGCGTGGCAACGCGCTATTGGAAAAGTTCGAGAGCGCCCGTCAGTGAAGCCTTCCACCTTGAACACGGCGCCCGGTTGCCGGGCGTTCGTGTTTGAGCAGGGTGGCAGGTAGTCCTCATCGAGATACCGAGGAATGTCATGAGTGCTCCGTTTCAGCGCCATAGGATCACGCCTTGGATATTGATGGCGCCGCAGCTCGGCATCGTCCTGGTGTTCTTCTTCTGGCCGGCCTTGCAGGCCATTGAGCAAGCCTTCTATGTCGAGGATGCCTTTGGTCTGTCGCGAGAGTTCGCCGGGCTTGTCAATTTCAAGGCTGTCTTGAGCGACCCGACGTATTACCAGGCAGCCGGCACGACGCTGATCTTTTCGCTGGCTGTCGCGGTGGGTGCGATGAGTATTGCGCTGCTGTTGGCGGTCATGGCTGACCGCGTCATACGCGGTGCACGCGTCTACCGGACACTGTTGGTATGGCCCTATGCGGTGGCGCCAGCGGTGGCGGGCGTGCTGTGGCTGTTTTTGTTCGATCCGACACTAGGGCTGATCAGTGGCCTGCTGGGCAATATGGGCATCGAGTGGGACCACAAGCTCAATGGCGCCCAGGCCTTGGCCCTGGTGATCATGGCGTCGATCTGGAAACAAATGAGCTACAACTTCGTGTTTTTTCTCGCCGCGTTGCAGTCAGTGCCCAACAGTCTTCTTGAGGCGGCGGCCATCGACCGTGCGGGTCCATGGCGACGTTTCTGGACCATCACTTTTCCGCTGTTGTCGCCCACCGCGTTTTTCTTGCTGGTCATGAACAGTGTCTACGCCTTCTTCGAGACCTTCGGCACCATCGATATGGTGACCTCCGGTGGCCCCGGCGGCGCGACCACGACACTGGTTTACAAGGTCTATCAGGATGGCTTCGTCGGGCAGGATATGGGCGCCAGTGCCGCCCAGTCGGTGTTGTTGATGGCCTTGGTCGGAGGCCTGACGTGGTTTCAGTTTCGCTACGTCGAAAAGAAGGTGCAGTACTGATGCATTATCGTCGACCTGGTTTGGACAGGCTGAGCCATGCGCTGCTGGCCGTGTGTTGCCTGTTGTTTCTACTGCCGGTGTGGTTGGTCTTCACAGCGAGCACTCATACGCTGGGGGCGCTCTATTCGCAGACGGCACCGTTATGGTTCGGTGAGGCGGGGTGGGATAATTATCGCCACTTGCTCAGCGGTTCGGTCGGCGGCCTGGGAACCGATGTGCTGACCCTGCTCATCAATTCGATGATCATGGCGTTGGGCATTGCCATCGGCAAGATCGCGATCTCGGTACTGGCTGCTTATGCCATCGTCTTCTTCGACTTTCCCTTTCGGCGGCTTTGCTTCTGGCTGATTTTCATCACTTTGATGCTGCCGGTGGAGGTGCGCATTCTGCCGACGTTCGAAGTGGTCGCCGACCTGGGGCTGCTGGATAGCTACGCGGGGCTGATACTGCCTTTGATCGCCAGTGCCACCGCGACGTTTCTGCTGCGTCAGTTCTATCTCACCATTCCACCCGAATTGGTCGAGGCGGCGCGTATCGACGGTGCCGGCCCTTGGCGCTTTCTGCGAGACATCCTGCTGCCGCTTTCGAAGACCAACCTCGCGGCGTTGTTCGTGATCATGTTCCTGTATGGCTGGAACCAGTACCTGTGGCCGTTGTTGATCACCAACGATGCCGACTACCTGACCATCGTGGTCAGCCTCAAGCGCTTGTTGACCAGTGCCGATGGCCTCGTGCCCTGGCAAAACGTCACCGCCACGGCGGTATTGGCCATGTTGCCGCCCGTCTTGGTGATCCTTCTAATGCAGCGGTACTTCGTGAAGGGGCTGGTCGACAGCGAAAAATAAGCGCGCCCGGCGCTGTCCGGCGCTCAATGAGTGATTCGATATGGCGACCTTACGACTCAACGGTATTCGCAAACGCTATCCCAATGGCATCACTGCTTTGCACGGCATCGACCTGGACGTTGGGGATGGGGAATTGATGGTCGTGGTGGGGCCCTCGGGGTGCGGCAAGTCGACCTTGCTACGCACATTGGCGGGACTGGAGTCGATCACCGAGGGGGAGCTCACGATCAATGATCAGCGCGTCAATGCGTTGGAGCCCGCTGAGCGCGACATAGCCATGGTGTTTCAGAACTACGCGCTCTATCCCCATATGAGTGTGTTCGACAACATGGCCTATGCACTAAAAAACCGTGGTACCCCCAAGGACGAAATTCGGCGCCGGGTGACCGAAACGGCTCAGTTGCTCGACCTCGCCGAGTTGCTGGACCGGCGTCCGCGACAGTTATCTGGGGGACAGCGCCAGCGTGTGGCGATGGGGCGGGCGATTGTGCGTGAGCCGCAAGTCTTTCTATTCGACGAGCCGCTTTCCAACCTCGATGCCAAGCTGCGTGTGCAGATGCGGCTGGAAATCCGGCGCCTTCAGAAGCGGCTTGCCGTGACGTCGGTCTATGTGACGCATGATCAAGTGGAGGCGATGACCCTGGCGGATCGTCTGGTGGTGATGAACGGTGGTCACGTCGAGCAGTGCGGTACGCCAATGGCACTCTATGAGCGGCCGGCGACGCGTTTCGTGGCGAGTTTTCTGGGCTCGCCGGCGATGAATTTCCTGCCCGTGACGGCCCATCGTGGTGGCGTGGTACTGCCTAATGGAAACCCAGTTGCACTCCCCGTGGCGATCCCCGAAGGTCGCGCGGCGACCCTTGGCGTGCGTCCGGAACACCTCATCGCAGCGACGTCCATGTCAGATGCAGCAGCGGTCCTGGATGTGACGGTCGAGATGCTCGAGCCGCTGGGGGCGGACACGCTGGCCTATACGCGTTTGCCCGGGCTTGAAGAATGGTTGGTAGTGCGCCTGGATGGCGCGCACGCCGCCCGCGAAGGGCAGCGCTTGTCACTCGCGTTTTCGGTGGCGCATTGCCATGTCTTCGATAGCCAGGACGCCCGCGTTCCATTGGCCGATACCGAGGCCCAGGCTCAGGCCTGTCAGTAACCGGCCTTGGGGTCCACCGTATCGATGGCCTCTCCGGCCTGCATTGCGGTGAGGGCCTTGGCGACCTGGTCGGCGGCTTCGTCGATGGGAGTCGGGCCGGCCATGTGCGGCGTTATCCACAGGCGAGGATGTTGCCACAGCGGGCTGTCGTCGGGCAGCGGCTCCGTAGGAAATGCATCGAGCAATGCGCCGCGCAGCCGGCCGTTTTCTTCCTCTCCAGTGCCCAGGGCTTCGAGCAGTGCAGTCTCGTCGATCAGCGTGCCGCGTCCAGGGTTGATCAGGCTGGCGCTGTCGGGTAAAGCGGCCAGGGCGTCACGGTCGATGATTCCGCGTGTGGCGGGAGTATCGGGCAATAGCGTGACCAGGGTGTGGGCCTTGCCGAGCAGGGTCTGGAGGCCGTCGTCACCGTCATGGCAGGTGATGCCCTTGAGGGCCTTGGGCGAGCGGCTCCAGCCATGCACGGGGTAGCCGTCGTTGGCGAGCTGGCGCGCCACATGCCGTCCGATGGACCCCAGCCCGAGAACTCCGACTGCCCATTCGCGCTTGGGCGTGAGCGCGTGTTCGCGCCAGGTGGTGTGATGCTGCTGGCGACGGTAACGGTCGAAATCGCGCTGAAAATGCAGCACACCATAGCGTACATAGTCGGCGATCAGCTCGCCCATACCGGCATCGCGCAGCTTGACGATGGGGATGTCGCGGGGAAGCGCGGGGTTGTTGAGCAACGCATCCACGCCGGCGCCGAGATTGACGATGCCCTTGAGTGCTGGCTGAGCCTCGAAAAGCGATGCCGGTGGCTTCCATGCCGCGAGATAGTCAGCCTGGAAGTCGCTCGTTTCGCCACTGATGGCGAACTCCGCCGAGGGTAAACGCGAAGCGAGCCTGTCTTTCCAGAGCGCGGCGTCGTCGGCATGGATCAAGATGCGCATGAAGTCCTCATGAGGTGGTCGTGGATGATGGATGAGGGGCGGCGTTGATGCGCGCCCATCGCGCTATACGATTTGTAGCATCGGTGGCGGAGCCTCGCCGAGCAAGCGGGCGAGAATCGTCAATCCCTGATCGAAGCGTTCTGGATCGTTTTCGCCACCCAGGCTCAAGCGAATACGCCGAGGTGGAGGGCCCTGATCAACCATGAACGACTGCGCCGTGGAAATCGCCAAGCCTTCCTGCAGCGCTTGTTGTTGCAGCTCCTCCGCACGCCATGCCCCGGGCAGGGCCAGCCATATATGCATGCCCGTGGGACGCGAGGCCATGGCGTGGCCCGCGAGGCGTGTGCGGGTCAGCTGCTGGCGTTCGGCGAGCAGACGCCGCTGCTCGCTGGCCAGGGTGTCGACGGTGCCATCGGCCAGCCAACGGTCGGCGATCTCGAAGACGAGCGGCGTAGCCATCCAACTGGTGGCGCGCAGCCGTGGCAGGGTGTGGTGCAGCTGTCCGCGCGGCACGCTGAGATAGCCGGCGCGCAATCCCGAGACGGTGGCCTTGGTCAGGCTGGTGACATGAAAGCTCTGGCGCGGTAGACGCGCGGTCAGCGGACTCAGTCCCGGCGGTTCGAGCAGGGCGTGAACGTCGTCTTCGATCAGCCAGGTGCCGTGTCGCGCCAGCACCTCAGCCACGGCATCGCGGCGTGCGTTGTCCATGGTCGCGCCGGTGGGGTTGAGCTGGGTGGGCGTCAGGCATACGGCACGTGGTCGGTAGCGACGGCACGCGGCGTCGAGGGCCTCGGGAATTACCCCCTGTTCGTCGATGGCTACGCCGCGCAGTTGCAAGCCCAGCGTGCGTGACAAGGCGATCAAGCCGTGGTCGGTCAGCGCCTCGGTCAACACCACGTCGCCATGCTGGACCAGCGTGGCGATGGCCAACATCACACCATGGGCGGCGCCGTTGCACAGCACTCGATCATCGGGAGTACCGGGTACGCCGAGCGTGTCGTGCAGCCATTGGCTGGCGCGCTCGCGCTGGTGGAGCAGCCCCGCGATGGGGCGGCAGGCATCGATGACATCGGGATGCGCGCTGTCTGCCACGTCGCGAAGTGTTTCGCGAAAGTGCAGATGATGCCCGGGCGGGCAGATCGGATGCGCGATGGAAAGATCCACGGGCGAGACATCCATGGCCATGTTGGCGCTACGCAGGTACTCGGCTTCCTGGCTGTCGTCGAGACTGTTGATCCAGGTACCGCTACCCACGCGGGCCTGCACCAGGCCCATCTTTTCCGCCTGGGCGTAGGCGCGCGAGACGGTTTGCACGCTCACCGCCAGTGTCTCGGCCAGGCAACGGTGTGGAGGCAGGCGCGTGCCGGGCGTGAGTTCGCCCTGGCGAATGGCCTCGGCGAGTGCTCGGGCGATGGCCAGATACTTGGGCCCGTGGGCCGGGAGATAGGGTGTCAGGTCAATTGTCATGACACAATAAAGCCTTTGACGGCAAGCAGCGCGTGAATGCTAGTATCGTCGACAACGCATTGATCGACAATTGTACTGATTTTTTCCTTCCTTTTGTCAGTACAATTTATTTCATCGAATGCAGGGTCCTGCCTCCCGTCCGGGAGATCAGGGATGAGCAATTCTGTCGGGCGAGTGGTGCCATGTCTGAGGTTTCCCTGCCTTTCACTCGTGAGGAATACGCCGGCCGGCTGCACAAGGTGCGTTCGGCCATGGCCCAAAGAGGGATCGACGTACTGGTCGTCAGCGATCCGTCCAATATGGCGTGGTTGACGGGGTACGATGGTTGGTCCTTCTATGTGCATCAGTGCGTGCTGCTCGGCCTGGAAGGCGAGCCGGTCTGGTATGGACGCCGCATGGATGCCAACGGGGCGCTACGCACCTGTTGGATCCATCCGGAGAACATTACCTATTACCCGGATTATTACGTTCAAAATCCCGATATGCATCCCATGGAGTACCTGGCGCAGTCGATCCTGCCGGATCGTGGCTGGCACGAGGGTACCATCGGCATGGAGATGGATAACTACTACTTTTCCGCCAAGGCGTATTTGAGCCTCGTGCGCGAATTGCCGCACGCGCGTTTCGCGGATGCCAATTCGCTGGTCAACTGGTGCCGGGCGATCAAGTCGCCGCAGGAAATCGAGTACATGCGCATCGCGGCGCGGATCGTCGAGGGCATGCATTCGCGCATCCTCGAGGTCATTCAGCCGGGGGTGCCCAAGAGCAAGGTGGTGTCCGAGATCTATCGCGTGGGCATCGAGGGCTGGGTCGATCCGCACGGGCGCGTCTACGGCGGTGATTATCCGGCCATCGTGCCCATGCTGCCGACCGGCAAGGACGCCGCCGCACCGCACCTGACCTGGGACGACACCCCGTTTCGCGAGGGCGAGGGCACCTTCTTCGAGATCGCCGGCGTCTACAAGCGTTATCATGCGCCGATGTCGCGCACGGTGTATCTGGGCACGCCGCCGAGTCAGTTTCTTCGCGCCGAGTCGGCCTTGCTCGAGGGTATCGAGAATGGCCTGGCGGTGGCCAAGCCGGGCAATCGTGCCGCCGACATCGCCATGGCACTGGGCGCGGCAATGGACAAGTACGGCTTCGACCGTGGCGGGGCGCGTTGTGGCTATTCCATCGGCATCAGCTATCCGCCGGATTGGGGCGAGCGTAATATCAGTCTGCGCCCCTCCGACGACACCATCCTCGAACCAGGGATGACGTTTCATTTCATGCCGGGTCTCTGGGAGGACGACTGGGGCCTGGAGATCACAGAAAGCATTCTGATTACCGAGACTGGCTGCGAGACGCTGGCCAACTTTCCACGCCAGCTGTTCGTGTGCTGAACCGTGGGACGCGAGACGAGGAGAACATGATATGAGCAAGCGACCCAGCCCGGTGTCACCCACCGTCGATTTCGATGCCGACGGCATTCAGCACGGTTTTCTCAAGCTGCCGATCTCCATCGATGAATCGGCCTGGGGCGCGGTGATGATTCCAATAACCGTGATCAACAACGGTGCGGGGCCCACGGCGCTGCTCACCGCTGGCAACCACGGCGATGAATACGAGGGTATCACTGCGCTGCTCAAGCTCAGCAATACACTGCGTGCCGAGGACGTGCGCGGCCGCGTGATCATCGTACCGATCATGAACGTGCCGGCCGCGACCGCCGGCAAGCGCACCTCGGGCCTGGATGGCGGCAATCTCAACCGCAGTTTTCCCGGCAACCCCGACGGCGGCGTCACCGAGCAGATCGCCGATTACTTCACGCGTGAACTGGTGCCGATGTGCGATGTGGCGTTGGATCTGCACTCCGGCGGTCGTACGTTGGATATCCTGCCCTTCGCCGCGGCGCACCGTCTCGATGATCGTACCCAGGAAGCGCAAAGCCTTGCCGGCGCGGTTTCCTTCGGTGCGCCGGTGGCGATGATGATGTTCGAGCTCGATGCCACCAAGCTCTACGACACGGCCGTGGAATCCCAGGGCAAGACCTTCGTGACCACCGAGTTGGGCGGCGGCGGCACTACCACGCCGGAGCGCATGGCCATCGCCGAGCGCGGCGTGCGCAATTTTCTGATTCACTACGGGCTGATCGAAGGCCAGCTGGAATCCCCGGCCGGCCAGCAGGTGTACGTGGACATGCCCGACGCGTCTTGCTACGTGCAGAGCGAGCATAGTGGCCTGCTGGAACTGAGTTTCGCGCTGGGCGAGACGGTGCGGCGCGGCGATGTGATCGCGCGTATCTATGACATGACGCGCACCGGTAGCGAGCCGATCGTTTATCATGCCCAGCGCGATGGTGTGCTGGTGGCGCGGCGCTTTCCGGCGCAGGTGAACATGGGCGATACGATTGCGGTGATCGCGGAAGTCGTCGATAGTCTCGAGCGTTGAGGATGGGTCACCACACCACATGAAACTCGACCGCTACGATCTCAAGATTCTCCATATCCTGTCGCGAGATGGGCGCATCACCAAGTCGAAACTGGCCGAGGCGATCAATCTCTCGGTCAGTCCCTGCTGGGAGCGCGTACGGCGCTTGGAAAAAGCCGGTGTCATCGAAGGCTATGGCGCTCGGCTCAATCCGGCCCTGGTGGTCAAGCGCACGCCGGTCTGGGTGCAGATCGAGCTTTCGACCCATCAGGCGGCGAGCTTCGCGCGTTTCGAGAAAGCCGTCGCCGAGACGCCGGAGGTGACCGAGTGCGTCGCGGTGGGCGGCGGCGTCGACTACCTGGTCAAGTTCGAAACCGACTCCATCGATGCCTACCAGCGCACCATCGATGCCTGGCTGGTGGATGGCCTGGGGATCGAGCGCTACTTCACCTATATCGTCACCAAGACCGTGAAACGCACCACACCGCCGTTGTCGTTGCACGACGACGAATCGTAGCGCGCCATGGATCATCGCCAACTTGCGTTTTTATGTGCCCTGGCGCGAGAGCGCCACTTCGGACGCGCCGCCAAGACGTGCCATGTAACCCAGCCGACCTTGTCGGCGCGCCTGCGGCAACTCGAGGAGGAGCTGGCCACGCCGTTGATTCGTCGCGGTCATCGCTTCGAGGGTTTCACCGCCGAGGGTGAGCGCGTGTTGGGACATGCACGCCGCATCCTCGGCGAGTTCGAAGCCCTACGCGGTGACCTGGCATCCCCGGCGCCGCTGGTCGGCCGCCTGACCCTGGGAGTGATCCCCACTGCACTGAATGCGCTCACCGAGTTGCTGCCGCCGCTGCGCGCCGCGCATCCCGGCCTCGTTCTGCGCGTGCGCGAACTGGCGACGCCCATGTTGGCGCAGGGCCTGGAAGACGGTGACTTGGACCTGGCGATCGGCTACCTGGATGCGCCGGCGATGGCGGGGTTCGCGCATCGTCCCCTGTTCGATGAATATCCCGCCCTGGTGGCATCCCCCGCGCACTTTGCCGTGCCCGAGGCACCGCAGTGGGCGCAGTTGGCCGAGTACCCGCTGTGTCTGCTGACCCCGGACATGCATCAGCGCCACTTGCTGGAAAGGCGCTTGGCGGGCCAAGGGCTGACGCTGACGCCTGCCCTCGAAACCGATGCTACCGCGGCATTGGGGGAATGGCTGCTTGCGGGGTTGGGCGTATCGGTGTTACCCGAGCAGTTCGTGCGCCGCCGCTGGCTACAAGACGGCGAAGGGGCGCCCGGCCTCGTGGCGCGTCGCCTGCCCGGCGAAGGAGACCGTGTCGGCATGCTGTGGCCACAGAGGACACCGCGCGGGCGCCGCCTGCAAGCCGTGCTCGACCTGTGGCAAGCGGTGTCCGGGGCGACTTGATCGAGCCGCTCTATCGATGCATCGCTTAGTTCGATTGGTCTAGGCGTGAAAGGGCGCGCTAGGGTGAACGACGTACTTCGTGTTTCCGTTCGGGCGCGGGGCGAACGCTCCGGGAGCGAGTCCGCCTGAGGGGAAGTCGATGCCCGCGCGGGCGTTACACAGGATGTGTCTTGCGTCGGTCATTTCGTTTCCCGATGGAACCTTTATATGCCACCAGAGCCGATGACATCGCATTCATTTTCCGCTGCCTCGCGCTATGACGATCAGCGCAATCGGCCCTTGCGCACGCTCGACGGCCCGCAGGAGCAGCCGCTGACCCTGTCGCTCAACGAGACCGCCATGGTGACGTTGTTGGCGACGCCTGAAGCCCTCGAACCGCTGGCGCTGGGGCATGCTTTCACGGCGGGCTGGATCGAACGCGCCGAGCAGGTCGAGGACATTCGCCTGTCGCGGCTGCGTCACGGGCTGTTGGTGCGGCTGGTGGTGTCGTCGCAGACCGAGGCGCGTGCCGCTGGTCTGCAACGCGCCGGGGCTTCAGTGTCGAGCTGTGGGGCCTGCGGCGTGGCCGAGGAGTCGCAGTTGATGCAGGGGTTGAGACGTTTGCCGGCGTGTGAGCCCTTGGCGCCCGAAGCCTTGATGTGCGGTGTGGAGCGTCTGCAACGTCATGCACGTGCCGGGCTGCATATGGCGTTGGCGCTCGACGGCGATGGCGAGGTATTGATGCGCGGCGTGGATATCGGACGCCACAACGCCCTGGACCGGATCATCGGCGAAGGGTTGGCACATGGCGAGATGCCCGCGGCGGTGCTGCTTTCCAGCCGCTGTAGTATGGAGCTGGTGCAGAAGACCGTGCGTGCCGGGATCACCACGCTGGCCACGTTGTCGTTGCCCTCGAGCCTGGCGGTCGAGATCGCGCGGGCCTGCGACCTCAATTTGATCTGTTGTCATCGCGGTCGGCATCTCGAACGCTTGAGTGGCGCGACATAGCCTTCGGGTACTGTCCGTTCTCCGGGTATTGATCACGTTCATCGCGTTATTTTTCCACTACGTTTCACCCACTACGTCATCGAGGGTGCCATGGTTTCCCATCATCAGACTTCATTACCCGACGGCCGCGAGGTGTCTCCCGCAAGTGAGGCCGAGGAGCGTCTCCCCGAGGCGGACGCACACCTGACCCGCGCGCCGAGCGTCGAACCCTACACCGGCCCGGCGGGTGGCTGGGGCGCGATGCGAAGCGTAGGGCGTCATCTCAAACGTAGCCAGGCGCCGTTCAAGGGCGTGCGGGCTTTGCTGTCTACCAACCAGCCGCAAGGCTTCGATTGCCCGGGCTGTGCGTGGGGCGATCCGCTGCACGGTTCGTCGTTCGAGTTCTGCGAAAACGGCGTCAAAGCCGTGGCCTGGGAGAGCACCAAGAAACGCGTCACGCGGCGTTTCTTCGAGCGTCACACGCTGAGCGAGCTGCGCGAGTGGGACGATTTTCGCCTCGAGGACCAGGGCCGGCTCACCGAACCCATGCGGTACGATGCGGCCAGCGACCGCTACGTGCCCATCGACTGGGAGGCGGCGTTTGCGCTGATCGCCGAACGCTTGGCGGCGCTGCCCGATCCCGATCGTGCGCTGTTCTACACTTCCGGGCGGGCCAGCAACGAAGCGGCGTATCTGTATCAGCTGTTCGTGCGCCTCTATGGCACCAACAATCTTCCCGACTGTTCGAACATGTGCCACGAGGCCAGTGGCGTGGGCATGCAGGCCAGCCTCGGCACCGGCAAGGGCACCGTTCAACTAGAGGATTTCGAAGTCGCCGATACCATTCTGGTCTTCGGCCAGAACCCCGGCACCAATCATCCTCGTATGCTCGGTGACTTGCGGCGCGCGGCGGAGAGGGGCGCGCGCATCGTCAGCTTCAATCCGCTCAAGGAACGGGGCCTGGAGCGTTTCGCCGATCCTCAAAACAAGCGCGAGATGCTGACGCAGGGCAGCCATCGCATCTCCTCGCACTACTATCAGCCCAAGATGGGTGGCGACATGGCGGTGGCACGCGGTATCGCCAAGGCATTGTTCGCGCTCGAAGCCCGGGGACACTTCACGCCGGACCGTGCCTTCATCGAGTCGCACACCGCCGGCTATGAGCAGTGGCAGGCCCAGGTCGAGGCCACGCCGTGGGCGGACATCGAGGATCAGGCTGGCCTGGCGCGCACTCAGGTCGAGGAGGTGGCGGATATCGTCGCCCGCGCCGAGCGCATGATCATCACTTGGGCGATGGGCATTACCCAGCACGAACACTCGGTAGACACCGTTCGCGAGTTGCTCAACCTGCTGCTACTGGGTGGCCACATCGGGCGTCCCGGTGCGGGGGCGTGCCCGGTGCGCGGTCACTCCAACGTTCAGGGCGACCGCACCATGGGCATCGACGAGAGGGCGCCTACCTGGCTGATTGACGCCCTGGAGGCGCGCTATGGTGAAAAAAACGGCGTAACCATGCCGCGCGCGCCGGGTTATAATACCGTGGGCGCCATTCGCGCGCTGGAGCTGGGGGAGGCCGATGTGTTCATTGGTCTGGGCGGCAACTTCACCCGGGCCACGCCGGATAGCCAACGCACCGAGCGCGCCTTCCGCCGGCTGGGGCTCAACGTTCAGATCAGCACCAAACTCAACCGCAGCCACTTGATCACCGGTGGCGACGCGCTGATCCTGCCATGCCTGGGGCGCACCGAGATCGACCGCCAAGGCGAGGCAGGCGCGTCGCAGCAGGTCAGCGTCGAGGACTCGATGTCGATGGTGCACGGGAGTGCCGGCATTCAGGCGCCGGCTTCCGAGTGGCTGCGCTCGGAGCCGGCGATCATTGCGGGGATCGCCGAGGCCACGCTGGCGCGGGTACTACCGCGTCGTGGGCTCGACGCTGGCGTGGTCGACTGGACCGCGATGGTGGCTGATTACGATCGCATTCGCGACGAGATCGAGGCCGTCATTCCAGGTTTCGAGGACTTCAATGCGCGTCTGGGGCAGGCAGGAGGCTTCTGGTTGGAAAACGCCGCCAGTCAACGTCGCTTCAACACGTCACCTGGTCGGGCCACGTTCTGTGCCGCGTCGCTTCCTGAGGCGGTGATGCATCAACGCCTGCACGCACGCCGCGATGACGGTTGGCTGACACTGCAGACGCTGCGCAGCCACGATCAGTACAACACCACCGTGTACGGTTACGACGACCGTTACCGAGGCGTCAAGGGCCAGCGCCGGGTAGTGTTCGTCAATCCTGCCGATCTTACGCGACTAGGGCTCGAAAGCGACCAGTGGGTCGATCTGGTGGGGCTCGACCACGAGGGCGAGCCCCGCCGTGCCCCGGCATTCAGAATCGTCGCCTACGAGACACCCGAAGGGTGCGCCGCCGCCTACTATCCCGAAACCAATGCGTTGGTGCCGTTGGAAAGCGTTGGTGTGGGAACCGATACGCCCACCTCCAAGGCGGTCGCGGTACGCCTGGAGCCGAGTCAGCGGATCGTCTGATGCGCTGATGATACGTGCCTTACGACCAAAGTTGAGACGCATAACCGGCGTCTCAACGCTATGCTGTTAAGTACTACATAAGCGTCGCCACATAAGTTGGCATTACACAAAATATTCGGACGACGCCATTAACGCCCCTCCTATACCCAGGGGGTACGCCGCTCAACTCATCGGGATCACCCGGGAGGTGCTGTCATGGAACTTTTCATCCAGACTGCATTGGGGTTTCCCTTTGCCTTCTTCCTCGTCTTGCTGGCATTAGTGGCAGTCTACTGGCTGTTGGCTGGGCTGCGCGTGATACGCGTCTCGTGCTTCGATCATGACAGCCTGCGTGACGATCACCTCGCCAGCACCCTGATTTCCCTAGGCTTTGCAGGGGTTCCGGCGTCGTTTGCCTTGAGTACGCTGATCGTCACGGCGACGCCCATAGCGTTTGCTCTAAGCCTGGTGCTGCAATGGTTGCCACTCGGGCTGTTGCGCTTGCCGCTGGGCTTTCTGGCCATTTGGGCGGCGTTTGCTCTATCGGCCTCGCCGAGTGTCGGAGCATGCCACGCCTTGGCGCGGCGCTTTCATCATTCGCGTCGGGCTTCTCCGCGCTGGTTGCTGGGTGAAACCGTCGTCGTGCGCCAGGCCAGTGACAACGAAGGGCGTTGCCAAGCAACGCTGGAAAGCGACGCCGATGTTGTCGTGACCCTGCATGGCAAGGGGCCCGGCTGCATCGCTGGCGAGCGCCGCGTGCTGGTCAAGCATGTCGCCCATGAGGATGTGTACCGCGCAGTGCCCGCCGAGGAGTATCTAGACGCTCACGCACGCCTGCGCAAGTTGCATTTACTGCCGCGTCACGACATCTGAATGTTTTACGTCCGCCGCCGCCCCTGCTGGCGGTGGCGGGCGAGCGCAGAAAAAAACGCCCTTCCTGGAGCGTGACTCGAAAAAAATCGGTCACGACCACCCCGCTAGACAAAAACTCTCCCGCCTTGTGCTGCTTTATCCTGTGGGCATTGGATGAATGTATCCGCCACGACCTATCCGGGCTCGATGTTAGTCAACCCAGGCCCGGTTCGTTTTTGGGAGAAGTAGCGCATGAAACTCAACGATCCGCGTCTATTGCGTCAGTACGCTTATATCGACGGTAAATGGACTCACGGCGACGGCGGTCGCGAAGAAGCGGTCGTCGACCCCGCGACGGGTGAGGTGCTGGGCCACATTCCCTGGCTCGAGGCCCCGCAATTGCGGGAGGCGGTAGATGCCGCGGATGCCGCCTTCGCCCAGTGGCGTGCGCTGCGTGCAGATGAGCGTGCCGAGCGTCTTCAGGCGTGGTATGACCTGCTGATCGAGCATCGCGAAGATCTGGCGGTCATCATGACGCGCGAGCAGGGCAAGCCGCTGCCCGATTCACGCGGCGAGATCGAATACGGCGCCAGCTTCATCAAATGGTTCGCCGAGGAGGGCAAGCGCACCTTCGGGCAGACCATTCCCAGTCATATCCCCAACGCCGCTCTGGGATCGCTCAAGGAGCCGGTAGGGGTGGCTGCATTGATTACGCCCTGGAACTTCCCGCTGGCGATGATCACGCGCAAGGCCGGTGCCGCGCTGGCCGCTGGTTGTACGGTCATCGTCAAGCCGGCTGGCGAGACGCCGTTCTCGGCGCTGGCGCTGGCGGAGCTCGCCGAACGCGCCGAGATTCCTGCCGGGGTCTTCAACGTGGTGCTGGGCGAGCCCGCCGAGGTGTCCAAGTTGTTGTGCGAAGAAGAACGCGTCAAGGCGTTGTCGTTCACCGGTTCCACCCGCGTCGGGCGGTTATTGCTGGAGCAGTCCGCCAATAGCGTCAAGCGTGTCTCGCTGGAGCTGGGCGGCAACGCGCCGTTCATCGTCGGCCCCGACATGGACCCCGCCGAGGCTGCGCGGGCTGCAGTAGCCGCCAAGTTTCAGACCGGGGGGCAAGATTGCCTGGCCGCCAACCGGATCCTGGTGCACGAGTCGATCCATGACGAGTTCGTCGAGCAGTTCGTCGCCTGCATGGAAACGCTCAAGGTCGGCAATGGCCTGGTGACCAATATCGATATCGGGCCGCTGATTCATCAGCAGGCGGTGGAGAAAGCATCCAGCATCGTCGATGACGCCATTTCGCGCGGCGCGACGCTGGTGCATGGCGACCAGTCCATGGCGCCGGGGCCCAATTTCTTCATGCCCACGTTGCTCACTGGCGTGACGCCCTACATGAAGGCCTGGCGCGAGGAGAGCTTCTCGCCGGTGGCTGGCATCACCGCCTACAAGGATGACGATGAGGTCATCAAGCTGGCCAATGACACCGAGTACGGTCTGGCGGCCTATGTCTATACCCACGACATTCGCCGTATCTGGAAGCTCCTGCGTGCCCTGGAATACGGCATGGTGGCGATCAACTCGGTGAAAATGACCGGCCCGCCGGTACCCTTCGGCGGCGTCAAGCAATCCGGTCTCGGTCGCGAGGGCGGCACTGCCGGCATCGAGGAATACCTGGAGACGAAGTTTTATTGTCTGGGTGCCTTGGGTTCTGTTTCCGGGAGCTAGTTTTTCCGGGAGCTAGCTGCGCTCGGCCACGAGCTGCCAACGTGCTCGTGGCTTGATAAGTCGTGTTTGACGTTCGGTCTTATCGGCGTGAGCCGAGATAGTTACGGGAGAATGATATGAGTCAGCACCAAGACCTGGTCGATCGTGATCGTAAGGTCACGTTCCATGCGTCCACGCATCTGCGCGATTTCGCGCAGGGCGATGCGCCGGGGCGTGTGATTAGCGGCGGTCAGGGCATCAATATCGTCGACAAGGAGGGCCGCGAGTTCATCGATGGTTTCGCCGGTCTTTATTGCGTCAATATCGGTTATGGTCGTACCGAAGTCGCCGAGGCGATTTATCAGCAGGCGCTGGAGCTGGCCTATTACCATACCTATGTCGGCCATTCGAACGAGCCGCAGATACAGCTTTCCGAGAAGATTCTCGAGCTGGCTGGGCCGGGCATGTCCAAGGTTTACTACGGCATGTCGGGCTCTGATGCCAACGAGACGCAGCTCAAGATCGTGCGCTATTACAACAACGTCCTTGGGCGGCCGCAGAAGAAGAAAGTGATCTCGCGGCAGCGCGGCTATCACGGCTCCGGCATCGCCTCTGGCTCGCTGACCGGCCTCAAGGCGTTTCACGATCATTTCGATCTGCCCATAGACGGCATCCTGCATACCGAGGCGCCTTACTATTATCACCGTGGCGCCGAGCAGGAGGGAATGAGCGAGCGCGAGTTTTCCCAGCATTGCGCGGCCAAGCTCGAGGAGATGATCCTGGCCGAAGGGCCTGAGACCGTGGCGGCTTTCATCGGTGAGCCTGTGCTGGGTACCGGCGGTATCGTGCCGCCTCCCGAGGGCTATTGGGAAGCGATCCAGGCGGTCTTGAGCAAGTATGACGTGCTGCTGATCGCCGATGAAGTGGTATGCGGCTTCGGACGCATCGGCGCCGACTTCGGCAGCCATCATTACGCCATCAAGCCCGACTTGATCACCGTCGCCAAGGGGCTGACCAGCGCCTATCAGCCATTGTCCGGGGTCATCGTCGGCGATCGCGTGTGGCAGGTGCTGGAGCAGGGCGCCGGCGAATACGGTCCCATCGGCCACGGCTGGACCTATTCGGGACATGCGCTGGGTTGTGCTGCAGGGCTTGCCAACCTGGCCATCATCGAGCGTGAAGGATTGACCGCCAACGCCGCCGAGACCGGCGCCTATCTGCAGCAGCAAATGCAGCAGACATTCGGCGAGCATCCGCTGGTGGGTAACGTGCGCGGCGTGGGCATGCTGGCGGCGTTGGAATTCTCGCCGGGTCCGGCCCGGCGGGCGTTCTTCGATCCCGCGCTCAAGGTCGGGCCGCGCGTGAGCGCCGCCGCGTTGAGCGAAAGCCTGATCGCCCGCGCCATGCCACAAGGTGACATTCTCGGCTTCGCGCCGCCATTGGTGACGACTCGCGATGAAGTCGATGACATCGTCGCGCGCGCCAAGCGCGCCGTCGACAAGGTGACTGACGAGTTGTCTCGTTCGGGAGACTTGAAGGCTTGAGCAGGTCCCGCCATCCTCGCTGTGGAGGCGCTCGCTTCCACGGCGTTGCCGTTTGCCTCGCCTGATACCTCGAGAGGTTCGACACCTCGATGGGAGATCGCATGTCCGATGCCCAGTCCGCTATCAACCTCGCCTCGATCTATGCCGCGCGCGCCCGCCTGCAAGGGCAGGTCGCGCGCACATCGCTGGTACGTTCGCAGGTGCTGTCGCGACGTTTCGAGGCAGACATATTTCTCAAGCTGGAAACTAGCCAGCCCACGGGGGCGTTCAAGTTGCGCGGTGCGACCAACATGATCGCCGCGTTGATCGAACGCGACGGACGTGACGCGTTGGCGCGCGGTGTGACCACGGCCTCGACCGGCAATCATGGCCGTGCCGTCGCCCACGCCGCGTACCAGCTAGGGATTCCCGCCGTCATCTGTTTGTCGCGGCTGGTACCCGAAAACAAGGCCGCGGCGATCGAGGCGCTGGGCGCCGAGGTGAGGCGTGTCGGGGAGAGTCAGGACGACGCCTTCGGCGAGGTCGAGCGTCTGGTGGCCTCGGGCATGACGGCGATTCCGCCTTTCGACGATCCGCTGATCGTGAGCGGGCAGGGCACCATCGGCCTCGAACTCATGGAAGATCAGCCGACGCTCGATCGGGTCATCGTCGGGTTATCCGGCGGCGGCCTGCTGGGAGGCATCGGCGCAGCGGTAAAGGCGATTCGACCGGCGACGCGCGTGACCGGCGTCAGTCTCTCCCAGGGCGCGGCAATGTGGGAAAGCCTCCAGGTCGGGCATCCGGTCAACGTGGCGGAGGTCGAGAGTCTCGGCGACTCGCTGGGCGGCGGCATTGGGCTGGATAACCGCTGCACCTTCGCGCTGGTGCGCGAGGTAATGGATGATCATTACCAGGTCTCGGAACCCGCTATCGCCCGTGCCATGGTCGACTTGCTCGACGCCGAGAAGATGCTGGTCGAAGGTGCGGCGGCCGTGGGACTGGCGGCGCTCGACGAACATGGCCTCGACATTCGTGGCCAGCGCGTCGCGTTGATCGTCTCCGGCAACGGTGTGGCATTGGAAACGTTTGACCGCGCTCGGGCGTTGGCGGGAGCCTGATACTTCCCCCTTCTTTTTACTTCCCTTCTTCATTCTTTTCTCTTCCGTCTGGAGGACGTCATGCAGCTCCATCAACGCGAAGCCATCGAAGCCGCCGTTCAACTGGACAGGGAGGCCTTGACCGTCATCGAGTCGGGATTCGCGGCCCTGGGGCGTGGCGAGGCCGTGCAGCCGCCGATCCTGTCGATGGCCATCGAAGAGTCCAATGGCGAGGTCGACGTCAAAACCGCTCACATTCGCGGTTTCGAGCGCTTCGCCATCAAGGTGAGCTCGGGGTTTTTCGACAATCCCAAGCAGGGGTTGCCCAGCCTCAACGGGCTAATGATGATGTTCTCGGCCCGCACCGGGCTGGTAGATGCCGTGCTCTTCGACGAAGGCTATCTGACTGCGGTACGCACGGCGCTTGCGGGAGCGCTTTCCGCTAAGTATCTGGCGCGTGAAAACAGCCGTCGCGTGACAGTCCTCGGCGCCGGCGAACAGGCTGAATTGCAGATCGATGTCCTGCGTCTGGTGCATGATATCGAGACCGTCGATGTCTGGGCGCGTCGGCGCGAGGCCGCCGAGTCTTATGCCGAGCGGTTACGGCAGCGTGACCTGACGGTCAATGTTCACGACGATGTCCATGCGGCGTGTCGTGAGGCGGATATCATCGTCACCGCGACACCTTCGCAACAGCCGATTCTCGAGGCCGCCGATCTCCCCGAAGGCGTTCATGTCACGGCGATGGGCTCCGACAGCCCGGACAAGCGCGAGCTTGACGATAGCGTGATGACCCGCGCCGATGCCTTCGTCTGTGATACCCGCGCGCAAAGCGAGCACAACGGTGAGCTCAAGGCCTTCGTCAAATCCGGCGAAGCGGCGGCCAACGTGCCATTCAAGGTCTTCGAACTTGGCCAAGTAATCGACCGAGGGCTGACGCTACGCCTGTCGGGTGCCAGCATCACCGTCTGCGATCTCACCGGCACCGGCGTGCAGGACACGGCGATTGCCGCTTACGCCCTGAGGCGGTTGGAAGCCTAAACAGAGTGCGTTCTGGCGCGATCTTGGTCTCGTCTGAAACGTGCCTCGTGGCGTGCCACTCAATCGTCATGGGGTTGCCATGTCGTCGTCATGCCCTCTCGAGATGCTGAGTGAATCATGGACACTCAGTGGAGAGTTGGCGATGCGATATTCCCGCCGTGATGTATTGGGATGGGGCGTCAAGGCTGGCGCGGCGTTAGGGGTCGTGTCGGTGGCGCCGTCGATCGTGCTGGCCGAGTCACGTCGTCCGCAGGTGACCTCGGGTGTGATGAGCGGCGACATGCTGCACGACCGGACGATGCTCTGGTCGCGCAGCGATCGCCCCGCGCGGATGCTCGTCGAACTGGCTGACAATCCCGCCTTCCGTGGCGCGCGCCAGGTGCGCGGCCCCGAGGTGCTGCCGAGCGGTGGCCTGGCCGGCAAACTGGATGTCGCGGGGCTCGGCGACATCGATATGCTGCACTACCGCGTGCGCTTTGCCGCGCTGGATGATCCGCGTGCTCTGAGCGAGCCGGTCGAGGGACGTCTACGCCTGCCGCCGTCCCAGTCGCGAGACGTACGCTTCGTATGGTCCGGCGACACAGTCGGGCAAGGCTGGGGCATCGACGAATCGCGTGGCGGCATGACGATTTACGACACCATGCGTCGCCAGCGTCCGGATTTCTTCATCCACTCCGGCGATACGGTCTACGCCGACGGCCCTCTGGAAGAGAGCGTGACGCTCGCCAACGGCGAAACCTGGCGCAACGTGGTCACCCCGGCCAAGCAGAAAGTGGCGGAAACGCTGGACGAGTATCGTGGCCAGCACAGCTACAACCTGCTCGATGCCAACCTGCGGCGCTTCAATGCCGAGGTACCCATGCTCGCGCAATGGGACGATCACGAGACGACCAACAACTGGTACCCCGGCGAGTGGCTCGAGGATGAGCGCTACACGGAAAAGAACGTGTCGCTGTTGGCGGCGCGCGGACGTCAGGCCTTTCTCGAGCATACGCCGGTGCGCCAGCGCCCGACCGCGCCCGGACGTATCCATCGGCGCTTTGCATATGGCCCCTCGCTTGACGTCTTCATGCTCGATATGCGGACCTATCGCGGTGCCAACAGCCGCAATCGCCAGACCGAGAGCTCCGCGCAGACGGCTTTTCTGGGGGAGGATCAGTTCGACTGGCTGCACCGCTCGCTGAAGGCGTCCACGGCGACATGGAAGGTCATCGCCTCGGACATGCCCATCGGTCTGGTGGTCAGCGATGGCGAGGCGTACGAGGCCATCGCCAACGGGGATGCGGGCGCTCCCCTGGGGCGTGAGCGTGAGATCGCCAGGCTGCTGCGGTCGATCCGGGACGACAAGATCCACAACGTGGTGTGGCTGACGGCGGATGTTCACTACACGGCCGCGCATCACTATTCGCCGGAGCGTGCCCGTTTCCAGGAGTTCACGCCCTTCTGGGAATTCGTCAGCGGTCCATTGCATGCCGGCACCTTCGGCCCCGGCGCGCTGGACGCGACTTTCGGGCCGGAGGTGGTTTTCCAGAAAGCCCCGCCTAAAGGCGAGTCGAACCTACCGCCGTCGCGGGGCTATCAATTCTTCGGCCAAGTCGACCTCGACGGCGACAGCGAGACATTGACCGTGAGCCTGATGGACGCCGCCGGCAACACGCTGCATCGCCAGCAATTGACGCCGGAGACGGCGTAATACGCTATCGAGGCAAGATGCCCGTATTGCTACGTTCAAGAAATGGTGCCTGAGAATGGGCAGGTTGATGCTATGAATCGAGAAGCGGCAAGACGACGTATTCATACCCGATAACCAAGCCCGTCAGAGCCAAAAGAAGCGCCAGGATGATATTGATGAGCCGCAATAAGGAGTGATCACGAATGGCTTTTCCCATCACGCTACCCAGTAATGCGTAGCTTCCAGGTGCGCCAGTTGCCAGCACGCCGATGAGTAGCGCCACCATGACGAGGCCTGGCCCTTCTATATGCATTGCGGGTAGCTGGATGGTCGCGATGGGTAGCGTGGCGACGATGCCTTTAGGGTTGAGTAATTGCATCAACACCCCTTCCTTGAAGCGCAAGGGACGCGATACCGCATCCACATCGGTCCTGTGAGGAGTGGATCTGGCTATCTTGATCGACAGGTAAAGAATGTAAAACGTGCCGAGCGCACTGATGACCAGGAGTGTCTTTCCCTGGATGAATACGCTTCCCAGCCAGCCAAACAGTAGAAGCATCAGCCACATTGCTGTGCCGACGCCGATGAAAAATCCTGTCGATTCTTTGGCTTGCCCGTTGATTCCGGCATTCAGGCCAAGCAGGTTCACCGGCCCGGGCGTATACATCACGCTTATGGCATAGGCGAGCATCGCGAGCATGAGGGTTTCCTGTCTTGCTAGGTAAAAATATGGGCTTGGTATTGTCGTGGTGTCATGCCGTAAATACGCTTGAAACGGCGGTTGAAATGACTGAGGTCAGAAAAGCCACAGCATAAGGCAGCCTCCATGACACTCTCGCCGTTTTCGAGGTGGCGCCGGGCGGCATTGACCCTGCAGTTCAATACATATTGGTGCGGCGTAATGCCGTACTGTGTCCTGAACGCTCTCAGGAAGTGATACTTGGAAATGCTGGCGGCATGGCTGATGTCATCCAGGCTGATATCGTATCTGGCATTTTCATGGATGAAGTCCTTCGCCCTTTCGAGCAGCGAGTCCGGCCGCCTGGCCCGCTCGTTGGGGGCAAAGTTTCCGGCGCGCTCGGCCAGGTGAGCCGCAATGCGATACAGCGCATATTCTTGCTCGATCTGACTTGTATCCTGTTCCTCGATCATGCGTGACAGGGCGATGATCTCGTCGCGCAAGGGAACATCTTTCGTGAGGGTGGGGGCCAGGCGAGCGGCCTGCAGGCCTTGCACGCCGATGGCATTGGCAATGAGCGGGTCGAGCTCGTCGGGATGAATATAGAGCATGACATAATCGAGGGCGTCGCCGCCCCCGGCGTGGCCGTCATGCACTTCATCGGGATGCAAAGTGATCACGCTACCTGGTGGGCTGCGGTGAAATTCACCGTTGCTGAAGAAATCCTGACGTCCCGCCAGCGTGACACCCAGGGCATATTCTTCATGCGCATGTCGGTCGTACTGGAAGTCGTTCATCGTGGCATGCAATGCCGTCATGCGTGCCACATGCCGGCTTTTCATGAACCGGAAACGACTCGTGGCTTGCATGGTGTCCTCCTTACGATCCGGTCGTGCCATGACAACGCCACTTTAGCGCGTCACGCGGGAGCGGACTTGAACGATATTGCGCACTTCGTGCTTTCGGCGTCTCGGGGGCGTACCGCCAGGGCCAGGACGGACTTGTCTGCTGCATGTCGGCATGGAGGACCGGGCCTGCTAGGCTTCAAGCTCGGTTCATGGAAGGACAGGGGACGCGCATGGCGGAAGATCGGCGGGAGGAACTAGCGGGATTGGATCACTTGCTCGAGCGGATTGGGCAGGCGCCCCGGCGCGACGATGAACGTGTCCAGCTTGGCGATATGCTGACGGCGGTGGGGCAGGGGTCGTTTGGCTCCTTGCTGCTGGTGCCCGGGGTGATCACGCTATTGCCGCTGGTGGGCGATATCCCGGGCGTGCCCACGCTCATGGCGCTGTTGGTGCTATTGGTGGCGGGCCAACTGCTGCTTGGGCGCCGCATGTTCTGGTTGCCGCAATGGCTTTTGAAACGCTCTATCTCCCGAGCCAAGTTGGACAAGGCGGTGGCGTGGATGCGTAAGCCGGCCCGGGCCATCGACCGCTTATTGAAACCGCGTCTGACTTGGCTGACCCAGCGTGCCGGCACCTATCTCGTGGCGCTTTTCTGTTTCCTCATTGCCTTGGCGATGCCGCTGATGGAAGTGGTGCCTTTCTCGGCCAATGGCGCGGGGCTTGCCTTGATGATGTTCGGCTTATCGCTGATGGCCAACGATGGCCTCTGGGCGCTGCTGGCGCTGATCCTCACCGGCGGCACGGTGGGAGCGGTGATCGTCGCGTTGCTGTGAGGCCTGTCAGTAATGGTGCTCCGAGCCGGCCCTCAGGCTTTGGGCGGCGGATAATGACACATAGCCTAGGCACCTAGTCGTGCATCGAACATAGTTTGCTTTGGTCGAGGATGACTGATGGCGCTCGACGAGGCCACGGCAGTCTTCATGGTTCAGGCTGTCCCAGCAACGGCTAACGCCGATCGCCAGGACGTGGGGACGGCGCAGCGGATCGTTCCAGGTGGCCGTCGTCGGTGGCACGCAACAGCCGCACGGCGTCAGATGGCGAATTGTGCAATGGGCAGGAATGCATAGTCGCTCCCCTCCATCACCGGCATGTCGCCGGGCACCATGAGATAACCGTCCGCCTGACAGGCTGCGCCGAGCATGGCCGATCCCTGGCCGCCGGCCAGCCGGGCCATGGGTTCGAGTTCGGCATGATCGAGAACGACGCGCAGCAACTCGCGGCGCCCGTGGGTGGCGCGACGGCTGAACCCCGCCTTGACGGAAAACTGCTGAAGCGGGCGCGGACGCCGGCCCTGGCAGGCCTGTACGAAGACCTGTCCCAGCACCTGCCAGGTCACCAGTGCCGCGACCGGGTTGCCGGGCAGACCGAGCAGCGGCACGTTGCCGTCGGCCCCATGGAGACGGCCGAAGGCGAAGGGCTTGCCGGGCTTCATCGCAACACCGTGGAAAATCAGCTCGCCGAGCTCGGCGAGCACCGGGCGAACGTGGTCCTCCTCGCCGGCCGAGACGCCACCGGTACAGATCACCACGTCGGCACGGTCACGCGCCTGGCATAGTGCCTCGCGCAGCGCGGCGGCGGTATCGGCAACGATGCCCAGGTCGACGACGGTGCAGTCCTGCTGCTGGAGCAGGGCGTCGAGCATGACGCGGTTGCTGTTGTAGAGCTGGCCCGAGGCCAGGGGCATGCCCGGCTCGACCAGCTCGTCGCCGGTGGAGATCAGCGCCACCCTGAGGCGGGCGAAGACTTCGACCTCAACGATGCCCTGGCTGGCCAGCAATGACAGGCCGGCGGCGTCGAGGCGCTGGCCGGCGGGCAACAGCGGCGCGCCTGCGAGGCACTCTTCGCCGCGTTGGCGGATATTGGCGCCGGGTAGTGCTTCGCCCTGGACATGCACGCGGCCCCAATCATCGATGTGGCAGCGTTCCTGCGGGACGACGCAGTCGGCGCCGGCCGGGAGCGGCGCGCCGGTGAAGATGCGTGCACAGCCGCCCTCGCCAAGTGGGGCCGGCGCGCAGCCCGCCGGAATGCGCTGGAGCACCGGCAGACCGTCGTGAGGGGCTGCGAGATCGGCAATGCGCAGCGCATAGCCATCCATGGCGCTGTTGTCGGCGCCGGGCATGGCTAGGCGGGCACTGATCGGCGCGGCGAGGATGCGCCCCAGCGCGGCATTGCGCGGGCAGCGTTCACGCGCTACCGGTGGATGCGCGGCGGCCAGCAGGCGTCGGCGGGCGTCTTCCAGATCGAGAAGGCCGGGAGTGAGGGTAGCGCAGCTGACGCAACTCATGCCGGCTTCTCCTCGACGCGCTCCGCGGCCACTGGCGTTGTGGCGGGTTGCCGACTGACACAGGGCGTGGCATCGGGGCGAACCATGGCGACGAAATTGCAGGGCCGGGTGCGGGCATCGAGCTGCGAGGCGAGGATGCCGTCCCAGGCGGTGGCACAGGCCTTGGGCGAGCCCGGCAGGGCGAACACCAGGGTGTGGTTGGCCACCCCGCCGATGGCCCGGGACTGGATCGTCGAGGCGCCGATATCGCCATGGGATATCTGCCGGAACAGCTCGCCGAAGCCGTCGATGGCCTTGTCGAACAGCGGCGCAAGCGTCTCGGGGGTGGTGTCGCGTGGCGTGAAGCCGGTGCCGCCATTGACCAGCACGGCATGGATGCCGTCGCGGGCGATCCACTCGGAAACCACCGCGCGGATACGGTAGATGTCGTCCGGCACGATGCGCCGCTCGCCCAGCCAGTGGCCGGCCGCGATGAGGTGTGCGCAGAGCAGGTCGCCGCTGCCGTCGCGGTCGAAGCCACGGGTGTCCGAGACTGTCAGCACCGCGATGTTGAGCGGCACGAAGGGCGCATCGGCGTGAATGTGGGCCATGGAATCCTCCTCGTCCACCCGTGGGTGGAGGCAATATGAAATTACGGAGCGCGTCTGTGAATGACTTACTGCATCAGTGCGCCGGTACTCTCGTCGTCCAATGCAACGCCGCTCACGCCCAGGCGCGCTTCCAGCGCCAGCAGGTAGTGACGCAGCGCGCGGCGTGTGGCCTGTTCGCGCAGGGTATGTCGGACCCGCTCGGCGGCTTCGGCGTAAGGCAGAGCACGGCCACCGTCGCGCTGGTCGACGCTGACCACATGCCAGCCATAGCGCGAGGCCAGCGGCCGGTCGTGCAATCCTTCGGGCAGACGTTGCAGGGCGCGGTCCAGCTCGGCCACGGTCTGCCCCGGCGTCAGCCAGCCCAGCTCGCCGCCGTCGTCCTTCGACGGGCAGGCGGAGTGGCGCTGGGCGAACTCGGTGAAACGCTCGGGCATCGACTGCAACTCGGCGATGAGCGTCCGGCCCAGACGGTACTGACGATCGCGGGCCTCGGCATCGTCCGGGGCGGCGGCCAGCAGAATATGGCGTACCGCCAGGCGCAGCGGTTCGCTGAAGCGCTCGGCGTTGGCCTCGAAGTAGCGTTGACAGTCGGTTTCGGCGGGCTCGGGTACCTCTAGTTCCGCGTCCAGCAGGGCGGCCAGGGCCGCCTCTTCGCCATCCTCGACGTCCCAGCCCAGCTCGTCGCAGCGCTGGCGCAGCAGCTCGCGCACGACCAGGGCGCGCGCCGCCTGCAATTGGGCTTCTTCCACGGTATCGGCCTGGTGGTACTGCATTTCCCGGGCAATCTCTTCGGCGGGTATGTTCACGTCGCCGACCCATACCGGTGGAATGGCCATCGCCTGAGCATTGGCGGGCAGGGTTTCGAGTGGAATCAGTTGCATGGGATTGTCCTCACTCACGCCTTGCGACGCACGATTTGATAACGGCGGCCAACGTAGCCCAGCGGTGCGCTCCATACGTGCACCAGGCGGGTGAACGGGAACACCAGCACGATGGTCAGGCCCAGCAGGATGTGCAGCTTGTAGACCAGCCCGATATCGGCCAGGTGCTCGGCGGCACCACCCTTGAAGAACACGATGGATTGCGCCCACTCGGCCAGCTCCAGCATCGCGCCGCCATCCAGATGCCCCATCGCCGGGATGATGGTCAACAGTCCCAGCGACACCTGGGCGACCAGCAGCGCTAGGATCACGATGTCGGCACGGCTGGAGGTGGCCCGCACGCGCGGGTTGGTCAGGCGGCGATGCAGCAGCATGGCGCCGCCGGTCAGGCACATCAGCCCGGCGATACCGCCGACGACGATGGCGATGATCTGCTTGCTGCCGGCGCTGATGAACGGGGCATAGACCCAGTGCGGGGTGAGCAGGCCGACCAGGTGGCCGAAGAAGATCACCAGGATACCGACGTGGAACAGGTTGCTGGCCAGGCGCATCTGGCGCTTGGAGAGCATCTGGCTGGAGCCGGTCTTCCAGGTGTACTGGCCATGGTCGAAGCGCAGCAGGGCGCCGGCCAGGAAAATGGTGCCCGCCACGTAGGGATACAGGCCGAACAGCAGTTCATTGAGATAGTTCATGACGGCAGACTCCTGACTCAGTGACCTAAAGTGGCGTCGACGACGGGCGGTACGATGCGGATCGGCATCTCGGCCTGGGACTGGCGCTTGAGTTCCGCCTGGCGACGGCCGGTGGCGGACTGCAGGGCACAATCCTCGTCGGAGGCGGCGTTGAAGCGCACGGCTTCCTCTTCCCACACCGCGTCGAGGGCGGCGGGGGTGTCGTCGCGCGCTTCCTTGCTGACCGCCTCGGCGTGCTCGTCGATGGCGGTATCGGCGCCGACCATGGCCAGCAGCGCGGTGGGCACTAGTGCATGGTCGGACTCGCGTTCCCGCAGGCGGGCGGCGAGCAGCGCCAGGATATGGGCGATATCGCTCAGCTGCTGGGCGATGTCGGCCTCGTCGCGGGTCGACAGGTACTCGAGGAACACCGGCAGGTAGTCCGGTAGTTCGCGAGCGCTGAGCTCGAAGCCGGCCTGGCGGTACTGTTCGAGCAGGTCGACCATGGCCTGGCCACGGTCGCGGGATTCGCCGTGGACGTGCTCGAACAGCAGCAGCGAGGTCGACCGGCCCTTGTCGAACAGCGCCACGTAGTCGGCCTGCAGATCGAGCAGGTCGCTGGTCGCGATACGCCCGATCCAGCCATGCAGCGCGGCGCGCTGGGGATGGCTCAGGTGGGCTTCGTCGGCGATGACGTTCTGCATCTCGGTGGCGGCCCGCTGCAATTCCTCGGTGGGGTAGTCGAGCAGACGGGCAAGTACGATCAGGCTACGCATTGGACTCTTCCTCCGGCGCGGGGCGTTTCGGGGCCGGTGTCGGCGTGTAGTGGTTGACGGCCTCTGTCGTGGCCAGAGCCGTGGGTTCGTCATCCGGGTGGGTCATTGGCTTGACCAGCATGGTGGTTTGCCTGCGCGCGCCGAACAGGCTGGCATCGCTGTCGCCGCCATGGCAGCCATTGCCGAACGAGAAGCCGCAGCCGCCGCGTTCGGGGAAGGCATCTCGGGCCTGCTCGCGATGGCTGGTGGGGATCACGAAGCGGTCTTCGTAATTGGCGATGGCCAGGTAGCGGTACATCTCCTCGACCTGGGCTTCGGTCAGGCCCACGGCGTCGAGCACCTCCTCGGCCCTGTGGCCGTCGACCTGCTGGGCACGTTTGTACAGACGCATCGCCATCAGGCGTTTGAGGGCGAGCACCACGGGCTCTTCCTCCCCGGCGGTGAGCAGGTTGGCGAGATAGCGTACCGGGATGCGCAGCGACTCGATGTCGGGCAGCACGCCGTCGCTTTCGATGTGTCCGGCCTCGGCGGCGGACTGGATCGGCGACAGCGGCGGCACGTACCACACCATCGGCAGGGTGCGGTACTCCGGATGCAGCGGCAGCGCCAGGCCCCAGTCCATGGCCAGCTTATAGACCGGCGAGGCCTGGGCGGCCTTGATCACGTTCTCTGGAATGCCGTCACGTTTGGCCTGGGCGATCACCTCGGGGTCGTTCGGGTCGAGGAAGATCTCGCGCTGGCGGTGGTAGAGGTCGCGCTCGTCGGGGGAAGACGCCACTTCCTGGATACGGTCGGCGTCGTACAGCAACACGCCGAGATAGCGGATGCGGCCCACGCAGGTCTCGGAGCAGACCGTCGGCATGCCGGACTCGATGCGCGGGTAGCAGAAGATGCACTTCTCGGACTTGCCGGTCTTCCAGTTGTAATAGATCTTCTTGTAGGGGCAGCCGGAGATGCACATGCGCCAGCCGCGGCACTTGTCTTGGTCGATCAGCACGATGCCGTCTTCCTCGCGCTTGTAGATCGCGCCACTCGGGCACGACGCCACGCACGTCGGGTTGAGGCAGTGCTCGCACAGGCGCGGCAGGTACATCATGAAGGTGTTCTCGAACTGGCCGTAGATGTCGGCCTGGACCTGCTCGAAGTTCTTGTCCTTGCGGCGCTTGGAAAACTCGGTGCCGAGGATCTCTTCCCAGTTGGGCCCCCATTCGATCTTGTTCATGCGCTGCCCGGTGATGGCGCTGCGCGGGCGCGCCACGGGCTGGTGCTTGCCTTCGCCGGCCTGATGCAGGTGCTGGTAGTCGAAGTCGAACGGCTCGTAGTAGTCGTCGATCTCGGGCAGGTCGGGGTTGGCGAACAGCTTGGCCAGTACCCGGTAGCGACCGCCGATGCGCGGCTGGATGGAGCCGTTCCTGTTGCGCAGCCAGCCGCCTTTCCACTTCTGCTGGTTCTCCCACTCCTTCGGGTAGCCGATGCCGGGCTTGGTCTCGACATTGTTGAACCAGGCGTACTCGACCCCCTCGCGGCTGGTCCAGACGTTCTTGCAGGTCACCGAGCAGGTGTGGCAGCCGATACACTTGTCGAGGTTGAGGACCATGCCCACCTGCGAGCGAATTTTCATATCACGGTCTCCGCAGTAGTTGTGTCTTCAACCAGTCGGCAGCGTGCATCAGGGCCGGGCGGTGTCCGCCGGTGCAAGCCGCTGCTCGATGTCCCTGGACCCGTTGAAGCGTTGTTTCGTCAGCCACTTTGGTCCTTTCGGTGAGGGAGGTTTTTGACTCGAATCAAGTCGCCGGGCCCACCGCCCGGTGCCGAGGCGTCGTGTACTCCCTTGGGGGTAGTCGCGTCGGCGTTGGCAAGCAATTGTTTTAAAATATTTTTTTTGCTCGGATTATGCCTTAGGAGGTAGCCGCGAAAAGAGGCAGGCTCTTTGGGGGTAGGGGCGCCGGAAGACCTACGACGGGCAACAATGAAGAGAGCCGGCAATAGCCGGCTCTCTTTCCAGTCGTGCGATCAGGGCGGTATCAGCAGGGTGTCTCGGCATTCCTGCGAGTGTAATAGAACCAGGTCAGGCCCATGCACAGCGCATAGAAGACGATGAAGCCGTAGAGTGCCGATTCCGCACCGCCGGTCAATGCGATGGAGCTGCCGAAGGTCTTGGGAATGAAGAAGGCACCGTAGGCGGCGATCGCCGAGGTAAAGCCGATGGTTGCCGCGGATTCCTTGTCGCCCTGCTGACGTTGTGCCGCGCTATCGAGGTTCGGCATCAGGCGCGCCACCTCCTGGCGGAAGATCTCGGGAATCATCTGGAAGGTGCTGGCGTTGCCTACTCCGGTAAAGAAGAACAGCAGCAGGAACATGGCGAAGAAGCCCCAGAACGCGCCCGGCTGGTCCTTGATGCCGAGGAAGAACAGTACCCCGGCGACACAAATGATCATCCCCGCGAACACCCACAGCGTGACCCGGGCACCGCCGAAGCGGTCCGAGACCCAGCCGGTGCCGGCACGCGACAGCGCCCCCACCAGCGGCCCCAAGAAGGCGAACTTGAGTACGTCGACCTCGGGGAACTGATTGGATGCCAGCAGCGGAAAGCCGGCGGAATAGCCGATGAAACTGCCGAATGTGCCGGTATAGAGCATGCACATCAGCCAGTTGTGCTTGCGCTTGAAGATGACCGACTGATCCTTGAACGAGGAGCGCGCGCTGGCGATGTCGTTCATGCCGAACCAGGCGGCCGCGGCGCCGAGCAGGATGAACGGCACCCAGATGAAGCCGGCGTTCTGCAACCACAGGCGCTGGCTATCCCCCAGCATCTGCGGCTCGCCGCCCAGCGCCCCGAAGACCCCGGCGGTGATCACCAGCGGCACCACGAACTGCATGACGCTGACCCCCAGGTTGCCCAGGCCGGCATTGAGCGCCAGGGCATTGCCTTTCTCGCGCTTGGGGTAGAAAAACGAGATGTTGGCCATGCTGGAGGCGAAGTTGCCGCCGCCGAAGCCGCACAGCAGTGCCACGATCAGCATCACCAGATAGGGGGTATCCGGGTTTTGCACCGCAAAGCCGATCCACAGCGCCGGCAGGGCCAGCGAAGCGGTCGAAAGCGCGGTAAAGCGTCGGCCGCCGACGATCGGCACCATGAAGCTGTAGAAGATGCGCAGCGTGGCACCTGACAGGCCCGGCAGCGCGGCCAGCCAGAACAACTGGTTGGAGGTATAGTCGAAACCCACCTGGGGCAGCTTGGCGACCACCACCGACCAGACCATCCATACGCAGAAGGCCAGCAGCAGACAGAAAATGGAGATCCACAGGTTGCGGGTGGCGATGGCCTTGCCGACGCTCTCCCAGGAGTCGGTATCCTCGGGGCGCCAGTCGGTGAGCACCCGCGGGTGCTCACCTTTGTGTAACGTGTTGTCCATGGACATGCTCGTTATCTCCTGATGGTTGCTTGTGGCGACCGGGGCCCGGCGCCCCGGTTGCACCGTTTTCGTGGTTAGGGTCGGGCATCCGTCTCCCCGGTCTTGCGGCGGTTTCCGTCCGTCGAGTCCTGAACTTCCGGCAGGTACCGGTAGCGCTCCTCCGAGAGCTCGGGGATGTGCCGGCGCTCCATGCGTCGGATCGCCACGTGCATCCAGACCAGGGAAACGGCAACGAGCACGAACATCACCATGTAAGAGGTGGTCCAGACGCCGGTGAGGTCGAGCACGATTCCAAAGGTGATGGGCAGGAAAAAGCCGCCCAGGCCGCCGATCATGCCCACCAGGCCGCCGACGGAGCCGACGTTATTCGGGTAGTAGACGGGGATGTGCTTGTAGACGGCCGCCTTGCCCAGGGACATGAAGAAACCGAGCAGCACCGTCAGCACTACCACGCCCCATAGCGGCATCGCCAAGCTGAACTCGATCAAGCCTTCCTTGCCCTGAACGGCGTATCGAGTCTCCGGGTAGGCGAGCAGGAACAGGCATACCAGCGAGACGATGAAGGTCAGATACATGACCGCGCGGGCACCGAAACGGTCGGAGAGGTAGCCGCCAAAGGCCCGGAACACGCTTGCCGGCAGCGAATACAGTGCCGTGAGAGTGCCGGCGACCGCGATGCTCACATCGTAGGCGCCGACGTAGTAGCGTGGCAGGTAGGAGGCGAGGGCGACGAAGCCGCCAAACACGAAGAAGTAGTAGAGCGCGAAGCGCCATACCTGGGGATGACGCAAAGGCTCGAGTTGGGTAAGCGCGGAGGTGCCACGGGTGCCGGCGCGGCGACGGGCCATCGTCATCGGGTCTTCCTGGGCGAACACCCAGAACACCACCGCCATGATCGCCAGAACCACGGCGTAGATCACCGCAGTGCGTTCCCAGCCGAGGGCGATCAGCAAGAACGGGGCGCCGAAATTGGTGACCGCCGCGCCCACGTTGCCGGCGCCGAAGATTCCCAGCGCGGTGCCTTGGCGCTCTTCCTCGAACCAGTAGGAGGTGTAGGCAATCCCCACGATGAACGATCCGCCCGCCAGACCCACACCGAGGGCGGCGATCAGGAACATCCAGTAGGTCTCCACGTAGGAGAGCAGGAATACGCACACCGAGGTCACGAGCATGAGGATGCTGAATACCCGACGGCCACCGAGCTGTTCGGTCCAGATGCCGAGGAAGATCCGGCTGATGGAGCCGGTCAGCACAGGGGTCGCGACCAGGATGCCGAACTCCGTCTCGCTGAGGCCCAGATCCTGCTTGATCCTCACGCCGATAATCGAAAAAATCGTCCATACCGCAAAGCACACGGTGAACGCCAGGGTGCTCAGCGTCAGTGCCCGGTACTGATCGGGCCTCGTTACGCCTTCCAGGTTCTTCATGATGGCTTTCCTGTCACGAGTGAAATGATCGAGCGGGAGTCAGGGTGAGCACGGATGATTGGCTGGTTTGCCATGGCGGACCCTCCCGGTGGAACCTGAGGCAACCATAGGCATGGCGCGCGCGACCGTTATTGACTCGAATCAAGGGCGCTGGCGTGGCGAACGGAGTAGGCTAGCGAGGCTACTCCTTAGGAGGTAGGCGAGGGGGTCCTGGCAACCCCTTGTTTTATAAAATTCTTTTTGTGACTCGGGACTGCCTCGGGGGTCGCTTTAGCGGCAGCGAGGCATAGGTGGTAGTCCTGTTCGGAGCGCGCATGTCCCAATCCCTTACCCGTTCGCTGATCTTCCGGGCCGGCCTCGCCATGGCGGGGATCGTCGTGCTCGCCCTGACCAGCATGCTCGGGTCGATCATGATCGCCGAGACCGCCAGTGGCGATGCCGCGGCCATCAACCAGGCCGGTACTCTGCGCATGCAGGCCTACCGCTTGCTGAGTACGCGCCTGCAGGCCCCGGTGGATGACGAGGTGCTGCGCCAGCGGATCGAGCACTTCGATGCCGACCTGACCAGCCCGGTCATCACCGGATTGATTCCCGACGGTCCGCAGCATCCTCTGACCCAGCGCTACGTCGGCGTGACCGAGATGTGGCAGGACATGCTGCGCCCGGCCCTGCTGGCCGCCGAGTCACGTCCATCTCGGGCTCTGATTGGCCAGACCGCCGAGTTCGTCGGCGAGGTGGATCGCCTGGTCGGCCAGTTGCAGCAGGGCGCCGAGTCGCGGATCCGGATGCTGCATCTGCTTCAGGGCATCGTTCTGTTCCTGACCCTGATCCTGGTGCTGGGGACCATGTACAAGCTGGTCAATGATGTGATGCCGCCGCTGCGCGAGCTGTTCCACGTGGTCAATCGGGTGCGTCACGGCGACTTCACGGGGCGTGTGGCTTATGAGGGCAACGATGAACTGGGTCTGATCTCGCGCACCCTCAATCAGATGAACGAAAGCCTGTCGCGGATGTATGCGGAACTCGAGCAGCGGGTGGAAGCCAAGACGGCCGAACTCAAGCGCAGCAACGAGTCGTTGCGGCTGCTCTACGAGGCCGCACGGCAGCTCAACAGCTCGACCCCCGGCAGCGAGGATTTCTGCGATGTGCTCGATCACCTGGAACGGGTCACGGGACTCGGCCCGATCACCCTGTGCCTGTCGCAGGGCGAGGCCGAACGTGCCTATCAGCGTATTTCCACCCAACTGGGCGATCGCCCCGATTTCTGCCGGGCGCCGGATTGCGGCCCCTGCCTGAGTGGCGAGCGGGTGCCGCCGCGGGTACGCCCGGTGGTGGTCAGCGAGTCCGACCGCCGCTATGGCGTGCTGTTGATTCAGCACCCGGCGGGGGCCTCTCCGCTGCGCTGGCAGATGGATCTGGTCGAGACCGTGGCGGGGCTGATCGCCACGGCGCTCTCGCTGGCTCAGAACAATGACGAGCAGCGTCGCCTGGCGTTGATGGACGAACGTGCGGTGATCGCCCGGGAGCTGCACGACTCGTTGGCCCAGTCGCTCTCGTATCTGAAGATCCAGGTGGCGCGCCTGCAGATGCTGATTCGTCAGCAGAGTTCGTCAGCCGATCAGGATGCGGTCATCGACGAACTGCGCGAGGGACTGAACTCGGCCTACCGACAGCTGCGCGAGCTGCTCAACACCTTCCGCCTGAAGATGACCGAGCCGGGGCTCGAGGCCGCGCTCAACGAGACGGTGCGTGAATTCGCCCAGCGCACTGAGCTGAAAATCCTGCTCGAATACGAGCTGCGGCACTGTCCGCTGACCCCCAACGAGGAGATTCATGTGCTGCAGATCGTGCGCGAGGCGCTCTCCAACGTGGTTCATCACGCCAGGGCCGAAAACTGCGATATTCACTTGCAGACTACCGACTCGGGGCAGGTCAGGGTGTCTATCCGCGACGACGGGGTGGGCTTGCCCGAGCAGCACGCGCGGCTCAACCACTATGGCACCACGATCATGGACGAGCGTGCCACCGGCCTGGGCGGCGCGCTCGAAATGCACAATCGCGCCGAGGGCGGAACGGAAGTGGTACTGCGTTTTATCCCGCAGGTCACCGCCGGGAGCGAATCGGTCAATCTGCTGGGAGGGACTCAATGAGCGAAACACGCATCCTGATCGTCGACGACCATCCGCTGTTCCGGCGCGGCGTGCGCCAGCTGGTCGAGATGGATCCGGACATGACCATCGCCGGCGAGGCATCCAACGGCGCCGAAGCCGTCGAGGCCGCCGGCACGCTCGAGCTTGACCTGATCCTGATGGATCTGAACATGGCCAGGATGGACGGGCTGGAGGCCCTGCGTCAGATTCGCAGCAACGGCGTCGATACGCGCCTCGTGATGCTCACGGTGTCCGATGCCGACGACGATGTGGTCGCCGCGCTGCGCGCCGGTGCCGACGGTTACCTTCTCAAGGACATGGAGCCCGAGGACCTGCTGGCGCGTATCAAGGAGGCCGCCGAGGGCAAGCTGGTGATCAGTCCGCAGCTCGCCGCCATCCTGGCGGGCATCGTCAGCGGCGGCCGCGCCGCACCCGTCGATGCGTTGTCGTCGCTCACCTCGCGCGAACTGGATATCCTGCGGACACTGGCCCGCGGCATGAGCAACAAGATGATCGCGCGGCGGCTCGATATCACCGAGGGCACGGTGAAGGTTCACGTCAAGAACCTGCTCAAGAAACTCGGCCTGCGTTCGCGGGTGGAGGCGGCGGTGTGGGCGGTCAATCATGGGGTCTCGTAAGAACCGCTACTCGTCGATCTTGCTCAGTGCCGAGTCCTTGTGCATGGCGATGTGATCGGTCTTGTCGCTCTGGATCTCGTACTGCGGTTCGTCCTCGCTGGCGCGGCGCCGGTGCCCCTTGTATTCGGTATCGCGGGTGTGAACGCGGATGATCCGTCCGCTGACATGGCCCGCTTCCGAGTTCCAGCGGACGTGATCGCCGACCTTGAAACGCTTGGCCATAGGGCCCCCGTTGCATGGATTGATGAAATGACAGTATCCCGCGTGGATCGCTGTCGGCCTACTGAATATCGACGCTATCGCCCTGGCGGTCGAACGCCAGGAAGTTATCGATGCTGCCCATCTGCAGGGCCTCGACCATGCGCTGAAGGGGACGTTCGGCCTCTTCGCTGGTCGGCGGGTTCGTTCCATCGCCGGCCAGGGCGGCGACGAAGACGATATCCCAGGTCACCCCGGTGCGTTGGGATTCCACGACCAGTGATTCCATGTCGCTCAGTTCATCCAGTGTCTTGTCGACGCACAGGGCCGGTGTCAGCACGCCGCCTTCGCCCTGTTCGAAGCGTTCTTGCTGCTGCGTGTCGGGATTGTCGGGCAGTTCGGCCCTGGCGAAGACGAACAGCAGGCGCTGGGGCTCGGGCTGGCGGTGCGCTTCGCTGAGAAGCTCGGCGTAGTTGGCGATGGCCATGTAGCTTTCCTCGAGAGAATTTGGGGCTGGCAGCGCACCGTGAAAGTGCTCGAAGCAGCATTCTGGCGGGCACTGTGCGGCTTTCAGGAAGATGAGGGATTGACTCGAGTCAACCGGCGGCCCGACGGGCGGCACGCGCAACCTCTTGGCACGCCCCGGCGGCTTTCATTGCGGCCAGGGGCGCGCATGAATCGCCTGGCTACGCCGGATCGGTGATGTCCTCGATCCAGGTCAGCGCTGCCACGGCCTGGGGGAAGCCCAGGGTGGGAATCGAGAGCAGGGCGACCTGCTTGAGCGCCTCGGGAGGCACCGACTCTTCCAATCCCCGGCGCGCATGAGAGTGCACGGCGCCTTCGGATCCCGCGCCAATGGCCAGGGCCAGCTTGACGAGCCGGGTCGTCGTCGCGTCAAGCGGGCCGGCCTCGGCACAGGCCTTGCCCAGTTCAGCGTAGGCCTTCCAGATCTGCGGGTGGCGCTTGGCCACGGCACCTGCTTCCGAGGGTAACTGCTGTTCATCCATGGTGTAGGCTCCCGGTCGTTTCCTGAATAGTGGCTAGTCGCATGGTTCGCGCCTACAGCATAGCGTTTACCGTTCGACACGCGAAACAGGCCCACATTGACCGGTCCGGCTCATGGCCTTGATGACTTCAATCAATGTCGGGTGAATATCCGACGTTACCGCGTAACAGAACACTGTTTTAGGAGTAAGATATGCAGCAATTCCCCGGCGCGACACTTATGCGCGACAAGAGACACCAGGGCAACGACGCCGAGCGTGGTTCTTTTGGGGTATTGCCAAAGGGTTGCAGAGATGCCGCATGGCAGTCGATAGCTATTGGTGAAAGACTTTCTTAGTGACCTATCCGGCCCTGCCAACACCATGGACATACTCAACCTCGTTTTTCTGCTTACCCTGGCCGTCGGCATCAGTCGAATACTGGCCAACATCATCCCCTTGCCCCTGCCCATCTTGCAGATCCTGATGGGCTGCCTGCTGGCTTCACCGCTTTTCGGGATGGAAGTCGAGCTGGACCCGGAAATCTTCATGATGCTGTTCATTCCACCGTTGCTGTTCTACGACGGCTGGAAGATTCCCAAGAAGGAATTCACCGAGCACGGTGGACAGATTGCCGCCATGTCGCTGCTGCTGGTACTGGTCACTGTGGTGGCGGTCGGTTACTTCATCCACTGGCTGTTGCCTTCGATTCCGCTGGCGGCCAGCTTCGCGCTAGCCGCCATCCTGTCGCCCACCGATGCGCTGTCGGTGATCGCCATTGCCCAGGGGCGCCTGCCGCGCCATATGTCGCACCAGCTGGAAGGCGAGGCGATGATGAACGACGCCACGGGGCTGGTCTCGTTCAAGATCGCCATCGCGGCCGCCATGACCGGCGGCTTCTCGTTGCTCTCCGTGTCCGGCGAGTTCCTGATGGTCGCGCTGGGCGGTCTACTGATCGGCGGCACGCTGAGCTGGACGGTCGGCAAGATCAAGCAGTGGATGACCGCACGCAACCTCTACGATCCGGCCACCTACGTGGTCACGATCCTGCTGCTGCCGTTCGCGGCGTTCTACCTCGCCGAACATGCCGGCATGTCGGGTATTCTCTCGGCGGTGGCCGCGGGCATGGTGCAGAGTCGTGTCGACATGCTGCCGGTGAAGACCAGCACCCGCATCCTCAATCGCAGCATCTGGGAAATGCTCGACTTCACCTTCAACGGCGTGGTGTTCCTGCTGCTCGGGTTGCAGTTCCCCGGCATCGTCGAGCGTGTGTGGGCGGATTCCGCCACGCAGAGCTACGCGATGGGTACGCTGGTGCTCTACGCCGTCGTGCTCATGGCGCTGCTGCTGGCGATCCGCTTTGCCTTCATCTATGCCTATCACTGGATCGAGACCCGCCTGTTCAAGCCGCGAGCCAAGGGCGGAGAGAACCAGCCGCTGCTGTTGATCACCACCCTCAGCTCGGTGGCCGGCGTGCGTGGGGCGATTACCCTCGCCGGCGTGCTTTCGGTGCCGTTGTTCATCAATGGCGTGTCTTTTCCCGGGCGCGACCTGATGATCTTTCTGGCGGCCGCGGTGATTATCCTGTCGTTGCTGATCGGCGCGCTGGGCATTCCCTACTTTTTGAGATTCCTGTCGCTGAACGACCTCGAGGAGCACGAACGCGAGTTGCTGAAGGCGCGGCGGAGCGCCTCCCAGGCCGCCGTCGACTGGCTGGAAGAGTGGTCAAAGGCACAATCGAGCGACGAACTCGAACCGAAAGGCTCGGTGACGGCCCGGATCATCGATTCCTATCGTCAGGAAATGCAGGCGATGGCGATGGATCGTGACGATCGGGCCGACCAGGCGCGTCAGCTTCACCAACTGGAAACGGATTTGCGCATCCGAGCCATTCAGGCCCAGCGCCGGGAGTTATATCGATTGCGCAAGCGGCGGCATATCGATGAACAGATGCTGCAGACCCTGATTCGCGAACTGGATTACGAAGAGGCTGCGCTTCAGTAGACATGAAAAAGCCAGTCGCCGTGGCGACTGGCTTTTGCATCAGGATCGGCGGCCGTGTGTCGATGGCCGGCGAGGGGAGGGTGGCTCAAGCCGCATGAAGCGGGCGTGACGGCCCGAAGTGCTCGTAGTGACGCCGCTCGGCGGGCACGCCGAGCTCTTGCAGCGCCTCGTCGACCGCGGTCATGAAGCCCTGTGGACCGACGAAATAGCATTCGGGTGAGCCGTCGGGCAGGTGGCGCTCCAGCAACTCGCGGTTGACGCGGCCGATGTGGTCGGCCCGGCCGTCCCCTTCACCCCGTTCGTAGAGGGTCACCGATGTCAATGTGCCGGGGTAGTCCTTCTTGGCCAGGGCATCCAGTTCATCGGCGAAGGCATGCTGTTCGCGCTCCTGGGCGGCATGCACATAAACGACCTGGCGCCCCTGCTCGAGCGCGCGGCACGCCATGGGCAACATGGGGGTCTGGCCGACACCGCCGCTGATCAGCATCACCGGGGAGGTGGTCTCGTCGAGGATCAGCTGTCCCGATGGCTGAAGAAGTTCCAGCTCGTCGCCGACATCCAGCGTGTCGTGGAAATGCTGGCTGACTTTGCCGCCGGGTTCGCGCTTTATCGAGAGACGATAGCTTTCCCCGTTGGGAATGCCGGACAGGCTGTAGTGGCGATGAACCGTTTCGCCATCGATGGACAGCTTCAGGCCGATGAATTGCCCGGGCTGGTAATCGGCGACCGATCCGCCATCGACCGGTTTCAGCACGAACGAGCGAATCACCGCGCTTTCCTGGCGGGTCTCGGCAATACTAAAGCGCCGGGTGCCGCGCCAACCGCCGGGGCGCTCGGCGAATTCCCGGTAGCTGGCGTCCTCCAGCTCGATCAGCAGTGTCGCCAGTTCCTGGTAAAGGGCGCCCCAGGCATCCGCCACCTCGGGCGTGACCGCATCGCCCAGGACTTCCCCTATGGCGACCATCAGGCACTCGCCGACGATGGGATATTGATCGGGCTGTATTCCCAGCGACACATGCTTGCTGACCACCGTGGCCAGTGCCGTCCTGACCTTCTCGGGCTCCTTGCGCAGTTGCACGTAGGCCAGCACGGAGCTGGCGAGGGCCCTGGGCTGCCCGCCATCCGCCTGGTGAGTCTGATTGAAGAAGGGCGCTACCTCCGGGTAACGCTCGAACATCAGCGGATAGAATCGCCGGGTGATGGTGTCGAGGTGTTCCGCCACGACCGGGGCCGTGGCATCGATGATGCGTTCCTGTTCAGCTGTCAACATAGGGTAATTCCTCTCAAGCTTCCGGGCGCCTGGCGATCATCGGCCGGCCAGGCTGATGGTTCGTTTTATTGGACGAAGGCAGTTGAAATGACCGTTGCTGTCAAGCGGTGCGCTTACGTCGGCATCACGCTCGGGTGGTAAACCGTGGCGAACGGAATTGCCCCACTTCCATGGGGCAATTCGTTGGCGGGCGGGGAAGCTTCAGCCTTCCACTTTACTCTGCACGCTGTCGTTGCCTTCGCCGTCCAGCCAGTCGACATGGTGCATCTTGCGCACGATGACGAATTCGTCACGGTTGGAACCCACGGTGCCGTAGTAGTTGAAGCTGTAGGACAACTGGGCGTAGCCGCCGATCATGTGAGTCGGCTTGGGGCACACGCGGGTCACCGAGTTGTGGATGCCGCCGCGGGTGCCGGTCACTTCCGATCCGGGCACGTTCACGATGCGCTCCTGGGCGTGGTACATCATCGCCATGCCGTTCTTGACCCGCTGGCTGACCACCGCCCGGGCGGCGATCGCGCCGTTGGCGTTGTACAGCTCGATCCAGTCGTTGTCCTCCACGCCGATGGCGCGTGCGTCGTCTTCGGACAGCCAGACGATGGGGCCACCGCGCGACAGCGTCAGCATCAGCAGGTTGTCGCTGTAGGTGGAGTGAATGCCCCACTTCTGGTGCGGGGTGATCCAGTTCAGCGCGATCTCGGGGTTGCCGTTGCTCTTGTGCTCCGTGATGCCGGTCATCGCCTTGGTGTTGATCGGCGGGCGGTAGACCAGCAGGCTCTCGCCGAAGGCACGCATCCAGGGGTGATCCTGATAGAACTGCTGGCGGCCGGTCACGGTGCGCCACGGAATCAGTTCGTGGACATTGGTGTAACCCGCGTTGTACGACACGTGCTCGTCCTCGAGCCCCGACCAGGTGGGGCTGGAGATGATCTTGCGTGGCTGGGCGACGATGTCGCGAAAGCGGATCTTCTCCTCGTGCTTGGGCAGCGCCAGGTGGGCGTGCTCGCGGCCGGTGATCTTCGACAGCGCATTCCAGGCCTTGACCGCCACGTTGCCGTTGGTCTCGGGAGCCAGCGTCAGGATCATCTCGGCGGCATCGATGGCCGTCTCGATCCTGGGTCGGCCTTCGGCCGGGCCCTCGCTCTTGCGCTGGTTGAGCTTGCCGAGCAGCTCGACTTCGGGCTGGGTCTGCCAGCTGATGCCCTTGCCGCCGTTGCCCAGGGTGTCGAGCAGCGGGCCGACCGAGGTGAAGCGCTCATAGGTCGCCGGATAGTCACGCTGCACCGCGATCAGGTGCGGCAGGGTCTTGCCGGGAATCGGCTCGCATTCGCCTTTCTTCCAGTCCTTGACCTCGGCCTGGGCCAGTTCTGCCGGCGAGTCGTGCTGCATGGGCAGGGTGACGATGTCGGTCTCCTGGCCCAGGTGACCCTCGCAGACCCTGGAGAACTCCTTGGCGATGCCCTTGTAGATGTCCCAGTCGCTGCGCGCTTCCCAGGCCGGATCGGTGGCCGCGGTCAGCGGGTGGATGAACGGGTGCATGTCCGAGGTGTTGAGGTCGTCCTTCTCGTACCAGGTCGCCGTCGGCAGTACCACGTCGGAATAGAGACAGGTGGTGGACATGCGGAAGTCCAGGGTCACCAGCAGGTCGACCTTGCCCTCCGGCGCGTCCTCGTGCCAGGTGACTTCCTCGGGCAGCGTGCCGTCCGTGTCGCCCAGATCCTTGCCCTGCAGGCCATGCTTGGTACCCAGCAGGTACTTGAGCATGTACTCGTGGCCCTTGCCGGAGGAGCCGAGCAGGTTGGAGCGCCACACGAACAGGTTGCGCGGGAAGTTCTGCGGGCTGTCCGGGTCCTCGGCGGCGAAGCGCAGGTTGCCGCTCTTGAGCTGGGCGACCACATAGTCGGCCGGATCGACACCGGCGACGCGGGCGGCCTCGGCGAGCTGCAGCGGGTTGGTGTCGAGCTGCGGCGCGGAGGGCAGCCATCCCATGCGCTCGGCACGCACGTTGAAGTCGATCAGGCTGCCCGTGAAGTCCTCGCGACGTGCCATGGGCGAGAGCAGTTCACTGATCTCGAGCTTCTCGTAGCGCCACTGGCTGGAGTGGTTGTAGAAGAACGAGGTGCCGTTCATGTGACGCGGCGGACGCTGCCAGTCGAGGCCGAAGGCCAGCGGGGTCCAGCCGGTCTGCGGGCGCAGCTTCTCCTGGCCCACGTAGTGCGCCCAGCCGCCGCCGCTCTGGCCGATGCAGCCGCACAGGATCAGCATGTTGATCAGCCCGCGGTAGTTCATGTCCATGTGGTACCAGTGGTTCATCCCGGCACCGACGATGATCATGCTGCGGCCATGGGTCTTGTCGGCGGTGTCCGCGAACTCGCGCGCCAGGCGGATGGACTGCGCGGCGGGCACGCCGGTTATCCGCTCCTGCCAGGCGGGGGTGTAGGGACGCACCTGGTCGTAGGCGGTGGCGCCGTCGTCCTCGCCCTCGGCGCCCAGGCCGCGGTCGATGCCGTAGTTGGCAACCATCAGGTCGAACACGGTCACCGCCAGCACCTCGCGACCGTCGGCCAGCGCCAGGCGCTTGGCCGGCAGGTTGTGATAGAGCACGTCGTTGCCGGCGACATGATCGAAGTGTTCGTGGGCGATGCCGCCGAAGTAGGGGAAGCCGACCCTGGCGACGCTGTCATGGCTCTCGGCCAGCGACAGCTGCAGGGAGACCTCATTGCCCTCGGCGTCGAGCGGCTCGAGGTTCCAGCGGCCTTCGCCGCCTTCCTTCTCGCCCCAGCGGAAGCCGATGGAGCCGCGCGGTACCACCAGGCGATTGCCGGTCGCGTCCCAGGCCACGGTCTTCCAATCCGGGTTGTTGTCCTGGCCCAGGTTGGCGTCGAAGTCGCTGGCGCGCAGCTGCTTGCCGGGGGCGAAGCTGCCGTCCTCGCGCGCTTCCAGCTCGACCAGGAACGGCATGTCGGTATAGCGACGCACATAGTCGGTGAAGTAGGCGCTGGGCTTGGCGAGGTGGAATTCCTTGAGAATCACATGGCCCATGGCCATCGCCAGTGCCGCGTCGGTACCCTGCTTGGGGCTCAGCCACTCGTCGCACAGCTTGGCGACCTCGGCATAGTCCGGGGTGATGGCGACGGTCTTGGTGCCCTTGTAGCGCACCTCGGTGAAGAAGTGGGCATCGGGGGTGCGCGTCTGCGGAACGTTGGAGCCCCAGGCGATGATGTAGTTCGAGTTGTACCAGTCGGCGGACTCGGGCACGTCGGTCTGCTCGCCCCAGGTCATCGGCGAGGCCGGCGGCAGATCGCAGTACCAGTCGTAGAACGACAGGCACACCCCGCCGATCAGCGACAGGTAGCGCGCGCCGGCGGCATAGGAGACCATCGACATCGCCGGGATCGGCGAGAAGCCGATGATGCGGTCCGGGCCGTACTGCTTGGCGGTGTAGACGTTGGACGCCGCGATCAGGGTTTCCAGCTCGTCCCAGTCGGCCCTTACGAAGCCGCCCATGCCGCGAACCTTCTTGTACTGCGCGGTCTTCTCGGGGTTCTCGACGATGGAGGCCCAGGCCAGCACCGGATCGACGTGCTGGGCCAGCGCCTCGCGCCACAGCTTGATCAGGCGCTTGCGCACCAGCGGGTACTTGAGACGGTTGGCGCTGTAGAGGTACCAGGAATAGCTGGCGCCGCGCGGGCAGCCGCGCGGTTCGTGATTGGGCAGGTCGGGGCGGGTGCGCGGGTAGTCGGTCTGCTGGGTTTCCCAGGTGACCAGGCCGTTCTTGACATAGATCTTCCAGCTGCAGGAGCCGGTACAGTTCACCCCGTGGGTGGAGCGCACGACCTTGTCGTGCTGCCAGCGAGCGCGATAGCCGTCTTCCCAGTCGCGGGTTTCGTCGCGGGTCTCGCCATGGCCATTGGCAAATGCCTCACGGGGCTTGCCCAGATACTGCAGTCGGTCGAGAAAATGGCTCATTGTATCTTGCCCTCTATGGAGTCCGGTCAGGAGTCAGGGAGTCGTCTCGGTCACATCGCCGGGGCCAAGAGGTGTGGCTGCGCCAGCTGGCTTGCCATGGCGAACCTCCCATGCTTGAACTGCACCCACCATAAGGAGCCCGTGCGGGGTCGATTTTGATTTCAGTCAAGTTGCGCGGTGGGGTGCCATGGCGAGGGTAGCCTGGCTACTCCTTAGGAGGTAGTGAGGGGTAATGACCCAAGCTGCTGATTGATATGAATATTCGTGGCTCCTTTGCCGGTTCTGATCGACGGCTGCCCGGTTTCCGGCGCATTCGGGGTAGGTCATGTTCTCCACTGCTATCGGAGGCGTGCGGTGAACGGGGCAGGATGCCGGGCATCTGCTCGCTTACCTCGCAATATCACCCCGGCTACCTCCAAAGGGCTATCGGGGTCGGAGCGGGTATTAGGTAGCATCAGGGGCATGATGTTGCGGAACCCCCGCAGGAAGGAGAAACACGCCATGACCCGCATTGCCACGCTGAGCGAATCGCGCGATAGCTGCCACAACTGTCGCCTGCGCACGCTGTGCCTGCCCGACAACCTGCCGAAGGATGACATCGGCAAGCTGGAAGGGATCGTGCAGCGTCGCAAGCCGGTGTCCCGGGGTGACTATCTGTTCCAGGCCGGGCAGCGGTTCAACTCGATCTACGCGGTGCGCACCGGGGCCGTGAAGACCTCGACCCTGATGGCCAATGGCGACGAACATATCTCGGGGTTTCATCTGCCGGGTGAAGTCATCGGCCTGGATGCCATCGTCTCGCGGGATCACCCGTCGAGCGCGATCGCCCTGGAAACGGCCAGCATCTGCGAGATTCCCTACGCCGAACTGGAAACCCTGAGCGATCACACGCCGTCCCTGCAGCATCGGCTGATGCGCATCATGAGCCGCGAACTGCTCGCCGAGCAGAGCACCAATCATCTACTCTCGCGTCGTTCCGCCGAACAGCGCCTGGCCGTCGTGCTGCTCAAGTTCTCGGAGCGCTTCGCCGAACGGGGTCTCTCGGCGCTGCGCTTTCGCCTGCCGATGTCGCGCCTCGACCTGGGCAACTACCTGGGCCTGGTGCCCGAGACCATGAGTCGCACCTTCCGCCGCCTGGAGGAGCAGGGCCTGGTCGGCATCGCCGGAAAGGAGATCGAGATCGTCGATAGCGGTGCGATGCGGGCACTGGCCTTCGGCGCGGAAGGCTCGCAGGTGGCGCGGGCCTGAGCGCGAGCGGGATGCATCGCGTGACGGCGTGACTTCAGTCAACCTGGCCGCCCGCAGCGGGCGCTAGAGTGAGTCTGGATATACTCGCTCTGGTAATCTAAATGACCCGCTCCCTCGATCCCGTTCTCCTGGACAAGCATGATCGGCCGGCTCCGGACTACGGGATCTTTCCCGGCCTGGTCCGCTTTCCTGAAAAGCTCACGGTAGCCGATTACCGGCTGGCGGCGCATGGCAGCAACGAAGACCCCATCCCCAAGCCATTGACGGTCCATGTTCATGTGCCCGCCGGGTTGGGGCACGAGGCCGACGGGGCGACTCGTTACCTGGCTTGTCTCAAGCGTGAAATGGCAATTCAGGGAAGCCTGTTCGATGACGATCGTCGAATCGAGCGGCTTGTTCTGGCCGGGGGTGGAGTGAGGCGTCTTGACGACGACCAGTTGGCCGGCCTGCTTACCGAGCTGCATCGCCATTTCGGGCTGAAGCGCAGCCGCGACAGGGTCTTTGCGCTGCGCATCGGTCCGAACGGTCTGTCACCGCAGCGCCTGACCGATCTGATTGCCCTGGGCTTCAACCGGCTCGCTATCGATATGCAGGGCGCCAGGGCCTCGGCGGTGGATCGCTTGCTCGAGATCAAATCCACGGCTCGCCCCGCTTATCTTCACCCGCCCACTGTCGAGCTGGGGCTGCGACTGCCTGGGCGGACGTCAGCGGGTTTCTCGGCACTGCTCGAAGGCCTGGTATGCCTGCGCCCAGAGCGTATCAGTCTGTCTCGCGAAGCAGGCCGCTGCACAGTCGCCTGGCCAGGGTTTCCCGGCGCTTCGGCAGCCGGCGATCAGAGCGGCACGCCCATGCGCCATGCCACCCTGGGCCTCCTTGCACAGGGCGTGGAGCGACTGGCCCGGGAGGGGTACGAGCATGCAGGCACGGGGCGCTTTCTACTGGCAAACGACTCGTCGATCAGCGCGTGTCGCGATGAACTCGAGCATGAGACCGACTGTATCGGGCTCGGGGCCGGTGCGATCAGCCATGTCGCCGATGGGTACTACCAGAATGCACGGGAACTGTCGGACTATCACGCCCGCCTGGATGCCGGTGAGCTGGCCGTCTGCCGGGGCTATGAGCTGAACGCCGATGATCGGGTGAGGAACGATGTCATCCAGCACCTCATGGCAAGGGGCAGCGTACGTTATGCGACTATCGAGAAACGTCATCGCATCGTATTCCGCAACTATTTTGCGCCGGAGTTGCAGGCCCTGCAGGAGATGGCCGGCGATGGCCTGGTCGATATCCGACGCGATAGCATGACGCTGACGCCATCGGGACGGTTGCTGACGAACCGTCTCGCCATGATCTTCGACGGCGCCTTCGGCGATCCGCGGCCCCGATACTTGCAGATGATCTGATCGGCGCCAATAAGTTGCTATGGTGCAGATTGTGCCGTCGTCCTGGAGAGGGATCTGCCGGCAGTCGATGATCGGCCCTCAATGCGCGAGATCGTGCGGGGCCTGGAAGATCTCGTCGTTGCTGTCGCCGTGCACCGTCAGAAAGCCCACGAGGCCTTTCTCGACCCGGGCCAGAGCGTGATCGACAAGCTTGTACCTGCCCGGGTAGTCGACCTTGAATTCGACCATGACGGCGCCGCCCGGGGCGACCGTCGTGGTCTGCACGTCGGTCAATGGCGGGCTGGTCAACGACCCCTGGCTGTAAACCCTGTCGAATGTCTCGCCGATCACATGAAAGCTCGATGTCGCGTTGGGGCCGCCGACGCCGAAGAAGATGCGCACGGTATCGCCGACCTGGGCTTGCAGCTCGTGGGTTTCGGTCAGGGCGCCCACCGCGCCGTTGAACGTGAAATACTCGGGACGCTCGTCGAGCAGCTTGTCGAGCGATAGCTCCTGTAGTCCTGGGCTGCCGTGGCGTTCGCGGGTGTAGAGCTCGCCCTGCATGACATAGAACTCCCTGTCCACCGGCGGCAGACCGCCTTCGGGCTCGACCAGGATCATGCCGTACATGCCGTTGGCGATATGCTGAGCGACCATCGGCGTGGCGCAGTGATAGACATAGAGCCCCGGTGCCAGGGCCTTGAAGGTAAAGTGCCTGGTTTGACCCGGGGCAACCTGCGTGACCGCTGCGCCGCCGCCGGGGCCGGTGGCGGCATGCAGGTCGATCGAATGAACATGTTCGCTGCGCTCGTCGTTGCTCAGGTTGACGGTCACCCGGTCGCCGACCCGCACACGCAGCAGGGGGCCGGGCACCTTGCCATCGAAGGTCCAGTAGCTGTAGCTGGAGCCATCGGCAAGCCGGCCGACGACCTCGCTGGTTTCCAGGTCAAGCGTGACATGCCGAGGCGCGCGCGTGCCGACCGGCTGGCCCACCGCCGTGGGGTCCTGCGCGATGGTGCCCGTGTCGTCAGCCAACGCTTCCCGTGCTTCGCCAACGACAAGGCGGCCGAGCATACCCATCGCCTTGTGGCCGGGCAGCGAGCAGTAGTACGTGAAGGTCCCGTTCCTGTCGGCCTTGAAGACGATCGTGGCCGCCGCCCCCCGGGTGCTGATCTTTCCCGAATCGGCACCGAACTCGGGTACCACGATGTCGTGGATGACTCCGTCCCCATTGATCAGCTTGATCCGGACGATGGCGCCCTCGGGAGCGTTCAGGTCGGGATTGACCTGCCCCTTTATGGAGCCGGTGGCGCCGACGAATGCCAATCGGCCGTCAGTGAGCGCGGTACGCAGCGTGTAGCTCACGTCCGGCGTCGCATCGCCGGGAACCGACTCGCCCTCGGACGACGCGAAGCCGGTTGCGCACGCCAGTCCGGTCAACAGCACAAGCATGCCAGCAATCAACCGACGGGGAACTCTATTCATGAGGTCTTATCCTTGCCCTGCTGGGACAATCTTGAAATACGCTCCACGTTAGCATCGCGAAGGGCGCCCATTATTGATTCGTCTCAAGGAGCCCGCTTCGAGGGTTCGACCGCGTGTTCGCGAGGGGCGCCGGCGTCGGCATGGCGACGAAGTCTCAGACACCTGCCAGCCAGGAAAGTGGATGGTGGTTCATCGCCGCGCCGACGATGTACAGGAAGATGACGATGGCTACGAGTGACGCCACGGCGCGAAGGGTCGCTGTCCTGCCGCGCTTGATGGCCAGGGTGCCAACGACGATGTAGGCCACCAGGCCGATCAGCTTGGCCGCCAGCCACGGTTGCTGGGTAGGCCAGGCTTTCGACATGACCATCAGTGTGATACCCGCCGCCAGCAGTACCGTATCGATTAGATGCGGCAACACCTTCACCCAGCGCTGCCGACGTCGCGGCGACTCCCTTACCGACCACCAGGCGCGCAGGCTGAATAGCGCCAGACTGAGAGCAGCGGCGGTGATGTGGAGTTGCTTGATCAGGGAATAGTCCACGCGGACCTCCACCAGGAAATGGCCGCCTTCCAGCATGTCATGTCAGGGGGGGAGCGTTGCACGACAGCATGGCGCGCAGCCAGTGGAGTGGCAAGCCATACGTCACGCCCTCGAACGGGCCGACGGCGGTTCGACACCCTCGAGGGGCGTCGCATCTCGCTGATGGTCGAGGATCTTGACATCATCTTGACCCTGGGGCTAGAGGAAGGGCTGGCGCAGCAGGGTCGCCTGGGCAAATGACTGGAGCGGTTGGCGCGTCGCGATCATTGTGCCCAGTCATCCCGGCCTGCCCCGGAGACGACAGGATGGATGGGGTAGTCAACGCGCGGGACGGTATCGCATGACTTGCCCTGACTAAAGTCAAGGCTCCTGCGCGCTCGTTCTGATCTGATGGCCTTACCCTGCTGTGGGGCTCGGCCAATCGAGACGAGGCGGTATTCGGCGATCCGGATGAGTTCCGGCTGGATCGCGATCCAGATCTGAATCTGTTGTATGGCGGCGGTGTTCATGTCTGCCTGGGGGCGCCCCTGGCGCGCATTGAATTGCAGCTGTTCCTGCAAGCGCTGCTCGGACATACCCGGGCGCTGGTTGCCGTAGCGGACAAGCCCGCCGTCAGGGCGCGCTTTCCGGCGGGTGGCTACTCGCGGGTTTGGAGACGCAGACGAAACGCTGAGCTTTCCATGGCTTCATCCTGTGCTATTCGAAGGCATGTCCGGGGAGGGGGAGACATCCAATGCCTGATACGGCCACGCCAATCATTTCAATCGGGAGCATCCGGGCCATGAATGACACGACCAGCCTCCGCCATGACGACGGCCCCGTGCTGCTCGCCTTTGCGTTCCGGCCTTTCTTCCTGCTCACCGCGCTCTACGCGGCGGGCCTGGTGGCGGCATGGGTCGCCTTCCTGTTCGGCGGGCTGCCCCTACCGCTGGGCGTGAATCCAATCCAGTGGCATGCGCACGAACTGCTCTTCGGCATGGTGCCGGCGGCCATCGCGGGCTTCCTGCTCACCGCGATGTGCAACTGGACGGGAGCGTCGCCTCTGAAGAGTGGCGGCCTGCTGGCGTTGATTCTGCTATGGACAGCGGGGCGGGCGGCAATGTGGCTGTCGGGCTGGCTGCCGCTGTGGCTGGTCGCGGCGATCGACCTGGCCTTCCTGCCGGCAATGGCGGCCTATGTCGCGCGAGTACTGCTGCGGCATGGCAATTACCGCAATCTGGTGCTGGTTGCGCTGCTTTCCCTGCTCACCGGAGCCAACCTGTTGATGCACCTGGGGTTCAGTGGGCTCTGGCTTGGCGGGGGACGGCTGGGTGAAATCCTGGCGCTGGATCTGATTGCCACGCTCATGGTCGTAATCGGCGGTCGGATCACACCGGCGTTCACTGCCAACTGGCTACGCATGCAGGGCAAGGACCCCACCCAGGTGAGACGCTCGGAGGCGCTGGATCGTGCGGCCTTCTGGAGTATGGTCGCTATACTGCCGGTCGACTTGGCGATGCCGTTTTCCGTGCTAACCAGCCTCATGGCATTGTTCGCCGCACTCGTCAATGGTTGGCGACTCCATGCTTGGCGGGGTTGGAAGGCCTCGGGGGAGCCCCTCATATGGATTCTTCACTTTGCCATGGCCTGGATTGTCGTTGCCCTGCTTCTCAAGGCGATGACGCCTTGGTTGGCGCTATCTCCCAGTGTCTGGATGCACGCGATGGGGGCCGGAGCAGGCGGTACCTTGATACTGGGCGTGATGACCCGTGTAGCGGTGGGGCATACGGGGCGGCCAATGCGTCTGCCGCGTTTGGCGATATGGATCTATATCGCTGTCATCACTGCGGGGGCGGTGCGAGTGATTGGGGCCTTCGTGCCGCAACTGGCCTATCCTGCGCTCACCGTCTCGGCAGTGGCCTGGGTGGTTGCTTTTCTACTTTTCGTGCTTATCTACTGGCCGATCCTGAGCCGACCACGCGCTGACGGGCGCCCCGGCTGAATGCAAGCTCGGAATATGGTGAAACCCATTGCCGTCTGGGATGTTCATATCCAGAACCAGCCGTGGCTACCTGCCACCGCCCCCGCGATCGTAATCAGGCTGATGACGAGCAGGAACCAGTGCAGCCCCTGGACGAGCCGAAACGTGGATCCGGGGGCGCGTTCGGCGCGTGCATGGAGCCAGCGGTGCAGGAATAGCGGCTCGAACACGAACAGCATCAGCGTGAAAATCAGCCACACCACGATCATGGCGTGAATCCACCAGTACTCGATCATCGTCAGGCGCTGCCAGCCGACGACATCCAGCATGTAGAAACCGCTGAGTCCCGCCAGCAAGGTGGTGATGCGTGCCTGCCAGGCAAAGCGTGCTTCCACTTTCTCGAAGAATGCCACGCGCTCCGTATCGCTTTTGAAGCGCTTCACTGCCGGTAGCAGGACGGTGGTCACCATCGCTACGCCGCCGATCCATAGCACGACGGCCAGCACATGCACGACCCGGGCCAGAAAGTAGTATTCCATGTGTCACACGGTTCTCGAAAACAGGCCGCGCTGGCCCTCGCCCAAGTAGGCGTCGAAGGCCATGGCTACGCTGCGCATCATCAGTTTCCCCTGGGGCAATAGCCTCACCGTGCCTTCCTCTATCGCCACCAGGCCATCGGCGATATGCCCGGAAAGCTGATCCAGCGAATCGGCGAAGTAGCGAGCGAATTCGATATCGTAGCGGCATTCGCAATGTGCCATGTCGATACGGCCATGGCACATCAGGGCCATGATCACATCACGGCGCAGGCGGTCATCGTCATCGAGTCGGTAGCCGCGCTCGACCGGCAGGCGGTCGGCATCGAGGCAAGCATAGTATCGGGAAAGCGTCTTGGCATTCTGGCTGTAGCTGTCGGCCACCTTGCCGATGGCGGAGATACCCAGGCCGATCAAGTCGCAGTCGGCATGCGTGGAGTAGCCCTGGAAGTTGCGTTGCAAGGTGCCGTTTTGGCGGGCCTGGGCGAGTTCGTCATCGGGCAGCGCGAAGTGATCCATCCCGATGTAGATGTAACCCGCGGCGGTCAGGCGCTGGATGGTCAGCTCAAGCAGTTCCAGCTTGCGCTCCGGCGGCGGCATGTGCTCGGGGCGAATCAAGCGTTGCGCCTTGAACCTGCTGGGCAGGTGAGCATAGCTGTAGGAGGCGATGCGGTCCGGGCGGATGTCGATGGCCTTGCTCAGCGTGGCGTCGAAGCTCTCCACGGTCTGCAGTGGCAGGCCATAGATCAGGTCGACGCTGATCGAATCGAAATCGGCCTCGCGAGCCGCCTCGACCAGAGCGCGGACCTGGGCTTCGCTCTGGATGCGATTGACGGCGGCCTGCACGTCCGGGTCGAAATCCTGCAGCCCGAAGCTCAGGCGGTTGAAGCCCAGTTGCCGCAGGCCGTGAAGCCGTTCGGGCGTGACCGTGCGCGGGTCTACTTCCACGGAAAACTCATGCGCACTACGGGTATCGAAGCGAAAAGCCTGGCGCAAGGCGCCCATCAGCTCGGCGAGCTGCTCGTCGGTGAAGTAGGTCGGCGTGCCGCCGCCCAGGTGGAGCTGGGTCAGCCGACGGTCGGCGTCGAACAGTTCGGCCTGCAGGGCGATCTCGCGCTGCAGGTAATCAAGGTACTCGGCGGCTTTCTCGGCCTTCCGGGTAATGATTTTGTTGCAGGCGCAGTAGTAGCACAGGCTCATGCAGAACGGGATATGGACATAGACCGACAATGGCTTGGGCAACGGGTCGCCGTTGCTCGTCTCGATGGCTTGCCGGTAGTCGTCCTTCGCGAAGGATTCATGGAACTGCGGTGCGGTCGGGTAGGACGTATAGCGTGGCCCGGGGAAGTCGTACTTGCTGACCAGGGCACGGTCGAAGACCTGCGTTTGGTTCATGATCCTGCTATCCGAGGGGGAGTGATGAGGGCACTATACGAGGTCTCGCCGTCGCCGAAGTTGCTTTCGATCATTTTCGGTGCGATCGGTATCGTCCTTGCTCAAAGGCAACCGCAAGGTGTCGGCTTGAGCGGTAAGGCCTTCCAACGTGCTGGCACCTATCTCGTGGCGCTTTTCTGCTTTCTCATTGCCCTGGCGATGCCACTGATGGAAGTGGTGCCTTTCTCGGCCAATGGCGCGGGGCTTGCCTTGATGATGTTCGGCTTGTCGCTGATGGCCAACGATGGCCTCTGGGCGCTGCTGGCGCTGATCCTCACCGGCGGCACGGTCGGCGTGGTGATCGTCGCTTTGTTGTAATACCCCACCTTAAAAGGCGCTCTCACCGCCATGATCGGCATGGAATTCGTGCTGCAGCCAGTCCAGCAGTGCCAGGGTTTCCACCCGCGATTGAGCCCCTTGTCGTGTATACACCGAGAGCGCGTCGCTGAGCGGTAACGATGCATCGACCGGGCGCACGAGCTGGCCGTTTTGCACTAGGCGCTCGGCCGTGCGTCGCCAGCCCAGGGCGATACCGTGCCCGGCAAGCGCCGATTGGAGGACCAGTGGATAGCTATCGAAAATCATGCCGTTTCCTAGGGTAGGCACGAAATTCCCCATGGCGCGTAGCCAACTATCCCACTCGAACCAGTCCGGTGCGTCGGCTCTATGGTGCAGTAAACGGTGCTCGATGAGGTTTGCCAGCGTGATGGGGTGGCGCTGTGCGGCGAGATAGTCGGGACTGCAGATGGGGAAAATCTCGTCGGATGCGGTGAAGGACAGCGCGTGGCTGCCGCTGGGGCGCCCACTCGTCTGCAGCGCGACGTCGAAATAGTCGTGATGCTCGACCACGGGGCGTGTCGAGGTCACCAGGCGTACCTCGATTTCCGGGTGTTGCCGGTTGAACGCGGCGAGGCGCGGCATGACCCAGTAGAAGGCTTCGCAGAGCTGGCAGAAAAGCACTACCACTCCGTCATGCACTTCCTCTCGCAAGGTATTGGCATGCGTGGCGACGTTCTCCAGAGCGGTACTCACCGCGCGCCCAAACTCGCGGCCGGCAGCGGTGAGGAAGACACCCCGGTTGCGACGCTCGAATAACGATACGCCGAGGTTTTCCTCCAGGGCGCGAATCTGGCGGCTGACGGCGGCCTGGGTGAGATGCAGCTCGTCGGCGGCGCGGGAAAAGCTTTCCAGGCGCGCGGCGGCTTCGAAGGGCATCAGGCTGGCGAGCGGGGGCAAGGCCTTGCCTAGTCGGTTCATATGCGATCCATAATCACAGCTCATGGAAAGTGACGTATAACTCGTTTGTCGTGCATGCCTGGGGCGCGCACTCTTGAGCGGCTTCTTGCTCAGGGAGAACGTTCATGAAGCCGATAATTGGGGCACAAACCTCAGAATGGCAAGGCATCGGTTGTATTGTCGCCTCGGTCTTCTGCCTCTCGATGGCCGACGCTCTGGTTAAGTATATCAGCGATGACGTGGGTGTTTGGCAGCTGTACGTGCTGCGTGCGCTTTTGGCGTCGCCGCTTTTGGGGTTGCTGCTCGGAAGACGTGGCGTGATGCGTCTGGGACGAGCGCTGCTACGCCGCTGGGTGCTGGTCAGAACCGGTTTGTTGATGGCGATGTGGTTGACCTTCTATGCGGCGCTTCCGACGTTGACGCTCTCCATGGCGGCGGTGGCGCTGTACACCTCGCCGCTGTTCATTGCCTTGTTCGCTGCCTGGTTGGCCGGCGAGCGGCTCTCGACAGGAGGCTGGTTGGGGATCGTCTTGGGCTTTGCCGGCGTGGTGCTGATATTGCGCCCGGGGACTATGCATTTCACGCCCATGGTGGCACTGCCGCTGCTGGCGGCGGTGTGTTATGCGCTGGCCTGCGTGGTGACGCGTGTTCATTGCCGCGACGAAGCGCCGTTGGTGCTTTCCGGGGCGCTGAATCTGGGCTTTCTGTGTCTGGGGGCGGTGGGCTGTCTATGGATGACGCTGCACGGGCAGCTACCGGCCGATGGCACCACGCCGACCTTCCTGACGGCGCCCTGGCGTTCGCTTCCAGCCGAAGCCTGGTGGCTACTGGCGGGACTGGCGATACTCTTCGTGCTGGCCAGCAGCACGGTGGCCAAGGCTTATCAAATGGCCCCGTCTGCCTTGATCGGCATTTTCGATTACACGTATCTCATCTTCGCGGCCGGTTGGGGATGGTGGCTGTTCAGCGAGACGCCGGATGTGGCCACGGCGGTGGGCATGTTGTGCGTGGGCGTGGCGGGGGTGTGCGTCTGGCGCGCCACGCCCGCCTGCATGCCGTCCGTTACCGCATCGGTCGGCACCGAGACCCGATCCGGCTATCCGGCGGGACCGCCGAGATAACGATGCCATTGTTTAACCTGGGGGCTGGATGCAGGTTGAGTCGTCCGCGATCCTTCCCTATACATAGGGGATAGACGTTACCTCAACACGGACAAGGAGCTGTCGCATGTTGGCAGGTGGCGTTCAGGACCGCTATCTAGTCTTTGAAATTGAGTGTGCGAAAGTGCAAGGCCAAGGTATGGCCAAGATTCGTTTGAGTCAGCAACGCGAGGGATTCGCATGGAGCTGTTCGCCCTTCTAATCATTCTGATTCTTGCACTGGGCGCCGGGCTGCTGATGCAGTGGTTGCCCATGCGTCACCAGCCGCGGCCCAGTTGGTCTCAGCGCGCGCCGTTTCTGGGCGGGGGGACGCCCGACAGCCACGCCTGGAACCGCTACCACGTTCGCTACTACTCCATGACGCTGCTGTTGATCGCCTTCGAGATGGAGATGATGTTCATGTACCCATGGGCGGTCGTGTTCGTCGAGAAGGGCATGAAGGCCATGATGGAGATGGGCATGTTTCTCGCCATCCTGTCGGTGGGCATCATCTATGCCTGGCGTGAGGGGGTGTTCAAGTGGCAGTGAACTGGCTGCACAAGTTCGCCGTGCGTGGCCGCGTTCCCGTATTTCCCGTGCTGGGCAAGCAGGGGGATGGCGTGCTTCAGCACCTTGCGTTATCGCCGCGAATCGAACTGGTCGACTCGCCGCGTCATGCCAGTGTCTTGCTGGTGGCGGGGGAGGTTCCGGCCGACCGTTTCGAGCCCCTGCGCCGGGTGCATGACCAATTGCCATACCCTTTCACGACGCTGTGGTTTCGCAGCGAACCCTGGCCGCATCTGGAACGCGTGGCCCGTATCGACGATCTCGACGACCTGCCCGGTGCACTGGTCACGGCGCATCGCGAACTGATGGAAGGTCGCCGCGGCAGTGCCCATCGTCTTTTGCCGGACGAGCCACCCAACCCCTGGGAAGGCGAGGGCGATTTCGGCCAGGGCGGCGAAGGCATGATGGGCGGGGTGCCCTACGGGCGGCCCATGGCCATGAACATGGAGAATGACATTCGCGACGGGTTGACGCTGGATTCACTGACGTTCCGGCTGGGGCCGTTCTTCTTCGCATTTCCGCCCGGCATGGCGGCGGAGATCACCCTGCAGGGGGATCTCGTGCAGACATGGCAAACGCAGCTGACGCCGTATCCACAGCCTCTCGACGAGGTGTTTTTCGACGCTCGCCAGCGCCCCGTCCCCATTGCGGAGGTCGAGCTTGCCCGGGCTCGCCATCACCTCCACCGGCTGTTCCATGCCTTGCACCTGGCGGGCCTGGAGAACGTGAGCCTGCGGACCTTGCGTCTGGCGCATGGATTGTCGGCGTCGAGTACCCTCGATGGGTTGCGGCGCGCACTATCACGTCGCGGCTTCTTTCGCCTGACGGCGGGCGGCGGCGTGCTCGGACCCGAGCAGGCACGTATGATCGGCGGGCCCGCCGCCCGAGCTGCCGGACTGGATGATGATCTGCGCGCGGAGGATGCCGGCTATCGACGACTGGGATTCTCCCCCGTCTGTCAGACCGCGGGCGATACCCATGCTCGCTGGCGGCAGCTTCTGGACGAAATCGACCAATCCCTTCATCTGGCCCGTCTGGCCGAACGCGACAGGGTACACACGGAGCGGACAGGCAGCGTCGAGACACCGCGGGGCCCCTGGTCGGCGCGGCGGCCGGCGGATGCGAGCGCGCTCTTCGACGAGCTGTTACCCGGGCTGGAGTGGGGCGATGCCCTGGCGACGGTCGCCAGTCTGGATGTCGCGGGGTTGGCCGATCAACCTGTCGGCACACGGCCATCCGGCGAGTCCCGGGCGGTACGGGGAGGTACCGGGAACGATGTTTAGCGAGCTGTTTCTGCCGGTTCTCATGGTGATCTTCATGCTGGTTGTCGGCGGTTATGCCGTTGCCGTGCTCGATCGCCTGGTTGCCAGCGCGCTTGGCACCCCCCAGGCCGGAGGTATCTGGCTGGCGCCGATGGCGCGCGGTGCCTGGTTGCTGACCCAGCACGCCAATGCCACCGAAGCGCCGGATTGGCGGGCCTGGCGGCTGGCACCGGCCCTGTATCTGGCATTGGCGGCGGGCGGGCTGGCGGTGGTGCCATGGTCGGCATCGCTGGTTGCCACGGATCTGGTCACCAGCGTGGTGCTGTGGGGCAGCGTGGAAGCGCTGGCGACCGTCGTCATCTTCTTGCATGGCTGGTCGGCGAATTCGTTACTGGCCTTGATCGGCGGGTACCGGTACGTGGCGCTGGGGCTCTCCTACATCCTGATCAGCATGTTCGTGCTGATCGGCGTGGCATTGCCGGCCGAATCGCTGCAGTTCACCCAGGTGGTGGCTTCGCAGGAAGGTCTGTGGAATGTCATCCGCCAGCCGCTGGGCCTGCCGCTGTTTCTCATCGTCGGCCTGGGCATGACCTTCTGGGGGCCGCTGAACTTGGCCGATTCGACGGATCTTGCCGGCGGCACGGCCGCGGAGATCTCGGGGCCGCCACGGCTGGTCTGGGACATGGCCCGGGCGGCCATGCTGGTCGCGTTCAGCGGCGTGGCAGCGACTGCCTTCCTGGGGGGCTGGCTGGGGCCCTGGCTGCCCGGCCTGTTATGGATGTCCCTCAAGATGCTGGCGGTATTGAGCGTGCTGCTGTTGCTCGGGCGGCTACTGCCGCGACTGGCGCCGGAGCGCTGCGTCACCTTGATGTGGGTCGTGTTGCTGCCGCTGTCGTTCATCGATCTGGTATGGGCCGGGATAGGAGCGCTGTTGTGATGGAGAGCATGAATCACGGCCTCGGTGTCGATATCGCGTTTCTGCTGCTGGCCACGCTGGCGGTGGTCACCGGGTGGCGCGTGTTTCGCACCGATTCGATGGTACGGGCCTCCTTCTTTCTGCTGGTGTCGTTCATCGCCGTGGGCGTGATCATGATCCTGTTGGCGGCGGAATACCTGGGCGTTGCCATGTTCTTCATGATGGCCGTGGAAATGACGGTCATGGCGCTGTTCATGGTCATGTTCATGATGAACCCGGCCGGCCTGAATCCCATGAACATGGTCCATCAAGAACGTATCGCCATCGGGGCCGGCGTCGCCGGTTTTCTGGTACTGGGCGCCATGGCCCTGTTGGCGACCTTTCCCGATCAGCCGGTGCCGGCAGGCCTCGAGCCCGTCAGATCACTGGGCAACGAAATGCTCGGTGATTCGATGCTGATTTTCGAATCGGCGGGTCTCGTGCTGCTGACCACCATGATCGGCGTGGTGGTGCTGTCGAGCCATCGCGGGCGCTATGGCGCGGCGGCGGAGGGCTCGATGCCGCCGGGGCTGGAACCGGGCGGCGACCCGGCAGGCAAGCCCGAGGAGGACGAAGCGGGCGAGGGCGAGCATCACCATCATCACCATCACCACTGAGCGGGACAGCCAGGCAGGGAGGCTTGCATGACACTCACCACACTTTTGCTATTGGCAGCGGCACTGATCGGTATCGGGATCTATGGCGCGCTTTCCCAGCAGTCGTTCGTGATGCTGATGATGGGACTGGAGCTGATCCTCAACGGTGTCATGCTGGCGGCGGTGGCGTTCTGGGCCTTCAGCGGGGCCGGAGCACCGGAAGGCCAACTGCTGACGATCATCGTCATGGCCGTGATGGCCATCGAGATGGCGATGGGGTTCGCCCTGGTGGTCGCGGTCTTCCGCGGTAAACAGGCCGACATGACCGAATCGCTGACCGGGCTGAAACACTGATGCTGTGGTCCGTTCCTCTCTTGCCGCTGCTGGCGGCCCTCGTCATCCATGGGGTCGGCAAGCGCTGGCCGGGCGACGACAGGGGCCGTGCCGTGCTGACCCTGGCGGGGGTGGCGATCACGGTCGCTACCTTGCTGCTCGTGAGCATCGCGGTCACGGCGGACTGGAGCGGCACCTATCGCTGGAGTTCCCGAGTCGTTCTGTCGCTCGGGATGACATCCGCGAGCGCCGTGTTCGCCATCGTTGTGCCACTGATCGCCGCGCCGATCATCGTCTACAGCGCCTACCATGAAGCATCGCCGGTCAGTGGCAGAGAGACGGTGCGCCCTCCCGTCGGACTGGTGGCGCTGCTGACGGCGTTCTTCGGCGCGATGGAACTGCTCGTCCTGGCCGAGGATTTCGTCACCCTGCTGATCGCCTGGGAACTGGTCGGGGCATGCTCGTGGGCGCTGATCGCCCATGAATGGCAGAAGGCCGGCAACCTGCGGGATGCCACCTGGGCGTTCCTGGTCACTCGCTTCGGGGATCTGGGACTGTACATCGCCGCGGCGGCAGCGTTCGCCGGCACGGGCTCGTTTGCCTTTGCAGACCTGGCTCAACTCGATGGGTGGCGGCTGGACGTGTTCGTTGCCGGCGTCGTGCTGGCCGCCGCCGCGAAATCCGCCCAGGTGCCGTTCTCTCCCTGGCTGTTTGCCGCCATGTCCGGGCCGACACCGGTGTCGGCATTGCTCCATGCGGCGACCATGGTCGCGGCGGGGATCTACCTGGTGGTCCGGCTGCATGCGGAACTCTCCGCCGTCGCCTGGTTTGCGCCGGTCGCCATCACGCTGGGGCTGACCACTGCCCTGGCAGGGGGACTGGTGGCCTGTCTTCAGGGCCATGCCAAGAAGCTGCTGGCCGCCTCGACATCGGCCCAGTATGGCCTGATGTGGCTGGCGGCAGGGGCGGGCTTTCCCGGCATCGCCCTGGTGCACTTCGTCACGCATGCATTCACCAAAGCGGCGCTGTTCCTGGCCGCCGGCATCGCCGAACGCTATGTCGACAGCTATTCGCTGACGGCGATGCGTCTGGGTCGCCTGCTTCCTGGCGTCGCGGCAGCCAGCATGGTGGCCAGCCTGGCGCTGGCGGGCGTCGTTCCGCTGAGTGCGGCGTGGAGCAAGGAGAAGATCGTCACGGCCGCCGGCCATCAGGCGTCCTGGCTGGCCGTGATCGTCGCCGTGGCGGCAGGGCTCAGTGCGCTGTACGCCACGCGCTTTCAACTGCTGGCGTTCGGGCGGGGGCGGCATGACCGCATGAGCGAGGCTGTCTCCCGGCCCGGCCACTCCTGGGCGGAAGCCGTCGCGCTCTATCTGCTGGCGGCAGGCACATTGGCACTGTCGCTACTCTGGTGGCCCGGTATCGGAAATGGCCTCGCCGATTTGCTGTCCGTGCACTTTCCCGGGACCAGGCCGTGGGAACTCATCCTGTCGCTACTGCTGGTGGCGCTGGGCATTGGCCTGGGTGCCTGGGCGGTGCGTCGTGAGGTGTCGAGTCAGCAGAGCGAAACGCATACCGCTATGGCGGACTGGCTGGGCCTGCCGATGCTGGCAGCACGTGGCGCGGAGGCCATGCTGATGTTCAGCCATGGCCTGGCACGCTTCGACGATCGCGCCGTGGATGCCGGGATCCGGGGCAGTGCCCGCTTTGGTGCGTGGCTGGCCAGGCTGGGAGAACGGCGTGGCGAAGGCGCGTTCGATGGTGCCACGAACCAGCTCGCGAAGGGCATCGACTGGGCGGGACAAGTGGCACGTCGGGCGCATACCGGGCAGATGCATCACTACTACACCGGTATCGCGGCCGGACTCGCCGCGATCCTGATCATCCTGAGCATAGGAGCGCTCCTTTGATTTTGACTGCAGCCCTGGGGCTTCCCATGCTGGGGGCCCTCGCACTCGCCGTTTCAAGCCGTTGGACCGAGACCACGGCTCGCCGGTGTGCCATCGCGGTTTCGGTGTTGCCGGTGCTGTTGCTGATCTGGGCGTGGCGACAGTTCGATCCGCAAGGCGCGCTATTCCAGTTCGTCGAGGAAGTGCCCTGGGTACCCAGCCTGGGCATGGGCTACAGGCTGGGCGTGGATGGCATTGCCCTGGCTGTCGCGACGATGAGTGCCCTGGTCTTCTCGGCCAGCATCGCCTACCCCGTGGACACGAAGCATCAGCCTCGCCAGTACTATGCCTGGATGCTCTTTCTGCAGTCCGTGTCTCTGGGTGTCTTCCTGGCGCTGGACCTGCTGCTCTTCTATGTCTTTTTCGACCTGAGCCTGGTGGGGATGTTCTTCCTGATCGGCCGCTGGGGGCATGGTCAGGCGCAGCTCGCCGCGTTCAAGTTCTTTCTGTACACCTTCTGCGGCTCGCTGTTGCTGCTGCTGGCGATCATCGGGCTCTATCAGTCGGTCGAGCCGCATACCTTCGACATGCGCGTGCTCATCGAGCAGCAACCGCTGGCGGGTGCGGGCATGACGGCTGCACTGGTGTTCCTCGCCCTCATGCTCGGCTTCGCCATCAAGACCCCGATGGTGCCCGTGCATACCTGGCTGCCCCAGGCGCATGTCGATGCCCCGGGGCCGGTCTCGGCGATTCTCGCCGGGGTGCTGCTCAAGATGGGCACCTACGGGATCATCCGCATTCCGTTCGCCATGATGGCGGAGACATTCTCTCGCCATGCCCTGGTCATTGCGCTGTTCGCGGTCGCATCGATTCTCTACGGGGCCTTCGTGGCGCTCGGCCAGCGCAACCTGAAGCGGCGCATTGCCTACACGTCGATCAATCACATGGGCTACACGGTGCTGGGGATCGCGGTGGCCGGCGCCCTGATCCAGGATACCGGATATGCCCGCGAGCTGGCCCTGGTGGGGGCCACGGTGGAAATGGTGGCGCACGGCCTGATTACCGGGGCGCTGTTCCTCATCTGCGGCTCGTTCTGGCAGCGTACCGAGGAGTATGACCTGGACAGCTACGGTGGTCTGCTGCGTCAGGCCCCGTGGCTGACCGCCTTCGCCGTGCTCGCCTCCTTTGCCAGCCTGGGCCTGCCCGGCCTGGCCGGTTTCGTGGCGGAGTTCCATATCTTTGCCGGCACCTTCGGTGTCTATCCATGGCTCGCCGTCATCGGTGTGCTGGGCATCCTGGTGACGGCGGCGCTGTTTCTGCAGATGCTGCAGAAGGTGTTCTTCGGGGCGATGCCGGAGCGCTGGGCGCAGTTCGAGGATCTGCGTCCCATCGAGTGGGGCGTGCTCGCGGTGCTGTCGGCAGGCTTCGTGATCATCGGCGTGGCGCCGGCGTTTCTGCTGACCCTGGTCGAAGCATCGGCGGCACTGCTGGTAGGAGGCCGCTGATGCCTATCGGTGACGTATTGCCGGAAATCAGCCTGACGCTGGGTGCCGTGGCGATTGTCCTGTTCGCCAGCTTCGTCCGTCAGCGGCAGCATCACTGGGCAGCCGTGCTGGCCCTGCTCGCCATCGGCCTCGGTGCGGGGCTGACCGTCGCGCAATGGGGCGGGACGCCGCGGCTGACGTTTTCCGGTGTCTGGGCCCTGGATGGCGTGGCGCTCGCCAGCAAGCTGGTCGTGCTGATCGCCGGTGCGCTGGTCGTCGCGATGTCGCCTGAATGGATGCGGACCGATCGCCGCCATGGCGAGTACTATGCGCTGGTGCTGTTCGCTCTGCTGGGCGTCATCATGATGGCATCGGCCAGCGATACCATGGAGCTGGTGCTGGGCGTGCTGCTGTCCTCGGTGGCGAGTTACCCGCTGGCCGCCTATCACCGTGGCTGGGCGCCCGCGCTGGAGGCCGGGATGAAGTATTTCCTGATCGGCGCCTTGACCAATACGTTGTTGACGATCGGAGTGGTGGTGCTGTTCGGCCTGACCGGCAGTACCGGGTATCCGGACATCGCCCAGGCGCTTGCCACGGACAGCGACCGCCTGGCACTGACCATCGCCACGGCCTGCGTGGTGCTGGGGCTGACCTTCAAGCTGGCGGCGTTTCCGGCTCACGCCTGGATGCCGGACGTGGCGCAGGGTTCACCGGTACCGGCGGCAGCCTTCCTGACCGTCATTCCCAAGATCGGCGCCGCGGTAGCGCTGGCTCGCTTCGTTTCCCTGTTGCCGCCGGATGTCGCCTGGCGAGCGATCGTGGCATCGATCTCCGTCGCCACCATGACGCTGGGCAACGTGGCGGCGTTGCGCCAGACGGACGTGCGTCGCCTGCTGGGCTGGTCATCGGTTTCCCAATCCGGATATGCCCTGATGGCCATCGTGGTGCTGGGTGTCAGCGACCAGGCCCTGCCGGCGCTGGTGTTCTTCCTGGCGAGCTATGCCATCGCCAACCTGGCCGCCTTCGCCGTGGTCACGCACCTGCGGGGACGTACCGCACTGGACGATTATCGAGGATTGGCCCGACACGCACCGATCGCGGCAACGATACTGATCGTGTCGCTGTTGTCCCTGGTGGGTATCCCGCCGCTGGTCGGCTTCTTCGGCAAGCTGATGCTGTTTCGCGTCACCCTCGAGGGCGGTTACGCCTGGCTGGCGCTCGTGGCGGTGATCAACACCGTCGTCTCGCTGTTCTATTACCTGCGCATCGTCGCGCCGATGATGTTCGGCAGCCGCCAGTCCGCCGTGCATTTGCTGTCGGGCCAGTGGGCGCGCTCCGCGATGGCCGTGGCGGGCTTGCTGCTGATCGTCGGAGGGCTCGGCGCGGAAGCGCTCTCGTTATTCACAGGCTCGATACGCTTTGCCCTGTAGGCCCCGGCGGGCCTGGCCCGCCGGATCCACGTCAATGGAGTGATACTGAGAAAGGAGTCGTCCATGTCACCCGCTCAAGGTTCGACGATCGAAACGCCAGATAGCCTGCATATCAAGGAATGGTTGCGCGCGTACCAGCGGATCCGTGCCGCCACCGAGGCCATTTGCGCGCCTCTGCACAAGGAAGATTACATGGTGCAGAGCATGCCGGATGTCAGCCCTCCGAAATGGCACATCGCTCATGTCAGCTGGTTCTTCGAAGCCTTCATTCTGAAACCGTTTCATCCCGCCTACCAGCCCCTCGATCCCGCGTACGATCATCTCTTCAATTCCTATTACGTGACACACGGTACCCCGTTCCCCCGGCCCGGACGCGGTATGATCTCGCGGCCGACCGTGGACGATGTCTATCGCTATCGCGCTCACATCGACCGGGCCATGGAAGCGCTGCTCAGCGATCCACCGCAAGCGCACGTTCAGGAGATCCTTCGCCGCCTGGCGTTGGGGCTACCGCACGAACAGCAGCACCAGGAGCTGCTGCTGATGGATATCAAGCACATCTTGGCCCAGAACCCCTTGTGCCCGGCCTACCGGGACGACCTGGCGCCAACACCTGCGCATGCGGTAGAGACGCTCGGCTGGCATGCCTATCCGGCCGGCGTTCAGTACATCGGCCATGACGACACCGAAGAGGGGTTTGCCTACGACAACGAGATGGGGCGCCACCGCCAGTTCGTCGAGGCATTCCAGATCGCCGACCGTCCGGTGACCAACGGCGAGTTTCTCGATTTCATGCAGGCGGGCGGATACGACAAGCCCGACCATTGGCTGTCGGACGGCTGGGACACGGTCAAGGCTGAAGGCTGGCAGGCGCCGCTCTATTGGGTCGAGCGCGATGGTATCTGGCACCACTACACCCTGGGCGGCCTGGTGCCGGTCGACATGAACGCACCGGTCTGCCATGTCAGCTTCTATGAAGCCGATGCCTATGCGCAGTGGGCCGGTGCCCGCCTACCCACCGAGGCTGAGTGGGAGACAGTGGCTCATGATGCCGCCATTCAGGGGAACTTCGTCGAACAAGATCATCTGCAGCCGGTCTCCGCCGCCGGGTCCACAGGTGTGCTGGGACAGATGTTCGGTGATGTCTGGGAGTGGACGGGCAGCGCCTATCGCCCCTATCCGGGATTTCGCAAGTTGCCGGGCAGCCTGGGGGAATATAACGGCAAGTTCATGTCCGGCCAGATGGTGTTGCGAGGCGGCTGCTGTGCGACGCCGGCCGACCACATCCGCGCCACCTATCGCAACTTCTTCCCACCTCATGCCCGCTGGGCATTTTCCGGTTTCCGTCTTGCCAAGGAGAGCCTCTGATTAACGTCGTGACCCTGGCCACACCGTTCGCTCACGGCAAGCGGCTTCCATAGGAGCATGGTCGGTCATGGACCGAGCCCCGGTGCTTATGCCGAGAGGCCGCTGGCCTCGTCCACGCCGAGATGCAGATTCATGCTCTGTACGGCGGCACCGGCGGCCCCCTTGCCAAGGTTGTCCAACCGGGCGACGAGGGAGACGTGTTCATGGTTGCCGAACACGAACAGGTCGACGCGGTTGGTGTCGTTGCAGCCCTGTACTTCGAAGAAGCCACCATCGAGATTGGCGGGGTCCTCGAGGGGCATGACGCGGACGAAGGTCTCGCCTGCGTAGTGATCGGCGTAGGCTTGGCGCAGCGCCTCGGCGGTGGCCCCGGGGCTAAGCTGGTCGACGTGCAGGGGAATCGTCACCGAGAGACCCTTGAGGAAGGGGCCGACGATCGGCTGGAAAACCGGTGTCCGCTCGAGCCCGCCGTGCACACGCATCTCCGGCAAGTGCTTGTGGGTCAGCCCCATGGCGTAGTGACGCGGTGCGGCCAGACGGCCGTCGTGGTCGGCTTCGTACTCGGCGATCAGCTTCTTGCCGCCGCCACTGTAACCGGTGATCGAATGCGCTGCCAGCGGCGTGTCGGCGGGCAGCAGGCCGGCTTCGACTAGCGGTCGCGTAAGCATGATGAAGGCACTGGCATGGCAGCCTGGATTGGCGATGCGCTTGCTGGCGCGAATGGCGTCACGCTGGCCCGGCGTCAGTTCGGGGAGGCCATAGGTCCACTCGGCATCGGTGCGAAAGGCCGTGCTGGCGTCGATCAGGCAGGTATCGGGATTCTTGAGCAGCGCCGCGGCCTCGCGAGAAGCCGCATCGGGCAGGCATAGAAAGGCCACATCGGCGGCGTTGAGCAGACGGGCGCGTTCGGTAGCATCCTTGCGCTTGTCGCTGTCGATGCGCAGTAGTTCGATATCCTTGCGTGCCTCGAGATAATCCAGCAGCCGCAGCCCAGTGGTGCCTTCCTGACCGTCTACGTATACCTTGAATGCCATGGGAAATTCGTTGCCTCGTTGACCGGGTCCGTACATGCCGACAGCACTGCCAGCGAATCGTCCTCCATTGTGCGTCGATGCGGCCGCGCTGTCATGTTTCTGGGCGTCAATCCGCTTGTCGTGACTCGCAAAAACGACCAATCTGAGAGGGGTTGGGGTTTCGCATCACCCACTGAGACAAGCGTGATAAGGACGACGTATGAATAAGCGTGTATTGGCTTTCGATGTCTATGGCACCTTGATCGACACCCACGGCGTGGTAGAGGCATTGAACACGGAACTGGGCGATGCCGAAAAGGCGCTGGCCTTTTCGCAGCGTTGGCGGGACAAGCAGCTCGAATTCGCCTTTCGCCGCTCGTTGATGGGCGCTTACTCGAGCTTTGCCGATTGCACGCGTGATGCCTTGGAATTCACTGACCGTGCCATGGGCAACCAGCTTTCGGAAGTCGCCAAGGATCGGCTGATGGCCCTTTATGGACGTCTCCCGGCGTTTTCCGATGTCGCCGAGGGGTTGGCACGCTTGAGCGATGCCGGCATGCGCTGCGTGGCGTTTTCCAATGGTACGCATGAAGCGGTGACGGGATTGCTGGCCCAGGCGGGTATCCGCGAGCGGTTCGACGCCATCGTCAGCGTCGACGACATCAAACGCTTCAAGCCCGACCCCGCCGTATACGCCTATCTGCGTCAATGCACCGAGTCGAAGGCCGCCGATACCTGGCTGATTTCCAGCAATCCCTTCGACATCATCGGGGCCAAGTACGCCGGCTTGCACGCGGCCTGGGTACGCCGCAGTGCGGAGGCGCCCTTCGATCCCTGGGGCGATGAGCCCGACATGACGGTGAGCGATCTCGACGAACTCGCCGAGCGCCTGGTGAGGTGAGCGTGACGAGGCGCGCTCAGCCGCCGCGCCGCCACCGGAAATAGCGCGCCAGCCAGCCGAGCAGGCGCTCGGGCTTGTGGGCGTTCTTCCATACCCCGGCGGTGCCTTTGACGGCTTCCGAGAGGGTCGGATAGGGGTGAACCGTGCCGAGCAACTTGTTGAGCCCGATGTTGTGCTTCATGGCCAGCGTCACCTCCGCCAGCCATTCACCGGCGTTTTCGCCGACCAGTGTGGCGCCGAGGATGCGGTCCTTGCCGGGCACGGTGAGGATCTTGACGAAGCCGGTGGTGGCGCGCTCGGCGATGGCCCGGTCGCTCTCAGCCATGTCGTAGCGGGTGACCTCGTAAGCGATGCCCTGGGCCTTGGCCTCACGCTCGTTGAGCCCCACGCGTGCCACTTCGGGTTGCAGGTACGTCACCGCGGGCATGATGCGGTAGTCGACCTTGAAGCGCTTGAACTCGCCGAACAGGGCGTTGACGGCGGCATGCCAGGCCTGGTGCGCGGCGGCGTGGGTCAACTGGTAAGGACCGGCGACATCGCCGCAGGCCCAGATGTTGGGCAGCTTGGTCTGTAGCTGCTCGTTGACCTCCAGGGTCCCGTTGTCGCGAGTGGCGATCCCCAGCGCTTCCAACCCGAGCCCTTCGACGTTGGCCTGACGACCGACGCTGACCAACAGGCGATCGAAGGGAATACGCGTCTGGCGACCGTCGGCCGCCTCGACGAGGAGCTGATTCTCGCCGTTCTCGACCGTCACCGACAGCGCCCGGGTACGAGTCATGATCTCGAGGCCTTCCTCGGCGAGCAGGCCGGCGACGAGTTCGCCGACTTCGTCATCCTCGCGCCCCAGCAGCTGCTCGGCGCCCTCGACCAGCGTGACCTGGCTACCCAGGCGCGCGAAGCTCTGGCCGAGCTCGCAGCCGATCGCGCCACCGCCCAGCACCACCAGGCGGCGCGGCTGTTCGGTCAGCGTCCACAGGTTCTCGGAAGTCAGCACGTCGACCTGCTCGATGCCCGGAATCGGCGGCACCTTGGGCGTGGCGCCGGTGGCGATGACGATGTGCCGCGCCGTCAGCGGCTGGCCGTCGATATCCACCGTCCACGGTGACAGCAGCCGCGCCGTGCCGCGTTTCACCTCGACGCCCAGCCCGGTATAGCGTTCCTCACTGTCATGGGGTGCCACCTCCTCGATGACACGTCGCACGTGGCCCATGACCTCGCCGAAGTCGATACGCGGCGCTCCTGCGTGCACACCCAGTCGCTCGGCATCGCGCACGTTCTGGGCGGCCCGCGCGGCGCGAATCAGCGCCTTGGAAGGCACGCACCCGGTATTGAGACAGTCGCCCCCCATGGCGCCGCGTTCGACGAGCGCGACCGTCGCCCGCACCGCACTGGCGATGTAGCTGGTCACCAGCCCCGCCGAGCCGCCGCCGATCACCAGGATGTCGACATCGAAGCGCCGAGGCTTGGTATGCCCCCGATAGCGCTTGCGGCGTTGCAGCCCGTCGACGACCCAACGTGCGATCAGCGGGAAGACGCCCAGCAGGGCGAAGGAAAGCAGCAGCGACGGCGACACGACGCCACCCAGCGATTGCAGTTCGCCGAGTTGCTGGCCGGCGTTCACGTAGACCAGCGTGCCCGGAATCATGCCGATCTGGCTGGCGACATAGAACACCGAGGTGCGCAGCCGGGTCAGGCCCATGGCCAGATTGACCACGAAGAACGGGAAGATCGGCACCAGCCGCAGGCTGAACAGATACAACGCCCCGTCGCGCTCGATGCCCCGGTTGATCGTCTCGATCTGCCGCGCGAAGCGACGTTCGATCAGTTCCCGAAACAGGGTTCGGGAGACTAGAAACGCCAGAGTGGCACCAATCGTGCTGGCAAAGGAGATGATCAAGAAACCCCAGCCCAGGCCGAATAGGGCGCCCCCCAGCAGCGTCAGAAAGGCGGCGCCGGGCAGCGAGAGCGCGGCGACCAGCACATAGACGAGGAAGAAGCCGCCGGCGACGAGCCAGGGCGCATCGGCGAACCATCGATCGAAACGCCCTTGCAGCGACTTGATGGACTCGAGGGTCAGGTAATCGTCGAAGCCACCCGCGAAGAAAGCAATGATCGCCACCAGGACCACGCCGAGAATCACCACGCGATAATGTTTCACTTCCTTTCCCCTTCTGCGGGCTGTCATTCGGCCATCATGGCTTGGTGGCATCCTGCTCCAAACCGATCCGCATCCATCATGGCAACAAAACGCGTCGTCCACCACACACCCGGGCGAGCATTCATGTCGCGCTGTCCAACATGCGCCAGCGCTCGAGATCGCGCGGGGTGTCGAGGTCCCACACCGTACCGGGGCAGGCCACGCGAAGGCCCAGTTCTCGTGCCCTTGCGTGCGTCTGCGCCGCCACCTCGCTGCCGCCCCAGGCCATGTCCGTGAACAGCCGGGCGGGGAGCCGATGGCCCCCGATCAATGCATAACCGCCGTCCTCGGCGGGCAGCATCACCAGATCGTGAGCGTTCAGCGCCCGCACGCAGCGCGCCAATAGCGCCGACGTCAGCACCGGGCAGTCACTGCCGATCAGAAGCGCCGGGCCGCGCTGGGCGGACAAGGCGGCGTGCATCCGCTGACCGAGATCCCCCGATGGCTGGGCATGCAGCGCGATGCCATGTCGCGCCGCCAGCGCTTCGAGCAGCGGATGGCGCGGTGCCAGCCCCGCCCATAGCTGTACCCGTGCGGCGGGAAAGGTCTGGCAGGCCACCTCGAGCGTGCGTTCGAGCAGTGCGACATGCACGTCGCGCGCCTGCTCGGCATCGAGTGCCGGCATCAGCCGGGTCTTGACCTTGCCGGGGATCGGCGCCTTGGCGAACACCAGCAGCGTCACCTCGGCGCCGGAGATCATCGCGTCAGCGGACATCGGTGTACTCCCCCGCCAGGGTCCAGGGCGATACACCGCACCAGTAGCGCAGGCGCAGCCACCACATCGTGGCGATGGTGCGTAACGGGCCGTGCTGCTGCCAGCGCCGCGCGGACGTGGTCACTCGTTGGGCGAGGCAAGCCGGCGCGGACAGACGACGCAGGCGCCGGCTGATTTCGATGTCTTCCATCAGCGGCTGGTCGGGGAAACCGCCGACGCGTTCGAACGCGTCGCGGGTCATGAAGATCGCCTGGTCACCCGTGGCGATGCCGGTGAGGCGCGAGCGCCGGTTCATGCTCCAGCCGACCAGCCCCGCCAGCGCGAACCCGCGCTCGATCTCGACGTCGAAGCGCCCCCAACACGTCGGCCCCTTCAGCGCTACGTCGATCAACCGGTCGGCGCGATCTGGCAGGCGCGTGTCGGCATGTACGAAGACCAGGCAGTCGCCGCGACTCTCCCGGCCGCCGTGATTCATCTGCCGGGCACGACCGCGCGCGCTGACCAGCACCCGATTCGCCAGGGGATGCGCTAGCGCGGCGGTCTCGTCGTCGCTGCCGCCGTCGACGACCACGATCTCGACGCCGCGGTCCCTCAACGGCGACAAGGCAGTCAGGCAGGCCTGGATCGTCGCGGCTTCGTTCACCACCGGCACGATGACGCTCAACCATGGCGTTGCCGGGCTTTCTCGTGACATGGCCTCGCTCATGCGGACGGTGACACGGCAAATCGATGCTTCAAATGCTCGACGATATCGCTGGACTCATAAAGCCAGGTGGTCGTCCCGCCTTCGTCGATCCGCAGGCACGGCACGGTCTGTTTGCCACCGCCGGCCACCAATTGCGCTCTGGCAGCGGGATCCTTGCGGATGTCATGCATCGTGATATCGACACGCAACTTGGTCAGAGCACGCCTGACCTTCCAGCAGAAAGGGCATCCCTCGAAATGGTAGAGGGCCAGCTTGCGTGCTTCACGATCGGCCTCTTCCTGAGCTTGTGGAGACCGCTCAGGCATGTCTTTATCCCCCAACAACCGCCGTATCATTGTCAGCATGCTGCTGTCTCCTCTGGTTCACCTTGGACAATTCGGGGGCGTCGGCGAGTCGGAGAAGCCGACGCCGTAATACCAGGCGGTGGCGTCGCCGCCCGCGTTGTCGCCATCGCTCATCAACGCCACGCCGTCGATCTCGCTGACGTTCTCGCCGAATAGCGCCTGGTAATCGGCGCTCACGTCGCGCACTTCCGCCCGCCATTCGCCGACCGGTGACTGCTCCCCCTGAAGGGCCAGCAGCATCGCCCGGTCGGTGAAGGCATTTGGCCAGCGCGCCCCGACGGCTTGATTGGAGGACCATACGTAGTTCACCGATTGCACCTGCCACGGCAGCAGGCCCGTCTTGCGTGCCACGTAGAGCCGGGCGGGATAGTCGTCGCCGGCCTGGGTGCGCTCGTCGAGCCCCGTGTAGCGGGCATCCACCTTCCAGCACCAATGCAGATAAGGGGTCTCATCCAGATCGATCTCGCGCTCCAGGTACTTGGCGGAAGCCTGGCCCTGAGCGCTGGCCTCGAGCACCTCGGCGCCGTTGTCGCTGACCACTGCGTAACGCGTCTGTCCCTCGAAGGAACGCGTCTCCCACGCCGCCATGTCCCGGGCGGAAAACGCGATGTCGGCGGCCGAGGCGCCTGTCGAGAGCGCCAAGCCGCCCAGGACCAGCGCCCATCCCACCCAGCGATGCGTCGTCATGCACGTTCCTCCTGATCGGTGGGCCCCATGACGGTGCCTCGTTCGGTCAACCACAGGATACGCCCGCCGGCCGCCCGGGCGTCGGCTTCGTCGTGGGTCACCATCAACGTCGGGAGGCGGTGATCCCGCACACGCGCGAAGACCCAGTGGCGGATTTCGTCGCGCCGGGCGGCATCCAGCTTGGAGAACGGCTCGTCGAGCAGGATCGCGCGCGGCTGCGACAACAGCACCCGCAACAGGGCCACTCGCGCCTTCTGTCCGCCGGAGAGCGTCGACGGATCGCGCCCCGCGAACGCCTCCAGCCCCACCGACGACAGGGCGTCATGGATTCGCGCGCGGCGTTGCCGACGCGTCCCTTCACGCACCATGCCGAAGGCCAGGTTGCCGGCCACATCGAGATGCGGAAACAGCAGCGGATCCTGAAAGAGTAGCCCCACATGGCGCTGCTCGGCGGGTAGCGTATCGATTCGCGTCTCCTCGAGCAGCACGCGCCCTTGCGCCTGGAACGCCGGGCTCAAAAACCCCGCGATGAACGCCAGCAAGGTGGACTTGCCGACGCCGGAGGGCCCCATGACGGTCAGCACCTCGCCGGGGGCGACCGCCGTGTCCAGGCTCAGCAGACGTTGCTGCCCCTGATGAATGACGATGTCGTCGAGAATCAATGACGCCATGGCATGAGTCCTTTCGTCAGTCGGCACCTGGCAGCAGACCGCGCCGCCGTCGAAACACGTAACGCGGCACCAGCATCGCCAGCATGAAGCCCAGCGCCGGCAGCAACAGTTGCAGCAGGGCGTAAATGGCCGTCAGCCGGCGGTCTCCACCGCTCGCCAGGCTGACCGCCTCGGTGGTCACCGTGACCACGCGCCCGGCACCTAGCAGCAGCGTTGGCAGATACTGGCCGATGCTCACCGCGAAGCCCACCGCCGCTGCGGTCAGTACCGGTGTCAATAATAGTGGCAGACGCACGCGCCAGAAGATCCGCCAGGGGCCGGCACCGAGGCTGCTCGCCTGCTGGCCCCAGCGCGGGTCCAGGCGTCGATAGCTTTCCGCCAGCGACAGGAAGACATAAGGCAGCACGAACACTGCGTGCCCGATGATGACCGCACCCAGGCCGGGCCGGACGCCCATTTGCGCCTGCATCATGACCAGCCCGAACAGAAACGCCACCGATGGCACCAGTAGCGGCAGGTACAGGATCAGTTGCGCCCAGGGGCGCATCGGCCGGCGGCGCTGGGTCTCCGCCTCCAGCGCGCCTAGCACCAGCACCACGGAGACCAGGGTCGCGGCGAGCGCGACGCCGAGCGACTGCCACACCGGGGCAGCCAGATCATCGGCCGCGTTCAGCCAGTTGTGCGCGGTCGGCGGCCAGGGAAGGAACGCCGGGAACGGCCAGTACCCGGCCACCGACCACAGCGCCAGTCCCGCCAGCGCGGCCATCATCAGGCCCAGCACGGTGCGCATGGCCAGCCAGGCCATACCGGCCAGCCAGCGATCACCGCACTGGCGCCGCCCGTCCCGGCACCAGCCCCGGCTGGCGCGCGCCACCAATCGCTCCAGTGCCCACCATATCAACAAGGCAGCCAGCGTCAGCAGCAGTTGCAGCATCGCCCCCGCCGAGGCCATGAAGCGCATCGACAGCGCGGGATCGTTGAGCCAGCCGACCACCGACACCGCCAGCGTGGAAGGCGTCGTGGGGCCCAGGATCATGGCTACGTCCACCGTCGAGGTGGCAAAGGCGATCACCGCGTAGAGGGGCAACCGCAGCAAGGGGTAGAGCCCGGGCATGACACCCTTGAGAAAGGCCGTCAGCGGACGATAGCCCAGACTGCGTGCCACGCGCAGGCGCTCGCCGGCCTGGCATTGCACCAGGGCCGCCAGGCTCATCAGCAGCAGGAAGGGCACCTCCTTGACGACCAGCCCCAGGATCAACGAAAGCCCCCAGGCATCGCCGGGAAACGCATAATCCGGCGGGTAGGCCCAGCCGCTCAGCCAGGGCGAGATTCCCCGCGCCGCCCATCCCGACGGCGCCAGCAGGAACGCCAGGCCGATCGCCGCCGCCGCGTGGGGCACCGCCAGCAGCGGTGACAGCCAGCGCTGGATGCGCCGATACAGCGCCGTATGCAGGAAACTGCCCAGGAACAGTACCACCAGACCCAGTGACAACGCCGCGCTGACCAGCCCGGTCACCAGGCTGAGCCGTGCCATGTCGACGATTCCCGGCACCGCGAAGAGCTGCCGCCAGGGCGCCAGGGTCAGGCGCTCACCGCCGAGTGCCGGCAACCAGCCGAACGCCGGTGCCAGCGCCCCCAGCACACCGGCGACCACTGGCACGCTGAGCAAGGCGATGGTCAGCCAGGGCAGGACACCGACGACGAGCCGATAGGCAACGGCCGATGTCATTGCGCGCCGTAACGCTGCCGCCAGGCCTTCTCGAGCGGCTCGATCCAGGAGGGATGGGGTTCGCGCAGCGTCTCGCCCAAGGAGGGCGGCGGCAGGCTCTCGGCGGCCCGGCCATCGCGCGCGAACGCCTCACGCTGCTCGGAGTTCAGGCGCGACATGTCCAACACCGTGGCATCGCCCCACAGCGAAAGGTCCTGCTTGCGGGCCTGGGCCTCGGGCGAGAGCAAGAAGTTGGCGACCGTCAAGGCGCCGGCCTTGTGCTGGGCATTGAAGGGAATGGCGACGAAATGCACGTTGCCCAGCGTGCCATCGTCGAGGATGTAACTGCGCGTGGTCGGTGGCAGTTGATAATCGAGGACCGCGGCGGCCGGGGCGGAGGGGGTAAAGGTGAACGCCAGGCTCAACGCCCCGTCGCCCATCAGCTGACGCATCTGTGGCCCGCCCGCGGGGAAGCGCTCGCCCTCGCGCCACAGAGAGGGATGCAAGCGGTCCAGGTAGTCCCACAGCGGTGCGGTGACGGACTCGAAATCGGCCTCGTCGACCGGTGCATAAAGCGCCTCACGGTGCTCGGTCAAGGCCAGCAGTGCCTGCTTGAGGAAGGTCGTGCCCAGAAAGGCCGGCGGCTGGGGATAGGTGAATCGCCCCGGATGCGCCTGGGCCCAGTCGAGCAGCGCGGATATGCTGCGCGGCGGCTCATCGACACGCGCGCTGTCGTAATAGAAGGTGATCTGCGCACGCCCCCAGGGCGCTTCGTAGCCCTCGACCGGCAGGGTGAAGTCCTCGCGCACCTCGGGGTTCTGCTCGGGCGCGGTCAGCGGAAAATGGGGCAGCTGCTCGGCCCAGGGGCCATAAAGTAGGTCGTTGTCCTTCATGGCGGCGAAATTCTCGCCGTTGAGCCAGATCAGATCGACCGCGCCCTGATCGTCGTTACCCGCTGCTTTCTCGGCCACTACGCGGGTCACTGCCTCGCCGGTATCACCCACCTTGACATGCTCGAGGTCGATCCCGTAGCGCTCGTCGACCTGCTCGGCCGCCCAGTCGATATAAGCGTTGGTTCGCGGATCGCCGCCCCAGGCATTCCAGTACACGGTCTGTCCCCGGGCCGCCTCGGTCACCGATTCCCAGTCGGACAGCTCGTATGCTTGCCCCATGGTCGGCAACAGCGACAACGCCGTTACCAGCAAGCCTCGCGAAAACGTCATGTCTCTCTCCCTCGATTGATCACCGCCTTGGTCGTGGCACGGCGATATTCCTTACAAAGCACGCCGCCGATTCTTCAGCCTACATGCCGTCTCCGTCCACCGGCTCCCTTTACCGCCAATACGCGGCGGGAATTCTGTAAGGATACTCACCAATTCGCGACTCAAGGGATATCACAACATCAATACGGGGACAGAGACATGACCAACCCATCGTCTCAAGCGCGTCGCTATTGGCTGGGAGGCAAACGCGCCGACGAGCAGGACCGTTTCTTCCGCGAGGCACTCGAAGCCCGCGGCTGGCGAGCGGGCAGTGCCGAGGACTGGCAAGCGGGCTGGTTCACAGGCACCCCCGAGATGGCGCAGTTTCGCAAGCTGACGCCGAGGCACAGGCTCAATCATCTGCCCGGCAACAATGCGCTGACGCTGAAAAGCAGGCTGTATCAATCGCTGGCGACACTACGTGAGCGAATGGGCGAGCGCTTCGGCCCGCATGCGTCACAGGTTGCGCGACTCGACTTCTTCCCGCGCGCCTATCTGATGCCTGACGATTATCATGCCTTGCAGGAAGCCGCCCTGGCCAATCCGGCACGGCGCTGGATCCTCAAGCCTTCCAATGCCTCCAAGGGCAAGGGCATCCGCCTGCTCGACGATGCCGCCGACGCGCCCCGGCACGCCAACTGGCTGGTCCAGGAGTATCTCGACGAGCCGCACACCATCCGCGGGCACAAATACGTCCTGCGCCTTTACGTGCTGCTTGCATCGCTCGATCCTCTGCGTCTCTACGTGTATCGGCAGGGCTTCGCCAAGCTGGCGTCAGCCCCCTACGATCACGACGATACCGGCAACCTCTATAGCCATCTCACCAACCCCGACATCAACGCCCACAACACCGATGCAGAGGTACCCGTCGAGTTCATCGACTTGGATCGCTACCGCGCGTGGCTTCGCGAACAAGGGCATGATGACGACGCCTTGTTCGAACGCCTCCACGACCAGTTGACGCTCACCGTCATTGCAGCCGTGGACAGTTTTCGCCAGCGCTGTGCCGAGGACGATATCGATAGTCGCGGCGGCTATGAATTGCTGGGTATCGATTGCCTGGTCGACGCCTACCTCAAGCCCTGGGTTCTGGAATGCAACCTGAGCCCCTCGTTGGGCGTTTGCGCCGGCCCCGACAGCGGCGGACCGCTGGAGGAAGCCATCAAGCGGCGCCTGGTCGAGGACATGGTCGAACTGGTGGATATCGACGCTCAGGAGACACCGACCAACGACGACTCCCCCCAGACCTTGCGCGACGATGCCCAACGCGAACTGTCACGCGCAGGGGATTTTCTGCGTCTTTACCCAAGCGCGACGCCCGCTGACTACCTGACGTTCTTCACCCTGCCCAGCCGCCTGGACTGGCGACTGGCCGGCGCGCTCGATGACCCAGCACCGGCCGAGCCCCAGCTGCAACGTGGCCAGGTCTGCGAGCTGATCGATAACGACAGCCTGGTGCTGTACGACACGCAGCGCGGAAGTTTGCTCGCGCTCAACGACAGTGCCGCCCTGATCTGGCTGCTGGCAAGCGAGGGCGAACCCCCAAATACCATCGCCGATCATTTGTATCAGGCCAGCCAGGTCGGCCACACTCCGCCCGATCGCGATGCTCTGGAGCGCCACGTCTGGCAATGCCTGGAGGCTTGGTGCCGCCAGGGGCTTTTGCAACAACTAGCGACCCACCCGGACGCAGGCACATCGTCCACAGTCGCGACGCACGTGAAGACGGCGCCCGCGAAGACGACCACCCTGGTACCGACCTACCTTGCCATCGCGGGCTGCCATTGGGACTTGCGCAGCGATAGTCAGGCAGCACGAGAGCGACTGGCGGGGGCGCTCACACCGCTGGAATCCGCCCAGGGCGACCCGTTGCCACGCCTCGAGCTGATCCAGGAGCCCAGTGGCTACGCCATCATGATCGGCACAGAGCGGGTAGCCTCTCATCTCGGCCTCGCCGAGCTCGGCCCCCGCCTGGTCGACACGCTCGGCCGACGCGCACTCGCCGAAGGTCAGATGATGATCGACACCGCGCTCCTGGTTCATCCCGATACGCCCGATGCGGCTGTTCTCGTGGCCATGGCCGATGACGACTGGCAACCACTGCGCGCCCTGGTCGAGCCGCTCGGCTACCGCCTGATGCGTGGCCTGGCCTGGCACCGTCAGGCAGGCGACCGAGTCCACATGCTGGCACTTCCCTTGGCCGCCCCCGGAGGACGACTCATCGCTCCCTCGCCCAGCCCATCGACCGAGCTGCACATCGTCGGGGCCGCGCTCTGTAATGGCGACGCGCCCGCGCCGACCCCGCTGACGCTTCTTGCAACGCTGCTACCGGCATCTCGGTATGCCGACAGGCGTCCCCCCGACGGGCACGACGTCAACGCCTTGCTCGACTGGCTTGCGGCGCTGCCGAGGTTCTCGTTGCCCAGCGACGCGCCGGAACTGGCGAGAGAACGCCTGGAAGACGCCACACCGCATGCCCTATCGACCGGATCGTGAAGCCCACGCCGGCGCTCCGCGCCCGGCGTTACCACATCGTCCACCAGGAGAACCGACACATGATGACGTCAGCACTGAAAGCTTCCGCCTCTCTCCCCCGCGCTTCATGGGCGCATTGGCTGCTGCGTGCGGCCATGGCAAGCGTCTTCTTGTACACCGGCGTCGACAAGTTCGCGGGCGCCGGCATCGAGGGCTTTGCCCAGATCATGGCGCTGCCCTGGGTCATCGCCCTGGCCGTCGCCCTGGGCGAGATTTCTACCGGTGCGCTGATTCTGCTCGGTGGGCTGATAGCCGGGCCCGTGGGCGATGCCATCACCCGTGTCGGCGCCCTGTTTGCAGTGCCGATTCTGCTGGGCGCGATCTTCATGGAGCACTGGGGCCAGTGGCACTTCATGGCCACCGCCAGCCACCCGCTCGGCGGCATGATGTTTCAGGTCACGCTGATACTGATCGCCCTGTTCATGATGGCCAGGGGCAATCATAGCTGAACCGATCATCATCATCCTGGCGAGTCACAACGGAGCATACCTCATGACCCTGCACTCACGTCGCACCCTGCTCGATACCCTGTCACGCGGTATCGCCTACAGCGTCCCGGCACTCGCCGTGTTGGTCGGCGGATCAGCCGTGCATGCGATCTACTCTGACCTGGCCACTCCCTCGGGGTACTACATGTTCGCCTCGGCCGAGGCCAGCCCCGAGGCGGAAGCCGGTCCCGAAGCAGAGGCCAGCCCTGAAGCCGAAGCAGAGGCCGAAGCCAACCCCGAAGCCGAAGCCAACCCTGAAGCCGAAGCAGAGGCCGAAGCCAACCCCGAAGCCGAAGCCAACCCCGAAGCCGAAGCCGAAGCGAGTTCCGAGGCCGGTTGACGACGCGTCAAGGCCTCTTAGACGGCGGTGCCTTGCACCGTCAATCACTGCAGGAAAAAGGAGTGAAATCATGACACTACATGAAAGCAAGCGTTATACCCTGATGGGGCGACTGAGCCGGCAGGTGCTCTACACGACACCCATGCTACTGCTGATGTCCGCTCCGCTCGCCGCTCAGGCCGTCGCTGACGATGCCGTGGGTGCCGGCGGCTACACATCGCTGCAAGGCGGTGCCCCGCTCATGGCGAACGCCGAGGGCGAGGCAGAAGGCGAAGGAGAGGGGGAAGGAGAAGCCGAAGGAGAAGCCGAAGGAGAAGCCGAAGGTAGCGCCTGACATCCCTCACCACAGGGCGCGTGGTCGTCTACGGCCTCGCGCCCTGACTTGCCCCAACGGGAGTATGCGTCATGTCCACCCCTGCATTGAATGCCTTGCTGGAGGAAGCCGCCGATACCCTGCGACAGTTGGCGACATTCGTGGCAATGCTGCCGGCGGCTCAGTACACCGCGCCACATGGCGCGGATGCCAGGCACTCCATCGGCAAGCATGTCCGACATATCCTGGATCACTACGAGGCGTTATTGGCCGTGGGATACGAGGCTCAGGCCTTCACCATCAACTACGAGCATCGCCGGCGCGACCCTGATATCGAGCGACACCCGGACGTCGCATTCGCGCATCTACATCACGTGCGCGAGCGCCTGACCCGACTCGGGCAGCGCGATACGGCCACGCACTGTCGCCAACTGGCATATCGAGCCGGCGACCACGTGTTGCCCTTGAACACCAGCGTCGAGCGCGAACTGGTCTTCTTGACCAGTCACGCCATTCATCACATGGCGATCATCGCCTTACTCGCCGACACTCAAGGTATCGAGGTCGCCGAGACGTTCGGCGTACACCCCTCGACACAGCGTCATTGGCAAAATAACCGCCCATCAAACCATGAGGTGACATCATGAAACTCCCGCTTCCCACGTCCCTTTTCCTCGCCCTGGCGCTCACGCTGGCAGCCTGGGTATCGCCCGCCATGGCCGACACCCATTGGCCGCAGAAGGACTGGCACGTGATCCCCACCGAACAGCGTTACAGCGCGCTGCTCGAGCATCTCAAGCAGGCCGTCGACGCCAATGACATGGGTGTGGTCACCGAAGTCGGACCGACTCAGGCAGCCGCCCAACGCGGTGTGGAGATTCCCGGTAACCGGGTGGTGGGCGTGTTTCGCAACGACTTCGCGGTCGATATTCTACGCTTGAGCGTACCGGCGATGATCGAGGCACCGATCCGCTTTTACGTGACCGAAAACCAAGACGGCACCGCGACATTGTCTTGGAAGAAGCCCAGTGCGATCTTCGCGCCTTATGTCGCCGATCTCGACGATGACAAACGCGCCTCTGCACTCGCCGACAAGGCACGAGAACTCGACGCCATCTTCATGGATATCGCTGATATGGCCATAGCGGGGGTGCCCACGCAAACTGCGGCTGAATGATACGAGTCTCAATAGATAACTATCTATTTCGCTTGGGCCAGTTCGTCGGCAAGTCTGTGATTGTCATGGCTGACTCGCTCGATGACCGGCGAGGACAAATAGTGTCGAGCCCGGTCTTCTACATGTGCAATCAGCCGGTCCTCGCTCAAGGCAGCGGACCAGTCCTCGCCTTGTGCCAGCGAATCCCGCTCTTGGTGGTAAAGTGTCAGCCACTTGGCACACCAAGTCGTCGACCATAGCCACATGGCGCGCCTCGTGGCCACCAAGGCCTCGACATCCATCACCTCATTGGTGGTGTGCCGGGTTGCCCACCAGTGGCGATAAAAGTCCACTACGGTGGCGGTATCCAAGACGGCGTAGCTCGCCGGATCCCAGGTCGTGGAGGTATACAGCGACGCATGGGCAAGATCCAGCCCGGGGTGGCCGTAACGGCACTTCTCCAGATCGACCAGTACCGCCTTTCCCTCCGGGGTGATCAGGAAGTTACCCGGATGCGCATCGAAACTGATCAGGCAGCGTTGGGCATCGATACGCTCGGCCAATTCACGATCATCGTTGAAGAGTGTCAGCTCGCTGTCGAGCCGCCGCCTTGTTCCCTCATCAATCGGCGCGTCATCGAGATAGGTAGCCTGGGCCAGAACCTCATCGCGCATGGCGGTCCAGGGCGAATGCGGACTTTCCAGCGGTGGGCGCGCAGCGACCGGGGGCACAGCGATCTCATGCAGATGCGCCAGTGCCTCGCCGATTGCCGGTAAGTCGTCAGGTAGTCGCGCCTGCCTACCCTCGATGGCACTAACGAGAAGGCCGCCTCGGGGAAAATCGGCACTGATTGGCAGGATGGCGTGGAGGTCCGGTGTATGGCCGCTCTGTGCAGCGCGTCGAAAACAGTTCGCCTGATACTCTAGATTTGTCTCCGGATCGAGCTGCATCTGACTCTGTTTGGGCAGTCTTGCTATCCAATCGGGGCCAGTATCACGAGAGATCCAAACATGATCATGGGCTAGGCCGGTATCCGGCAACGCGGCGAGATGAACGACTGTGTTGTCGATGGCGATCAACGCTTTGTGCAATTGAGATAGACGTTCGACAGAGAATAGCGATGAGGGCGTAAAATCGACCACGAAAGAAACACTCCTAGGAGGGGGTTAGCTACTGGCATTATTCGAAATAGGGCCAATATTCGACATGGGGCCAACATGGCTGACATACCCTGTTAGTCGCAGAAAGGGCCAATTCCTTTCTGGTTCCGCGATGCTCCTGCCGCGACGCGCTCTAAATTAACTGTAACGACAAGCCGGCGTTGCGGCTAGCCTGGCCGGCGACTGGCGGGCCCACGCTGACGATGTCACGCTGATGAGTATTCATCCATCATGATCTGACAAAACGGAAAATTAACATGCCGCACTCCCATCGCAGCATGGCGCCACCGATGCGCAAGCGTCGCCTCGGCATAGGATTGAGTGTGCTGGCGGCGCTAGTGCTGCTATTTCTGGTCGCCTGGCTGTGGGCGTTACCGGCGTATATCGACCAGCGCCTCAGCCAGACGCTGAGCGATCGCAGCGGCCGCCAAGTATCCATCGACGACGTCACCCTCACCCCATGGCGCCACCAGGTAATCCTCGACGGGCTACGTATTGCTGGCCAGAACGACACACCGGTTTTCTCGAGCCAACGGGTAGTGGCGACCTTCGATTGGCACTCGCTCTTCGAATCGGGCTGGCGCTTCGAGCGAATCGAGTTAAAGTCGCCGCGGCTGCAACTGATCTGGCGCTCCGGAGGCGAGTGGAACCTGGCCCGACTATTTGGCGGTGACGGTGGGGGCGGTGAGTCGGCACCACTGCGTATCGCCCAACTCAACGTCAGCGATGGCCGGCTGGACTGGATCAATCGACGACCCGATGAGCCGCTGACGCTGAGCCTGAAAAGCCTCGATCTCGAAGCGCGCCATTATGACAATAGCGATGATCGGCCCTTCTCTCTGCAGGGGCAGGCAGACTGGAATGGCGGCACGCTAAAGGGGGCGGGCGAGATGGGTTTCTCGCCGTGGACGGTGGATGTCGATCTCAAGGCGGACCAAGTGCCGCTGACGACGCTGTCCGGCTATCTGGCATACGTCGTTCGCGCCGAGCCGGCGGCAGGGTCGCTTGGCGCGCAGATTCGACTGCGTGCGGGCCGCGCCAGTGATGCCGGCACACAGGTCAACGGTCAGGGCGTGATCGAAGGGCTCGAGATGCGTGATCCTGAGAAGGATCAGACCATCGCCCGTGCTGAACGCTTCGCCGTGAAAGGACTGACGTTCGCCAGCGCGGAGCCTGAATTGACCGCCGAGCGGGTGTCGCTTGCGGCACCCTGGCTCGATGTGACGATCGATGAACGACTCGACACTAACCTTACCGCCTGGCATCCGCCGTCATCGAACAATGGAACTGGTGGTTCCGAGGGCAGCGGCATGCGCTATGCGCTCGACACCCTAGCCATCGAGCGTGGCGCGGTGGCCTTCAGCGACCGTCACCTGCCGCGCCCGTTCGAGCTTGATTTTTCGGCGCTGAATGGCGAGTGGCGACAGCTCAACTCCGACCAACCGGGTGACGGCCAGTTATCGCTCGAGGGAAAGGTGGCCGATGGCTCGCCGCTGCGCATCGAGGGCACCTTTGACCCGCTCGGTGACGCCCTGAACGGCAACCTGAACTTGCACTTCGAGCGCCTCGACCTCAAGACCTTGGCGCCCTACTTGCGGGAGTTCGGGGGCTATGCCGTCGAGCGAGGCCAGGCGACGCTAGATCTCGATTACCGGCTCGATCAGGGCCGCCTGCAGGCGCAGAATCATCTCGTGCTGCATCGGCTCAAGCTTGGCGAGGAGGTCGATGCCTCGGCCACCGACTTGCCCCTCAAGACGCTGGTCGGTGTCCTGAAGAGTGACGACGGCACCATTAGGCTCGATATACCCATGCGTTTGCCACTCGATGACCCTGGATCGGTTGATTTTGGCAGTGTCGCTGGTCAGGCGATCCGCGAGGCGCTCGAAAATTTGGTCTCATCGCCACTCGAAACGCTCTCCGAGGTGGTCGGTGGCAGCGATGACGGCTCCTCGGGCGATACAAGCGCTAATGGTGAAGGCACCAGTAGCGGTGAGAGTAATGACAGCGGCGGAAGTGACAAGAGCCGCGAGGATGGCTCCGCGCTCTACGAGCGTGCCCGCACTCGCCAGTGAGCACTCAGTGCGACGGGTAACGCCTCAGCGGGTCCTGCCGGAAGTAGCGAGCAAGCAGTGCATATAGCTCAGGATAGGCGGCGTCGAGGACATCTGGGGCGGTGAAGAAGTACTCGCAGCAGACCGCGAAGCATTCGCCGGGGTGTGTGGCGGCGTAGTCGTCGATGGGCGGTGCTTCGCCGCGTTCGAGGTGAGCCTGTAGATCGTCCCACACGTCGGTGAAGACGCGGTGCCAGTCACGCGGATCGATAGCGCGCGGCAGGGGCGGAAAGCCGTCGGCGTCCAGCGAGTTGCCCATGTCCAGCTTGTGGGCGAATTCATGGATGACGACGTTGAAACCGCCCCAGCCGCCACTTTCCTGAATATCCGACAAGGCAAGGACGATAGGGCCTTGGTGCCAGGTCTCGCCGACGCGCTCGTCTTCATATTCATGCACTACGCCAGCCTCGTCCATCTCTTCGACCTTGCGGCGGAATGCCCCTGGCAGTACGAGAATCTCATGGACGTTGGCGAAGGCCTCGCGGGCGTCGTCTTCCGACCAGTAGAGCGTCATCAGGCAAGCCTGGGCGATTAGCGCCAACCGCGCGGGGAGGTCGAACAATTCGTCGTCGAACAGCGAAAGCCGCTTGCGGCGCAGGAATGCCCAGGCGCGCTCTCCGAGGCGTCGGGCATCGTCTTCGGGGAGCGCCATCAATAGTGGCACCCGAGCCTGGCCTTCGGTCCAGGCCTCGGCGGGGAAGGGGTGGCGCCCGCCGCGCCAGGCGTTCCACCATTTCATGGTCGGGCTCCTCGCCGTCTTCCGCTAGCGTATCGACTCAGGTGTCTTCCTGACGCGAGCCGGACTTCCACGACCAGTCGCGCCAACGCAGGTCGAACAGATCCTGGCGGCGGTCCTTCAAGTTGGTGACCGAGCCTTCGTTGCGCACCACTGTGAGACGGGTCAGGTCGAGATCCGAGAACATGATCATCTCGGTGTTGGGGGTAGTTTCGGCTAGCACCGCATCGTGGGGAAAGGCGAAGTCCGAGGGTGAGAACACCGAGGACTGCGCGTACTGGATCTCCATGTTCTCGATCGACGGCACGTTGCCGACGCTGCCGCACAGTACCACGTAGCATTCGTTTTCGATGGCGCGTGCTTGAGAGCAGTGGCGCACGCGCAGATAACCGTTCTTGGTATCGGTCCAGAACGGGACGAAGAGGATATCCATGTCCTGATCCGCGAGCAGGCGCGAGAGCTCCGGGAACTCGACGTCGTAGCAGATCAGGATGCCGATCCGCCCGGCATCGGTGTCGAAGACGCGCAGGTCATCGCCTCCCTCGATGATCCAGTCGCGGCGCTCCTGGGGAGTGATGTGCAGTTTGGCCTGCGCTTCGATGTCGCCGTCGCGGTGGAAGAGATAAGAGATGTTGTAGAGGTGCCCGTCCTCGTGCTCCTCGATCATCGAGCCGGCGATGATGTTGATGTTGTAGGAGACCGCCATGCGTGACAGCTCGGTCTTGAAGTGCTCGGTGAAGCTGGCCAGAAAGCGGATGGCGGCGATTTGATCCTGCTGAGCGGCGCGGTCCTGCAGGCCCATCAGCGGCGCGTTGAAGAGCTCCGGGAAGATCGCGAAGTCGCTCTGGTAGTCCGAGAGCGCATCGACAAAGTACTCGGCCTGCTGCAAGACCGCTTCCACCGAGGAAAACTCACGCATTTGCCACTGCACCGCCCCCACGCGTACCTGGGTCTTGCGTGTGTCGAGCACCGACTCGGCGGGCTCGAAAAGGATGTTGTTCCACTCGAGCAAGGTCGCATAGCCCTGGGATTTTTCATCCTCCGGCAGGTACTTGCGCAACAGCCGCTTGACCTGGAAGTCATTGGCCAGCTGGAAGGACAGGATGGGGTCGTGAATCTCCTTGCGCGAGACCTGATCCAGATACTCGGCCGGCGACATTTCGCTGGCGTGCTGGTGATAGTTGGGAATCCGTCCGCCGGCGAGGATGGCCCGCATGTTCAACGATTTGCACAGATCCTTGCGGGCTTCGTAGAGGCGCCGGCCGAGCCGGTAACCGCGATAGGCCGGGTCGATCAACACGTCCAGGCCATACATGGCGTCGCCTTTGGGGGCGTTGAGGATGATCTCCCGCTGATCCATCAGGTCGTCGTAGCGGTGCGGGTTGGAAAACTCCTCATAGTCGACGCGGGCGGTTAAGGCCACGCCGACCAGTGTCTTGTCGTCCTCGATGACGATCTGACCGTCGGGGAACTCGCTGACCAAGCGCTCGATGGTGCGCTTTGGCCACGCGCCTCCGAGATCGTGATAGACACGATCCATCAGCGTCTTGAGCTGCGGATAGTCCTCGGGCGTCAGGTTGCGAAGATTGAGGTGAAGATCGTCGAGGGACATGGCGGCGTCCTGCATTGCGGATACGAAAGTGAGCGCTAGTGTATCACGCGGGGCACGCGGTCCATGAGGCAACGGTGTGAGGGGAAACGCTACCTCTTGCCGACTACCGACAAGCCCTGCACGTGGCAGGGCTTGTAAGATGACGATAGAAATATCGGCGCCGTACTATGAGGTTTGGAAGTTCTGCCGCGTGTTGGCGTTGTCTTGTGCCTCGGTCTTGGGCTGGGCTTTCCAGATGGCGATATTGGCGTAGCCGTAGAGGATCGTGATCGCGATCACCAGCATGTGGTACCAGAGGAAGGGAAGATAGGCCATGGTCGAGACACCGAGGGTGGTGGCCATGAAGACACCGCCGTCGGTCCAGGGCACCATGGGGGTGGTGATGGTGCCGCCGGCTTCGGCATTGCGAGAGAGCACTCGCCGATCCACGCCCTGATCGTCATAGTTCTTCTCAGTGATGGTGCTGGCGGTAATCAGCGAAACGTAGGCTGCGCCGCCGAAGAAGTTGCCGAAGAACCCACCCAGCATGGTCGACACCGTCAAGCGTCCCGGGTTATTGGCCCAGCGTAAAAAGCCATTGCTGATCGTCTTGAGGATACCGACTTGGCTCATCAGGCCGCCGAGGCCCAAGGCAAACAGGATCAGTGCCACGACACTGAGCATGGACTCGATGCCGCCGCGGTTGAGCAGTGTGTTTAGGAATTCCACGTCGGACTGCATGGCGTTGCCTACGTAGGCGATGCGAATGGCATCGATTGGGCCGATCCCTTGGGCCCACCAGGCACAGATACTGCCTAGAACGGCGCCGAAGGTGATGACCGGGATGGCCGGGTAGCGGCGGGTCAGCAGCCCGATCACGATCGCTGCCGGCAGCAGCAGCCAGGGGCTGATGGTGAAGTTGGCCTCCAGCGCTTCCATGGCGACGGTGGCGCGCGAGGTGTCCACATCGCCGCTCACATAGTAGAAGCCAACGACCAGAAACAGAATTGATGCGATCAGGATGGCGGGAGCGCTGACCGTCATCATGGAACGGATGTGGTCAATCAGGTTGACCTTGCATAGCGAGGCGGTCATCACAGTAGTGTCGGACAGTGGCGACATCTTGTCGCCGACGTAAGCACCGGAGATAACCGCGCCGGCCACCAGCGGGAGCGGAATGCCGAAGCTATGACCGATGCCCATCATGGCAACGCCGGCGGTGCCCGCGGTACCGAAGGAGGTGCCGGTGGATAGTGAGGTCAGGGCGCAGATCACGAAAGCGGCGAACAGGAATATCTGCGGATTCATGACCGTCAGCCCGTAATAGATGATGCTGGGCACGATACCTCCGGCGATCCAGGTGCCGATCAGCGCGCCGACGGTAGTTAGAACCAGCACCGCTTCCATGCCGTTGTGAATGCCGTCGATGAGACCTTCCTGCATGGCGGCGTAGGACATCTTGAGTTTCAGGCCAAGTGCCATGACCAAAAACCAGGAACCGAACAGCGCAAGTTGAATGGGCAGGCCGAGTACGTTGATGCTGAGGAACATGATGGCGATGAAGCCCACCATGACGCCAAGCACCTCTATCATGTTGGGTAGCCTTGCGGGGCTTTGGGATGAGGACATGATGTCTCCTTTGATCTTGTTGTCTTGGATGAATGTATTGCGTTTAAAAACGATCGAGCCGATAGGGTGTCAGCTCGGGAAGTGCTCGGTCGTAGGCAGGGGGAGCGCACCGGGTTGCGCCAGAGCCCGCCGTTCCTTGCGTTGCCAGCTCGGCCACCAGTTCGGCCGTCACCGCGGCCTGGGTAAGCCCCAGATGGTGATGCCCGAACGCCAGCAGTACCCTGCCGTCTTGCGCGCTATCGATGACGGGCAGCGAATCAGGCAGAGAGGGACGAAAACCCATCCAGGGCGTTGCTTCAGTGGTATCGAGTGGCGTCTTGAAAAGGCCTTGGCTCAAACGATGTAGCTGCCAGGCCCTTTCCATGTTGGCCGGTCGTTTGAGACCCGCGAATTCGACGGTGCCCGCCAGGCGAAGGCCGTCCGATATCGGTGTCATGATGAAACGGCGCTCCAGCGACGTGACCGCCGTGGGCAGACGCGACTGTTCGCCGGGTAGCATCAGGTGATAGCCGCGCTCGGTATCCAGCGGCACCCGGGTACCGGTAAGGCGGTCGGTGAGTGGCGCCGAGTGGGCTCCGCAGGCCACCAACACCTGGCGGCCATGGAGCCGCCCCAGAGCGGTCGTCTCGAGCGTAACGCCATGGGAATGGACGTGGCCGGATACGACTTCGTCCTGGCGGAACTTGACGCCCTCGGCCTTGGCGGTGGCCACCAGGCGTTGCACGACCGAAAGCGGGTCGACGACATGCCCGGTCGAAGGGAAGAACAGGCCGCCGCGAATCGATCCGGAAAGTTGCGGCGCCACATCGCGGATGGCGTTTCCCGACCAGGATTCGATCGGCACCCCCTGCGCCGCCATGCTGGACTGCAGTGCCTGCAGGTTGGCCAATGAGCTTTCCTGCTCGTAGACCATGAAGGACCCGTCTTCCTTCAACAGGTGGGCGCCATCGACCGTGTCGAGGAGCCGACGCCAGGCGTCGAGGCTCGCCTCGTTGAGTGCACGAAGCCCGCTCACGCTGGCCTGGTAAGGTGCTGGGCGTAGATTCGACAGTAGCCGGATAAACCAGGGCAGTGCCTTGGGAAGGTAACGCCAGTCTAGGCGTAGCGGTCCCGTGGGGTTCATCAACATGCCAGGCAGGTGTTTGAGGATCGAGGCATCGGCGATGGGAAAGACCTGCTCGGTGGCCATGTGCCCCGCATTGCCGAAAGAGGCCCCCATGCCTGGCGCCTGTTTGTCTACCACCATCACGTTCAAGCCTCTTCGGCCCAGCGCGAGGGCGCTGGCGATACCGATCACGCCGGCGCCGATGACGATGACATCGGCTTGATCGGCATTATCGTGGACAGCCTGATCCTGTGAGCCCATGGAGATTTCCTCGCGGGTGGTGCGTCTTGTATTTGTCGATTGTATAAAATATAAGATATGTCGATGCCGGCTTCAATAGTGCGTCGACCAAAGTCGTGACGCGATGCGTGAATACGACGCCGTCAGCGGGGAGGTGGCGTAACAGGCAGGCTGAAGCGTGTCTGGCTGCGTGGGGCGGATGGAGGCGAGGGGTATCAGAAAACGCAAGCATCGACGCGCCCGGTGGCGCATCGGCGGAAGGTCAAGGGTGGAGGCCTCTCGGGGGCATGAACAAGAAAGTCGAAGGGAGAGGGGCGCTAGAGGGTTTCCATCTGCTTTGCTCGTTCGTCCAGCAGCGCGACGATGCCTTCGCAGGCCTCCTGTATATGCGTCTTCAACAACTCGCAGGCCTTGTCGGCATCGCGTTGGCGGGCCAGTTCGAGCAGGCCGTGGTGCTCTCGTTCGGCCTTCTCGATTTCCTGTGTGTAGACCAGTTGCATGCGAATGTAGCGATCTGACTTTGTGTTCAACTGGCTGATCAGCGAGAGCGTTTCAGGCAAATCTGCCGGTGCGTACAGCGCTTGGTGGAAGGCGAAGTTGTACTCGCTCCAGTTATCGATATCGCCGCCGGAGTTCAGCGACTCATCGTACTTGAGAAGAATGTCTTCGGCTTTTTTCAGGTCCGCGTCGGTGAGGCCATTGATGGCGTGGCGCAGAACGTAGGTCTCGAGCAGGACGCGCAGATCGAACAGTTCGCGAATCTTGGCCACGGAAAGCTCGGTGGTGAAGGCTCCCCGGTGGGCGTGAAACTCGACCAGACCTTCGGATTCCAGGGTCAGCAGGGCTTCGCGGACAGGGATACGGCTGACGTCATAGTCCTTGGCCAAGGCGTCCTGGCGAAGCTGGGTACCGCCCTTGAATTCCCCGCCCAGTATACGCTCGCGCAGGTCGTCCGCGACGAATTGCGCCCGTGTCTTGTAAGTCGCCATGGCCGGCCTCTGCCGAAGATTGGATTTCGCATACTGTATACAAACTGAAGTGAATGTCCAAGGTGGAGGCATGACGGCACCGACACCGCTCCATGCTTTCGAGAAGGAGCGGGCCCTGGCACCAGGAAAGGGAGCCGGGAGGTCACGGACCTCCCGGTATGGTAGTGCGCAATCTGCCAGCGTGCCGCTGGACAGCGTGTCGTGTCAGACTGGCCGTTGCATCAGGTATTGCCCAGGCTGGCGGACCAGTTCGCGTACCAGGTACGGAACAGCTCGTACTGGGTTTCGATATAGTGTCGCTGGGCGTCGCTGAGTGCATCGGTCTCGTTGAAATGCAGTGCGTACTCTTTTTCGCCGTTGAGGACCATCAGGTGCTTGTAATAAAGCACCAAATCGGCGCCTTCGTCGAAGGAGGACAGCACGCCGAGGGCTTCTTCGAGCTCCTTGGACTGGCGGCGCGCGACGACGTCCCCCTGGGCGGCTTTCTTGCTGAGTGCGACGAGATGCAATACTTCACGGGGCAAGGCGTTTCCGATACCGGTGATGGCGCCCGTTGCGCCGCAGTTGACGAAGCCGTGGTAGACGGTGGTGTCGACACCGACCATCAGGGTGACGTCATCATCCTGTGAGGTGATGTGCTCCGCCGCGTAACGCAGGTCATCGGCGCCGCCGAACTCCTTGAAGCCGATCAAGTTCGGGTGTTGGGCGCGCAATTCGAAGAACAGGTCGGCGCGGGTGGCGAAGCCATAGTGCGGACTGTTGTAGATCACGGCCGGCAGGTTGGGTGCAGCGTCCAGAATGGCCGAGAAGTGAGCCTTCTGCGCGGTGGCGGACGTGCCGCGAGACAGCACGCGGGGAATGACCATCAGTCCATGAGCGCCGACCTTGGCCGCATGCGCTGCATGGGAAACGGCCTCCCTGGAGTTGACCGCACCGGTGCCGACGATGGTCGGGATGCCCGCCTCGACCAGCCGTGCGACGCCTTCCTGACGTTGTGCTTCGCTCAGCAGTGGCCAGTCGCCCATGGAGCCGCAGTACACCACGCCGCTCATTCCTAGTTCGATCAGTTCACGGCCCTTGGTGACCAGAGCGTCGAAATCTGGCTGGCGGTCGGCGGTGCAGGGCGTCATCAGTGCGGGAATGCAGCCGGTAAAGATGGCATCGTTCATCGTTGTTCCTCGAAGGTTGGTCTATTGCATGCAAGATGCTCAGCGCAGCGGCATGGTCGTGGTGACCGGCGCTGAGTCGTCGAAATGACAGGCGTCACTGGCCTGCGATCCCCCAGGCGAAGGGATCCTGCTCATCGATCAGCAACGTGGCGTCGGCGCTGAGATGGGCACGCCCCTTGATCGAAGGACGAATGCAATCGCCCTCCCACTCATAGGAGGCCTCGAAGCGGCTTCCGCAGATGCTTGCCTGTGTCCAGGTCTGCCCCGGTGCCAGCCTGCCATCGGCGGCGAGACAAGCGAGCTTGGCGCTGGTGCCGGTGCCGCAGGGCGAGCGGTCATAGGCCTTGCCGGGACACAGCACGAAGTTTCGGCTGTCGGCCTCGCGGTCGTCACAGAAGAGCTCGATGTGGTCGATGACGCCGCCGTTTTCCCCGGTGATCGACTGGGCCTCCAGTGCCTGACGAATGGCCCAGGTGTAGTCGGTGAGAGCCTCGACATTGCCAAGTTCGATGGTCATGCCGTGATCGCTGACCAGAAAGAACCAGTTGCCGCCCCAGGCGATGTCGCCGTGTACGGTGCCGTATCCCGGCACCTCGACGGGGGCCTGGCGGCGATGACGGTAGGAGAGGACATTGCGCACGGTCACGGCGCCGTCGTCGTGAAGCATGGCTTTGATGGGGCCCGCCGGCGTATCGATCTTGTGGCAGCCCGGCGTCATCTGCCCCAGATGATGGAGTGATGCCACCAGCCCGATGGTGCCGTGGCCGCACATGCCGAGATACCCGCTGTTGTTGAAGAAAATGGCCCCGCAACTGGCATCGTGGGACTCGGGCGCACAGTACAGCGCACCGACGAGCACGTCGTGCCCACGCGGTTCCAGCATGATGGCCCGTCGCCATGCATCGTGATTGTCGCGGAAGTCATCGCATTTCTCGGCGATGGTGCGACCCGAAAGCGCCGGTATGCCTTCCATGACCAGTCGTGTCGGCTCTCCCGCCGTGTGGGAGTCGATGACGTGAATGCGTTTCATAAGGCACCTTCAATCGATCTTGTTAGGTTTTATATTTTATACAATCTTCAAATGGATTTGTGAAGCCATGGTCGACGATAGTCTTCCCTGGAGGAGTCCGGGATACAGGTCGAGAGGAGAGTGGACTCGTACATGCTGCAGCCAGCCCTGGATCGGCGAGGAAGACACCGTTTGAACGGATGGAAGCAGGAGAAATGTGATCGGCAAAGGGGAGGAAAAGCGGTGTGACCGCAACGGCTGAGCGCCCGAACAAGACGTGGCATATCACGCCCCGCTCGACGTCACACAGGTAGGTTCAGACGTGCAAGAAGGGGGCGTCAGACAAGGGGCTAGCGCAACTGGCTGTCCTTGCTGCCGCGTCGATTGTATCCACTGACTGTGGTGCGCTGCTTGTCGCGCTCGCTCTGACATGCGATGCACAACCGCACGCCCTTTATCGCTTCACGTCGTGCCTGTGGAATCAGGTCGCCACATTCTTCGCAGTATCCGAGGCTTTCCCCGCTGGGTAGCTCGCTACGCGCGCGTTCCAGGGCGTCCTCGATGGTGCTGTCGATCTGCTCCTGGACGGCGCCGTCTTTCGACCATCCGCCTGCCATGTTCTGCCTCCTTCATGGTTAACGGTCGTTTCGGGAAGGTTGCCATCTGCGCCCCTTTGCGTCGCTCATGCAATGCCGGGGGCGCTGACAGTATGGAACAACAAGTATGGGACAACACGGGCGTCGACACATGCTCGCATTCAAGCGCCGGTGCCGAGGGTGTCGTTATTTCGGGCGAGCCATCTTGAAGTTCTGCTCGGCGCTGATCTCGAAGTAATCGGCGGGGCCGCCGCCACGCAGGATGGGATGGGCTGCGGCGGTTTGGTAGACGCCCTCGTGAAGCAGCTGCTTGTCGATATGCACGCCGACGACTTCGCCGAGCACCAGCCAGGTGTCGAGCGATGTCCCATCGGCAGCTTGCAGTCGGACCACCTGGCTCAGTCGGCACTCGAAGGTGACGCGCGCCTCGGCGACATGCGGAACGCCGACGACCTGGGAGGAACGTGGCGTCAGGCCGGCCAGCTCGAATTCGTCGACCTCGGGTGCCACGGCCGCGCAACTGGCGTTCATCTGCTCGGCGAGTGCTCGGGTCGCGAGGTGCCAGCAGAACTCGCCCGTAGCCTCGATGTTACGCACGCTGTCCTTGTAGCCGATGCTGGAGAATCCCACGATCGGTGGGGTGTAATTGAAGGCGTTGAAGAAGCTATAGGGCGCCAGGTTCAAGTGGCCGTCGCGATCTTGGGAGGAAACCCAGCCGATGGGTCGCGGTCCGACGATGGCATTGAAGGGATCGTGAGGCAGCTCGTGTCCTTGGCGTGGCTCGTAGAAGTGAAACGTATCACGCATGGCGTTTTCCTTGCTGACGGCGAAAAACATGGCACCGGGCCTGTCGCCCGCTGCCGGATATGGCGTGATGGTAGCCAGAGACGTGCTTCAGGGATAGGGCGACCGGCCCGCTAGGTCGCACTGCCGTCGAGGGCGTCACGCGTGCGGCGAACGTTGGTGAGCAGCGGCGCGCCCGTGGCGGGGTCCGTGATCAGCGAGCACTCGACACCGTAAAGACGCCTGACCAGTTCTGGTGTGACCGTCTCGCCGGGCAGCCCCTCGGCGATGACATGGCCTTGGTGCATGGCAATCAGGTGGTCGGCGTAGCGACACGCGCTGACCAGGTCGTGGATGACCATGACGATGGTCTTGCCCGAGGCGGCGAGTGATTGGATGAGCTCGTAGACTTCGACCTGGTGGCCAAGATCGAGCGCCGAGGTGGGCTCGTCGAGCAGCAGCGTCGTGGTCTGTTGGGCGATGGCCATGGCGATCCACGCGCGTTGACGCTGGCCCCCGGAAAGCGCGTCGACGGGACGCTGGGCAAGCGGCGTGAGCCCTGTCATACCGAGTGCTTCATCGACGACACGTTTGTCCTCGGGGGACCATTGGCGCAGCCAGCTCTGATGCGGGTGCCGACCGAAGCGTATCAGTTCGGCGACGGTCAATGCCTCGGGGGCATGCGGCTGCTGCGGCAATAGTGCCAGCCGCTTGGCCAGTTGGCGGGTCGGCAGGTGTCGGATATCCGCACCGTTGAGCAGCACCGTGCCGCCCCGGGGTTTGAGCAGCCGCGACAGCCCGGCCAGCAGTGTCGACTTGCCGCAGCCATTGGGGCCAACGATGGCCGTCACCTGGCCAGCGGGCAGTTGCAGGTCGAGGTCCTCGATGACCGCGACCGAGCCGTACGCCAGCGACAAGCCCTGGGTCGCCATATCCGGCGCCGTCATATCCGGTGCGGTGTCAGACTTGGCAGTATCACGCTCGCAGGCGGTGGCATCGTGTTTCATGGCGCGGTCCTGGCGTTGGGGTTCAAGAGTATCCACAGCAGAAGTGGGCTACCGATCAAGGCGGTGACGATCCCCACCGGGATCTCGATGGGGGCGAGCAGCACGCGCCCAAGCAGGTCGGCGGCGACCATGACCACCGCCCCGGCGAGGGTCGCTCCGACCACGGGTACCGTGTTCTTGGCGCTGAGCTGACGCGCAAACTCCGGGCCGATCAACGCCACCATTCCCACCGGTCCCGCCACTGCCACAGCAAGCCCGGTGAGAATCACCGCGACGCTCAGGGCGGCCATCCGACAGCGTCCCGCCGCGATGCCCAAACTGATGGCGACGGCGTCGGAAAGCCGCAATACGGTGAGCGAGCGGGTCAGCCATATGCCAGCCAGCAACGCGGGTAGCAGGGCCAGCGACAGGCTCAGCACCGCGTGATCGGGGCGGGCATTGAGGCTGCCCACCGTCCACGGATAGGCGGCGTTGGCGGCATCGATGGAGACCCGCGTCAGCATGAGTTGGGTGATGGCGCCAAAGACGGCACCTACGCCGATGCCGGCGACCAGAAAGCGATATCCGCGCACGCCGATGCGGCCCGTCAAACCGAAGGTGAGTGCCGCGGCGACGGCGGCGCCGGTCAGGGCCATGGCCGGTGGCGCCAGGCTGATGCCGGTGCCTACCACGGAGGCCACGGCGAAGGCAGTGGCGCCATTATCGAGGCCGACGATACCCGGTGTGGCCAGGCGGTTGCGCGCCACGGTCTGCATCAGGCAGCCGGCCAGGGCAAAGGCGCCACCGGTGACGACACCTGCAACGATGCGAGGCAAGCGCAATTCTTGAATCACGAAGGTGTCGAGGGGGCTGCCGTCGCCTAGCAAGGCGCGCAGTGTCGCCGGCAGTGACAGCGATGCGGCGCTGCCGGTATTCAGCGCGACGCCTGCCAGCAGTATCAGGAGTCCCGACAGCAGCAGGTTGGCGAGCAGGTTGCGCTTGTCGACGATCACGCGCAGCGGGGCGCGCTGGCCCAGCGGCAACGCGAGGTAGTACTTGTCCTGGCGCACTGCGTTCGGGGTATCAACGGGGGACGTCATGGCGTGTCCCATGGAAGATGTCGTGGATACAGAGTCGGGCATAAACGGCCTAGAACGTCGGCAGCCGGCGGCCACGTACCACGCCGATCAGTACCGGAGCACCGATCAGCGCCGTGAGCACGCCCAGCGGGAGTTCGGAAGGCGGCACCACGAGCCGCGAGACGATATCCGCGCTGACGACGACGATAGGGCCCAACGGCAGGCATAACCATAGCGTGCGCCGAATGTCGGGGCCGGCCAGTGCGCGTGCGGCGAAGGGGACTACCAGCCCTACGAAGGCGATCGGGCCGGCCGCGGCGGTGGCACCACCCACCAGTAGGGCGACGACCACGATTACCAGCAGACGCACGACGCGAGGGTGATGCCCGAGCCCGATGGCGACGTGCTCACCGAGCGCCAGTGCTGCCAGTGGGCGCGCGAGGAGGATGGTCAGTAATGCGGCCACTCCCAGGCTGGGGAATAGTGGCGCCAGGTCGTCGAGTTGGCGGCCAGCGAGGCTGCCCACCACCCAGAAGCGGATTTCGTCCGCCGTGTATTGATCGTAGAGCAGGATCAGCGACGACAGCGAATGCAAAAGACCCGACAGAATGGCCCCGGCCAGGATGAGGCGGACAGGGTCGTTGCCGATGCCTTGCAGGCGCGCGGCGGCAAGTACGCAGAGGCAACCGCCCAGGGCGCCGAGTTGGGCGACCGAGACGCGTAGTGTGGCGGTATCAGCGCCCCACAGGATCGCCAACGTCACGGCGAAGGCAGCCCCTGCGCTGACGCCCAGCAGCCCAGGTTCTGCCAGCGGGTTGCGCGTCACGGCCTGCAGTAACGCGCCCGCGATACCCAGTGCGGCGCCCACCACCAGGCCGATCCACAGCCGGGGGGCGCGTAGCTCGGCGATCACGAAACGAGCCTCGCTATCGTATGAAGCGGCGGCGCCCAAGTCCTGCAGTGCCTGCCAGGCGCGTGCAGGGCCGACATCACCGGCCCCGTACAGCAAGCTCAACAGTGCAATGGCGATGAGCAGTCCGCTCAAGCCAAGCCACAGGCCGATCAATGAGCGTGGCTTGCCGAATGACAGGCAATGAGTCAGGACACGCATGGGGGCATCGTCATTATCCAGTGCTTAGGCATCCGTGGACGCAATCATTGGGCCGCATCCATGGCGGAGGCGAGGTCATCGAGGATTGCCGTTGCCGCCATCGGCCCGGTAGCACTGGTCCACAACTGGCCATCGACGGTGACTACCTGATCGCGCTGGACGACATCGAGACGCTCGAAGGCCGGCGATTGCTTGGCCGCTGCGTAAGCCTCGTCACCTTCGGCGTTCAGCGTGGCCAGGAACAACCAATCGTTATCGATCCGTGAGAGGTTTTCGAGACTTAGCGGATCGCTGTGTGGGCGTCCCCCTTTGACAGTACCGCCGTCGTCGACCGCAAAACCGCTTTTGCTGAGTAGTGTGTTGGAGAAGATTTGCGGCGCCATCACGAGCGCGCCTTGCGGCATCCAGCGAATCAAGCTGGCGCTCGGAGAGCCGTTCTGACGTTCGCTCAACGTCTCGGCCTTGGCATTGACCTCGGCGATGGCGTCATCGATGGCGTCACTGCGCCCGAGTGCCTCGCCATAGATCCGTGCCTCATTCTCCCAGCTATCCATTTGGTAGGGCTCGACATCCGGCACCACGGTCGGCGCGATGCGCGATAGCAGTTCGTACTGGGCCTCGGGGAGTTGCGGAGAGGCCAGGATGACATCCGGCGTAAGCGCCGCCACGGCTTCGATGTTGGTCTCGCGCGGCGTGCCGACGATATCGATGTCCCCGGCCTTCTCGGTGAGGTAACGTGCCACACCATCGCCGCCGCGGGTAGCGACCGCTCCCAATGGGGTCACGCCCGCCGTCAGTGCGGTATCCAACGCGTTGGTATAAAGCGTGACGACACGCGTGGGATCGTCATCGACCTCCACCGTTCCGAACGCGGTCTCCAGGGACTTGGCGTAGGTCGGGAGTGTCGCGGATAGCGCGGCGATGCCGGCCGCCGCCATGCAAAGGCGTCGTAGCGATGTCATGAGGGGCTCCTGATGGTGAATACCGTGCAGACCGATACCGGATGCAGGTGTCCTGTGCTCGAATGCGTGGAATAGTAAACGAGAACAAATGTAAATGAGAAGCCATCTCATGAGGTTGCCGGCCGTGTTCCGGTTCGCGGCGCCGTGCCGAGCGGGCATGTCTTCATTGACCTCGTGTCCTACGAGGTAATGTTCGGGGTGGTTCGTAATTTATTAACTTGTTGTTTTTAAATTAATATTTTGAGATGGGAAGTGGCGAAGCAGGCGTGTCCGGGGCGGTGGCGGTGACACAGGCGTTCTATATGATGAAACAAGGTGTTCGTCGATCATCGATCTGCGGTGGAAGAGCGCACCGCTCGGTGAGCGGTGCGGGAGCGTGGTGATTATGCGCGGCGATCTGCAAGGACGCGCCGGCCGCGTAGGCAGTCCTGCTCATGGGGCTCGTCGACCCAGGGCTCGGCGATGCCCTGAGATATCCAGTCAGCGACGCTGGGGTGCTCGAGTAGGCGTTGCACATAGGCTAGCGCTGTTTCTCCGAGCGGCAGGTCATAGCCGTGAATGCGCACTGCTACCGGAGCGAAGAAAGCATCGACGGCCGTAAAACGTTCGCCCGCCAGCCACGGGCCGCCGAAGCGTTTCAAGCCTTCGCACCACAGGGTCTCGAGCCGATTCAGGTCCCGTTGAAGCCCTTCGCTCGGCGTGCCCAGTTCAATCCGCAACGAGCAGTTCATGGAGCATTCGTCACGTAAGGCCGGGAAGCCGGAATGCATTTCGGCGGTAGCGCAACGTGCCCAGGCCCGAGCAGCTCGTGACTGAGGCCAGAGGTCCGGGTGGGCTTCGGCGACATACTCGATGATCGCCAACGAGTCCCAGACCACGTTGTCGCCCTCATGCAGGCACGGCACCTTGGCGGTGGGCGAGAACGATGTAAAAGCCGTTTGAAGGCCGGCGCCCTCGAATGGTGTCAGTACCTCTTCAAAGGGGATATCGAGCGCTTTGAGTGCCACCCATGCGCGCATGGACCAGGACGAGTAGTTCTTATTGGCGATAAAGAGGCGATATGACATGCGGGACTCCATGGAAAACGCCGGGGCGTCCGTTCGTTGGTGACGAGAAACCCTCAGGCGAGGGTTTCTCGGGATCGTGGGCCTCGCCGAGGTCAGTCCTGGCCTTCGAGGAAGACCAGGGTGCGACCATGGGAAAGCGCAGCCGCGTGACGGTGGTAGGCGCTACGTGCCCAGCAGTTGAAACCGTGATCGGCACCGTCGTAGACGTTGATTGTGACGTCGTCGCGGTCGGCGAAGGTGGTGCGGACTTGGTCGACGGTCTCGGCGGGGATATGCCCGTCGTTGCCAGCGAAATGGAACTGCACCGGTACGTCGAGACGCGATGCCTTGTCCAGATGCTTGTGGATGCCGCCGGGGTAGAAGCTCGCCGCACGATCGACGCCGGCCTCGATGGCCGCCAGATAGGCAAGGATGCCGCCCATGCAGTAGCCGATGGCGGTGACGTCGCCTTCGCATTCGGCTCGCTGGCGCAATGCCTGGGTCGTGCTGGCGAGATCCTTGACGGCCACCGTGAAGTCGATGTCGCCGACGAGCTTGAAGGCCTTGTCCATGTCGGCGCCTTCATAGGTGAGCTCCACGCCCGGCTCCTGACGCCAGAAGACATCCGGCGCGAGCACTACATAGCCGTCCTGGGCGTATTGTTCGGCAACGCTGCGGATGTGGGCATTGACGCCGAAGATCTCCTGAATCAGCACGATACCGGGGCCCTTGCCGGCAGGTGGTAGGGCTAGATAGCCCTTGAAGGTCTGACCGTCGTGGGACGTGATATCGATCCACTGGGGGGTGACGGCGGCATCGCTCATGGTGTCTCCTTGGATGGATGAAGCGTTCAAGATATGGGCCTAGTCTAGAGAGCTGACACCATGAAGGCTAGGCGGTTCGCAGGCGAACGATGGCCTAGGCGAGCGGCTGGGTGTTTTAGTCCTTTAAAGAATATGAGGATCGCGTTTTAGAATTTTTCATTCTTTTCAGACTTGCTAGTCTAGAGGTCTTCGTTTTCCGAGCATTTACGCAACGATGAGAGGTTCAATGTCGCAAGGACGCTTGTCCGAATCGAACAGCCCCCTCAGCGCCGATCAGGCGCGGCGGCTCAATGACGCGCTGGCCGATCTGGACGCCCGACAGCGTGCCTGGCTGCAAGGGTATCTGGCCGGTCTTGATGCGCATGACGCGCCGGCGGTCTCTGAATCGCCGGCCTCGACGCCCGGTGAGCCGCTGACCGTGCTGTTCGGCAGCCAGACCGGCAATGCCGAAGGCGTGGCTGAGCAGGCGGCTGAGCGCGCGCGTGCCTGGGGGCTCGACGTCGAGCTGAAGGATATGGCGTCCTTCGGTAAGCAAGACCTCAAGCAGGCCACTCGACTGATGGCGGTGGTCAGTACTCAGGGCGATGGCGACCCGCCGGATAGCGCCTTGGGCTTTTACGAGTTGCTGGCGGGTCGCAAGGCGCCACGTTTGAGTGACGACCACCGCTTCGCCGTCTTTGGACTCGGCGATGCCAGCTACGAATATTTCTGCGAGTCCGGCAAGGTGCTTGATTCGCGGCTTGAGGCCCTGGGCTCGCAGCGCCTGTGTGCGCGGGTCGACGCTGATGTCGACTACGAAGAGGCTGCCACGCAATGGATCGACGCGACACTCGAGGCTTTCGCCGCGCTCTCGGGGAGTGCTGCGCCGGGGCCGGCGTCGGGTGCGTCCGGTGGCGCAGCCGCGACCTACTCGCGTTCGCATCCCTTCCAGGCGGAAGTGCTGGAGTCGCAGCCGCTCAATACCCAGGATTCCGACAAGCAGACGTTGCATGTCGAGCTGTCCCTGGAGGAATCGGGTCTGGAATATCATCCCGGCGACGCCGTGGGTATCGTGCCGCAGAACGATCCTGTTTATGTCGATGAATTGCTGGCCGCCTTGCGACTGGATGGCGAGGCACCGTTCGAGGAAGGGCGTCAGCTGCGCGATGCCTTGCTCAACGATTTCGAGGTCACCACCTTGACGCGTCCCTTCCTCAACCACTGGGCCGAGATCAGTGACGATGCCGAGCTGCGTCGTCTGCTCGACGAGGAATCGCGCGACGAGCTGCGCGAATGGCTGCAGGGGCGGCATATCATCGATGTGCTGGAGCATTTTCCGGTCGAGGGGCTGGAGGCGGACACTTTCATTCGCGCGCTGCGCAAGTTGCCGCCACGCTTATACTCGATTGCCTCGAGTCAGGCGGCGGCCCCTGACGAAGTGCATCTCACGGTGGCGGTGGTGCGCTATGAAACCCATGGTCGCGCGCGCGGCGGTGTGGCGACGACCTATCTCGCCGACCGCGTGCAGCCCGGCGATTCAGTACCGATCTACATCGACCATAATAAGCACTTCAAACTGCCCGACGATGACGCGACGCCCATCGTGATGATCGGCCCCGGCACCGGTGTGGCGCCGTTCCGTGCCTTTATGCAGGAGCGTGAAGCGCGTGGCGCGAGCGGTGACAACTGGCTGTTCTTCGGCGACCGGCGGCGGCGTAGCGATTTCCTGTATCAGGCCGAATGGCTGCAATGGCGCAAGTCAGGGCTTCTATCGCGACTGGACGTGGCGTTTTCCCGCGACCAACAAGACAAGGTTTATGTGCAGGACCGCCTGCGCGAACAGGCTGCCACCCTCTATGATTGGCTACAGGCCGGGGCCTATGTCTTCGTGTGCGGCGATGCCGAACGCATGGCGCCGGACGTCCACCAGGCCTTGCTCGATGTGATTCGCGAGCAGGGTGAATACGACGAGGAAGCCGCTGCCGAGTACCTGCGTGATCTGCAGCAGCAAAAGCGCTATCAGCGCGACGTCTATTGAGGAGACCGACATGGATATCATCGCCAAGATGCGTGACGTGTCGCTCGACGAGCTGCACCCCAACGAACGGCTCAAGGTCGAGAGCCACTATCTTTATGGCACCCTGGAGGAGAGCCTGGCCGACCGGGCCACCGGCGCGGTCAATGAAGCGGATACCCAGCTGACCAAGTTTCATGGCTTCTATCAGCAGGATGACCGCGATGTGCGTGACGACCGTCGCCATCGCAAGCTGGAGCCGCTGTATTCGTTCATGGTGCGCCTGCGCTTGCCCGGCGGGCGGGTATCGCCTGAGCAGTGGCTGACGCTGGACGACAACGCCAGTCGTTATGCCAACGGCACGCTGCGCATCACTACGCGTCAGACCTTTCAGTATCACGGGGTGTTCAAGGAAAACCTGCGCGGCCACTTGCAGGCACTGGATAAAGCGATGCTGGACACCATCGCCGCCTGTGGCGACGTCAATCGTAACGTGATCTGCACCGCCAACCCGCACCGCTCGCCGGTGCACCGTCAGGTCTACGATCTCGCGCACGAGATCAGCGCTCACCTGCTGCCGAGCACTCGGGCCTATCACGAGATTTTCCTCGGTGAGGAGCGTGTGGCGGGTGGGCCTCAGGAAACCGGTGATGAGGTCGAGCCGCTCTATACGCGGCATTATCTGCCGCGCAAGTTCAAGGTCGCGCTGGCGATTCCGCCTGAGAACGATGTCGATGTGTTCGCTCACGATGTCGGCTTTATCGCCGACGTACAGGCGGGCGAGCTCAAGGGCTTCAATGTCTGCATCGGTGGTGGCATGGGCATGACGCACGGTGAGACCGCGACCTTCCCGCGGCTTTCCGACATCGTCGGCTACTGTACGCCGGATCGCGCGGCAGCTGTGTCGGAAGCGATCATGCTCGTGCAGCGTGATAACGGCAATCGCCACGATCGCAAGCAAGCGCGCCTCAAATATACCGTCGAGGCCCTGGGCGTCGACGGTTTCCGCGAGCGAGTCGAGGAGTTCCTGGGCGAGTCGCTTGCGCCAGCGCGTGAATTGCCGCTCACCCATAACGGCGACCGGCTGGGCTGGTATCAAGGCGAGGATGGCCTTTGGCACTACGGATTGTTCGTTCAGAACGGCCGCCTGGCGGATGTCGATGGAGGGGCACAACTCATGTCGGGCATGCGCGAGATCGCCAAGGCGCACGATGGCGACATCGTGCTGACCACCAACCAGAATCTGATCATCACTCAGGTGCCCGAGGCGCGTCGCGAGGCCATCGACACGTTGTTGGCGGATTACGCGATGACGTTCGAGACGACGCCGCTGCGCCGTCACGCGATGGCTTGTGTGGCATTCCCCACTTGTGGCTTGGCGATGGCCGAAAGCGAGCGTTACCTGCCGTCACTCATCGACCGGCTCGAGGCGATCATGCAGGACGCGGGCTTGGGCGACGACGCCATTATCGTGCGCATGACGGGCTGTCCGAATGGCTGCGCGCGGCCCTATCTGGCGGAGATCGGCTTCGTGGGCAAGACCTTGGGACGTTATAACCTCTATCTGGGGGGTGGTTTCGCTGGCGAGCGCCTCAACAAGCTCTACCGCGAGAACATCGATGAGGCGACCATTCTCGAGGAGCTCACGCCGTTGATTCAGCGCTATGCTGCCGAACGCGAGGCGGGAGAGGCATTCGGCGACTTCGTGGTGCGCGCGGGCGTGATCGCGCCGACTCTGGCCGGGCGCGAATTCCACGCGCGCTGAGCTTGCGCCTAGTCCTGTTTTAACTGTCCTTGGCGCTTGAATTGGGCGCCAAGGCGTGGCCTCCGTTCGCGCGATGTCGTGTTATTGGAAAACGAAGCTCGATCCCTCGTGAATACCGATCTGCCGCAACAGTTTGACCAATGCGCTGTAATCGCGAAGTGAGCTGTTCGTGCGGCGCTTTGCGGCCATGTCGTGGAGTATGCTCTCGCGTTCGGGAATCGCCAGATAGTCGAGAATGGCGCGCCAGAAGCCCACGTCGAGTTCGATGAAGTCGTCGATGGCGCGCATCAGGTGGGCGCGAAAGATGGCCTGCTGTCCGGCCCCGAGGCGCTCGTAAACGGCGCGGGCAATCTCGCCGAAAATGGCGGCATGCGAGGCCTCGTCCTGGCGGTGGAGCTCGGTGTTCAGGCGGTTGAGCGGCTGGATGCTGCGGTCCTGCGAAAGACGTTTCAAGAACACGTTGATGGTCATCTCGGCCACGGTGGCATAGGCCATCCGGATCAGGGCGAATTCGCGTTCGTTGTCCGCCTTGGAAAGCGCTGTCTCCATGCGTTGCTCGAGCAGCGGCGTGGGAATGTGCAGGTCTTGTAGCCGGTGCTGGTGGCGCGCGCAGTTGCAGACCTCCAGACACATCAGAATGTGGAACTGCTCGTCCACCTGGGTCTGGGCGATGGCTTTTTTGGTCACGCTATCGCCGACGCCGGGCAGAGCATCGCGCAGCAGCAACGAGCACATGGGATTGATGACCTTGTCTTCGATGAAGATCGTCTTCTCGTTGTAGTTGATCCAGGCGCCAGCGAGCACACGGCGCTTGTCCGCTTCGTCGATGGCTTGGAAACGCGGGTCGTCCCAGAAGGGCACCATCGACGGTGGGAAGTCCGGCGCCGTGGTGTCGTAATAATCATTCAGATCGAGCCGCGCCTTGCGCACCGCGACGCGCTGATTCCAGTTTTCGGTGAGGCGTGCGAGTATCTCGTTTTCATACGCCGTCGTGGGGTTTTCGGTGCCGGTGTACATGTGGATCTTTCCCTAAAATATCTACTTAGAAGCCGGCCGCTTTTCCTAGCGATGGGCGATGTTGATCGAGTCGGCGGAGAAAGTTCGCCAGCATGAGGTGGCCATGCTCGGTGAGGATGGACTCGGGATGAAACTGCACGCCTTCAATGTCCAGGTCGCGATGCCGAATGCCCATGACGTCCTCGATATTGCCCTGTGCGTCACAGGTCCAGGCGCTGATCTCGAAATCCGCGGGCATGCGTTGGCGGGTGACGATTAGCGAGTGGTAACGGGTCACGCGCACCGGTTGGCTGACGCCGGTGAATACGCCACGTCCGTCGTGGTGAACGTGCGATACCTTGCCGTGCATGACCTCGCGAGCGTGCTCGATATACCCACCGAAGGCCTCGGCGATCGCTTCGTGACCCAGGCAGATGCCCAGAATCGGGACCTTGCCCGCGTAGGCCTTGATAACCTCGAGCGTAATGCCGGACTGCGATGGCGTGCAGGGCCCCGGCGAGATCAAGATGCCCTCGATATCGTGGCTCGCCAGTTGGTCAAGCGTCATCGCGTCGTTCTTGACGATCCAGGGTTGGACGCCGAGTTGGTTGAGGTAGGACACGATGTTGTAGGTGAACGAATCGTAGTTATCAATGAGACACAGCATAGGTAGCCTCCTGGCCCGCACAGGCGGTGAGGGTTTGTATGGCCTGATCGCTGAGCGTGACCGGTATGACGCCACGCACGGCGTTGGTCAGCCATATGGCGTCGGCGTCGAGTAGATCCCGCGGCGTGATCGGGCGTTCGCAACAGCGCTCGCAACTCGCTTCGATGAGCGTGTCACGGGCGATGCCGGGCAGTACGCCTTCGTCGAGCGGCGGCGTCAGCAGCATGCCGTCCTTCTCGATGAACAGGTTATGGCGACTGGCCTCGGTGACCCGGCCTTCGTGATTGAGGAAGGCGACGTCATAGTCGCCTTGAGTCTGATGTCGCCGATATTCGCTGTCGTAGAGATCGCGTGCGGTGGTCTTGTAATGCAGCAGGAAGGCGTGTTGGTCGATGGGGTGTTCGCTGATGCCCAGTCGCGCCGCAGATGGCGCTTCGTCCTCGGGTCCAAGCGATGTGGTGGTAATATCGAACTGGCCGTCATGGGCCAGGGCAAGGCGCACTCGTGTGTCTTGATCGAGTCCGTCGATGGCTTCGGCGAGCGCCAGTCGGATGCTGGCGGCTGCGTAGACGAAGTGCAGGTCGTGTGCCGCGAGTGACAGCCGTTGCAGGTGTTTCTCGAGGTGCTCGATATGGGCGCTATCCGCCTGGTAACGCATGGTCTCTATGAGTTGCAGGTCCCGATTGAGCCCACTCAGGAATCGCGCCTTGAGCAGGCATTCTTCGTATTCGGCCTCAGGGTTGGACTCATGCAGCACGCCGCCACCAACCCCCATCTCCGCATGGCCGTCGGCATGCGCGATGCAGGTGCGGATGGGCACGTTGAAGCAGAAATCGTTGTGCGGCGTCAGGTAACCGATCGCGCCGGTATAGACGCCGCGCGGCTCGCGCTCCAGCTCTTCGATGATCTGCATCGTGCGTATCTTGGGGGCGCCGGTGATCGAGCCGCAGGGGAATAGTTCGCGGAATACCTGTTCGATCCTGGCGTTGGTGTCGATCTTACCGGTCACGGTGGAAATCATCTGATGCAGCGTCTCGAAAGTCTGTATCTCGAACAGATTTTTGACCGCCACGGAGCCCGGCGAGGCGACGCGGCTGACATCGTTACGCAGCAAATCAACGATCATCACGTTCTCGGAGCGTGTTTTCGTGTCGTGACGCATCGTGTCGAGGATCTCGGCATCCGCTTCGGCCGATGTGCCGCGTGGGAAAGTGCCCTTCATGGGCTTGGATTCCAGCGCCGTGCCTTGTTTACGCAGGAAGAGTTCCGGCGATAATGACAGCACCGCATACTCCGGAAAGTTGAGCAATCCACCGAACTCGACTTTCTGGCGGCTGCGGAGTTTTCGATACAGGGCGACGGGCGCGCCTTGATATTCGAAACGATATTTTAGTGTGTAGTTGACTTGATAAGTATCGCCTTCTCGTATATAGGATTTTATTTTTCCGATATTATCGAGATACTCTTCGCGTGGCGCGTTGAGCGCCAAGTGGCGAATGGCCGCGGGTGTCGTGTCGGGCGTGCGTGCTTCGAGAAGTCGGCTGGCTTGGTGCTGCGACAAACGCCGCACGTCGCGAAACGCATAGAAATGCACGAGAGGGGTATCGCTTTTGGTGCGCTTGCAAAACTTGAAATCTGGCTTGTCGGCAAGCGCGTATCCCGCTTCGTAGGCGAGATAGCCGCAGACGTAGTAGCCTTGCTCACGCAGCTCGTCGAGCTCGCGCAAGGCGCCTTGCAATGCATCGTTGCGGTAACAAATAACCTCGTATTCAGGGTTTTCGAACAACAACGAGGCACGGTGATCGCTCGAACAACGGGTGTTCTCAAGCAATATGAAAACACTGTCTGTTTGTTGTTTATTCAGGCTGCGCATCACCCTTGCTCCCTAGTATTAATTATGTCTTTATTTAAGAGCGTGCGTGTATTTATGTCAATGATGGTTATGTTGGTATTATTAGGCCATGTGTTTAGTGATAAGAGAATATTGTGTATTTAAAATTTACATTAAGGGTGGGGTGATAAATCTAGACAATGCGTGGCAAAAAAATACTGCGTGCCGATTAAAAAGACCATTCCGCCGTCGGCCGCAATGCGATTCTCCGACGGCGGAACGACTCAAGGTACTGGCTATCCTTGCTGCCCGACGGTTGTAGCCGCTGGACTCACGGGCGCTTAACTCGTGGCGAGCATTCCCGTGGCGTTTTCGACTTCCTCGCTCGACATCAGCGACAAGGTGACCGGTATCGATTTTCCGGCGATGGTATTGCTTTGGCGGTCCCGGTTGGTGACTGGAATCAGGTCGTTCACTTCCGGGTAGTACGCGCCCAGGCAGTTCTCGGGTAAATCATAGGCGATGAGCTTGAAACCGGATACCTGGCGTTCGATGCCATCGTCGCTGACGGCGGTCAACGTAACGCGATGTCCCGCTTCGAAGCCGTGTTTCTCCATGTCCGCGGGGTTCATCATCACCACGCTGCGGGTGCCATAAATGTCACGATAACGGTCGTCGTATGAATATACGGTGGTGTTGTACTGGTCGTGGCCGCGGATCGAGAGCAGTTGGAAGTGCGTGTCGTCGGGGGCAGAGTCGTCCTCGGTGAGCATGTCGCCGGGAAACAGGAAATTAGCCTTACCCGAGTCGGTGTGCCAGAGACGGTCACGCGCGGCGATATCGAGATGAAACACGCCTTCTGCGTCGAGCCGGCGGTTGTAGTCGCGAAACGTCTCGGGCTGCGTGGCTTCGATCTTGTCGCGAATGCGTGCGTAATCCTCGCATAACCACTCCCAATCGACCTTGGGATTGGGGGTGAGCGTGGCCCGCGCTAGCCCGGCGACGATGGCGATCTCCGAACGTAAATGCGGTGAGGCTGGCTCCAGTGCGCCGGTCGAGCCTTGCACGTTGCACATGCCGTCCTCGATGGTGATGGTCTGTTCGACCCCGGCCTGGACATCTTTCTCGGTACGCGCCAAAGGCGGCAGCAAGTAAGCGGCCTTGCCGTGGAGCAGATGGCTACGGTTAAGCTTGGTGGCGATCTGCACGGTCAACGGAATATGTTTGACGCGTGCGGCGACGCGCGCCTGATCCGAAATCGCGCGGAAGAAGTTGCCACCCATGCCGAGGAAGGCGTCGACCTCGTCGCGCAGAATGGCTTCGCAACAAAGCGCCACGTCGTGACCGTGTTCGCGACGGCAGTCGATGCCGAAGACCTCATCCAGCTTCGACAGGAAGGCCTCGCCCGACTTGTGAAAAATGCCCACCGTGCGGTCGCCCTGGACGTTGGAATGGCCGCGTACCGGGCAGGCGCCGGCCCCCCGGCGACCGATATGTCCGCCCATCAACAGCAGATTGAGAATCTGGTGGACGTTGTCGCCACCGCGTATGTGCTGGGTAATGCCCATGCCCCAGCAGCAGATAACGCGCTCGGCACGCATCCATGCCTCGGCGGCTTCCTCCATGGCCGCGCGCTCGAGGCCACTGTGGCGTTCGAGACGTTCCCAGGGCAACGCCCGGCAGTGCGTAGCGAAGGCTTCGAAACCGGCGGTGTGCATACTGATGAACTCATGATCGATCACCCCCTGGTGGCCCTCGGCGTGTGCCGCGTCATCGGCCTCGAGAATGCGTTTACACATGCCTTGAATGGCGGCGATATCACCGCCGATGCGCACCTGATGGTATTGTGAGCTGATCGGCACACCGTGGTTGGTGAGCATGTCCTTGGGCGTCTGCGGATTGGCGAACTTGACCAGCGCCCGCTCGCGTAGCGGATTGAAGGTGATGACCTCGGCGTTCCGCTGGCGCGCCTCGTGGAGCAGGCCCATCATGCGTGGGCTGTTGGTGCCGGCGTTCTGGCCGAATATGAAAATCGCATCGGCGTGCTCGAAATCCTCCAGCGTAGTGGTGGCCTTGCCCACACCGATGCTCTGAGGGAGCGCCACGGTGGTCGTCTCGTGACACATGTTGGAGCAATCCGGGAAATTGTGCGTGCCGAGCATGCGCCCATAAAGCTGCCATAGAAACGCCGCTTCGTTGGAGGTGCGCCCCGAGGTATAAAGCTCGACTTTCTGGGGATCGTAGGTTTTGAGGCGCTCGCCGATCTCGCGAAATGCCGTGTCCCAGTCGATGGGATCGTATTTGTCGGTAGTGGCGTTGTAGCGCATGGGATGCGTCAACCGGCCTTGCTTCTCGAGCGCGTGATCCGACCAGTCAAGAAGTTCCGTTAGCGTGTGGCTGGCGAAGAACTCTGGGGTGGTGCGTGCCGCCGTAGCCTCCCAGGCGACGGCCTTGGCGCCGTTCTCGCAGAACTCCGCCGGGCCGGGCTTTGCTGGATTGGGCCAGGCACAGCTAGGGCACTCGAATCCGCCCTTGGGTTGATTGATCTTGAGCATCAAGGCATTGCCCTTGAAGGGCACTTTCTCGCGCAGGAAATGCGTCTCGGTAGCTTGGATCGATTGCCAGCCGCCGCCCGGCGCATCGTGCGCATTTTGCTGGCCGTGTACTGCATCATCCGTGAGCGAACGTGCCATGCTGACTCCTCCTGCGGTCACCCACCTACGAAGAATACGATACGTCGCGAACTCATCGTATGGTGGCTAGTAAGTATGTGACTAGCGAGTATGGCAACGAAAAAACGATCTTGCAGGGCCGATAAGGGAGAAGTGGAGGAAAGGATAGGGAAGCGGAGACACGCCTGCGGCGTGTCTCACGTCGAGCGAAGGGTCATGCCAAGGCGGCGACGGCGGCCTTGGCGACTTGCACGTCTTGATCGGGCTTGACGCCGGAAACGCCGACGCTGGCGATGACATTACCCTCGACGATCACCGGCACGCCACCGGCGAGCAGCGCCTGCATCGGCGCGCTGACGAAGGCGGTGCGGCCATTGTTGATCATGTCCTCGAAGGCCTGGGTTTCCTTGCGGCCGATGGCGGCGTTGCGGGCCTTTTCGGTGGCAATCCCGGCGCTGAACGGGGCTGCGCCGTCCAGGCGGCGCAAGCCGAGCAGATGGCCGCCGGCATCGGCCACGGCGATGGTCACCGCCCAGCCATTGGCCTCGGCTTCCTGTTGCCCGGCGTCGAGCAGCCGGTTGACGTCACTGAGTTCGAGTACGGCTTGAGTTTTCATGCAGGTCTCCTGTGGGAAATGTGAGCTACGAGCTATGCTGTCCGCGCCTCGTCATTCGGTGCCGATGTCAGCGCCTCATCGACGACTTCGATCCAGTGCCGGACCGGGGTGCGCCCTGCGCCGCTCAGGTGAGTCTGACAGCCAATGTTGGCGGTGACGATCTGCTCGGGGTGACCGGCCTCGAGCGCGTCGAGCTTGTCGTCACGTAACTGTGTTGCCAAGGCGGGCTGGGTGATCGAGTAGGTCCCCGCCGATCCACAGCATAGATGGGGATCGCGCACCGGGGACAGTGTGAACCCCAGGCGGCCGAGCACGCTTTCCACCGCGCCGCCCAATTTCTGGGCGTGCTGCAGCGTGCAAGGGCAATGGAAGGCGAGTCGTGCGTCGCCGTGAATCGCCAATGCGTCCAGGTCTTCTTCCCGCAGGATTTCCACCAGGTCCTTGGCCAGGGCGCTGATGCGTTTGGCCTTGTCGGCGTAGCGCGGGTCGTCGGCGAGCATGTCGCCGTATTCCTTGACGAACGCCCCGCAGCCGCTGGCGGTCTGCACGATGGCTTCGACGCCTTGGTCGATGTATGGCCACCAGGCGTCGATGTTGGCCCGCATGCGCTCGCGGCCAGCCTCCTGGGCATTGAGATGATAGTCGATGGCGCCGCAGCAGCCTGCCGCGGGGGCTGAACTCAGGGCAATGCCCAGCCGGTCGAGAACGCGGGTCGCGGCGTCATTGGTGTTCGGGGACAATCCCGGTTGCACGCAGCCCTCGAGCACGAGCATGCGGCGGGTATGTGCCGCGGGCGCGGTACGTCCCGCGCGGGACGCGCGGGGCGGAATCTTGGCCTTCAGCGAGGTCGGCGCCAGCGGTCGGAAGGTCTGGCCCAGGGCGAGCAACGCTTGAAACCTCCGGGGCTCGACCAGCGCCTTGCGCAGCCCGTAGCGCAGGGCTCGCTCCTTGGCAGAGCGTCCCACACGGCGGTCCACTTCGGCGCGCCCGATGTCGAGCAGCTTGTGGTACTCGACCCCCGAGGGGCAGGTGGTCTCGCAGTTGCGACAGCTCAGGCAGCGGTCGAGGTGGGTTTGCGTTTCTTGCGTGACCTGGTCGTCATCGTCGCGGCTTTCGAGCAGCTCCTTCATCAGGTAAATGCGCCCGCGCGGGCCGTCGCGCTCGTCGCCTAGCAGTTGATAGGTCGGGCAGGTGGCGTTGCAGAAGCCGCAGTGCACGCATGATCGCAGGACGCGGTCGGCCTCGCGGATGTGCGGTTGGCGCAGCGCCTCGTCGGAAAAATTCGTCTGCATGGCTATAGCCCCTCGTAGAGTCGCCCGGGATTGAAGATCCCCTTGGGGTCGAGCTTGGCCTTGAGCTGGCGATGATATTTGTCCATCACCACGGAAAGCGGTGTGAACGGCGCGTCGACGCCGTGCGCTCGGTCACGGTCGACAAGGGTGGCATGGCCGCCGGCCTGAGCGGCGTGCTGGCGAATCGTCGCGGCGGGAAGCTCGCTGCGCAGCCAGCGTTGGGCACCGGCCCAGTCGACGAGCGTGTCGCCGTCGAGTGCCAGGGGCGGCGCGCGATGCGGTAGCGACAGCCGCCAGAGCGGGCGGTCGTCGTGTCGGCGCGAGAAGAACGCCAGTTCGAGTTCGCGCAGTTGCGTCCAGAACGACGTACCGTCCGGCTCGCCACCCAGTTGCGCCTGGGTATTGGCCACCGAGCTGGCACCTCCCTCGAGCCGCAGATGCAAGGTCTCGCCGTCGTGGGCGGCGCCGGTGATGGGCATCGGCTTGCGTCCCCATTCGGCGAGGCGTGCCATGGCGTCGCCCAGTCCCATCTCGAGGCGCAACGTGGCGCTGGCGGCGGGGCGCGGCAACACCTTGAACGAGACCTCGTCGATGATGCCGAGCGTGCCCTGGGCACCAACCATGAGCCGCGAGAGGTCGTAACCGGCGACGTTCTTCATGACCTCGCCACCGAAATGCAGCCGCTTGCCGTCATGGGTGATCATGCGTGTGCCGAGCACGAAATCGCGCACGCTGCCGGCCCATGGACGGCGCGGGCCGGAAAGCCCGCAGGCCACCGTGCCACCCACGGTCGCGTCCTCGCCGAAATGGGGTGGCTCGAAGGCCAGTTGCTGTCCCTCTTGGGCCAGCGCGGCTTGCAGATCGGCCAGGCGGGTGCCGGCGCGTACCGTGACCACCAGTTCGACGGGGTCGTAGTTGACGATGCCGGTGTGCTCGGCCAGCGAGAGCGTTTCGCCGGCGACCGGTCGGCCATAGAACCCCTTGCTGCCACCCCCGACGAAGCGCAGCGCCGTGCCGGTCGCCGCGGCTTGACGCACGCGTTCGAGCAGAGCCTCGCTGGCATCGTGATCGCGCGCCGGCAAGGTGCGTGCGTCCTGCGGCGGATGTTGATCCTGTGGATGCGTCATATTGTCTCCTTCGCACGCATGCCGTTGGGGAAACACTGCATAAATGTCTGCGCGGGCAAATCACTTCGTTGTGCGGTGCTGGTACGCCAGCCCGGGCGGAATCCTCACCTATACCCCATAGGCTCCGGTTCCTGTGCTCCGTACGCCTCGTGCTTTACACCGCTCGCCGATTTATTAAGCGCTTCCTTAGAAACGCGGCAACTCGGGGTGTGGCAATTGCCCCTGGTGAACGTGCATGGCGCCGAATTCGGCGCAGCGCGCCAGCGTCGGAATGTTCTTGCCGGGATTGAGCAGCCCGAGCGGGTCGAAGGCGGCCTTGACGGCATGAAAGACCGTGATCTCGTCGGAGTTGAACTGGGCGCACATCTGGTTGATCTTTTCGCGCCCCACGCCATGCTCGCCGGTAATGCTGCCGCCGACCTCGACGCAGAGTTCGAGGATCTTGCCGCCGACTTCCTCGGCCAGTGCCAGTTCTCCCGGCGCATTGGCATCGAACAGGATCAGCGGGTGCATGTTGCCGTCGCCGGCATGGAAGACATTGGCCACGCGCAGGCCGTGGGTTGCCGAGAGGTCGGCGATGCCCTTGAGCACGCGCGGCAACTCGCGTCGGGGAATGGTGCCGTCCATGCAATAGTAGTCGGGCGACATGCGTCCCACCGCGGGGAAAGCGTTCTTGCGTCCGGCCCAGAAGGTGGCGCGCTCGGCGTCGTCACGGGCCAGCCGAATGTCGGTCGCGCCGGCGGTCTCGAGCACTCGGCGAACCGTTTCGCAGTCATCGTGAACGTCGGCTTCCACGCCATCCAGTTCGCACAGCAGGATGGCCTCGGCCTCTAACGGGTAGCCGGCCTTGACGAAGTTCTCGGCGGCTTGAATGGCCAGCCGGTCCATCATTTCCAGGCCGCCGGGAATGATGCCCGCGGCGATGATGTCACCCACTGCCTTGCCGGCCTTCTCGACGTCGTCGAAGCTGGCCATCAATACCTTGGCGACCTCGGGCTTGGGTAGCAATTTGACGGTGATTTCGGTGATCACGCCGAGCATGCCTTCGGAGCCCGTGAACAGCGCCAGCAGATCGAAGCCCGGCGTATCCAGGGCCTCGCTGCCGAGCGTGATGTGCTCCCCTTCGATGGTCAGGATGTTCACCGCGAGCACGTTGTGCACGGTCAGCCCGTACTTGAGGCAGTGCACGCCCCCGGCGTTCTCGGCCACGTTGCCGCCGATCGAGCAGGCGATCTGCGACGAAGGGTCGGGTGCGTAATACAGCCCATGGGGCGCAGCCGCCTCGGAAATCGCCAGGTTGCGCACACCGGGTTGCACGCGTGCGGTGCGGGCCTCGGGGTCGATGTCGAGAATGCGGCTGAAGCGGGACATCACCAGCAGCACTCCCTTTTCGAGGGGCAGGGCGCCACCGGAGAGGCCGGTGCCCGCGCCGCGCGTGACCACCGGAACGCCTTGGGCGTGACAGATGCCGAGCAGGGCTTCCACCTGCTCCAGGGTATCGGGCAGTGCCACGAGCATGGGCAGCACGCGATATGCCGAGAGGCCGTCGCATTCGAAGGGGCGCAGGTCCTCCTCGCGATGCAGCAGCGTCATGTTGGGGAGGTGCGCGGTCAGATGCGTGACAAGGGCATCCTTGTCGATCGCCGGCAGCGTGCCGTCCAGGCGTTCGTCAAAGAGGATGTTCATGCGGTCTCCTTGGGCGATGCCGCCACGCGTGGGCGAGAGCGTCAGTGCATGGCGCCGGAGCTCGCCGCTTATGGAAAGTGTTTCCATATTCTCTTATGGCATGCGGCCGTGCCTATTAGCCGAAAGCCTAAGGATTGGAGAATTGGTCTTACCAATAAAGGCCCGAAGAAAAGCCCCGCCCGGCATGGCCGGGGCGGGGCGATAGTGTGGCGATGGTGTAAAAGCGCGTAGTGGTCGTGCGCTAACCCATGAGCGGGTCGCTCACGCCGATCACGCAGAAGGCGATCAGACCGATGATGCCGGCGAATAGCACATAGTAGATGGTCGGCAGAATGGTCTTGCGCAGGGTCGTGCCCTCGCGTCCCAGCAGGCCCACCGTCGCCGAGGCGGCCACCACGTTGTGAATGGCGATCATGTTGCCGGCGGCAGCGCCGACCGCCTGTAGCGCAACCATCATCGCCGTGGAGAGCCCCAGCTGTTCGGCGACGTTGAACTGGAAGTCCGACAGCATCAGATTGGAAATCGTGTTGGAGCCGGCGATGAAAGCACCCAACGCCCCGACGGCGGGGGCAAAGAGTGGGTAGACATGTCCCACGCCATCGGCCACGAGCTGTGCCATGGCCACCGGCATTGATACCAGGTCGGCGCCATTGACGCCGGAGTTGATCAGGATGCGCACCATGGGAATGGTGAACAACAGCACGAAACCGGCGCCCAGAAGCGTGCGAGTCGATTCGGAGAAAGCCTCTTTGACTTGCTGGCCGCGCATGCGGTGCAGCAGTACCGTGATCAATACGACGATGACGAGAATCCCGCCGGGCAGATAGAGCGGTTCTAGGCTGCCGGCGATATCACTCTCGCCGAGTATGTTGCGCCAACCGATGCTCAGCGACACGAGTGCTTCTTTGACCGGTTCTACAGTGCGCGAGATGACCAGCAGGACGGCCAGCAGCACGTAGGGCACCCAGCCCATGAAGACCGACATCGGTGCCTTGCCGGCGACCTGATCCATCTTGATCTCCAGGTTCCCCAGCCATTCGTCCGGCCAGGTCGTGCTGTCGGGGAAATCCCATGTCGTCTTGGGCAGCAAGAAGCCTTTCTTGGCGGCGGGTACGACAATGGCCAGCCCGACCATGGCGCCGATCATGGATGGAAATTCTGGTCCCAGCAGAACGCCGGCCAGTGCATAGGGCACGACGAAGCTGATGCCCGCGAAGAGTGCGAAAGGCGCGACTTCCAGGCCGTCTCGCCAGGAGCGTCGCTCACCGAAGAAGCGTGCCATTACGGTCACCATGATCAGTGGCATTAGCAGGCCCACGATGGCATGGGTAATGGCGACCTCCGAGGTAATCAGCTGGAAGTAGGTTTCCCAACTGGCGCCACCCGCTGAAAGCGTCTCGCTAATGCCGGCTTTATCGAGCCCACCGCTAACACCGACCACGATGGGGGTGCCCACGGCGCCGAAGGAGACCGGGGTGGATTGGATCATCATGCCCACCACCACGGCGGCCAGGGCGGGGAAGCCGAGAGCCACCATTAGTGGCGCGGCGACGGCAGCGGGAGTGCCGAACCCAGAGGCGCCCTCGATGAAGCAACCGAAGAGCCAGGCGACGATAATCGCTTGGACGCGTCGGTCGGGGCTGATATCCGAGAAGCCATTACGAATAGCCGCGATGCCACCCGAGCGTTTCAAGGTGTTGAGCAGCAGGATGGCGCCGAAGATGATCCACAGGATTGCCACGGTCAGTATCAGACCTTGAAAGGTCGAGGCCAGCACCCGGGTGAAGGTCATGTCCCAGGCCAGCAGGGCGATCAGCGCGGTGACCACGAAAACCGCAGGCATGGCGGTCTTGGCCTGAACGCGGAAGCCAATCAGCAGGACGCCGGCCAGCACCAATGGCAGGAAGGCGAGTAGCGAGAGCAGCGTTTGATTCATGGGAATGCTCCTGATTGTGTTGTCGTGCAGCGCGCAACGAATGTCTGACGTATGGCGTTCGTCATCGAGCGAAAGATAAACGCGAAATGGCCTGAGGCCAATTGTTGGATAATTGGTAATACCAATAATGCAGATGATCTGACGAGCTTTAAACATCCCTTTAAATCAGGTTCTTATACGCTTTCGTATGACCTTTGTCGGAGGCTCGGGACGTGTTTAAGAGGCGTTTCGTACACCTTGAATTCGACTAATAGACGAGTCTTTTCAAGCACCTCGCTGCCTGCATGTGTGCGTCGATAGGCGCGATTGCGTGGCATGTGGTAGCGTCGGAGGACCTGTATGTGGGGCGCTCCCACGGGAAGTCTATGGTTAAAAAAGGAGCAATGGCATGGCGTTGCAGATGTACGATTTGAGCGGGCGTGACGAGCGGCTGCGGTTTTCGCCTTACTGCTGGCGTGTGCGCTATGCACTGGCACACAAGGGGTTGGAATGCGATTTCATTCCATGGCGCTTCACGCAGAAGGAAGCGATCGAGTTCTCGGGACAAGGCAAGGTGCCGGTGCTCGTCGACGGCGAGGCCACGGTCACCGATAGCTATGAAATCTTCCGCTATCTGGATCGTGTGTATCCTGAAAAACCGTTGCTGGGCGACGATGCGTCGGAGTCACGGGCGCGTTTTTTCAAGTTCTACAGCGAGCGGGCGCTGGCGCCGGGAATTCTGCGCACCGTCATCATGGACTTGTTCAATGCCGTGCATCCCGACGATCAAGCATATTTTCGTGAAACGCGTGAAAAGGCGCTGGGCCGTAGCCTCGAAGAAATGCATGCGCCCAGCAAAGGGCTCTCGGCACTCGATGCGGCCCTCGAGCCGTTGCGTGGGCGTCTGGAAGAGGCTGATTTTCTCGATGGCGACGCGCCCGGCGGTGCCGATTACCTGATCTTCGGCCATTTCATGTGGGCACGGTGTGTCTCGACGGCGGACCTCGTCTCCAATGCCGACCCGGTCTACGCCTGGATCGAGCGCATGCTGGACCTGCATGGTGGCGTAGGGCGCAACGCCACGCGCATCGTCGACATCGAAGGCGGCTATCCCGGCTGATGGCGCCGTGAACACGCTATTAGCGGCAAGGCGTATGTGGATAAGGAGCAAAGCATGAGCGATATCGTATTGATTACCGGGGCGACATCAGGGTTCGGGCGCGCTGCAGCACGGCGTTTCGCCGAGGCCGGCTGGTCGTTGATCCTCACCGGTCGGCGCGCGGAACGTCTCGCGGATCTCGAGAAGGAGCTCGGTGGCAAGGTGCCCGTGCATACGGCGGTGCTCGACGTGCGGGATGCCGACGCGGTCAAGGACGTCATCACGGCGTTGCCGGAAGGATTTCGTGCGGTCAAGGCGTTGATCAACAACGCGGGCCTGGCCTTGGCACCGCAGCCGGCGCAGAAGGCGGACCTGGACGATTGGCATACCATGATCGATACCAACATCAAGGGGCTGGTCAACGTCACCCACGCGGTTCTGCCCACTTTGATCGAGACCGGCGCCGGGGCGAGCATCGTCAACCTGGGGTCGGTCGCCGGCCAATGGCCGTATCCGGGCAGTCATGTCTATGGGGCGAGCAAGGCTTTCGTGCAGCAGTTCACTTACAACCTACGTTGTGATCTGCAAGGTACCGGCGTGCGGGTGACCGACATTGCCCCGGGCATGGCCGAAACCGAGTTCACGCTGGTGCGCACCGGCGGCGATCAGGCGGCCTCCGACAAGCTTTACGGCGACACCACGCCGCTCGAGGCCGAGGATATCGCTGAATTGATCTTCTACACGGCCTCGCTGCCGGCGCACGTCAATGTCAATCGCCTCGAAGTCATGCCGACACGCCAGGCGTGGTCGGCCTTCGCCGTCGACCGCGATTGAGTCAGTCGTCGGCGATCAAACGCTTGCCAAGGGTCACGAAGTCGCCATCGTCGTACCCTTGGCGGCGATAGTAGTCGATCAGCGTTGGGTGCTCGTTGCGGACCATCAGCATTAGCTTCGGGCAGCCCCGGGCTTGTAAGGCGCGCTCCACGGCCGCGAGCAGAGACATGCCGTGCCCTTGCCCCTGATGATCGGGGTGGATCGCGAGGTAGTGTACCCAGCCGCGGTGCCCGTCGTATCCCGCCATGGCGCTCGCCATCACGTCACCGTCCCGTTCGCCGACCAGAAACAGGCGCGGGTCTTCCGCAAGCTTGCGTGCGATGTCGCGGCGTGGATCGTTCCACGGACGCGTCAGGCCGCAGCGTTCCCAGAGCGCAATGATGGCCGCTTCGTCGGTGTCGCGGAAAGCTCGAATCTGCATGGTGCTCCTCGGGTCTCTCATCGTCGTCATCAGGCGGCGGGTACCGGTGTCAGTCGCTCGGCCATGACATTGGCCTGACGCGCCAGGGTGAGCTCGAGCCGCTCGACCAGCCCTGCCAGTAGCCACCGCCAATCCTCCTCGATATCGCCATGGCGGACGAGCGCGTCATCCAGCGCTCGTCCGGCCGCCTGGATGCCCTGTGGCGCGCGGCCGTGGGCGCTGTCCTCGAACGCGGCGGCGAGGGTGGTCAGCAAGTGCCGCATGGCGTCACGCACGGGCGGCGCGGCATCGTCCAGGCGATGGCGCAGGCGCAGGCAGGAACGTCCCAGATCGAGCCCGTTGAGGCCGATCATGAACAAATGGCGGTGATCCTCGGGCAGCATGTCGTCATGGCGCGCCAATTGCAGCAGGCGATCGGCCATGCGCCCGCTGAAACGGCTTTCTTCCTCGTGCAGGGGCAAGTCGCCGATGTGGCGCAGGTCATGGCTGATGGCGCCGATCAGGCGGCGGCGCCGGATCGGTGCCCCGAGACCCGGAATCAGGCGGAAGCCCATCACCACGGCGCTCAACCCGACGATCACGGCGATGGCGCGGTTGGCGAAGCTGTCGAAGGAAAAGTCCATGCCGTTGCCCGGCATGGTCAGCAGGATATTGAAGATGGTGAAGGCCAGGCAGTAACCCATCAACCGAGGGTTGGAGGCGCCGAGCAGCCCCAGGAACAGGGGCGTGACGAACAGCATGGCGAGCATGGGAAAGCCGTTGGCCTGCGACAGCAGGACATGCCCGAACAGGAAGGCACTGGGCAACGCTGCCAGCATGCCCTTGAAGAACATCATGCAGATCGTCACGGGGTTGTCGCGCGTGGCGAAGAAGGCCGAGAACAGGGTGCCGAGCAGCATGGCCACCTGGCCGTTGTTCCAGTGGGTCTGCAGCCAGAACACCGCCAGGCATGAGAAGACCAGCCCTGCGCGGCCGGCGTTGAGCAGCGCCACCAGATGATCACGGTGCCAGGAAAGCGAGCCGCCGCGTAGTTGTTTACGCCCCGGGTGGGCGATGGCCTCGCGCGCGTCGAGCATGATCATGGCATGACCGAGTACCTCGCGCAGCGCCAGAAGCACACGGCGCTGCAAGGGGTCGAGTTGCGTGTCGGCATAGCCGTGAGCGCGCTTGCGCAGGTCCTGTAGTTGGCGGCGTGCGGCGGGCACGCCTTTCACGTGCTCGGCGTTGCGAAAGCCGTCGGCGATTTCGTTGGCCAACTGGTGCAGGGGCGCGCTGATGCGCTCGCGATGATCGTGCAGCAACTGATAAAGCGCGCCCAGCGTGGCGAAGAAACGCAACGTACGCCGCGTCAGCACGTGGGTGGCGCGCATGCGCCCGTTGCCGTCGGGTCCTTCGTAGCGGGCCGCCTGGCTGTCGGTTTCGAGCATCGTCAGCGGCTCGAGACTGGCGGTCAGCGACTGCTGCATGGCGGCAGCGTCATCGCTGGCGTCCAGCCGCTGTCCGGCATGCGTGAAGGCCTGGTTGATGACCTCGTCGGCCTGCCCGGCGAGATGCTCCTTGACGCGCGTGGGCCACAGCAGGGCGCTGACCAGGGTGGCGCAGAGCGCCCCGAGACCGAGTTCGGAGAGTCGCGCCACGGCGATGTCGAAGATGCCGCTGGGGGGCTGGTTGGCGGAAATCACCACGATCAGCATCGCCGTGACGGCACCCATGATGCAGCCGAAAGCGAAGTTATTGCGCAACAGCGAGCTGCCGTAGGCGCAGAACATGATCCATAGCGTCAGCGCAATCAGAGCGGGCACGCGCGCCTGGGCAAATAAGGCCATGATGACGATGCCGACCAGCGCACCGATGAGCGTGCCACCGATCTGGCAAATGCCTTTCTCGACGACCATGCCGCTCATCGGCCGGATCTGCAGGAACGCCGCCGAGATCAGCGCCCAGTAGGGGCGGTCGAGATCGCACCACAAGGCGATGTACAGCGCCAGCAGCATCGCCAGGGTGGTCTTGGCGGCGAACTGCAGCGATGTCTTCGAGGGCGTCAGGTAGGTCTCGATCCAGGGCGACATGGGCGGCTCAGTCTGCGTCCGTGTCGTCGACGACATGGATCGTGGCCGTCATTCCGGCACTCAGCAGCGTCCCCTCGGGAACGTCGTCGAGTTCGATGCGCACCGGGATGCGTTGTGCCAGCCGTACCCAGTTGAAGGTCGGCTCGACCTGGGGCAACAGCTGGTCGTTGGGTGAGGTGTTGCTGTCGGCGATGCCTCGGCCGATGCCGGCGACATGGCCGCGTAGCTCGGTGTCGTCGTTCATCAGCGTGATCCTGGCGACGTCGCCTTCCTCGATCCGCGACATCTTGGTCTCTTCGAAATACCCGGTCACATAGTAGGAATCCGATTTGACCAGCGCCATCACCGCATTGCCGGCCGAGACGTAGTTGCCCTCGGTAAGACGCAGATTGAGGATATGCCCGTCGGCGGGCGCCTCGACCACGGTGCGCTTCAGGTCGAGCTGGGCGCTTTCCAGGTTGGCCTGGGCCTCGTCGAGATTGGCTTTTGCCACGCGGGTATCGATGCGCGCGACTTCACGATTCTCGCTGCTGATGGCCTGATTGCTCAAGTTGTTGCGCCGGTTCTCCTCGTGTCGTTTGAGCTCCAACTGCGCCTGGTTCAACGCGACCACGGCCTGGGCCTTGTTGACGGCAGTTTGGTAACGCGCCTGATCGATCTGGAACAGGGTGTCGCCTTGCTCGACTTGTTGTGTATCACTTACTGGCAATTGGCGCACCCAGCCGGAAACATCCGGGGCGATCGTGACGACGTCGGCGCGAACGCGACCATCGCGGGTCCACGGCGTATAAAGGTAATAATGCCAAAGCCAGACGCCGGCAGCGACGGCCAGTGCCACGACAACGAGAGTGATCAGCATGCGTAGCGGTGTGCGCATTTAAACGATTCCAGCTGTGGACGAGAAGGCAAAGGCGACGGCGGCGGTAATGATGACGAACAAGGCGGCATCGAACCACGCTTCGAACCACGGGATATGTTGCCCGACGAGTCGGTGCAACACGGTACGCACGATGAGTGCGCCGATGAAGCCTAACAAGGCATAGATGAGCAGCGGACTGAGATAAATACCCCCGGCAGCGATTTCCTTGAGACCCATTCCCTCTCCCGTTCGCCAAGGCAAGCGAATATATTAGCACGCTATCGAAATGCGCGACACCTGCACATCAGCATTTCGCATGGACCAACTTCTACATGGACCAGTCTTTTAGATGCACGCGTCTTTTATATGAACGTGCATTTTTAAAAGAGTACAGCATGCCATTTTGAGGTTGTCAGTCTAGCGTGAAAACGCGCTCGGGCGGGATAGGCGAATGCAGGCGCCAGCTCTCTGGAACGGTCTGGCGGATCTGCTCGAGAAGCGTAACGCTCTTGCGGGGCAAACGTCCGAATGGATAGAGCAGGGTGATGGGAAGCGATGAGGGCGCCCATTCTGCGAGGCAAGGCGCCAGGCTGCCGGGATGATGCTGCAGGCGTTTCTCGGCCATCCAGTGGGGAAGAAGGCCTAGGCCGCGCCCCCGCGCGATGGCATCGATATGCAGCACGTATTGATCCACGTGCAGGCGTGACGGTGGCAGTGTGATCCGGGTCTCTCCTTCACGGGCGTGATGCAACGTTACGCCTTGTTCGCTGGTGCCAAGCAGGTCGACCCAGGCGTGTTCGGTCAGTTCGCGGGGGTGGTGAGGCATGCCATGGCGCCGGAAGTAGTCGGGATGCGCGTAGACCCCGCGACGCATGTAGCCGAGCGTCTCCTGACGCAGGCCGCAGTCGGCGACGTCGCCTAGCCACAGGCACAGGGTTTCGTCTTCGGGGCCCGTAGGCGGGGTCAAACGGGTATGCAGGTTCAGGCGCACGCCTGGGTGACGTGCCACGAAATCCTCCATTTGCTGGCTGAACCAGCCACGCGCGAAGGCATTATGCACCTCGACCGTCAATTCTCCGCTGACATCCGCGCGCAAGTCGTCGAGTGCCTGCTGGCCTTGCTCAGCGAGATGCAGGATCTGCTGGCTGTAGGCGAGAAACAGCGTACCGGCTTCGGTGGGAAGCAGTCGGTTGGCTTGTCGCCGAAGTAGCGGCTGGCCCAGCCGTTCCTCCAACTGACTTATACGTCGACTGAGGGTCGACTTCGCTAGCCCCAGTTCGCGGGCACTAGAAGTCAGACTGCCGGACGCCATGACCGAGGCGAACGCGGTCAGTTCATCGAGATCGTGCATGCCATAGGCCATCGTCAGTGTGATGCGTGGAGTAGGTCACTATTCTGGCATATTGCATGACGTTTTTGAAAATCATTAACGCCTGTAATGGTATCTCGTTGCGTTGCGGATTGTGAAACGCCCCGTCCCGTGGCCTGTTGTTGTTCCTTGTGAAAGAATCTAAATGATAAAAATTCGCATTAAATTTTAAAACATCACGCAAGAGTCCCGGAAGCAGCCGGGGCGGGATTCATCAGGGAGAACAACGCACCATGTCCTACCTTCCACGTCTATCGACGTTGGCGCTAGCCGTTGCAGCCTGCAATACACCCATGGCGCATGCTGCCGATGACGACGTCCAACTGGATGATGTCGTTGTCACCGCTGCCGGATATGCGCAGCAAGTCACACAGGCCCCGGCATCGATCAGTGTCATATCGCGTGAGCAACTCGAGAAAAAAGCCTACCGCGATATCACCGATGCCTTGCGGGACGTGCCGGGTGTCACCGTGACCGGTGGGGGAGCCGGCGACAACGGTGCCGATATCAGCATGCGTGGCATGCCGGCTCAGTACACCTTGATGCTCATCGATGGACGCCGCCAGTCCTCGCGCGAGTCACGTCCCAATGGGAGTGCTGGGTTCGAGCAGGACTGGTTGCCGCCACTGCAGGCCATCGAGCGTATCGAGGTGATTCGCGGGCCCATGTCGACGCTTTACGGCTCGGACGCCATCGGCGGAGTCATCAACGTCATCACGCGCAAGGTGGCCGATGATTGGCACGGCAACGTGCGCGCCGAGGCCACGCTGCAGGAAGACAGCGACTCGGGCAATGCCAATCAGGGGCAACTATATGTGTCAGGGCCCGTGGCCGACGATCTGCTGGGTCTGCAGGTTTATGGCCAGTACCAGAAGCGTGAGGAAGATGACATCGAGCAAGGGTACGAGGACAAGGATCTACAAAGCCTGACCGCCAAGTTTTCGTTGACGCCGAGCGAGAATCACGACTTCGGTGTTGAGGTTGGCAAGGAGACGCAGGATCGTGCGTCCCATGTTGGCAAGTCGGCTCCGGCGGAGGGATGTCGAGGCGGTTGCACCGATAGCTATTCGGAGCATGATCGCGAACATTACGCATTGACCCATACCGGGCGCTGGGGATTCGCCACCTCTGACAGTTACGTCCAGCGGGAGTCCACCGATAACAAGTCGCGCGATATCGAGATCACCAACACCGTGGCGAACACTCAATGGGTACTGCCGTTGTCGCGGCATATCGTGACGCTGGGCGCTAACTATGAGAAAGAAGAGCTGGATGATCAGAACACCAATCAGATCTCCGACCGGACCCAGGTCAGTAACGATCAATGGGCGTTGTTCGCCGAGGATGAGTGGCTGTTGACGCAAGATTTCTCGTTGACCGGTGGGGTGCGTCTGGATGACAACGAAAACTACGGTAGCCATGTCAGCCCGCGTCTGTATGGGGTTTGGCAGGCGGCGCCGCGTTGGACGCTCAAGGGCGGTGTTTCAACCGGGTATCGCGCTCCGGGGTTGCGTGAGCTGACAGCTGACTGGGGGGCCATTAGTCGTGGCGGTACTACCTATGGCAACCCGGATCTGGAGCCCGAGACATCGCTCAACAAGGAGCTTGCCTTGCTGTATAGCGCCCCGCGCGGATTGAATGCCAGCGTGACGCTGTTCCACAACGACTTCGAGGACAAGATCACGCGGGTACGTTGTGGCTCGGCCACCGCATGCCCGCCGGTAACGCAGTACGATACCGACGATGACGGCACTCTGCGGACCAATACCCGCATCAATGTCGACGAAGCCGTGACGCAAGGCGTGGAGCTCGCACTCTCGTCGCCGCTGACCGAGACGTTGACCTTGTCGACGAGCTATACCTATACCGACTCCGAGCAAAAAAGCGGCGAATACGAAGGCAATCCGTTGACCCAATTGCCCAAACATCAGTTCAGCGGCACGCTGGACTGGACGCCGACGGCGCGACTCAACGCCTGGACGCGCTTGACCTATCGTGGCAAAGAGAGCCAGCCCGTCGAGGGGCCGTCCTCCAGCAGCATTCGTGCCCCTTCCTACACCTTCGTGGATAGTGGCGGTTCGTGGCAGGTGACCGAACAGGCCAAGCTCATGTTCGGGGTTTATAACATGTTCGACGACGACATCGGCTACGACGAATACGGTTACGTGAACGATGGACGTCGGTATTGGGTAGGGGCAAGCCTCGACTTTTAAGCATCGAGCGAACGCTCATATCGCGCAGGGAGGCCTTTAGGCCTCCCTCTTTCATGCGAAACGGTGTCGGTTGGAGTGTCTGTGTTGTTGCCATCGCGCGTGCTATTTTCAGTAAGCTAATTCATTTGTCATTCTTATCGAGGCCGCTAAGCCCGGAGTTTTATGTCACTTCGTTCGTTGGTTCGTCTTTGTATCGTTCATGCTCTGGCGCTGTCGTTGGGTATGGGAAGTCTTTCGGCATTGGCGGGTGAACGCGTCAAGGTCTTTGCTGCGGCTTCGCTGACCGATGCCGTCGATGCGCTGGCTGAGGCTTACGAGCGCGATCATGATGTCGAGATCGTCCCCGTCTACGCCGCATCGTCGACATTGGCCCGGCAGATCGCCAACGGTGCACCGGCGGCCGTGTATCTCTCGGCCAATGAGCGCTGGATGGACTGGCTCGACGCGCAGGAGGGGATCACGCTTTCGCATCGCCACGATGTGCTGAGCAATCGCCTGGCTTTGATTGCGCCTCGGGACAGCGATCTCGAGGACTTCACACCGGATGAGACCGCCTCGATCGCCGAACGGTTGGAAGAGGGGCGCCTGGCACTCGGCAACCCGGAGCATGTCCCCGCGGGGATCTATGCCAAACAGGCGCTGACATCGCTCGGTCAATGGACGTCGCTCGCGCCACGGCTAGCGCGTGCCGACAACGTGCGTAGTGCCTTGGCACTGGTCGAGCGTGGCGAGGCACCGTTGGGTGTCGTCTATGCCAGCGATGCCCAGGCCAGCGACAAGGTCAAGACGCTAGGCCTGTTCCCGGACGCGTCTCATGAGCCGATTATCTATCCGATGGCATTGATCGGCGACGCACCGAGTGATGCGGCCAAGTCTCTGGCGGATTGGCTCGATGGCCGTCAGGCGGCCGCGATCTTTCAACGCTTTGGCTTTGCGACCGTGGCGGCGGAAGACGCGTCATAATGCTGACACCGCTGGAATGGGAAGCGCTGTCCCTGAGTCTGCGGGTTTCCGGTGTCGCGGTGGCTGCGATCCTGCTGCCGGGGCTGGGCATGGCCTATGTGTTGGCGCGTTTCGACTTTCCGGGCAAGACACTTCTCGATGGCATCGTGCATTTGCCGTTGGTGCTGCCGCCGGTAGTAGTGGGGTATCTACTGCTGGTGTCGCTGGGGCGACAAGGCACGCTGGGCCAATGGCTGCACGAAACGCTGGGCGTGAGTCTTCCCTTTACCTGGCAAGGGGCGGCACTTGCTGGGGCGGTGATGGCGTTTCCATTGCTGGTACGTGCCGTGCGCCTGTCGCTGGAGTCGGTCGATCGCAAGCTGGAGGAAGCGGCGCGCACGCTCGGCGCGAGCCGTTGGAAGACCTTTCTGACGGTGACCCTGCCGCTGATATTGCCGGGCATTCTGACCGGCGGCGTGCTGGCGTTCGCACGCTCGCTATCCGAGTTTGGCGCGACGATTACCTTTGCCTCCAACATCCCCGGTGAGACGCGCACTTTGCCGCTGGCGCTTTACAGCCTGGTGCAAACGCCCGGAAAAGAGGCCGCGGCAGCGCGGCTGTGTGTGATCTCGGTGATCGTGGCGTTGATCGCGTTGGTGGCCTCGGAATGGTTGGCGCGGCGTGCGCGCCGGCGTCTGGAGGGACGCCATGCTTGAGGCGAAGGTCTCGCAACGGCTGGGCGATTTCACGCTCGATACCTCGCTGGCGGTGCCGGCGGAAGGCGTCACGGCCTTGTTCGGACGCTCGGGTAGCGGCAAGAGCAGCCTGATTCGGCTGATCGCCGGATTGGGTGTGCCGGATAGTGGCAGTATTCGGTTGGGCGATACATGGCTGGTGGATACCCAGCGTCGCCGTTGGGTGCCGCCCCATCGACGCCAGTTGGGCGTCGTGTTTCAGGAAGCACGGCTGTTTCCGCATTATTCTGTGCGTGGCAATTTGCGCTACGGCATGCCGCGCGCAGCGCGCGCGGATTTTGATGGCCTCGTCGAGCTTTTGGGTATCGGCCATTTGCTATCGCGTACGCCGGGGCTGCTGTCGGGAGGCGAGGCACGGCGCGTGGCTATCGGTCGGGCGTTGCTGTCGCGTCCGCGCATGCTGCTGATGGACGAGCCGCTTACCGGGTTGGATGGGACGCGCAAGCAGGAGCTCCTGCACTATATCCGGCGCTTGGCGCGCGACACTGGCGTGCCGATTCTCTTCGTTAGTCATGACACGCGTGAAATCGGCGCATTGGCCGATCGCGTGGCATTGATAGAAGAGGGCCGTGTCATGGCCAGCGGGCCGGTGGACGAGATGTTTTCACGCCTCGATCTGGGCCCGCGTACGGGGCGCTTCGAGGCGTCTTCGTTGCTCGAAGCGCGTATCGTCGCGCATGACGAGGCACTTTGCCTGACGCGTCTAGCGCTATCGGGCATGGCCGAGGGCGAGACGTTGAGCGTCGCGCGTCTCGAGGGTGCGGTCGGCGCTGTGGTGCGTTTGCGTCTTCGGGCACGCGATGTGGGCGTTGCCTCCACGCGGACGCCATCTCTGCCGGATGTCGCCTGCCTACCGGCGACGCTGCGGGAGATCGGTGACGAAGCCTACAGTCCTTTCGTCGAGGTGATGCTGGACGTCGGTGGACAGGCGCTGCGGGCGCGTCTCACCCGTGAAGCCATCGCTCAAATGGGGCTGCAGGTAGGACAAGCGCTGCAGGCGCGACTGCGTAGCGTGACGATCTCCCGCCATGATGTGATCGTGATGTGAGCGTACTCAAGGCGCGGTGCGGGCACGCCGTCGTCCCGGAAGGTTGATCACCGCCAGCCCGGCGATGACCAGCGCCCCACCGAGCAACTTGTGACTATCCAGGCCATCGCCGAGCAGCCAGACGCCGAGAAAAACGGCGATGACCGGCATCAGCAATGTCAGCGGCACGACCCGGTTGACTGGGTGGCGGCGCAGCAGCGCATACCACAAGCCGTAGGCGATGATCGACGACATCACCGCCGTGTAGAATACCGCGCCCCAGCCGATCCAGCCGGCACGGCGAAGCGCTTCCAGGTGCTGAGTCTCGAAAAGCCAGCTGCCCAATGCGACTTGGGGAATCGCGAACAGCGCGATCCATCCGGCCAGCGTCAGCGGCGAGATGGCCGGCGCACGCTTTATGATCAACGTCGACACCGCCCAGGCCAGGGCGCTGGTCAAGAGCGTCAATGTGGCCGTTACATTGGGCAGCGCCGGCCCTCCGGCGAGTACCACGGCGCCAGCGAAGGCCAGCAACAACCCAAGCAAGCGCCGAAGGTCGAGGCGTTCCTTGAGAAATACGGCGGCGAGCAAGGTGGCAAAGGGCGTCCCCATCTGCACCAGCAAAGCGCCGGTACCGGCCTCGGCCTGCCCCAGGCCCAGAAACAGCAACGGAAAATGCAGCCCCCCGAAGGTGACCGATAGCACCAGCAGCCACGGCAGTTGCCGTCGTGTCACGCGGGTGAAGGGGACGACCAGAACGGCGACCAGCATGAAACGCAGTGTCATCAGCATCAGTGGCGGCATGTCATCCACGCCGACCTTGATGACGATGATGTTGAAGGCCCAGATGACGATGACCAGAAGGCCAAGCAGGAGGTCGCGAAGCGGCACGGGGGCGTCCTTGTAGGCGAGTGACGTCAGGCATCATTCGCGTTGGGTGGTAGAACGCAAGAGGATAGCGCATGAAACGGACATTGTACGTGTCGGGCTGGATGGTGTTGGGCCTGTTGGCGCTGACATTCGTGCCGGCGTTTGGAGAGGAGCGCTCGACGCTCGAACGCGCCACGTTGGAAGTGGCCGGAGAGACGCTATCGGTGGAGGTAGCCAGGCAGGCCGACGAGCGTTCCCGGGGATTGATGGAGCGCGACGCACTGGCGCCGAATGCCGGTATGTTATTCGTCTACGCCAATTCGCAACCCCCCGAAGCGGCGTTCTGGATGTATCGCACGCGTATCCCGCTGGATATTGCCTTTCTAGGCGCGGACGGTGAGGTACGCGCCATCCGGCGCATGCTGCCGTGCCAGGCCGCTTCCAGCGCCGAGTGCCCCAGTTATGCGGCCAAGGTGCCGTTTCGCGCGGCACTGGAAGTCAATGCCGGATACTTCGACCGGCACGATATCGAAGTGGGGGATTGGCTTCCGATCGCGCCATTGCTATCGCCGCGCTAGGCTAGCGGGCCGACTGTCGACGCTGAAGTGGTACCGAATGTTCGATGACAAGGAGTGAGCACGTGGATCCGATATGGTGGTTGGCTTATCTGGCCTTGGGCGGTGTGGTGGGTATCTTCGCTGGCCTGTTGGGGGTCGGCGGTGGCGGCATCATGGTGCCGATACTGACATCGCTGTTCGCTCTGCAGGGGTTCCCGCATGACACCCTGGTACATGTGGCGCTCGGGACGTCGCTGGCCGCCATCGTGCCCACATCGCTGGCCAGCCTGCGAGCGCATCATCGTCGCGGCGGGGTGGTGTGGCCGGTGGTGCGCTCCATCACGCCGGGTATTCTCGTGGGGACGTTTCTGGGCACATTCCTGGCGTCCCACGTACCCACGTCGGGATTGGCCATCTTCTTTGCCTGTTTCATGGCCTTCGTCTCGTTACAGATGCTGATTAATCTCAAGCCCCAGCCGTCGCGCACCTTGCCGGGCGCCTGGGGCGTATCAGGCGTGGGACTGGGCATCGGCGGTATCTCCGCTTTGGTCGCCATCGGTGGCGGTTCGTTGACGGTGCCGTTTCTCACCTGGTGCAACGTCTCCATGCGGCGTGCGATCGGCACGTCCGCAGCGGTAGGCCTGCCGATCGCGCTGGCAGGGGCGGTCGGTTATCTAATCAACGGCTTGGGAGAACCTGGATTGCCCGTGGGGGCGCTGGGGTTCGTCTACTGGCCGGCGGTGATCCTGATGTCGAGCGTGAGCTTCTTCACCGCACCCCTGGGCGCTCGGCTCGCCCATCGTCTACCCGTGTCTGCGCTCAAGCGCATTTTCGCGTTCGTCTTGATGGCGCTATCGGTAAAGATGTTGTTCACCGTGCTGTCGGGTTAGACGTTAGTCGAATACAGGCTCGATATGGAAAACGTCTGTTCCGGTCGGCGCAACGGGCGGTTATCATGCCCGCCGGCTATCGGCTTTGGCACATATTGCCTAAGCTGGTTGCAAGGGAATTGAATGCGCTGGAGCGTACTGCCTTCGCAGTGCTTTTCGGTCGCTCCCGATTGCCGGTCGTGGCCTCGGCCTTGCGATCGGCTCGTCAAAATAATGTTAAAGAGGTGCATGCATGAAACGTTACGCCTTTACCGCTGCGCTATTCTCCGGGGCCCTGCTGGGTGCCGCCGCGCTTTCGACGCCGGCGATGGCTCAGGATCAGGAGCGCTTCGTCACCATCGGGACAGGTGGGCAGACAGGGGTTTACTACGTGGTGGGTCAGTCGATCTGTCGCCTGGTCAACCGTAACTCGGAAGACACCAACATTCGCTGTAACGCACCGTCTACCGGTGGCAGCGTGGCCAATATCAACGGCATCAAGTCCGATGAGCTGAGCATGGGCGTCGCGCAATCCGACGTGCAATATCGTGCTTACAATGGCGAGGGTGATTTCAAGCAGCCGATGGAAGACCTGCGTGCGGTATTTTCCGTGCACGGCGAGCCGTTGACCGTTCTGGCGCGCAAGGATGCTGATATCCACGGGGTCGAAGATCTCAAGGGTAAGCGCGTCAACATCGGCAACCCGGGGTCCGGCCAGCGCGCCACCATGGAAGTGCTGATGGATGCCGAAGGCTGGGACAAAGATGTGTTCTCGCTGGCCTCCGAGTTGGGCGCTTCCGAAATGGCCTCGGCGCTGGCGGATAACAACATCGATGCCATGGCGTATGTGGTCGGCCATCCCAATGGCGCGATTCAGGAAGCAACCACGACCGTAGATGCCAACCTCGTCCCGCTGAACGATGACGCGGTGGATGGCTTGGTCGAGGAATATCCCTACTACGCCAAATCGGTCATTCCCGGTGGCATGTACAAGGGCAACGATGAAGATGTCGAGACGTTCGGCGTCAAGGCGACTTTCGTGACTTCCTCCAAGGTGGATGACGATGTCGTCTACGAAGTGGTCAAGGCAGTGTTCGACAACTTCGATCGTTTCAAGCGTCTGCACCCGGCCTTCTCTAACCTGGAACCGGAAGAAATGATTTCCGACGGTCTCTCCGCGCCGCTGCACGAGGGCGCCAAACGCTATTATAAAGAGCGTGGTTGGTTGTAAGCGTTAGCTTGATGTCGTGCTAGACGATGCGCGGCCGCTTCGGCGCCGCGCATCTCTGGTTCTGGCCACGCGGTGGCGAACGAAACAAGCGACTGTGATGTGTTTTTTGGTCGGTCAGGGCACGCGAAGCACGCCCTGACCGACACCACCGGGACAACAGTATGCAAGACGATAAGTCGACGGCATCCACGCGAGAAGCCGAGCTTGAAGAACTGGCTGCCAACGAGACCGGGGCTCGCAAGCCCGCGGGGCCGGTTGGCAAACTGCTGCTTTGCGTGGCGGCGGTCTGGTCGTTGTTCCAACTCTGGATCGCGTCGCCCTTACCCTTCGTGTTTGGTTTTGGGGTGTTCAGTGCCACGGAGGCACGTTCCATCCATCTGGCTTTTGCCATCTTCCTGGCTTTCATGTCCTATCCGGCCTTTAAGCGCTCACCGCGCGGTAGAGTGCCGATGCTGGACTGGGGGTTGGCTTTGGTAGGCGCCTTTGCGGCGTCCTACATGTATTTCTTTTACGAGCAGCTTGCACAGCGCCCTGGCGCGCCGATCCTGCAGGACGTCATCATCGGTGTGATCGGTCTGTTGTTGCTGTTGGAAGCCACGCGGCGTGCGCTTGGGCCGCCGTTGATGATCGTGGCACTCGTGTTCATCGTCTATTCGCTGGCGGGCCCCTACATGCCAGGAATGCTGGCGCATCGCGGGGTGAGCCTTTATGGCCTGGTCAATCACCAATGGCTCACATCGCAAGGCGTGTTCGGCATCGCCTTGGGCGTGTCGACCAGCTTCGTGTTCCTGTTCGTATTGTTCGGCGCCTTGCTGGATAAGGCAGGGGCCGGCAACTATTTCATCAAGATGGCGTTTTCGATGCTGGGCCACTATCGCGGCGGCCCAGCCAAGGCGGCGGTCGTCGCCTCGGGCATGACCGGTCTTATTTCGGGCTCCTCGATTGCCAATACCGTGACCACCGGTACCTTTACCATTCCCATGATGAAACGTGTCGGCTTTAGTCCCACCAAGGCCGGTGCGGTCGAAGTCTCGTCGTCGGTCAATGGTCAGATCATGCCGCCGGTGATGGGGGCTGCGGCGTTCTTGATGGTCGAGTATGTGGGCATTTCCTATGTTGAAGTCATCAAGCATGCCTTCCTGCCGGCGTTGATCTCCTATATCGCACTGATTTACATCGTTCACCTCGAGGCACTCAAGGCCAATATGCGGGGGCTCGAGAGCAGCAACCCAGTACGCCCATGGCTGCAGAAAATCGTCGGTTTCCTGACCGGGCTGGTGGGTATCATGGCCCTGGCACTGATCGTGTATTACGGGCTGGGATGGCTCAAGCCGGTGTTGGGCGATGCCATGCCGTGGGTAGCCGCCGTTGGGCTGGCAGTGATCTATGTGGCGCTGCTCAAGCTAGGGTCGCGTTACCCCGAGCTCGATAAGGACGATGCCAGTACTGACATTACGGTGTTACCACAAACGCGGCCCACGGTAATGGTGGGGCTCTATTTCCTGCTGCCCGTCGTGGTGCTGGTGTGGTGCCTGATGGTGGAACGCTTGTCGCCAGGGCTCTCGGCATTCTGGGCGACCGTGCTCATGATCGTCATCATTCTGACCCAGCGTCCGCTGGAGGCATTCTTCCGTGGACGCGGCGGGCTAGGCAATGAAGTCAAGCGTGGCGTCGTCGACCTCTGGGAGGGCCTGATCGACGGTGCACGCAACATGATCGGCATCGGCATCGCCACGGCGGCGGCGGGGATTATCGTCGGCGCCGTATCCCAGACCGGGGTAGGGCTGGTACTGGCAGGTTTGGTCGAGACGCTGTCGATGGGCAATCTGTTGCTGATGCTCATGCTGACGGCGGTGTTGAGCCTTATTCTGGGGATGGGGCTGCCAACCACGGCTAACTATATCGTGGTCTCCGCGTTGCTGGCACCGGTCATCGTCCAGTTGGGCGAACAGAATGGCTTGATCGTACCGTTGATCGCGGTGCACTTGTTCGTCTTCTATTTCGGCATCATGGCCGATGTGACGCCTCCGGTGGGACTGGCCTCGTTCGCCGCCGCGGCGATTTCCGGGGGCGACCCCATTCGCACCGGTTTTCAGGCGTTTTATTACAGCTTGCGTACGGCGGCGCTACCTTTCCTGTTCATCTTCAATACCGATCTACTGTTGATCGATGTGAACTGGTGGCACGGCATACTGATCTTCGTGGTGGCGACAGGAGCGATGCTGATCTTTGCCGCCGCCACGCAGGGCTACATGGTGGTGAGAAACCGTTGGTACGAGAGTCTGCTGCTGTTGCTAGTGGCTTTCACGCTGTTTCGCCCCGGCTTCTGGATGGACATGATTCATGATCCTTATCGGGACATCCCTCCTGCGCAGTTCGAGCAAGCGTTGGGCGCCATCGATAACGATAGCAACCTGCGCGTTCGTGTCGACGGTCTCGATGCCTATGGGTCACCCACCAGCTTTGTGATACTGGTGCCGGCGCCGGATGGCGACAGCGGTAGCGAGCGTATGCAGAACCTGGGGCTGACCTTGATGCAGGAGGATGGCAAGACGCTGGTCGACATGACCGATTTCGATAGCCAGGCGGAGGAGCTGGGCTTCGATTTCGACCAAGAGATCGTGTCGATCCGTGCGCCTGTCGAGCGCTGGCCGAAGGAGTGGATGTGGATACCGGGACTGGCGGTATTCGCACTCGTCGTCTGGCTGCAACGTCGCCGGCGGCCGACACCGAGCCGCCACGTCGACGCCACGACGTAAACGGACGCATCGCGTCGACGCTGCGCCCGCCTCGAGAGAGGCGGGCGTTTTTGATGGTGGCTGTCGCCCGGCGCATGGAAGAGGCAATGGCGTGTCACTATCGAGGCGGCAGTCGGTATTTTTTGCGACAATACGCCAAGATACCTTCTCCCCATAAACCCAATGAGGCTGCCATGGCGACACTGTCCACGATTCACCTTTATCCCATCAAATCCACGGCGGGACGCATGCAAGAGTCGGCATGGGTCGGTGTGGAAGGGATCGTAGGCGATCGGCGTTTCATGGTCGCCAAGCCCGATGGCACCCTTTCTAACCGCCCGCACACACCCTCAGTTGCAGCGCGTGACCGCAACATTCGACGGTCAGACGCTGAGCCTGTCGCATCCGCAACTGCCCGCGTTGGAGCTCGCGCTGGAGACCTTCGATCTGGCGACCTTTGCCACCACGGTATGGGCCGACGACTTCGATGCCTGGACCACGCATGCACGCCTCGATGCCTGGTTCAGTGAGGTGGCGGGCGAACCCGCGCGGTTGTTGTGGCTGGGTGAGCAATCCGCCCGTTATCGGCGCTCCATCGAACAGCGCGTCAGCTTTGCCGACGGCTACCCGCTGTTATTGATCTCCGAGGCCTCGTTGGCCGATCTCAACACGCGTACTGCTGAGCCTCATCGCATGGCGCAGTTTCGCCCCAATCTGGTGATCGCGGGTACCTCGGCGTATGCCGAGGACGAGTGGCGACGCATCCGTCTGGGCGAGGTCGTGTTCCGCGTCGACAAGCCGTGCGCACGCTGCGCCATGGTCAGCGTCGATCCCGCCACGGGGACATTCAAGGAGGGGCGCGAACCCTTGCGCACGTTGGCCGGTTACCGGCGCGGCGAGGGCGGCAAGGTGTATTTCGGGCAGAACCTGATTGCCGAAAACGAAGGCTGCATCACGCGTCATGATCGCCTCGAGGTTCTGGAGTGAGGATAGACCGGCCACGACATTCGGCAACCGAGTCTGGCATGCAAGCACCATGTTGCGGTGGTAGGGTCATTGGTAGCGGTATGACGTTTTTGCTCGCACTCGGATGGGAACGGCTAATCATGAGTATCTTGATGACGCTGAGGCAATGCCTGGGACGTCGAGGCATGACGGCCGGATTTGGCCTCTTTTTGCTCATGTCCAACGCCTCGGTGGTACATGCTCACCCATTGCCGGTGCCTGAAGGAAAGGTCATGTTGACCGTGGAGGGAGATGTCTCGCGTACTAACGGTGATGGCGTGGCACGGTTCGATCGCGCGATGCTTCAGGCGTTGCCGCAAGGCACCATCGTCACGCACACCCCCTGGACCGAAGGTGCGTCGCGCTTCGAAGGTCCTTTACTGGGTGCGATTTACGATGCGGTCGGCGCTCACGGCGATTCGCTGCGCGTCGTCGCGTTGAATGATTTCGCCGCTGATGTGCCGCTGCCCGAGGCAAAAGAGTACGGGGTAATTCTGGCCATGCAGCGCGACGGCGAGCCGATGCCGGTGCGTGAGTACGGCCCGCTTTTCGTACTTTATCCTTTCGATGACCACCCCGAACTGCAGACCGAGGAAGTGCGTTTCCGCTCGGTCTGGCAGGTCGCGCGTATCGTCGTGGAATGATGATGGCTTGGCGTTCCCGTATCCATCTCGTGTCGCGTTTGCCGATGCGGCTCAAGCTTGGGGCCTGCGCGGCGATTCTGTTTTTCGTCGCGGCCCTGGTGGTGGTCAGTCTGATCATCTGGCGACAGGAAGTCTTGGCCAAGAGCGTTGCCGGCGACGCCGCTTGGGCAGCCTACAAGCTGGATCGGGAAACCATCCAGATGCGTAATGCCGTCTTGCAGGCCGAACAGAGCCCGGGTGAATTCGATGACGTGCGCATGCGTTTCGAATTGCTGTATAGCCGTATCAATCTGCTACGAGAAGGCGAAATCGCCGAGCTTTTCCAGTCGCTGCCCGAAGCGCGAGCGCTGTTGCCGGAGATCCTGTCGCGCAGCGATGCGCTCGATGCCGCCTTGAAACGGATGTCCTCCGAGTCCCCCGAGCTTGCCTCTCTGGATGAACGCTTGCAGACGTTGAGCGGTCTCAGCGAACGCCTCGTCGTATCGGTCAACGCTTATCTCGCCGAATCCAAGACGCGTGAGCGCGAAATGCAGTTGGCACTCTATGCCGCCTTGCTGGCGCTGATCTTGCTGATGTGTGTCGCCACCGTGCTGGTAATTCGCTTCCTGTTTCAGGAGGCGGGAGAGAACATCGCGGCGCGACGGGCATTGGAGCATCTGAGCCAGGAGCTTCAGGAGACCGCGCGTCATGCCGAGTCCGCCAACCAGGCCAAGTCGGATTTCCTAGCCACCGTCAGCCATGAGATACGCACGCCGCTCAACGGGGTACTGGGTATGACGGAACTACTGCGCGAGCGCACGCTGGATGAAACCTCGCATCAATATGTCGAAACCATCCACGACAGCGGTTCACAGTTGTTGGTGTTGATCAGCGATCTACTGGACTTTTCCAAGATCGAGGCCGGGCATCTGGACATCGAGCGTGAGATGTTTTCTCTCCCCGAGCTTGTCGGGTCCTTGATGCGATTGCTCGAGCCGCGCGCCACATGTGTCGAGTTCGCGAGTGTCGTCTCGCCGGCGTTACCCGAGTATCTGGTCGGCGATGTGGGGCGCTTGCGCCAGGTGTTGCTCAACCTTCTCTCCAACGCGCTCAAGTTTACGCGGCAAGGTAGCGTGACGCTGATCGTCAAACCGATGCGTGGCGATTGGATACATTTCGAGGTAAGCGACACCGGTTGCGGCATCGAGGATGTCGACCGCGAACGTTTGTTTCAGCCTTTTTACCAGGGGGCAGCCACGCAGAATGGGACCGGCTTGGGACTGGCTATCAGCAAGCGTCTGGTGGAAGCCATGCAGGGGCGTATCGGCGTCTCGAGTCTGGCCAATGAGGGCAGTCGCTTCTGGTTCGAGCTGCCATTACCCCGCGACGCCGAACGCGGGGGAAAGCACATTCCGTCAGGAGAAACATGGAGCGCGACGGCAGCATGCACGGCGCCCCTGCTGGTGATTGAGGATAATCCCGTCAATCGCCAGGTGGCGGTTGCCATGCTCGAGCGTCTCGGGCATACGGTGAATGTAGCCGACAGCGGCGAAGCTGCCTTGGCGCTGACCGAGCACACACCGTTCGCCTTGATTTTCCTGGATATTCGCATGCCTACGCTCGATGGGCCGGAGACGGCACGGCGGATTATCGCCCAGGACGGTCCGAATCAGACCACCCCTCTGGTCGCGATGACTGCGAGCGTCACCACCCAAGAACACCAACGGGCCTTGGCCGCCGGTATCGCGGAAGTGTTGACGAAGCCCATACGCCAGCAGGTTCTGGTCGATACCCTAGTGCACTTCGGCGTACGCGATCCGGCAGAGGCGACCACGCCTGACGAGGTCCGGTCATCTGCCATGGTGGAGTCTGCGGATACGATGCCGGCACTCCTCGATCGCCCGGAATTCGACATGCTTGGTGAGGCGCTGGGAGTGGCGCAGCGCAGCGCGCTGGTCGCCGCTTGGCAGTATCAGTCCCGGGTGCTGGAGGAGGCGCTCGATGCGGCAATCGTCGATGCTGACATGACACGTACGGCCGAGCTTGCACATCGCCTCAAGGGCGAATCGTCGTCGCTGGCCTTGATGCGCTTGGTTCACGGCAGTGATTGCCTGGAGCGCGCGGCGCGCCAGGCGGACGTGGACGAGGCCGGCCGACAGTGGAGAATGTTGCGTCCCACCATCACCTCGTCGCGTCAGGCGCTGCGCATGGCCAATGACATGCCCGCCTGAAAAGACGTGAATGCGCCGCGCTTGATCTGGAGACATCATAATGCACAAAAAACGCTGGATCGGCGGGGCTTGCCTGCTTGTGTTGTTAGGCATCGGTTGGTGCGCGGCGCAGGCGTGGTCGAGTCATGTCGGCGAACAGGCGCTGGAGCGTCTGACTGCACGGCTGGATGCTCGCGATGGCTGGCAGGCCTCGCGGCATGAGGTCGAACAAGGGTGGTGGCATTCCTCCGGGGTCCTGCGTCTGGAAACCGTCGCGCCGGAAGGCAGCCCGCTGCGCGTGGCGCTGCCGTACCGCGTTCGCCACGGCGTTCTGAGCAGCCATCTCGATGGCGAAGCGGTCGTCACCCATGCGGGGGAAACGTTGTTGGCGGCGGATGCGGCTCCGACATGGCAGGCGACTTACCGAACGTTGTCGGGCGACATGAAAGGGCAACTGAAATGGCCGGCGTTCACCTCTCGCGGTGTGCTGCCGAAGCCGGCGTCGCTGGAAGTCGGCGCCGGCGAGCTGATGTTGCGTGGGCATGCCGGTGACGTGCGTTACCATCTTCGCTCGGCCCCGTGGCGCGTCTCGCTGGGCGAGGTATCGCTGGATATCGGCGCGCTCGACGTTGAAGGGCGCCATCGCGGCGACGAGCGGACCTTCCATCACACCACACGCCTTTCTCTGGCGACGCTGACCTGGCACGGCGGCGCGCCGTTCTCGCTGAATGCGCTGAATTACGAGGCCGATATGCGCCTTGACGATGAGACCTTCGGCTATCACGGCGAAGGCGACGTGGCGGATATCGCCGTGGCGGGGCAATCGGTGGCCTCGGGACGCATGTCGCTGGGGCTGGAGCGCGTCGATGCCGATGCACTGCGTGCTTTGGTCGAACGCATGCCTGCCGATAGCGTAGGCGCCGACAGCGGCCGTGACGTGACCTCTATCGATGAGACGTCGCGGTGGGCGCGCTTGACCCCTTTGGTGGCGGATGTGCTGCGTGATTCACCGCGACTCACGTTGAAGGCCCTTCAAGTGACCAGCGAGGCCTTCGGCGTCGATAGCCGCGCCTTCGGCGAATTGACGCTCGACGGTGATGATTCGGCCTCGCTGGCGGCCACACCGGTGACGTCCCCCGCTTTTTGGCGCCACCTCCAGCAACGTCTCGATGGCCACGTCACGCTTGTCGATGCGCCGGCGCTTTTGGCCTTGCATCTGGGGCTTGCACCGGAAACGCCGCGTTTGGTGTTTCGCATCGATGACGGTCAGTGGCGCGTCAATGAGCGTGCGCTGCATTGGTAAGCATCACCTCGTGTAGGCTTGAAGTTCGTCGATGACGCCCGCATTCCTTTTGGCAAACGGGCGATTTGCCCGACGACTCTCAAGGTGAATGATGAGCGAACGCGATCAGGATCAATCCAGAGATTTTTACGCCGAACTCGAAGAGGCTCGGCAAGACGCCGAAGAGGAAAATTCCCCGGCGCAGGACGACCAGGAGTCGACCTCCCAAGGACGCGCGGTAGTGCCGACGCAGGACTACCTGCCCGAGCGTCTCTATCTGCTGCCGATTCACAACCGGCCGTTCTTTCCCGCGCAGGTGCAGCCGCTGGTCATCCACCGCGAACGCTGGGAAGACACCATGGAGCGGGTCGGCAATACGCCGCACCAAAGCGTCGGGGTGGCGTTCGTCGGCGATTCCGGCGTCGATGAGTTAGGACCCGGTGACTTTCCGGAGATTGGCACGGCGGTAAAGGTCCATCGCTCGCAGACCGAAGAGCAGCAGATCCAATTCATCGCCCAGGGGGTGCGGCGTTTTCGCATCGTACGTTGGTTGTCGAAGACACCGCCGTACCTGGTCGAGGTCACCTATCCCAAGGAACCCATCGAGGCCAGCGACGAGGAAGCGCGCGCCTACGCCATGGCGATGATCAACGGCATCAAGGAATTGCTGCCGATCAACCCGCTGTATGGCGAGGAACTCAAGCATTATCTCAACCGCTTCAGTCCTCATGAGCCTGGTCCGCTGACCGATTTCGCTGCGGCCATCACCTCGGCCAAAGGGCCTGAGCTTCAGGAAGTGCTCGAGACGCTGCCGGTGATGGCGCGCATGCAGAAGGTGCTGCCGCTGCTGCGCAAGGAAATCGAGGTAGCGCAGCTGCAAAGCGAGATCAGCGAGCAGGTCAACGCGCAGATGCAGGACCGCCAGCGCGAGTTCTTCCTGCGAGAACAGCTCAAGGTCATCCAGCGTGAATTGGGGATCTCCAAGGACGATCGCGAGAACGATGTCGATACCTTCCGCGAACGCCTCGAGAACCTGGAAGTGCCCGAGCGCGTCATGGAACGCATCGAGGACGAGCTGGGCAAGCTCTCGGTACTCGAGACAGGCTCGCCGGAATATGGCACTACTCGCAATTATCTCGATTGGTTGACGTCGCTGCCGTGGGGGATTACCTCCGAGGATCAACTCGACCTGCCGCGTGCCCGCAAGATCCTCGACCGAGACCATGACGGTCTGACGGACGTCAAGGAGCGCATCGTCGAGTTCCTCGCCGAAGGTACCTTCAAGGGCGATGTCGGCGGTTCCATCCTGCTGCTGGTCGGCCCGCCGGGGGTCGGCAAGACCTCGGTGGGACGCTCCATCGCCGAAGCCCTGGGCCGCGAGTTCTATCGCTTCTCGGTGGGCGGCATGCGCGACGAGGCCGAAATCAAGGGGCACCGGCGCACCTATATCGGGGCGATGCCAGGCAAGCTGGTGCAGGCGCTCAAGGAAGTCGAGGTCGAAAACCCGGTGATCATGCTCGATGAGGTCGACAAGATGGGCCAGTCGTTCCAGGGCGATCCGGCCTCGGCGCTGCTCGAAGTGCTCGACCCCGAGCAGAACGTCGATTTCCTCGATCACTACCTTGACGTGCGCATGGACCTTTCCAAGGTACTATTCGTGTGCACCGCCAACACGCTGGATTCGTTGCCGCCGGCGCTGCTCGACCGTATGGAGCAGATCCGTCTGTCGGGCTATATCGCCGAGGAAAAGATGGCCATCGCCAAGCACCATCTGTGGCCCAAGCTGCTCGAGCGCGACCGCATTCCCAAGAAGCGCATCAACCTCACCGATGCCGCGCTCAGGCGTGTGATCGAAGGCTATGCGCGCGAAGCCGGGGTGCGTCAGTTGGAAAAGCAACTGCACCGCATCGTGCGCAAGGCGGCGGTGACGATGCTCGAAAATGAGCAGGACACGGTCAAGATCTCGGTCAACAACCTCGAGGATTTCCTGGGCGCACCGACGTTCCGCAAGGAAAAAGTGCTCAAGGGCGTCGGCGTGGTCACCGGGCTGGCTTGGACCTCGATGGGCGGCGCGACGCTGCCGGTCGAGGCGGCGCGCGTGCACGCGAAATCGCGCGGTCTCAAGCTCACCGGCCAGTTGGGCGACGTGATGCAGGAGTCGGCGAATATCGCCTATAGCTACACGGTGGCGCACCTCAAGGAGTTCGGCGCCGATCCGACCTTCTTCGATGAGGCGCATGTGCATATGCACGTGCCCGAGGGCGCCACGCCCAAGGATGGCCCCTCGGCCGGCGTGACGATGACCACGGCCCTGTTGTCGCTGGCCAAGCAGCAGCCCCTCGATCGGCCCCTGGCGATGACCGGTGAGTTGACGCTGAGCGGCCAGGTGATTCCGGTAGGGGGGATTCGCGAGAAGGTGATCGCCGCGCGGCGCAGCGATATTTTCGAGTTGATTCTGCCCGAGCCCAACCGCCGCGATTATGAGGAGCTGCCCGATTACCTCAAGAAGGGGATGACCGTGCACTTCGCCAATCGCTACCGGGACGTGGCCAAGGTGGTCTTCGCCTAGCTGCGTCGCACACGGCCCGAAGGGTCGTATTCACGTGCTCACTATTGGGCGCGATCGGATGTCCGATCGCGCCCAACGTATTCCTTTTCACTGCAGCTTAAGACAGGGGCGGAGATTTCGCACGGGCGTTTCCCGATCGAGCGCGAATCCTCGGATATCCGGATCCACCGCTTCTAAATGCCGGCCATGCCGCCGCTGTGTATGATCGAGCGGCTCGGCCGTCGGTTCGCGACTGGCACGGCTCCCGGTCCGACAGACGCTGATCAGGAGATGAACTCGATCGTGGATTTGCTCCCACGGCGATCGGCCCCTCGTTCGAATCACCCTCCCAGCATCGCTTCCACCACGCAGGCGTGTTGCAACAGCGCCGCATCGTCACCCTGCGGGCGCGACAGCATCAGGCCGATGGGCAGTTCGGCGCCGGCCGCGGAGTAAGGCAGCGAGATTGAGGCGGCATCGAGATAGTTGAAGATGCTGGTGTTGCGTAGCGCCAACCGGTTCGCACGCTGGAACGCGCCGGTGTCATCCTCGAGTTCGGCGCGGCTGGGCGGAAGTGTTGCCACCGTGGGCAGCAGCACGGCGTCGAATCCCGCCATCTCGTCCGCGAAGCGGCGCTGCCACCCTGCTCTCGGCCACAGGCGTTGGAGATAGTCCGCGGCGGTGATGTCCCAGCCGCCGTTCAGGCGCTCGGCGATCAAGGGATCGTATTCTGCCTGGGCATGAGAGAGCTGGTCGCGATGCAGCGCCGCTGCCTCCGGTACCACCAGGCCGCCTTGCTGATTGACGGCCAGCGCGCCATCGAGGGCTGCCATCGAAAGGTGCTCAATGCGACATCCGTGTGTCTTGAGTGCGGCGACCGCCGCGTCGAAGCCATCACGAACCGCGCCGTCGAGCTCGCTCAACAGATCGCCCTCCGGGACCGCCAGCCGCAGCGGTCGTGGCGTGGCATCCAACGCCGGCATCGGCCGGTCGGCCAGGATCGACCACAGCCGCGTGCAACAGTCGACGCTGGGCGCGATGGGGCCGATGCAATCCAGGCTCGGCGCGAGCGGGTAGGCGCCTTCGCCCGGTACGCTGGATTGACTCGGCTTGAATCCGGTCAGGCCGCAGAACGCCGCCGGGATTCTCAGCGAACCGCCGGTATCACTGCCCAGCGTGGCGGCGGCGAGGCCGAAGGCGACCGAGGCAGCGCCGCCGGAGGTTGAACCGCCGGTGATGCGCTTGGCGTCGAAAGGATTTGGGGGTGTGCCGTAGTGCTGATTGAGACCGAGCCCTGAAAATGCGAACTCGCTCATGGTGGTGCGTCCGGTCAGTAGTGCACCGGCGCGGCGCAGGCGAGCCACCGAAGGCGCGTCCTGTATGGCCGGGGCGCTACCGTGCAATACTCTGGAGCCGGCTTTTGTCACCTCACCGCGGACATCGAACAGATCTTTGATACTGATCGACACGCCGGCCAGTGATTCGGCCGGATCGATCTGCGCCAGTCGAGTGCGCAGCGTGTCGGCATCGAACTCGAGGAAGGCTGTGGCGATGACGTCGACTTGCACCTGTGCACGCTCGATCAGCGCTTCGAGCGCTTCAGAGGATGTGAAGTCGCCGTTGTCGAAGGCGGCTTGCCAGTCCGCCAGCCGACGATGACGCGGAGGCTTAGCCCAGAATGCTGTCGCTGCATCGAGTCCGCTCATTGCGCTACCTCGAGTTCGATGACGGAATAGACGTGGCTGAGGCGACGATTCAGGACCGGGTCGTTGAGCGTCATCGAGAAGCGGGGGCTGGGGCGAATGCCACCGATGGCCGGCACGGTACCGCACAGCAGCAGCGTGTTGGGGACCAGCGATGCTCCCCGTTTGAGTGCGGCGGGCAGCTTGGCGAGCAGCGTATCCACATCGAGCAGCTCGGCCAGCGTACCTTGCTGATAGGTGACGGTGTGGCCGTTCTCCTCGATCTCGCTGGAGAGTTCCAGCGAATCCCAGTGGTCGCGGATCTCTTCCAACGCCCAGGCCTGAGAGGCGACCGGCTTGGCGCATAACTGCTTGGACTCGGCTACGCCCACGGCTTCCAGCTTGCGGTCGGTATGGTCGGACGCCAGCGTTACCCACAGCCGGCCTTCGCTATCGCTGACGAGGCAGACCTCGGCTTCGCCGGAGCCTTCGCCGCCCAGCATCTCGACGTTCTCGTCCTGGGTAAGCAGCTGACCGCTGGCACGGTAGAACAGTGGTACGCTCGACGGCGGCTTGACGCCGAGCTCGGCGAGCTCCTCGATATGATGCTGGACGCCAGCCTGATCACGGCCGGCCCAGCCGGCGATGGCCAGATGTTCTGGCTTCATGATGAGGGCGCCTTGCGGGGTTTCGAAAGTCAGCATGAGATCGTTTCCCTGTTTAGTTAGTGAGTCACAGCAAGCTAGGAAGCCACAGCGCGATACTGGGGAAGATCACCAGCAGCACGGCCATGAGCAGCATGGCGGCGATGAACGGCAGCGTGCCGACGATTACGTCGGAGAACGGCTTGCCGCGTCGTGAGGCCTGAACGATGTAGAGATTGAGACCCACCGGCGGGGTGATCAGCGCCATCTCGACGAACAGGATCATCACCACGCCGAACCACACCTTGTCGAAGCCGGCAGCAGCGATCAGCGGCGTCACGATGGGAATGGTGATCACCATCAGCGATAGCGTCTCGATGAAGAAGCCCAGCACGATGAACAGTGCGATGACGGCCAGCAGCAGGCCGTAGGGCGAGAGGTCGTGGGTGTTCAACAACGTCGTCAACTTCTGGACCAGCCCTGACGAGGTGAGTGCGAAGTTCAGGAACGAGGCTGCCAGAATGATGAACAGCAGCATCGACGTCGTCTTCACTGTGCCGTCGAGCGCGGCCATCAGCATCTGGCGGTCCAGGCGCCGATGGGCGGCGGCCAAGCCCAGCGACACGATGACGCCGACGGCAGCCGCTTCGGTAGGGGTGGCCCAGCCGAGATAGATAGAACCGACGATCACCGCAAACAGGATCAAAAGCGGCGCCAGAAAGGCGAGGCTGCGCAAGCGCGCATTCCAGCTGGCGACGCTACGTGGCCCGCCGAGGCTCGGTTTCCATAAACAGAGCACCAGAGCGACGGCCATGAACAGCAGCGACAGCCCCAGGCCGGGCACGAGCCCTGCCATGAACAGTTTGGGGATCGACGTTTCGGTCAAAAAACCATAGACGATCAGGTTGATCGACGGCGGTATCAGAATCCCCAGCGTACCGCCGGCGGCGATGCTGCCGCAGAAGAGTCGGGGATCGTAATCGAGCTTTTCGCCCTGAGGTAGCGCCACGGTAGAGATCGTCGCGGCGGTAGCGACCGAGGAGCCCGAGGTCGCCGAGAATAGCGCGGCGGTGGTGATGTTGGCGTGGATCAAGCCACCCGGTAGCCACGAAAGCCAGTGGTCCATGGCACGGTAGGCCTTTTCGGCAATGCCGGCACGCACGATGATCTCGCCCATCAGCACGAACAGTGGAATTGCGATCAGCAGGAATGAGTCCGCTGCTGACCACAGGTTCTGTCCCAGCGCCTTGGTCAGCGGAAAGAACGAGAAGAACTGGTCGACACCGAAGGCGAGCAGGAACAGCGTGACGGCCACCGGAATACCGGCAAGCAGCAAAACGAGAATACCTGCCGAGAGAAATCCGAGCATCAGCGTGACTCCTCTGTAATCGTGGCATCGGGAAGCTCACCATTGTCCATGCCGATCAGCGAATCGAGGGCCTTTGCATCCCGCTGGAAGAGCGCGAACAACACTCGCAGACCCATGACGCTGGTGGTGAAGGCGAACCAGCAGTAGCCCGCGGCCCACAGCAACTGCGGAATCCACTGCGGCGTGGCCAACGGCGTGTTGGCCGTCGAATCGTTGGCAAGGGACTTGGCCAGCACGGGGTAGGCGTTCAGGGCGATCATCCAGGCCACCAGATTGAGGGCCAGCAGTGACACGATATTGAGAGCGTGTTGCGAGAATGGCGGCAGTCGTCCGTGGACGACATCGATACGGATATGCGCTCGTTCCAGCAGAGTGTGGGAGATCCCCCAGGCGGAGAGGACTGCGAGCACGTAGCCCGAATATTCATGCACCCCGGCTAGCGAGTGGCCAGCGAGCTTGCGCAGCAGGATCTCGACGCCGATGAAGATGACGACTGCCAGCAGAGCAAAGCCAATCATGCGCGCGGCGAGTCTGGACAGGCCGCGGGTGAAACCCACCAGCCCGTCCAGACCTTGGATCAATGTAGACATGAGAGATTCCTGTCCATCAGCGGTGGTTATCCGCGCGCGCCGTCCCGACGAGGCCGGCGCGCTCGAACGCCGTTATCAGGGGGTCTGTGCCTGGAGGTCGACGATCTTGCCGACGCCGGCGTTCCACTGTTTGAGGATGTCGGCATCGACGCGGCCAGCCCAGGCGGGCAGCACGACGTCTTCGAGGGCCTTATGGGCGCGATCGACATCGGCCTGGGTCGGCTTTACTAGCGTCATGCTAGCCGGCTTGCCGGCCGGACACTCGCCGTTACCCGTCAGGCAGGCGATCCCGCGCTGGGTTTCGGTCTTGGAATTCGTCCACACCGGGGCGGTGAACTGCTTGTCGACCTGGTCCTGAATCAGCTGCTGTTCGTCCGCACTCAGGCTACCCCATTTATCCTGATTGACGGCGGTGATGACATAGTCCCAACCGCCGATGGGCAACGGCAGCATGTGGCTCGAAACGTCGTACCAACCGGCGCTGTAGCCGGACATTGAGCCGGTCACGGCGCAGTCGATCACGCCGCGCTCGAGCGATCCCGGCACTTCGTTGAAGGCGATATTGAGACTCTGTGCGCCGAGGGCTTCAAGAAATTCACCGGTCGAGCGGCCGCTGCCGCGAACCTTCTTGCCCTCGAGATCGGCAAGACCCGAGATAGGGGTGTTGCAGAATAGCACCTGGGCGGGGTAGGGAACGATCGCCAGCACATGGCTGTTGAAGCGCTCGTTCATCGCCTTCTCGGCGATCGGCCGAAAGGCATTCGCCACTGCCCGGGCCTTGTCGGTATCGGTCGTCATCATCGGCAGATCGAGGCCCTCAAGCTCCGGCGCATCGCTGACGGTGTAGTCACCCACCGTCATGCCGACGTCGAACAGCCCGTCGCCGAGATAGCGAAAGACATCGCCGCTGGCGATACCCATTTGATCGAAGCTGGTGACCTGGGTAGTGATATCGCCGTCACTGGCTTGTGGCAGCGTCTCGCTCCAGAACGGCTGTTCGAACTTCTGGTGCAGTTCCAGACTGCCCCAACTACCGACGACATTGAGCGAGGTGTCGGCTGCTGCGGGCCCGGCGAGAGTCGTCACCGATAGAGCCGTCATAGCTATTGTAGCTAGTGAATTGAGCCACGCCGGGCGAGTGTGGGAAGTGAAAGACATGATATGGGTCCTCATTTTGTTGGCATTGTCTGAAGGTGTGGCTGAGGCTAGCCGTATTTCAGGCGTTGGTTGGGAATGTCCGTGATCAGCATGTGCCCCGGGCTATGCGTGATGACCAGCGGGAGTCGCGCGGCCTCGATGGCGACCTGAGGGGTCACGCCGCAGGCCCAGAAAACCGGTAGCTCGTCGTCATTGATGACCGGGGAATCGCCGAAGTCCGGATGGGCCAGGTCGGCGATTCCTAGTGACGCTGGTAGGCCAAGATGCACCGGCGCGCCGTGAACCCGCGGCATGTCAGTGGTGATCTGGATTGCACGGATGGCGTCCGCGGGTCTGAACGGGCGCATCGACACAACTAGGTTACCGCCGAAGGGACCACTGGGATCGAGGGGGATCAGGGTGCGATACATCGGTACATTACGATCGAGGTGGATATGCCGTACTTCGAGCCCGTCGGCGATCAAGGCGTCCTCGAACGAGAATGAACAGCCGATCAAGAACGTAACGAAATCGTCCTGCCACAGATCACCGATATCCGTACGCTCCTCATTCAACGCCCCTTCCCGATAGATACGGTAACGGGGTACGTCGTGGCGCAGATCGATACCGTGACCCAGCGCGCGAGGATGCGGATCGCCGGAATCGGTCACGTCCAGCAGCGGGCAAGCGCGAGGATTGCGCAGACAGAAGCGCAGAAAATCCTCGGCGTAACGAGCAGGAAGAATCACCAGGTTGGCCTGAGCATAGCCTGGGGCAAGTCCACTGGTATGACGTTGCCATTCGCCGCGGTGAATGGCTTGCCGAGCGGCAAGCGGTTGAGACAGATCGGTCGAAGTCGCGTCGGTCATGTCGATGACTCGAGTTTGTGATTATGTCTTCGACCATAAAAAGCGATTAACGATAAGGCAAATCGATTTTTTTGATTTCAGTTGATCGGAATAAGCTTTCATTTGCTACCAGTCAACACTTAGGCATGCGGATTGTGGCGTTGCTGGTCGAATCTCGCGATCTCGATCGCCAGCTCCGTCACGCCCTCAGCCAATGATTTATCCAGGTGCTGAGGCCAGGAAGCGGTGAATTCGAGTTCGGGAAGGGTGAGCGGGAGCTCGATCAGTTTACCTTGTGACAACTCTTCCTGAGCCAGGCGCGGGGGAATGGCACCAATTCCCAATCCATCCAGCGTCATGCGGACAATCGTCCACAGCGAACTCGAGCAGTGGAGTTTGAGATGCTCAAGCTTCTGCTGATGGAGCAGGGAGCCAAGCTCTCGATAGGGCCTACTGTCGCGGGCGAAGGTGATCAGGGGTAAATCGCGCAGACGGTGCAACGAGAAGTTTGCGGGGTCGAGGCCTAGATACGGGCTCGCGATGAGTCCCATGGTGTAGTGACATAGAAATCGGTTGAACACTTCCTGAACGTTGACCGGCCCCATCAGAAATGCCATATCGACATCGCGATTATGTAGCTTAGCTGCAAGTCCCGGGGAACTATCGACCTCAAGCTCCAATGTCATATCCGGAAATCGTTGTGATAGCTCAGCTAGAAATTGGGGTAACCAACTATGTGCGATTGACTCGACGACACCTAGTCGAAGAGTGCCCTGAAAGGGCGTCGCCAATTCCAGCATGGTCATGGCTTCTTGGCGCGCGTCCATCAGGCGCAGTGCATGGCGATGAAACTGACGTCCCTTTGGCGTGGGCTGGATGGGTCGTTGGGTTCTCTCCAGCAAGGGTTCGCCGACTATCGATTCGAGCCGCGCAATGCGATCAGAAACCGACGGTTGTGTCAAGTGTAGATGACGCGCGGCAAGGCGAAACGAACCGAGCTGTACGATCCAGACGAAGGCTTCGATTTCCTTGAAGTCGAACATGGCAGGCTCACTTGGATCTCGGTAGGGAAAAGGTGGAACAAAGCACCCGGACAGTATTGCATAGACAATCGAGCTCACGGCGATAGGCGAATTCCGCCATGGTCGGATGTCCGATCGCGCCCAACGTCGTTACAATGGGCTTACCCCTTTGCTGCGAGGGGCGTGCCTGTCCGTTTCAAAAGCGCCGCTTCACAAGAGCCATCACGCCCACGCAATGTCATGCCACCGTGACACCGACGTTTATGTCGCTTGTCTTTCCCGCTGTATCACCACAGCCGGCATGCGTCGCTCATATAATTCGCCCTCGGGCCTACCAGACGAAACAGGAGCACTTGATGAGCCAGCAGGACTCTCCCGCCAACGCCGATCACCGTCGCCGCCATTCCGCCAATGTCGTCGATGGCCCCGGCAAGGCTGCCAGCCGTGCAATGCTGCGTGCGGTAGGCTTCAACGACGAGGATTTCACGAAGCCGCAGGTGGGCATCGCCTCGACCTGGAGCCGCGTCACACCGTGCAACAGCCACATCAACGTATTGGCCGACGCTGCCAGTGACGGCGCCGATGCTGCCGGTGGCAAGGGTGTGGTGTTCAATACCATCACCATCAGTGATGGCATCGCCAACGGCACCGAAGGCATGAAGTATTCGATGGCCTCGCGCGAGATCATCGCCGATTCCATCGAGGCGGTATCCGGGTGCGAGGGCTTCGATGGCGTGGTCGCCATCGGTGGCTGCGACAAGAATATGCCTGGCTGCATGATCGGCCTGGCGCGTCTCAATCGGCCCAGCATCTTCGTCTACGGCGGCACCATCCAGCCTGGCGCCGGGCATACCGACCTGGTGTCGGTGTTCGAGGCGATGGGCGCCTACTCGCAGGGCAACAAGTCGCTGATCGAAGTCAAGCAGATCGAAGAAGTCGCTATTCCTGGGCCGGGTTCCTGCGGCGGCATGTACACCGCCAACACCATGGCATCGGCGATCGAGGCGATGGGTATGAGCCTGCCCAACTCCTCGGCACAGGATGCGGTGTCCCAGAGCAAGAAAGACGATAGCCGCGCCGCCGGCGAAGCCGTGCTCAAGCTGCTCGAGCTGGACATCAAGCCCTCGGACATCATGACCCGCAAGGCGTTCGAGAACGCCATCACCGTGGTCATTGCCCTGGGCGGCTCCACCAATGCCGTGCTTCACCTGATCGCCATGGCCAACACCATCGGGGTAGAACTCTCGCTCGACGATTTCACCGAGATCGGCAAGCGTGTGCCGGTGCTCGCCGACCTTCGTCCCAGCGGCCATTACCTGATGAGCGAGCTGGTGGCGATCGGCGGCATCCAGCCGATGATGAAGATCCTGCTCGATGCGGGATTGCTCCACGGCGATTGTCTGACCGTGACCGGCAAGACGCTGGCCGAGAACCTGGCCGACGTGACGCCTTATCCGACGGGGCAGGAAATCATCAAGCCGCTGGAGGCACCGATCAAATCGAGCAGCCACCTGCGCATCCTCTACGGCAATCTGGCCCCCGAAGGGGCGGTGGCCAAGATCACCGGCAAGGAAGGTACCCGCTTCACCGGGCGTGCTCGCGTGTTCAACTCCGAAGAGGAGGCACAGGCACGCATCAACGACCTGACCGTGGTCGCCGGCGACGTCGTCGTGATTCGCTATGAAGGGCCCAAGGGTGGCCCGGGCATGCGCGAGATGCTGACGCCGACCTCGGCGATCATGGGCCGCGGGCTGGGCGACAAGGTGGCCTTGATCACCGACGGTCGCTTCTCCGGCGGCAGCCATGGTTTCGTGGTCGGGCACATCACGCCGGAAGCCTTCGTCGGTGGTCCCATCGGCCTGGTCGAAGATGGCGACGAGATCACCATCGACGCCGAGAACGACATCATGACGCTGCATATCGACGACGCCGAGATGGCGCGCCGCCGCGCGGCCTGGAAGCGCCCGGCACCGCGTTACACCCGGGGCACGCTGGCCAAGTACGCCAAGACGGTCAGTTCCGCGTCGAAAGGGGCGGTTACTGACCTGCCCGAGGCGCTGGACGATTGAGACGGCGTAGGCTGTGTCATACAAGCGGCCCTGCGGGGCCGCTTTTTTCGTTGTGCGCCAGGCATGGCGCGCAGCGCCAGACTGGCGCTGTTCCCGGGGGTGGTGCCTCGGGATGACTTGGGGGTGAAAGTCCCCTGTACACCCGGCAAGGGGAAGTACTAGCCGACGGCAAGGGTGTCTTCTGCGAGGGAGAATCCGAAGGAAGCCCGAGGCAAAACGCTGGCCTGACGAACAGGAAGCGGATATGAGGCGTCCTGGCGGGGTGAGGTGGCAACGATCACCAAAGCCCGGTACTTGCACGAAACGCCATGGCGTACATCCGACAGGCATAAGCGGGAAGGTCGCGCGTCTTACCCTGGGAGGTCTGGTGGTCTGCCACAGTGCTACCGGCGTCGAGAGGCGACGGGAAGGACCATCAGACGTCAGCCAAGGCCATAGTAAGTGCCGGTTCACCCCGGCACCAAGGGCCGAACATGAAGAACCGCGAGTAGGCGATGACGTCTCGAGGATTGATCGTGAAGACAGCAATGGGCGCTAACGCCGCCACCCACCCAGAGGGGCCGGGGTGGAACCCCGCGTCCCAGCCGGTGGGCGTCGAGACGGTCCCGGCGTCGTCATCGTGGACGAAAGCGGAGCCCGCCCCGCTCATGGAAGCCGTGGTAGAGAAGGCCAACATGGCGCGGGCTTACCGTAGGGTGGTCACCAACAAAGGGGCGCCGGGTGCCGATGGCATGACGGTGGACCAGTTGACCGACCACCTGAAACAGCACTGGCCGACGCTGCGCGAGCGGCTGCTGGCCGGTGAGTACCACCCCAGCCCGATCCGAGCCGCCAAGATCCCCAAGCCCAAGGGCGGGACCCGACAGCTCGGTATTCCCACGGTCACCGACCGGCTGATCCAGCAGGCGCTGCTGCAGGTGCTGACGCCGACTTTCGACCCAAGCTTCTCGGAGTCGAGTTACGGCTACCGCCCCAAGCGTAGCGCCCAACAGGCCGTCTCGGCGATGAAGGCTCACGTTTCTGCCGGCCACCGCTGGGTGGTCGACCTCGATCTGGAAGCTTTCTTCGACCGAGTGAACCACGACCTGTTGATGGCACGGGTCGCGCGTCGCGTTCACGATAAGCGAGTACTGCGCCTGATCCGTCGCTATCTGGAAGCTGGGATGTTCCAGCACGGCCTGACCACACCAAGAGAGCAGGGTACGCCCCAGGGCGGGCCGCTGAGTCCGCTGCTGGCGAATATCCTGCTGGATGACGTGGACAAGGAGCTGGAACGCCGCGGCCACCGCTTCTGCCGCTACGCCGACGACATGCAAATCTACGTGCGGAGTCAGCGAGCGGGCGAGCGTGTCATGGCCAGCCTGAGTGAGTATCTCGAGAACTCACTTCGGCTCATGGTCAACCACGCCAAAAGCGCGGTGGATCGCCCCTGGCAGCGAGGCTACCTGGGGTACACGCTGACTCGGCACAAGCTGCCACGGCTGACGCTGACCCAGGCCAGCTTGCAGCGCTTGATGCAGCGTGTCCGCGAGATCCTGAAGCGTGGCAGGGGCCACAACATCCGGCGAGTCACTGAGGCGTTGGCCCCCGTCCTACGCGGCTGGGCCAGCTACTTCAGCCTCGTCGATGTGAAGCGTCCCCTGGAAGCGCTGGATCAATGGGTACGCCGACGCTTGCGCTGCGTGATATGGCGGCAGTGGAAACGTCCAGGCACCCGGCGTCGGAAGCTCCTGGCGCTAGGGTTGGACGAGCCCCGTGCCTGGAAGTCAGCGGGGAATGGACGAGGTCCTTGGTGGAATGCGGGAGCCTCGCACATGAATCAGGCCCTGCCACGGAAGTGGTTCGAGCAGCAGGGGCTGATCTCGGTACTCGACACGGCAAGAGGGCTTAGCCGCTCTTCATGAACCGCCGTATACCGAACGGTACGTACGGTGGTGTGAGAGGACGGGGGAGGTGACTCCCCCTCCTACTCGATGGTGGGCTCGTCAGGCTGCCTTCTGGTTGCGCATCCAGGCGATCAGCCCGCCGCTGAACAAGATCTCGACCTGGCGTGGAGTCAAGGCGTGTTCGAGCGTCAGCGTTCTACCGTCAGCCTGGGCCGTCACGGGACCGCCGGCTTCCAGCGCTTCTTGTAGCTTGTCGAAGCCGATGCGGGTATCGACCTCGAGCGCGTCGTAATCGTCGCCGTCGGAGAAAGTCAGCGGCAGCACGCCGAAGTTGACCAGATTCTGGTGGTGAATACGGGCAAAGCTCTTGGCGATGACGACACGCATGCCCAAGTAGCGTGGGGCGATGGCGGCGTGTTCCCTGCTCGAGCCTTGGCCGTAATTCTCGCCACCGATGACGATATGATCGCCTGTCTCGCGGGCACGTTCGGCATAGCCGTCGACGACGCCACGAAAGGAAAACTCGGCGATCCTGGGAATGTTGGAACGGTAGGGCAGCACCTCGCCGCCGGCAGGCATGATCTCGTCAGTGGAGACATCGTCGCCGGCCTTGACCAGAATCGGCAGGTCAAGCTGTGTCTCGAGCGGCTCGAAATCCGGCAGCGACTCGATGTTCGGCCCCTTGATCAGATGCACCTTGCGCGCCTTGGACGCTTCCATTGGGGCGATCAGGGTGCGGGTGTTGATGATCGGATCGTTGGGCTCTCGCACCTGGGGGTAGGCCATGCCCAGCGTCCGGGGGTCGGTGATCACACCCTTGAGTGCCGAGGCTGCGGCGGTTTCCGGGCTGCACAGGAATACACGGTCTTCGCGCGTGCCTGAGCGGCCGGGAAAGTTGCGCGGCACCGTGCGCAGGCTGTTGGTGTCGTTGGCCGGCGCCTGACCCATACCGATGCAGCCATTGCAGCCGGCCTGATGCAGTCGGGCGCCGGCGCCGAGCAGGTTCAACAAATGACCGTCGCGGGTCAGCGTTTCGAGAATCGAGCGCGAGGTAGGGTTGATCTCCAGCGAGACGTTGTCGTCGATGGTCCGTTCCTTGAGCATGGCGGCGACGATGGCGAAGTCTCGATAGCCGGGATTGGCCGAGGAGCCGACGTATGCCTGCGATAGTGGCTCGCCGGCCACTTCCCGCACGGGAACGACATTGCCGGGGCTCGACGGGGTGGCGATCAAGGGCTCGAGCTGCGAAAGATCGATTGTCTCGTGGCGATCATAGCTACAGCCGTCATCCGGCAGTAGCTCGTGCCAGTCTTCGCCGCGCCCCTCGGCGTCGAGGAATGCCTTCACTGCCGCGTCGGATGGGAAGACGCTGGTAGTGGCACCGAGTTCCGCTCCCATGTTGGCGATGACATGGCGGTCCATCGCGGAAAGATGCTCAAGGCCGGGACCATAGTACTCGATGATGCATCCCACACCGCCGCTAACGCCATGGCGGCGGAGCATTTCCAGTATCACATCCTTGGCGCTGACCCAATCGGGCAGGGAGCCCTCCAGGCGCACGCCCCAGACTTCCGGCATACGCGTATGGAAGGGTTCGCCGGCCATCGCCATGGCGACGTCGATGCCCCCGGCGCCGATCGCGAGCATGCCCAGCGAACCGGCGGCCGGCGTATGGCTATCGGACCCCAACAGCGTTTTGCCGGGCTTGCCGAAGCGTTGCTGGTGCGTGGGATGGCTGACGCCGTTGCCTGGACGTGAAAACCAAACTCCCAAGCGTTCCGCCGAAGTCTGCAAGAAGCGGTGATCGTCGGGGTTCTTGTTGTCTTCCTGAATCAGGTTGTGGTCGACGTACTGGGCGGAGACCTCTGTCTTGACCCGGTCGAGCGCCATGGCTTCCAGCTCCAGCATTACCATGGTGCCGGTGGCATCTTGGGTGAGGGTCTGGTCGATGTTCAGGCCGATGGCCGCACCCGGCGTCATGTCGCCGCTGACGAGGTGCGAGGCGATCAGTTTCTGGGTAACGTTACGGGGTGTGTGACGCATGATGATGTCCCCAATGGTGAAATTTGTCCCTTAAGTGTAGGACAGACATCGTCGGCTTCACGGACTGAGCATGTAGCCGCTGCCAGTGACGGGAAAATCATCGCCAGACAAGGCTCGCCACGAAACGTCGGGGTAAGCCTCGAAATAGGTAGTACGCGGCGTCAGGCGGCAAGTTGCCAAGCCTGAGCGGCGTCGTCCATCATTAGCCATTGCTCGATGTCGTACCATAATGTTTCCAGTAGCAGCTCGAGACTCTCTTCCGAGCAACACATAACGTCTCTCCCGGTAACGTGGCAGGGTGAGTGAAGCCCAGCTTTCAGTATGGCGCTCGTAAGCCAAGTCGCCGAGGTTTTTGGTGACGCTTTGTCACTGCGCGTACCGATGGTATCCATCGTGTCTCGGGCATGGCCCATGGTAGCGGCGTAGAAGTACAAGGGGTTGAGTATGACCGATAAGATCAATGTAGGACTGGTAGGTTACGGGTTCGCCAGCAAGACATTCCATGTGCCGCTATTGATGGCGGAGGACGGCATGACCTTGCAGGCGATTTCCAGCAGCGATGCTGCCAAGGTGGCGGCTGATTGGCCCCAGGTCGGAATCGAAGCCAGCGCGGCCGCGCTCTTCGCGCGCGATGATATCGATCTGGTGGTGATCCCCACCCCCAACGATACGCACTACGATCTGGCGAGTGCCGCCTTGGCCGCCGGCAAGCATGTGGTGATCGACAAACCCTTCACGGTTACCCTCGACGAGGCCGAGTCACTAGTCGAACAAGCCTCGCGGGCGGGCAAGCTGCTCTCTGTCTTCCACAATCGGCGCTGGGATGCGGATTTCCTGACCGTGCGAGATCTGCTCGAGCGTGGCGATCTAGGACGCGTCGCGCATTTCGAATCGCACTTCGATCGTTACCGCCCCGAGGTCAAGGCGCGCTGGCGCGAATCGGCCGCCCCGGGTGGCGGTATCTGGTACGACTTGGGCCCGCATCTCATCGACCAGGCGTTAGTATTGTTCGGTATGCCCGAGGAGATATCTCTTGATCAGGCCTGCCAACGCGATGGCGCGCAGGTCGATGATTATTTTCATGCCGTACTCCGCTATGGTCAGCGGCGGGTCATTCTTCACGCGGGCAGCCTGATGGCGGCACCCGCGCCACGCTTCTCCGTGCACGGCACGCATGGCAGCTACGTCAAGCATGGACTCGACCCGCAAGAGGACATGCTCAAGTGTGGCGAGCGCCGGCCCACACCGGAATGGGGCGAAGATCATCAACATGGGCTACATACCGTCCCCAATGTGAATGACGCCGGTGCGCGCCCTGAATTGCGGGAGGTCCCCACACGGGCGGGCAATTATCCGGCTTATTACACGGGCATTCGCAAGGCGATACGGGGCCAGGGGAACAACCCCGTATCGGCGGAGGAATCCCTGGTGGTAATGCAGGTGCTCGAAGCGGGGCGACGCAGTGCACAACATGGGGGCTTCGAGCAACTGACGGCACGTTGAGATTGCCGTTAAGGCGCTAAGTGGTGGGCTGACCTTGCGTCATGTCGATACCTTATCTAAGGTTTGTACAGGGTTAAGCGATGGCCTTTTGCCCACGCAACCCATGCACTTCACCTGAATGTGAAGGCGTAAAGGATTAAGGAGGATTCGCATGAAACAGCAACTTACCGCTCTGACCTTCGCCGCGCTCCTGGCACTCCCCACGGCAGGTGCTTTCGCGCAAGACGATTCGGCGCCGGACGTCAGCAGTGAGAAAGGGTCTGCCAACACCGAGCAAGGCTCGACCAAGGCTGAAGGTGGCACCGCCAGTGGTGAAACCACGGGACATGTCGACGGAGAAGACAGCATTCCCGGTGGTGATCAGGAAGGTCTGAGCACCGAAACCGGGTCGGCCAATACCGAGCAGGGTGATACCGCCGCCCAAGGTGGAACTGCTGCCGATCCCGACGCAGATGATGGCCCGGTTCCGGAAAGTATGGATGATCCGGAAGACAATCACGGTGTCGATTCCGCACAGGATGTCGATCCCGAAGAATGATCATCTGAAAGGCTTATGAAGTGAGCCGCTATCACGCTCGAGAGTGATACGACGAAGCCCCGCTATGACGGGGCTTCGTTGCGTTTGGACGATGGCTCACCACCACTGTTCGTGGGTGCGCTCGCTGCGTAGGCGGTCGCGCGCAATGAACAGGGCGGCGATGGCGCGTCCTTCATGGAAGTCCTCGCGCGCCAACAGGGAGGCGATATCCTCGATAGGGTGACGTTCGACGATCAGCGGTTCCGGCTCATCGCCGGGCAAGCGCTTCTCGTAAAGGTCGGTGGCGAGCATGACATGGATGCGGTGGCTCATGTAGTTGGGTGCCAGGGAGAGCTCCACCAATGGCTCGATGCGTTGCGCGCCCATGCCGCATTCTTCCATTAATTCGCGATTGGCGGCACTGACGATGTCCTCGCCGGGGTCGATGAGCCCCTTGGGCAAGGTCAAGGCATAGTCGTCGAAACCCGCGGCATATTCATGAATCAGCAACACATGCTCCGGGTCCGGCATGGCGACGATCATCACGGCGCCACCGCCATGGCCATTGCCGCTGCCCGTGAGGCGCTCAAAAGTGCGCTCGGCGCCGTTGGCGAAGCGCAACTCGAGTTCTTCGACGGCGAACAAGCGGCTGCGGGCGACTTCACGGCGGCTCAAGAGGTGTGGCTTGGGATGGCCCACGCCGGTGTCGTCGGGCGGCATGCCGCCATCGTGATGGGAAGAAAAGGCCATGGTGTCTCCGTGCGGGTAGCTATCATGCAGCGTACAATAAGGGAGCATTAGGTTCGATATCCACCCTGGCGGGAGCCCATCATGGTTGACTGGAACGCCATCGACACTGTGCTGCTCGACATGGATGGCACACTGTTGGACTTGCATTTCGACAGCCATTTCTGGCTGGAACACTTGCCGCAGCGCTATGTGGAACTGCACAAGCTGGATGCCCATCACGCCGATACGCTACGTTCGCGTATCATCGGCGAGCAGGGCACGCTCAACTGGTACAGCCTGGCCTACTGGAGCCGTGAGCTGGGCGTCGATGTGGTCGCGCTCAAGCGTGAGGTGCAACACTTGATCGGCTTGCGCGGCGATGCGCTGGATTTCCTCAAATGGCTCAAGAAGGCGCATCCGCGTGTCGTGCTGGCGACCAACGCCGACCGTGAAAGTTTGGCGCTCAAGTTGCCGCTGACCGGGCTTGAAGGGTATCTCGATGCCATCGTCTCGTCGGCGGACGTGGGCGTCGCCAAGGAAGCGCCCGAGTTCTGGTTCGCGTTGCAGGACATCGAGCCGTTCGAGCCCGCGCGTACCTTGTTCATCGATGACAACCCCGCGGTATTGGAAAGCGCGCGCGAATACGGCATTCGCTATTTGTTGGGCATCAAGCAGCCCGACAGCCAACGACCCGAGCGCGAGCTGGAAAATTTCATCGCCCTCGAGCGTTTCGCCACGCTCTTGCCGCAGGATATGCCGAGTGCAGCGCGCCGTTGATCGCGCCTCCTCCCGCCTTGAAAAGTCGCCCTGCGGCACCCACGTTACACGTCTCGTTCGTAGGGCGTTCTCGCGTATTGAGGCGGCGATGCAGGGAGAAACATGAGCGACACGATCCGTATCGACAAGTGGCTATGGGCGGCACGCTTCTTCAAGACGCGTGGCCTGGCCAAGAAAGCCATTGAAGGTGGCAAGGTCCACTACAATGGCGGGCGCGTGAAGACCAGTAAGGCGGTCGAGCTCGGCGCCTTGGTCAAAGTGCCGCAAGGCTGGGACACCCTCGAAGTCGAGGTGACGGGGCTCTCCGGTCAGCGCCGCGGCGCCGCCGAGGCCCGCGAGCTCTACCGTGAAACGTCGGCCAGCCTGGCACGGCGTGAGCGCGAAGCCCAAAATCGGCGCCTGGCCAACCAAAGCATGCAAGGGCCACATGGTCGCCCCGACAAGAAGCAGCGCCGCGCGATTCAGGACTTCCAGCGCCATGGCTTCGATGATTGAATGCCGGCATAGCATCCATTCCGGCTTTCCCCAACCTGACGACGAACCATCATGACCGACCAGATCCAACGTTTTCTTTTCGACGCTACCAACGTGCGCGGCGAAATCGTCAACCTGCAGCAGGCCTACGCCGAGGTGCTCGACAAGCATGCCTATCCCCAGGCCGTAAGCCGTCAGCTCGGCGAGTTGCTGAGCGCCGTTGCCCTGCTCACCGAGACGGTCAAACTCGATGGCACCGTAAGCCTTGAGGTACGTGGACAGGGAGCCGTACGTTTGCTGATGGCGGAGTCCAACCCTGGTGGCGACTTGCGTGCCATCGCGCGTCTCGATGACGAAGCGGCGCTTCCCGAGGAAAACGCGTCGCTCACGTCCCTGGTTGGCGAGGCGCAGATCGTGATCACGCTCGACCCTCGCGAGGGTCAGCGCTATCAGGGTATCGTTGCCGTCGAGGCCGATAGCCTGGCTGCCTGCCTGGAGGATTACTTCGCGCGTTCCGAACAGCTGGCCACGCGCCTGTGGTTGGCGGCCGACGGCCGCCGTGCGGCGGGAATGCTGCTGCAGCAACTGCCCGACGACGAGGCCAATAGCGATCCCGATGCCTGGCAGCGCACCGTGCACTTGGCTACCACGCTGAGCGATACGGAATTGCTCGACCTCGAGCAACACAAGCTACTCCATCGCCTCTTTCACGAGGAGCAGACCCGCGTCTTCGATCCCAAAACGCTACGCTTCGGCTGTACCTGTACGCGCGAGCGCATCGCCAATGCCTTGCATGGCTTGGGTGCCGAGGAGTTGCGCAACATCGTGCACGAGCAGGGCGAAGTGGAGACGCAATGCCATTTCTGTCATAGCCATTATCGTTTCAGTGCCGCCGATATCGAGTCCCTGATCGAATCGCCGGGCGCAGGCGCCGCGACCCTGCATTGATCTGACGCGTGTCATGCCCAAGTGCGTGCGGTGTCATCAGCGTGCTGGTGACGTTTTCCGCGCAGAGCCTTTTTGCCATAATGACGGCCCCTCAGTCTCGCCTTGTCCTCACAAGAGGCAATCCATTGTCCGGGTGGCCCTGGCGAGTAAGCATCGGTTAACGAGAGAGAAACGCCCTCCGGGCCCAGGACACGATAATGACCACGACCCCAGCCGCCTCCCCGGCAACCCACGAGGCACGTCCCGTGCAAACCCATACCAATCTGAGCAGCGCCGCGTTGATCGAGCATGCCATCGTGCGCGGTGAAGGCCATCTCGCCGACAACGGTGCCTTCGTGGCGAATACCGGACGGCGGACCGGCCGCTCCCCGAAGGATCGTTTCGTCGTCAAGGAGCCCTCCACGGCGGACTTGATCGACTGGGGGAGCGTCAATCAGCCGTTCGACGCCGACAAGTTCGACGCGCTGTGGGAGCGTGTCGAGGATTACTTGGCCGAGGGTGACAACTTCGTCTCCGAATTGCATGTCGGTGCCGACCCCGAGTATTACCTGCCGATTCGTGTCACCACCGAGACCGCCTGGCACAATCTTTTCGGGCGGAACTTGTTCGTGCGTCCCGAAGGCTACAACCCCAAGGGCAAGAGCGAGTGGACCATCCTCAATGCGCCGCATTTCGAGTGCGTGCCCGAGCGTGACGGCACGAACTCCGACGGCACGGTGATCCTCAACTTCGCCCGGCGCCGCGTGCTTATCGCCGGCATGCGCTACGCCGGCGAGATGAAGAAGGCCATGTTCTCGGTGCAAAACTTCCTGTTGCCCGAGAAAGACGTACTGCCCATGCACTGCAGCGCCAACGTTGGTGAGGATGGCGAAACCACGCTGTTCTTCGGTCTTTCGGGCACCGGCAAGACCACGCTCTCCGCTGATCCTGAACGCTACCTGATCGGCGACGACGAACATGGTTGGGGAGAGGGCACCGTATTCAATCTGGAAGGCGGCTGCTACGCCAAATGCATCGACCTCTCGGAGAAGAATGAGCCTCTTATCTGGAAGGCCATTCGCTTCGGTACGGTGCTCGAGAATGTGGTCCTCGACGAGTGTCGCCATCCCGATTATAGCGATGACGGCCTGACCCAGAATTCCCGCGCCGCCTATCCGCTCGAGCACATCGACAAGCGCGTGCCCGAGAACCTGGCCGGCGAGCCCAATGCGATCATCTTTTTGACCTGCGACATGAGCGGGGTGCTGCCGCCGGTGTCGCTATTGTCCAAGGAAGCTGCCGCCTATCACTTCCTATCCGGCTACACCGCCAAAGTCGGCTCCACCGAAATGGGCGCCTCTGCCGGTCTGGAAGCGACGTTTTCGACCTGCTTCGGTGCGCCGTTCTTCCCGCGTCCGGCGCGCGAGTACGCCGATCTGCTGGTCAAGCGCGTCGAGGCCTTCGAGTCGCGTGTATACCTAGTCAACACCGGTTGGACCGGTGGCGCCTACGGCGAGGGTGGCTCGCGCTTCAGCATTCCCACCACACGGGCGATCATCGCGGCGATCCAGAACGGCGACCTCAAGGACGTCGAGACGCGTCACATCGAGGGATTGAACCTGGACGTGCCGGTGGCCGTGCCGGGCGTCGACTCGACGCTGCTCGACCCGCGTCAGGCGTGGCCGGATAGCGCCGACTACGAACGCCACATGCGCGTATTGGCAGACAAGTTCATCGCCAACTTCGCCAAGTTCGAAGGCGTCGACGAGGATATTGTTGCCGCCGGTCCTGCGCTGACCTGACGAAGCGAACCATTCAGTGGAATTCGCCTCTAACGGGGAGAGTCGGCCATCGGCTCTCCCCGTTATGTATCGCAAGGAGGACACGTCATGCATCGCCGTCGTTTTTTGGGCTGGTTGGGTGTCGCGGGAATCCTGGGTGCAGTGCCGGGTTTCGTCCTGGCACGCCCCAAGTTGTCGCTGGAACGGGGCGCGGATGTCGAGGTGCTCACGCTCGATGACGCCGAGTGGCGCGAGCGACTCAGCAAAGAGCGCTATCGTATTCTGCGTGAGGCCGATACCGAGCCGGCAGGTAGCAGTCCGCTCGACAAGGAGACGCGCGCCGGTGAATATCGCTGTGCCGGTTGTGACTTGCCGCTTTTCTCCTCGCGGACCAAGTATGACTCCGGCACTGGCTGGCCGAGCTTCTTCGACCATATCGAAGGCCATCTGCTGACAGAACTGGACTTCGTGTTGCTGATTCCACGTACCGAGTACCACTGCGCGCGTTGTGGCGGGCATCAGGGCCACGTCTTCGAGGACGGTCCCGAGCCGACCGGCCTGCGCTGGTGCAACAATGGCCTGGCGCTGCGGTTCGTGCCCGACGAGACGGGATAAGGAAGCGCCATCTGCGTCGCGCCGGCGGTTGTGATACCTTGTCGCCACTTCTGTGACAGGTCGTTTTCGACAAACGGCTTTCGACATGCCGGCCCGCGCTATCGCGGGCCGAGGTTTTGCCGAGCGTCTCGCGCCCGGCCCGGAGAACGTCAAGGACATCATGGACGCCAATCTCAAGATCGTTTCTCGGCTCGCCGAAGAACTCGCCGTTCGTTCCCAGCAGATCAGTGCTGCTGTGGCCCTGCTCGACGACGGCGCTACCGTGCCCTTCATCTCTCGTTACCGTAAGGAAGTCACCGGCGGGCTGGATGACATTCAACTACGCACGCTGGAAGAGCGTCTGCGCTATTTGCGTGAGCTGGAGGAGCGCCGTGTCGCGGTGCTTGCCAGCATCGACGAACAGGGCAAATTGACCGACGCTCTGGCGGCATTGATCCAGGCTGCCGATACCAAGCAGCGTCTCGAAGATCTGTACCTGCCCTATAAGAAGAAGCGTCGCACCAAAGCGCAGATCGCCCGAGAGGCAGGGCTCGAACCGCTGGCGGAGGCCCTTTTGGCCGATCCCGATCTCGACCCCGAGACCGAAGCGGCAAAATATGTTCGCGCCGCCGAAGGCGATACGCCCGCCATCGAGGACGCCAAGGCCGCATTGGATGGCGCCAAGCAGATCCTCATGGAACAGTTCAGCGAAGACCCCGACCTGGTGGGGCAACTGCGCGAGCGGCTGTGGAGTGAGGGGCAGCTTGTCTCGCGTGTGATGAGTGGCAAGGAGCAGGAAGGCGCGAAGTTCTCCGATTACTTCGAACACGACGAATCGTTCGCCAAGGCGCCTTCGCATCGTGCGCTGGCCATGTTCCGGGGCCGCAACGAGGGCATGCTGGCGTTGGCGATTCGTCTACCGGGCGAGGAAGACGCCGAGATTCATCCTGCCGAAGTCGCCATTGCCAAGCACGTCGGCGTGGCACTCACCGCCACGCAGCCGGCCTCGCGTTGGCTCAAGGAAGTGGTGCGCTGGACCTGGCGTGTCAAGCTTTACACCCACCTAGAGACCGAGTTGATGAGTCGCCTGCGCGAACGCGCTGAGCGCGAGGCCATCGAGGTTTTCGCCGCCAATCTCAAGGATCTGTTGCTAGCAGCGCCCGCCGGGGCGAAGGCGACTCTGGCTATCGACCCGGGGCTGCGTACCGGCTGCAAGGTCGTGGTCGTCGACGCGACCGGCAAGTATCTGGAAGATACGGTGATTTACCCACATGCGCCACAGAAGCGCTGGGATCAGTCCCTGGCCACGCTGGCGGGGCTGGTCGACAAGCATGACGTGGCCCTGATCGCGGTGGGCAACGGTACCGCCAGCCGCGAGACCGACAAACTCGCCGGCGAGGTGGTCAAGCGGACGTCGCGGTCGCTTGCCAAGGTCATGGTCAGCGAGGCGGGTGCCTCGGTGTATTCGGCTTCAGAGCTCGCTTCGCGCGAATTCCCGCAGCTCGATGTCACCGTGCGCGGCGCGATCTCCATCGCCCGGCGCTTGCAGGACCCGCTCGCCGAGCTGGTCAAGATCGAGCCCAAGTCCATCGGCGTGGGCCAGTACCAGCACGACGTTTCTCAGGTCCAGCTCTCGCGCAGTCTTGAGGCGGTCATCGAGGACTGCGTCAACGCCGTGGGCGTCGAGCTCAACACGGCGTCCGGCGCCTTGCTGTCACGTGTTTCCGGTCTCAATCCGACGCTGGCCGAGAACATCGTTGCCCAGCGCGACGCCAAGGGGCGCTTTACGTCGCGTCGCGAGTTGCTGGATGTCAGCAGACTAGGGCCCAAGACCTTCGAACAGTGCGCGGGGTTCTTGCGTATCGCGGACGGCGACAACCCGCTCGATGCCAGCGCCGTGCACCCCGAGGCTTACACGGTGGTCAATCGCATTGCCCAGCGTCATGAGCGTGACCTAGCCGGCGTGGTCGGCGATAGCAGCTTTCTCAAGTCGCTCAATCCGGCTGATTACGTCGATGATACCTTCGGTGTGCCTACCATCAGCGATATTCTCAAGGAGCTCGACAAGCCCGGTCGCGACCCGCGCCCCGAGTTCAAGGCCGCCGAGTTCCGCGAAGGCGTGGAAACTCTCAAGGATCTCGAGCCAGGGATGATCCTCGAGGGCAGTGTGACCAACGTCACGCACTTCGGGGCGTTCGTGGATATCGGCGTTCATCAGGATGGCCTGGTGCATATCTCGGCACTCTCCGAGAAGTTCGTCGAGGATCCGCGTCAGGTGGTCAAGGCCGGCGACATCGTCAAAGTGAAGGTCATGCAAGTCGATCTCGAACGCGCCCGGATCGGATTGTCCATGCGTATGGGCGATGCGCCGAGTGATGCCTCGAGCGGCGACGAACCGCGTCGCTCACGTGGGCAGCGTGGCGGGGGCGGCAAGCGTGATTCGCAACCGGCGAGCGAAGGTCTCGGGGCACTCGGTGAAGCATTGGCGAAGGCACGTCGCCAATCGTGAAACGCCTCGTGCGCGCGATTTGCCTTGAAAGGTGGCCGGCCGCCTCCATAATGGTTTTTTAATGCGGCGCGCTCAGGGGCCGACGATCCGCCGAGGTTGTCCTCGGCGATGTTTCCGTTAGCCGCACACATGAGATCGTCCGGCGATGCCGGCGAGCCACGATCCACCGGTGACACCAGGGAAAGCTGCGCTTTTCCCAGACGTGAGGGAATTTATCTTGTCCGAAACACTCGCCACCGCCATTCAGCGCATGCACGGGCTGGCTCGCCAAGGGCGATTCGGCCGCTTGCGCCGCGGCATCGAGAAAGAAGGCTTGCGCGTCGATGGCGCCGGGCGCATCGCCCAAACGCCCCATCCCCATGCCCTGGGCTCCAAGCTCGCGCATCCCTATATCACCACCGATTACTCGGAAGCATTGCTCGAGTACATTACGCCGGTCTACTGTCGCCCCGACGACGCCCTGGCGTTTCTCGGTGATCTACTGCGCTACAGCTATCGGCAGCTCGGCGATGAATTGATCTGGCCGGCAAGCATGCCGAGCCGCCTGGATGGCAACGACAGCGTGACCATTGCCGATTACGGCACCTCCAATGTCGGCACCATGAAGCACGTCTACCGCAAGGGGCTCGACGTGCGTTACGGGCGCATCATGCAGTCCATCGCCGGTGTTCACTACAACGTCTCGCTACCCGAGAACCTGTGGCCGATGCTGCGTGAGCTCGAAGGCCGCGACGGTGAGAGCCTGGAGGGCTATCGCTCCAGCCGCTATTTCGATCTGATCCGCAACTTCCGGCGTCACAGCTGGTTGTTGCTGTACCTGTTCGGAGCGTCGCCGGCGTTGGATCGTAGCTTCCTGACCGGTCCGGCACCCGATCATCTCGAAGCGCTGGGCGAGCACACATTGGCAGGACGTTACGCCACAAGCCTGCGTATGTCCGATCTTGGCTATCAGAACAAGGTGCAGGAGCAGCTCAAGATCTGCTTCAACTCGTTGTCCAACTACGTGGGTACGCTACGCCATGCGATCAGCACGCCATGGCCGGACTATCAGCGTTTCGGCGTCAATGTGGACGGCGACTGGCGCCAACTCAACGCCAATATCCTGCAGATCGAAAACGAGTATTACAGCGACATTCGTCCCAAGCGAGTGGCGCGTCACGACGAGACGCCCACCCAGGCGCTAGAGGCGCGTGGTGTCGAATACATCGAGGTGCGCTGTCTGGATCTCGATCCTTTCACGCCCCTGGGTATCGACGAGACGCAGATGCGCTTTTTGGATACCTTCCTGATGTGGTGTCTGCTCTCCGAGAGCCCGTGGATTCCCGACGAGGAGTGCGATCGCCTCGACGACAACCGCCGCCTGGTCGTGGAGCGCGGCCGTGATCCTGAGCTCAAGCTGAGTGTCGGCGATCGCCAGCGCTATTTGCGCGACTGGAGCCACGACATCTTCGCTGAGCTCGACGGTGTCGCCGAGCTGCTCGACACCAATGAAGAGGGCACGCCGCATCGCGACGCCCTCGCGGCGCTCGCGCCGCGCCTCGACGACCCCGAATTGACGCCGTCCGGCCAGCTTTACGCCCAGTTGGTCAACGAAGGCGTCGAATATCTTGATCAAGCGCGTGCCCTGGCCGAGCAACAGGCGGCCGAGTTACGCGAAGCGCCTATGGATCGGGCGCGCGAGGCGTTGTTCGAGCAGCTCGTCGAGACCTCGCATCAGCAGCAAGGCGATATCGAACGCGCCGATCACGAGGATTTCGCGACCTTCCTGGCGCATTATTTCGAGCGTGCAGGTAAACCTCTCAGCGTCGCGTGAGTCGAAACGTTGTCCAAGGCCTGTGCCGCAACTGCGGCACAGGCCTTTTCATGAGCGAAGCGAAGACCCAACACGAAACGAGTCGGATTGCCTGAGGAGACGTGACGATGATTACCCGATTGGCCGCGATGAACGTGCGTCGAGGCTGCTTGCTGGGCCTGGCGATGTGCGTGCTGATGATGGGCGTGGCCTTGGTATTGCAATATGTCTATGGGTTGACGCCTTGTCCGCTGTGCATAGGGCAGCGCATTGCGGTCTTGCTAGCGGCGCTCGTCTTCGCCGTGGGAGCGGTGCACAATCCTGTAGGACGTGTCGGGCGCGGCGTCTATGCCGGCTTGGGCGCCCTGGCTGCGGCACTAGGTGTGGCGGTTGCCGCGCGCCATGTGTGGTTGCAGTCGCTGCCTTCGGAAAGTGTGCCCAGTTGCGGTCCAGGACTGGACTACATGATGGAAGTGCTGCCATTGTGGAGCGTAATCTCGCGAGTGCTTTCAGGCTCGGGGGAGTGCGCCGAGATACACGGCTTGCTGTTGGGCATGTCGATACCGCAATGGACGCTGGTGGGGTTCGCCGTGCTGCTACTGATTCCATTGGGGATGCTGGCCGGTATCGTGATTCGCCGCCGTTGAGGGGCGGGAAGGCGGCAGGAGAGCCGCCTTCCTCAATGTCAGGGAAGTGGCCTGTGCGGCCATGACAGGAGAGACTCATCATGCTGGAAGATACCAAGACGGCCCTTGAGCGTTGGGGCGGGGTGCACACGCTCATCGACCGCTGGCTACAACAACGCTATGACATGCTGGTGACTCTGATGGAGCTGCGCGAGGCCTGCGACGCGGAGCTGGAGTCGGTTTCCAAGGCACGTATCGATGCCTTCAGCGAAGCCCTGATGGACTACATCAGCGGTGGTCATTTCGAAGTCTATCCGAAGCTGCGCGACGAGGCAGTGGCGTTCGATGATCGAGACGCCCTGGCTCTGGCCGACCGTCTGCTCGGAAGACTGGAAATGTCCACGCAGATGGTGCTGGAGTTCGACAACGACTATTCGACGCCGACGCGCTGCCAGCACTACGTGACGCGTCTGCCGGCCTGGCTAGAGCGCCTGAGCAAGGCGCTTACCGAGCGCTTCGCGCTCGAGGATCACCTGATCGCACGGTTGCATGCTGTGCACGCACCGTCTTCCGGCGTTGAAGACTCCTCCACACCGCGTGCCTTATCGTAAGCGTCTTAAAGGCGCTTACGTTTCATGTCGTGCCTGTGTCATTCGAACGGCGCAAGCAGGTGCTCACCTCGGCGTCGCTGGTCTGGTCGAAATGCCGGTACCACTGACCCACCGAGGCAAAGTGTTCCGGCGCTGCCAGACATACGACGTGATCGACCTCGGGGCGCAGGGCCTCGAGGCTCTCGGGAGCTGCCACCGGCACCGCCAGAGTGCAGTGCTCGGCGCCTAGGCGGCGCACCGCGTGAATCGCCGCGCGCATGGTTGCACCGGTGGCTATGCCATCGTCGACCAGTATCACTTGCCGGCCGGTGAGCGAGGGGTAAGCTCGGTCGCCGCGAAACGCGTGTTCGCGACGCTCGAGTTCGTGGCGCTCATGGTCGATGACCGATTCGAGTCTCCGTTCGTCGACGCCCAGCCGCTGGATAAGGGGTTTGTCGAGTACCTGTACGCCACCGCTGGCGATGGCGCCCATGGCGAATTCCTCGTGACCGGGCACCCCCAGCTTGCGGACTACCATCACATCGAGTGTGGCGCCTAGAGCATGCGCGATCTCGGCAGCAACCGGCACCCCGCCACGGGGGAGACCCAGTACGAGAGCCGAAGCGTCAACATGGCCTTGTAATCGCTGGGCGAGGCGCCGGCCGGCGTCTCGACGGTCTTGCAGTGGTAGCTCTTGCTCTTTCATGACGTGCCTCGTCGGATGAATGACAATCCCGAAGAAAGCATGGACAGTTGTGCGAGCTTGGGCCAATGCCGCAGGTCAACCAATCGGTGCATGTGTCCGTTTGAGAGCTCGGCGATCGTGCAGCGAGCGTTCGATGATATCGATGCCGGGACGGTAATCGCCGGATGCCGCCTGCATGGCACGGGTCAGGGCCAGCTCGGCGATGCGGTCGTGATGCTGGGGCAGTGAGTTGACCGCCAAAGGTAGGAAGTCCAGCAGACGGTCGTCACCGAATGTCGCCAGACGCAGCTCTTCGGGTAGCCCCCCTTGTTCGAGCAGAACATCGAAGACGCCATCGAGCAGCACATAGGACGCAGTGACGAGAGCATCGGGAATGCCATGTTCGTCGATCAGTCGCCTCATGAGTGCCGCACCGGTAGCACGATCGTAGCGCGCACCGCTGAGCAATATCGGGTCGTCGAGAGATGCCTCGCGAACCGTCTCCAGAAAGCCTGCCCGCCGTTCCACACTGATCGACAGCTCCGGCACTGCATCCAGCCAAGCGATGCGAGCGACCTCGGCGTCGAGCACCGAGCGCGTCAGAGCGCCGGCAGCCTGATGGTTGTTGCTGACTACACAGACCACGCGTTCGGGGTCTAGGGCGCGGTCGAGCGCAATGATCGGCAGACCACTCGCCATTAGGTCGGGATAGAACGGGTCATCCATGGCCAGGCTGCTGGCGACGATAAGGGCATCGCAGCGCTGGGCGCGCAAGGCACGCGCCAGCTCGCGTTCGGTGTCTGGGTCATCGTCCGAGCCCGCGATCAGCAACTGATAGCCCAGACGGCGCGCGCCATTCTCCAGACGCTTGGCCAGGCGGGCGTAACTGGTGTTTTCCAGGTCCGGCACGATGAAGCCCAGCGTGCGGCTCGCGCCCCGACGCAGCGCCGCCGCCTGGGCATCGATACGGTAGTCATGCTTAGCAACCACGGCCATGACGTGCGCCACCGTCTCGGGGCGGATGCGCCGCTCGGCGGCCTGGCCGTTGATCACGTAACTGGCCGTGGTACGCGAGACGCCCGCCAGTCGAGCGATTTCTGCGAGAGTCATGGATGTCTTCCTTGAATGAGCCGACGATACAAAAGCGCCTATTCTAGAGGCTGACACGCGGTCTTGCTTGTCCGCCCCTGCGAAGGTCTAGTCCCGTGCGGCTTGATAAATCGTGGTGAACGTTTCAGCATTGCCTTCAAGATAGCTGACACGATTCAGCCCGTCATCCGCAACCGCCGGATGGTTGGCATCCAATCGTCGGCATGTCCCGATTCAACGGTGCTTATTCCTCTATGCAGGAACCACGTCGGGCGTGATCGTTGGCCTTACCCGCGGAACGGACGGCTCCGTTCCGGCGGCATTCTGGAGATCTCCATGCTGACACTGACAAGCGAAGACGTTCTACTCGACCGGCACGCCGATGATTGGCGCGATGCCTTGAATCAGGCTGGCGAGGCCTTGGTCGAGGCCGGCCGTGTGGCGCCCGGTTACCGTGACGGCTTGCACGAGCGCGAGGCGCAGTCGTCGACCTACCTGGGCAATGGTATTACCATTCCTCACGGCACTCCCGAGAGTCGCGAACACGTCAAGACCACCGGCGTGCGGGTGCTGCAATTTCCCGATGGTATCGAATGGCATGATGGGCAACGCGTCACCTTGCTGGTGACCATCGCCGCGCAGAGCGACGAGCATCTCGATATTCTGCGCCAGTTGACGCACGTGCTCGATCGCGATGGCGTAGCTGAGCGTCTGGCGGCTGCCGACAGCCGCGAAGAGATCATTACGCTGTTGTCCAAAGCACCGGTCGAGGCGCGTCTGGATGCCGATACGCTGTGCCTGGGGTTCCCCGCGCGCGATCGCTTCGAGCTGGCGCTGGCCGCCGCGGCGCGCTTGCGCCAGGTGGGCAGCGTGGATAGCAGCTTCGTGGCCGAGATCAACACGCTGGAGCCGGTAGCGCTGGGCCAGGGATTATGGCTGGTGAGCAGTGCCCAGGGCGTCATCACGCCGACGCTGGGCGTGGCGACGCCGGAACAGGCCTTCTCGGGCCCCAAGGGGCCGGTCAATGCGGTGTTCTGTCTGGCGGCGCAAGGTGATGCGCATCGCGGTTTGCTCGAACGCCTGGGTAGCCTGCTGGATGCCGGTGACGGCGAGAGCCTCGCCGATGCCGACGCCGCGACACTGCTGGCGCGGCTGTCCGGTGAGTCCGCCGAAGCGGAGACTGCGCGCGCGACGGTACTCAATGCCCACGGGCTGCATGCGCGGCCGGCCAAACAACTGGTGCAGGTTGCCCGACGCCAAACCATGCCGGTCAAGGTGCGTCTGCTCGAGGGCAGTGCTGAGGCGGTCTCGGCGGCGAGTCTGACCAAGGTCATCGGATTGGGTGCGCGACGTGGCCAGACGCTGGTGTTCTCCGCCGAAGGGGATGGCGCCAGCGAGGCACTGGAAGCTCTTGTCGCGGCCGTCAGGGATGGCCTCGGTGAGCACGTGACACCTCTTCAGGAGGCGTCGTTTGAGGCACCTGTCGATGAGGATGAGAGCCTCCCCGCGCCCTTGGAAGACGACGTCGCGCATCCCGCCGTGCCGGCATCGCCGGGGCTTGCCATCGCGCCGGCCTTCGTGATGCGCACGCCGCGCTTCGAGTACCCCGAGCGGGCCGATGGCCTCGACGACACCCGTCGCGGCGACAGCGCCGCGCAACTGGCGCGCCTCGATGCCGCGATCCGAGCAGCTGCCGAGCAGCTTCGTGCCTTGGTTCGGACCGCTCAGGGCGGCGAGGTCGCCGAGATCCTCTCGATGCACGAGGAAATGCTCGACGACCCCGAGCTGCGCGAAGCGGCGCATGAGTCGTTGAGTACTGGAACGAGTGCCGAAGCGGCATGGTGGTCGGCCATCGATACCGCCGCCCGCGCCCAGGAAAACCTCGCCGATCGGCTGCTTGCCGAGCGTGCCGCCGATCTGCGTGACGTCGGCCGGCGTGTGCTGGGCATCCTGTGCGGTGTGCGCCTGCCCACGCCGCCGGAGACGCCTTACATTCTGATCACTGATGACGTCGGCCCCTCGGACGTGGCGCGCCTGGATACCGCTAAGGTGCGCGGTCTGGTCACTGCGCGCGGCGGTGCGACCTCGCACAGCGCGATTCTCGCCCGGGCGCTGGGTATTCCCGCCGTGGTAGGTGGCGGTGAACGCGTGCTGACGCTGGCCAATGACATTGAGGTGATCGTCGATGGCGAGCGAGGCCGCGTGATTCCCGCACCGTCCGACGAGCGTCGCTCACGCACCGAGCTACGCCTGAAAGAGCACGAAATGCGTGAGCGCGAGGCCTATGCCGCGCGCCATGAGGAAGCGCGCACGCAGGACGGGCATCGTGTCGAAGTCGCCGCCAACTTGGGAAACACCGCGCACGCGGCGGATGCCGTCGAGCGCGGCGCCGAGGGCGTGGGGCTGTTGCGTACCGAGTTCGTGTTCATGGCGCACCCCGAAGCACCGGATCTGGACACCCAGATCGCCGAATATCGCCAGGCGATTGACGCCCTCGATGGTCGCCCGTTGGTCGCTCGTACGCTGGATGTCGGCGGCGACAAGCCGCTGCCGTACTGGCCGTTGCCCCAAGAAGACAATCCGTTCCTCGGCTTGCGTGGCATTCGTCTGGCGCTGACGCGTCCCGAGGTGCTCGAGACGCAGCTGCGTGCCCTGCTGACTGCGGCGGGCGACCGCCCGTTGCGAATCATGTTCCCGATGGTCAAGGACATCGCCGAGTTTCGCGCCGCCCGCGAGATCTTCGACCGCGTGCAGGCCGAGGTTCAGGCTAGCGACGTGCAACTGGGCGTGATGATCGAGATTCCCTCGTGCGCGCTGCTGGCACCGAGCCTGGCCGCCGAGGTAGATTTCTTCTCCATCGGCACCAATGACCTGACCCAGTACACCCTGGCCATCGACCGCGGTCACGCAGAGCTCTCGGCCCAGGCCGATGGCCTGCATCCCGCCGTGCTGGCGCTGATCCGCATGACCGTTGAAGCCGCCCATGCTCAGGGCAAATGGGTCGGCGTGTGCGGCGAACTGGCCAGCGACGCCCAGGCGGTACCCGTGTTGGTGGGGCTGGGCGTCGATGAGTTATCGGTCTCGGCGCGGCAGGTACCGATGGTCAAGGCACGGCTGCGCGAGCTGACCCTCGAGATAGCACGCCAGCACGCCGAGCTGGCCCTGAGCCAGTCGACCAGCGATGCCGTACGCGAAGCGTTGGAGGCACTCTGATGGCGCGCGTGCTGACATTGACTCTCAATCCTGCCCTGGATCTGGCGATTCGTTTGCCCTCGCTCGTCCTGGGGGCGGTCAATCGCACCGATGCCACTCATCTCGAGGCGGCGGGCAAGGGCGTCAACGTCGCCCGGGTGCTGGTCGCGCTGGGACACGAGGTGGCGGTGACCGGCTTTCTGGGCGGCGACAACGATGGCGCTTTCGTGCGCGCCTTCGCCGATTGGGGGTTGAAGGATGCTTTCCTACGTCTGGCCGGCGACACGCGCATTAACGCCAAGCTAGCCGAAACCGAGGGCCGGGTCACCGATATCAATGGCCCCGGTCTTGAGGTTGCGCGTGATGATCTGACGGCGCTTTATGCCGCGCTCGAGGTACGAGTGGCGGACGCCGCGACACGCCCCGACGCGGTGGTGATCGCCGGTAGTTTGCCGCCAGGCGTAACGCCCGACGACTTGGCCGCCTTGATCGGCTGGCTGCGCGGGCATGACGTACCGGTTTGGGTGGATACCAGCGGTACGGCGTTGAACGCCGCGATCGCGGCCACGCCCAGCGCCGTCAAACCCAACGAGACGGAATTGGCCGAGTGGGCCGGCGAGCCCTTGGAAGACGCTGCGTCGCGACTGGCCGCCGCCACACGCTTGCATGCGTCAGGCATCGAGCACGCCCTGGTGTCGCTGGGCGACGAAGGCATGCTATGGGTCGGCCCCGCCGGGAGGTGGCAGGCCACGCCGCCGCGCGTCGAGGTCGCAAGTACGGTATGCGCAGGCGATACGTTGCTGGCGGCGATGCTCCACGGACAGTTGGCGGGCTTGCCTGCCGAGGACGCGTTGCGCCTGGCGAGCGGTTTGTCTGCCGAGGCGGTGCGCCATGTCGGGGTGGGTGATACGCATGCCCCGGACCTTGACCAACTCCAACAATGCACGCGCGTGCGTCGGCTCGACGATAACGCGAGGGAGGATTCATGAAAGCGATCCTGATTACGGCCTGCCCGAGTGGTGTGGCGACGACGTTTCTGGCCGCTCGACGCCTTGAGCAGGCCGCCCAGCGTCGTGGTTGGCAGGTCACGGTGGAAATGCATGGCGAGCTCGAACCGCCGCAGCCGGTGTCCGAGGCGGACGTGCGCGATGCCGAACTGGTTATCGTGGCCGCCGACCATGTGCCGGAGGCGTCGCGTTTCGCGGATAAGCGTTTGTTCCAGGCGCCCATCGCCGAGGCGTTGCCCGACCCGGATGCATTCCTCTCACGGGCCGAGCGCGAGGCCGAACTCTTCGCTGGCGGTGACACAGTAGCGCCACAGGCAGCGCCTACGAGCACCGCTGGGGGCGATGATGATCAAAGCCAACGTATCGTCGCGGTGACGGCGTGCCCAACGGGGGTCGCACATACCTTCATGGCGGCCGAGGCGTTGGAAGAGGCCGGGCGCGGCCTGGGACATCATATCCGGGTCGAGACCCAGGGTTCGGTGGGCGCTCAGAATCAGTTGACCGAGGCGGAGATCGCCGACGCCGATGTGGTGCTGTTGGCTTGCGATATCGAAGTCGACGACGAGCGCTTCGCGGGCAAGCGCATCTATCGCACATCGACCGGCAATGCGCTCAAGAAGGCTAGGCAGACCGTGCAGGAAGCCCTCGATGAAGCCGCCGTGGAGAGCCAGGGCAGTGCTGCCGGGGCCGGTGATAAAACCGCGGGCAAGGGCAAAAGCGTCAAGGACAAAGGGGTCTATAAGCACCTGCTCACCGGGGTTTCGTTCATGTTGCCTATGGTGGTTGCCGGTGGCTTGTGCATCGCCTTGTCGTTCGTGTTCGGTATCGAGGCCTTCAAGGAAGAGGGCACACTGGCCGCTGCCCTGATGCAGATCGGTGGTGATGCCGCCTTCGCCTTGATGGTACCGGTCCTCGCTGGGTATATCGCCTATTCCATCGCCGACCGGCCGGGGATCGCGCCCGGCATGATCGGCGGGATGCTGGCCAGCAATATCGGCGCCGGGTTCATCGGCGGCATCCTGGCTGGTTTTCTTGCTGGGTACGCCGCCAAGGCGATTACCCGGTATCTCAAGCTGCCGGCGAGTGTGGAATCTCTCAAACCGATTTTGATCATTCCCTTGCTGGCGAGTCTGTTCACCGGGTTGGTGATGATCTACATCATCGGCACGCCGGTGGCGGGCTTGCTCAATGCCTTGACCTCGTTCCTCGACAGCATGGGCTCGACCAATGCCGTGCTGCTGGGCCTGCTGCTCGGCGGGATGATGTGCGTCGATATGGGCGGGCCGGTCAACAAGGCGGCATATACCTTCGGTGTGGGACTGCTATCGAGCGAGACCTATGCGCCGATGGCGGCCATCATGGCGGCAGGGATGGTGCCGCCGCTGGCAATGGGGATCGCCAGCATGCTGGCCAAACGCAAATTCGATACGACCGAGCGCGAGGGGGGCAAGGCGGCTTTCGTGTTGGGGCTTTGCTTCATTACCGAAGGCGCGATTCCCTTCGCCGCCAAGGACCCGTTGCGTGTGTTGCCCGTATGCATCATTGGCGGAGCCGTGACCGGGGCCTTGTCGATGTATTTCGGTATTCAGTTGATGGCACCGCACGGTGGGCTCTTCGTGTTGCTGATTCCCCACGCAGTCAATCTGGCGCTGCTGTATCTCTTGTCCATCGCGGTGGGCGCGGTGATCGCCGGGGTGACGTATGCCGTCATCAAACCGGGCGCCTCTGCCATGCCGGTCGAAGAGAAAGTGGCATCTTGATATGCCGCTTGCCAGAGCGCCCGCCGCCGAGGGCGCTAACGCAAGGAGCGCCTCGTAGGGCGCTCCTTTTTGTCTGGGGGGGGACAGGGTTGCGTGCCCATGAGCGTTGGCACTGAATCATCACCAATAGGATCGTCGCAATAAAAAGGGGCGCATCTGGCGATGCGCCCCTAATGGCTCGGCGTGGTAGTTGGCTAGATCATTCCGGTGGTTGCTCAGGGCTGTCCGGCATAGTCACGGTCCCCGGCGCTTGCCGGTTCATGTGCAGGAAGTGAAGATGACGTTCGTACTGATCGAGAATGTCTTCGATCACCTGTTCCTTGTTGTATCCCATCAAATCGTAGCCCTGGCTGCCTTCGAGCAGATAGACCTCTAGGCGATAGTAATACGCATTGGTTTGCTGGGCGCGAAGCGCGAACGAGGGGGTAGCGAAGCGGCGCGGCCAGACCTGATAGGTGAAGTTCTGTTCGTCGCCGAGGCTGACATTGAGCGCCAGGTGCGGCTCGTCGCCTTCCTGCTCGTCGACCTCGACCTTGACGCCTTCCTGGCCGATGGCCTGACTGACTTCCTGCATGGCCGGTTTGGCCACATCATCGAGGAAACGTCGCGCCTGCTTGTCGCCCGGGAAACTCATCGCCCGGCTGAGACGCTGGCGCCAACCGCGCGGCGCGCGCTCGCCGCCACCGGTGCGGCTGGAAAGGTGCCCAGCGAGGCTGGTGCGGTGGCTGTCCTCTTTGAGACCTTCCACGCGCAGCGCCTTGAGCAAGCCCGCCATCATGAAGAACAGCACAATGGAGAAGGGCAGGCCGGTGATGACCACCACGCTCTGTAGTGCCGACAAGCCACCGGCCATGAGTAGCGCCAGTGTCAGCAGGCCAATCACGCAAGCCCACAGGATGCGCATCCAGATCGGTGCATCGCTGTTCACGTCCTTGAGCTTGGAGGTGAAGTTGGACAGCACCAATGCCCCGGAGTCGCCCGACGTGACGAAGAAAACGATGGCCAGAACGGTCGTGACCAGCGTGGTAATCCCGGTCAGTGGCAAGGACTCGAGAAACAGATAGATGGACGAAGCCGGCGTGTTCATCGCCGCATCGCCGAAATCCGTGGCCCCGTTCATGACCATATCGATGGCGCTGTTCCCCATGATCGACATCCACGCCATCATGAAGACCAACGGCAGAATGAGCGTGCCGGCCACGAATTCACGGATCGTGCGGCCGCGCGAGATACGTGCCAGGAAAAGCCCAACGAAAGGTCCCCAGGCAATCCACCAGGCCCAGAAAAACAAGGTCCAGCCGTTGAGCCAGGCGGAGGGCGGATCGAAGGCGTAGGTGTTCATCGACAGGCTGATGAAGTCGGAGAAGTAGTCACCGACGTTGAGCACCAGCACGTTGAGCAGGAATAAGGTCTTTCCGCTGAAGAGTACGAACAGCAGCAGCAATAGCGCCAACAGCATGTTGAACTCGGACAAGCGACGAATGCCTTTTTCCACCCCGGTGACGGCGGACACCGTGGCGAAGAACACGATCATGATTACCAGCGCCGCCTGCACCAGAGTGTTCTCGGGGATCGAGAACATATAGTTGAGGCCGAAGTTGAGCTGGATGACCCCGATTCCCAGGCTGGTGGCGATACCGAAGACCGTGCCCAGCACCGCAGCGATATCCACCGTATGCCCAATGGGACCATGGATTTTCTTGCCGAAGATGGGGTAGAGCGCACTGCGGATGGTCAGCGGTAGATTATGCCGATAGCTGAAGAACGCCAGTGACATGCCCACCAAGGTGTAGATGCCCCAGCCGGAAAGCCCCCAGTGCAGGAACGTCAGCTGCATGGCGTGGCGTGCGGCTTCTATCGTGTTGCCTTCACCTTCGGGAGGTGCCAGGAACTGCGTTACCGGTTCGGCGATACAGAAAAACAGCAGGTCGATGCCGATACCCGCCGAGAATAGCATCGCCGCCCAGGAGGCCATGTTGAAGTCGGGTTTGGAATGCTCGGGCCCCAACTTGATCTTGCCAAAGCGTGATAGGCCAATGGCGATCACGAACACCAAGTAGGCAACCACGGCGATGAAGTAATACCAACCGAAGGTGTTGGAAATCCAGCTCAGTATGGCGTTGATGATGCCGCTGGCCGAGTCGGTGAAAAACATCGTCCAGAGTGCGAAGACCACGATGCCGATCACCGAACCGTAGAAGACCACCGGATTGAGGCGGTCGCGACTGACGTCGTCGGTGTGTTGTGGGTGCATGAGCAATCCTCTAGTTGTGTAAGCACGGCGGTAGCGAGACGAGAGGCGCGTTCTTTTACTATGGCCGAGTCATGAAAATGCGATTTGGCCATGCGCCGCCGTCGTGAACACGATTCTCCATGCGAGCTCCTTGGCAGCGGATCCCTGGCCGCTGCCAAGATGTTCGCGGGAGACGCGACCGGCGTCGTTATGTGTCACGTTCCGTTGGAGGTGCGCGTCACGTGGCTACCGATGGAATGAAACCGTATTTTTATTGATTGAATGTTCAATCAAAATACTTGGTTATGTATCGGCTTTCAACCGTCAGGCGGAATCGAGGCGACGCGTTTCAACTCGATACGGCATACCCGAGATCGTCCAGGAAACGCTGCCACCAACGCGTCAGATCATTGCAGCGGACGCTGGCCAGCATGCTGGCATGGCGCCGGCAACGCTCCTCGTGTGGCATCTGCAGTGCTTGATCGAGCGCTTCGGCGATAGCGTGCGGATCGTAGGGATTGACCAGCAAGGCCCCTTCGAGCTCATGCGCGGCACCGGCGAGTTCGCTGAGCACCAGTGCGCCGGGATCCCGACTGTCCTGTGCCGCGACGAATTCCTTGCATACGAGGTTCATGCCATCGCGCAGCGGTGTGACGAGGCCCACTTGGGCGGCGCGAAAGAGCCCCATGAGGGCGGTGCGTGGATACGTCTTGTTGATGTAGTGCACAGGCACCCAATCGAGATCGGAATGCAGGCCGTTGATATGACCGGCTTGGGATTCGAGCTGTTGGCGCAGGTCGTCGTATTCGGTGATAGCGCTTCGAGAGGGGCTTGCGACTTGTGTATAGAGGACGTGGCGCCGGTAGTGGGGGTAGTCGTCGAGTAGATGCTCGAAGGCAAGCATGCGTTCGCCGAGTCCCTTGGAATAGTCGAGCCGGTCGGCGCCGGCGATCAGCGCACAGCCGCCCAACGAGGTGCGTAGTTGACGGACGGCTTGCTTGGTTTCGCTATGCTGTGCCTCGCGTTGAAGCGTGTCGACGTCGATGCCCACGGGGTAGATGCCGAGTTTCAGGCGTCGGTCGCCGTAGCGCAGCACATTGTCGCTGCGCTTGGCCCCGAGGATGCGGATCGCGGCGTGGCAGAAGGTTTCGAGGTCTTGGGGCGTCTGGAATCCCAGCAAGTCGTAAGCGAAGAAGCTCGCCAACAAGTCGCGATGTCCGGGAATACAGCGCAACAGCTCGGCGCTGGGAAAGGGAATATGCAGGAAGAAACCCATCGGGGCGTGGCTACCCTGGCGCCGCAGGGCTTCACCAAGGGGGATCAGGTGATAGTCGTGTACCCAGATGAGCTCGTCGCCGGTGAGCAACGCGCTGAGTTTCTCGGCAAAATGCAGGTTGGTCGCGTAGTAGACTTGGGCATGATGGCGGTGGAACTTCATGGCGCCCAGGTTGAAGTGGAAGATCGGCCACAGCACTTCGTTGGAAAACCCCAGATAATAGTCATTGTGCTGCTCCGCGTTCAGCGGCAAGGTGGCGTAGGTAATGCCATTTCGGCGTGTCTGCGTTGGCTGTGGTGAGGTGTCATGGCAAATCTCGCCATTCCAGCCGAACCACATGCCCCCATGGCGGGCGAGGGCGCTATTGAGCGCCATCGCCAAGCCCCCTGCCTGGGAGCGTCCGGCCTCGGGGATCGACACCCGGTTGGAGACCACGACAAGGTCTTTCATAGCGCTTCCTCCCAGCTCTTGCTGAGGTGCAGCGCCGAGTTGATCAGCCCCACCATGCTGTAGGTTTGCGGGAAGTTGCCCCATAGCTGGTGACTGTCGGGGTCGAGGTCCTCGGAGAGTAGCCCCACCTTGTTGCGACATGCCAGAAGCCCCTCGAACAGGCGCCTGGCTTCGGTGTGATCGCCGATCGCCCAGAGCGCGTCGATATACCAGAAAGTGCAGATGTTGAAGGCATTTTCGGGCGCCCCGAAATCGTCGTCAGCGACGTAGCGAAAGAGGTGATCGCCACGCCGCAGATGTCCGCCAATGGCCTTGACGGTGGCGACGAAGCGCGGGTCGTCGGCGGGCAAAAAGCCCAGCTCGTTGATGAGCAACAGGCTGGCATCCAGGCCCTCGCCGCCGAAGCTCTCGGCGAAGAAGTCTTGCGTCTCGTTCCAGGACTCGGTGCAGATGGTGCGGTGCATGGTGTCTGCGGTGTCGCGCCAGTGCCGTGCGGCGCTGTCCAGATCGAGTTGCGCGGCGATCTTGGCCAGCCGATCGCAGGCCGCCCAGCACATGATGGCCGAGTAGGTATGTACGCGTGCGCGGCCGCGATATTCCCAGATACTGGCATCGGGTTGGTCGTAACATTCAGCGGCCAAGTGGCCCAAGGGCTCGAGGCGACGGAACAGGGTCTCGTTGCCGACCTCCTCGAGGCGCTGATCGAAGAAGACTTGGTTGGCAGCCAGGACGACGGCGCCGTAGACATCATGCTGATTCTGCAGATAGGCCGCGTTGCCAACACGTACCGGCCCCATACCGTGATATCCGGCGAGCGTCTCGAGGCTGTGCTCGTCCAGCACTGTCTCGCCGCCAATGCCATAAAGCGGCTGTAACTGATGGCGATGGGTGCCGACGACGAGGTCGATGATGTAGTGCAGGAAATTTTCCATCGTCCCTGTCGCGCCGAGCCGGTTGAGTGCATGCACCACGAAATATGAATCGCGCAGCCAGCAATAGCGGTAATCCCAATTGCGCTGGGTGTTCGCAGCTTCGGGAATCGAGGTGGTCATGGCCGCGACCACGGCCCCAGTATCGTCGAAGGTGCTGAGTTTCAGCGTGATGGCGGCGCGAATCACGGCGTCCTGCCATTCGAAGGGCACGGCCAGCCGGCTGACCCAGTCGTGCCAATAGCGGCGCGTCTCTTCCCAATAGTGGTTGTAGAGCCGCGCGGGGGTGGTGGTCAGGCTCTCGTCGGGCCCGATGATGAAATGCAACGGGCGATCCAGGGCGTGGGCAGATTCCTGCAGCAAGTGGGTGATCGAGGCATCGGTAGTTAGGCGCACCACCCCGTCTTGGCACAGATAGCGGATGTGGTGGCTACCGTGAGTCGTATCGGGCGACGTACCGTCGTAGCCCTGCACCGGACGCAGACGTGTGCGGATGACCGGAGTGCCGGCGATGCGCTCTACGCGCCGACACAGCCCGGTGGGATGAAATTCTCGCCCGAACTGCAAGAAGCGAGGACAGAAATCGGTGATGCGGACCTTTCCGCCCTCGGCATCCTCGATCTCCGTGCACAGAATGGCGGTGTTACGGACATAGTATTGATGGCTGGCGACACGGTTTTCGACATCGATGGCGAAATAACCGCGATCCTGCGTATCCACCAAGCGGGAAAATACCGGGGCGCTATCCAGGCGCGGAAAACAGAACCAGACGATTCGGGACTGGTCATCGATCAGCGCGCTGACCTGACAGTTGCCGACCAGCCCCAGTTCGAGTGTCGGGTCCTGCGTTAGGGTGACATGCTCCTTGTCTGACGTTCCAACCATGACAAAACCTCCTCGATGCTATCCAGGCGATATGTGGCTTGACTCTGCGCGGCTTCACCGACGCGCACGGAGAAGCCGCCGTGTGCATTGACGACGGGGAAGGCGTCCTCGTCCGTACGGTCGTCGCCAATGAACAGCGGGATGCGCCGCCGAAAGGGTGGCGTGTCGAGCAGTCGCTGCACGGCGCGTCCCTTGTGGCAAGTATGATGACGAAGCTCCAGCAGGCACTTGCCCTCGGTAAGTTGGTAGGTGTCGCGGTAGGCCTGCCAAAGGCGTGTCATCGTGTCGCGACAGGCCCGCTCGTGCTGCGGCGCCTGACGGTAGTGGAGAGCGAAGGCGTACGTTTTGTCCTCGAAGACGGTGCCGGGATGTTGTTGTGAGAATTCGGCCAGGACGGCGCCTAGATACGCCGTGGCTTCGGACTCGAGCCGCTCGGCGTGTCGGGTGCCATCGCTATCGCGCCTCTGTGCGCCATGGCATCCTACGAGAGTTAGCGGCAGGGGCGCCGTCAGGCGCTCCAGGTCGGCCAGGCGACGGCCACTGATGACGGCTAGGGCGCCCTTGAGCTGGGTCTGCAGTTTGCTCAGCAAACGGCGCTGGCGGTGTGGCAGCGTAACGGCATCCGGATGCGATGCAATGGGCACCAATGTGCCATCGAAATCGAGAAACAGTGCGATATTGGAAAAAGCAAGGGCCGACGGTAGTGGCGTCTGCATGCCGATATCGGTCTCAGTATTTACAATCAATGCCTTTAAGCGTTGGTCATGCAAGGAAAAATTGCAAGCGGACCCCAACGCCTGGCTGCTAATGGATGGCCTGAACGGGCATGGTCTTGCGGCTCCTGCACCGTTCGGCTAATGGCCCGTCGCGCCCGGCGCCTCTATGATCACGCCATGCAGTCCAATTAACACATACGTTTGAATGATAGACGTCTGAATGATGAAGGTGAGTCATGTCTTCCTATGCTGCGCCGTTACGTGATCTTCGTTTCGTCCTCGAAGAATTGCTCGAGCACCGTTCGCTCCGCCTGCCTGAGTATCAAGAGCTTTCCGAGGAACTGGTCACTGCCATCATCGAGGAGGCTTCGCGCCTGGCGGGCGAGGTATGGGCGCCGCTCAATCGCCGTGGCGATGAACAAGGATGCCGTCTTGAGAATGGCGAAGTACATACGCCGACGGGCTTCGCCGAGGCTTATCGCGCCTTCGCCGAGGGCGGGTGGAACGGCATCGGTAGCGATCCCGCTCATGGCGGGCAAGGCCTGCCGGAGGTCGTCGCCAGCGCGGTGCAAGAAATGTGGCATTCCGCCAACATGGCGCTGGCACTGTGCCCGCTGTTGACGGCGGGGGCCGTCGAAGCACTGGCTCAGCATGGTAGCGAGGAACTCAAGTCGCGTTACCTGGAGAAGCTGATCAGTGGCGAATGGACGGGCACCATGAACCTCACCGAGCCACAGGCTGGTTCGGACTTGTCGATGGTGCGTACTCGGGCGGTGCCGGAGGACGCGCACTATCGTCTAAGCGGGCAAAAGATCTTTATCACCTGGGGTGAGCATGACTGCGCCGACAATATCATCCACCTGGTCCTCGCCCGTCTGCCGGATGCCGCCGAAGGCAATCGCGGTATATCGCTGTTTCTGGTACCCAAATTCCTGGTCGATGAACAGGGCCGTCTAGGGAAGCGTAATGACGTTAGTTGCGTCTCGCTGGAGCATAAGCTGGGCATCCATGGTTCGCCGACCTGCGTCCTCAGCTTCGGCGAGCATGAGGGCGCCATCGGTTATTTGGTCGGCGAGCCTGGCCGCGGACTTCAACACATGTTCACGATGATGAACGCGGCGCGCCACAAGGTTGGCATTCAAGGCATCGGTGTGGCAGAGCGGGCTTATCAGCAAGCACGTGCGTATGCCGCAGAGCGTGTACAAGGTCGCACGCCCGAGGCGCGTGGCGGCCGACCCGCCGTGCTCAGCGAGCATTACGACGTGCGTCGTATGTTGCTATCGATGCGCGCGCGCCTGGAAAGCCTGCGCGCCTTGGCTTTGCTCTCAGCCAGCGAGATGGACCATGCCCGGCATGCGTCCACAGAGGACGAACGCCAACGCGCCCAACAGCGGGCCGATCTCTACACACCGGTGGTCAAGGCCTTCTCCACCGACCAAGCGGTAGACATCACCTCGTTGGGCATTCAGGTACATGGTGGTATGGGATACATCGAAGAGACTGGTGCCGCGCAGTATCTACGCGATGCGCGCATCGCGCCGATCTACGAAGGTACCAACGGCATACAAGCGCTCGACCTCGCTGGCCGGAAGATCTACCGCGACGGCGGGGCCGTCTTGAGTGGTGTGCTTGACGAGGTCGCTGCTTGCGCCGATGCGCTCACCGCCGAAGCTCAACTCGCTGACTTAGGGGTGTCGCTTCATCAGGGTGTGGTGGATCTACGCCGGGCGGTGGCAATCGTACTGGCGCGGGGCGACGATTCCGATGCCCTCCAAGCGCTGGCGACGCCGTTATTGGCGTTGACGGGTCATGTGCTGTGCGCCTGGCAGATGGGACGCGCGGCACTGATAGCGCAGACGGCGTTGGTAACCGGTGATGACGAGGCCTTCTATCGCGCCAAGTTGGCCAGCGCGGACTTCGTACTGCGTCAGTGGCTGCCCATCGGGCGGGCGCAGTTGGCCGCGATCGAGGCCAATCCTGGCGTGCTCGACGAAGCGTGGTGATGCGGCGTCTTCAGCGGGCCGGATCGACGGTGCCGCCCAGCGATGCGTTGCGGCGGAACCAGCCGGCGATGCTGGTGCGTGGAGCCTGGGTCGGCAGCACCTCGTGGGGGAGGCGGTCGGCGAGAAAACACACGAAGGTCCCGAGCTCGGGGCGTATGCGCGCAATTTCACGGTCGGGGTCATCGGGGTCGAACAACGCCATCTCGCCGCCGTGCGAGGCCGTCCACGCGGGATTGAGGTACAGCACGGTCGAGACGATACGGTTGCTGCGGCCGCGAAAGCTGTCGAGATGCTTCTTGTAAAAGGCGCCGGGCGGGTACAAGGCAAAGTGCGCCTCGAACTCGAAAAGCCCCAGGTAGAGCGCGCGATTGATGGCCTGCTGCAAGAATGTCATTACTGCCAGGTATTGGCGCTGGGCTCGGCTTTCGCGATCCAGCCAATGAATGGCATCGCCACGAACATCGCGTTTGATACGGTGCGCCTGGCCGCGGCCGATGCCGGCTTCGTCGAGCTGTGATTGTGTCTTCAGCGTCTGCAATTCTGCCTGCAAGCTGTGGCATAGCGCGGTATCGATGAAGCGTTCGCCGACGAACCAGCCCTGCGTGACCAGCGCATCCAGCAGCCGGGGTAACGCGGCCTTGTCGAGGTAGTCGGCGGGGTCATGTCGCGACATGCGAATAGGCTCCGGTGCAGTTTTCAAGACCGTGGCGGGGGTGGTGCGGGCAGATGACGCAACGGGCTACCGAGGGGCGCACGGTCGAGACTGATGGGGCGCGCGAAACCCACCGCCAGTAGTTCGACCAGCATCATCGCCGACAGCCCCCATATTACATGATCGGCGTAGGCATAGCTGGGCACATAATACGTGTGCTCACCGTGACGGATGACATCCGTGTGGCTGCGGCGATCCTCGAGGAACCACGTCAGCGGCACCTCGAAGATGGTATCCAGCTCATTATGGTCCGGCCTAAGGGGAAGGTCGGGAGGGATCAGGCCGACGAACGGCGTCACGCAGATGCCGTGGCGCGAGATGACATCGCTCAACCGGCCGAGACACGTGACATGAGAAGGCGGTAGGGCGATTTCCTCATGGGCTTCTCTCAAGGCCGTGGCCCACAGGTCGGCATCTTCGAGCTCAGCCTTACCGCCGGGAAACGCGACTTGTCCACCGTGTTGCGCGAGGTGGCCGGCACGGCGCGTCAGCACGAGCGTAGGCTCGCGGCGCTCGACGATCGCGAGCAGCACTGCGGCTCTCGGCAGATCGGCGTTCAAATAGCGCGGGTGATGCGCTTGCAGGCGTTCACGCAGTGTCTCTAACATGTTGCTTTTCACCTAATGGGGCGCCGTACCGCTCGCCCGAGGACGACCATGAATTTCTGTAGCCATTGTGGCCAAACCGTGCGTTTTGCGATTCCCGAGGGCGACGACCGCGGACGCTTTCTCTGCGATGCCTGCGGCACCATCCATTATCAGAATCCTCGAATCGTGGCCGGTACCTTACCGGTAGCGGGCGAACGCATCTTGCTGTGCCGCCGAGCGATCGCGCCTCGCAAGGGCTACTGGACGCTGCCAGCCGGCTTCATGGAGAACGGCGAGACCACGTCCGAGGCCGCTATGCGCGAGACACGCGAGGAAGCCTGCGCCGACGTCGACCTCGAGAACCTTTATACGCTCATCAACCTGCCGCATATCGACCAGGTCTACATGATCTTCCGTGGCGCGCTGCGCGGCGACTATGCGTCCGGTCCCGAGAGTCTCGAGGTGGCACTGTTCGAGGAGGCCGAGATTCCCTGGCACGAGTTGGCCTTCCCTACCATCGAACGCACCTTGCGCCACTATTTCGACGATCGCCGGGGCGGTGACTATCCGCTTCACGTGAGCGACATCACCGCCGAAGACCGCGAACGTTACCTGGGTAGCGCCTAAACGTCTGCCAGATGCCACGCCTCATATGCCGGTTCCTCGTACGGGTGGGCCAGTTTGAGTGCCGCTACGGCGGCTTCCAAGTAGTCGTCCTCGCAGACCAGTTCGACCTTCAACTCTTCGACATGGCTGAGCGCACCGACCTGGCCGATATGCGGGTCGGCGCCGTCGAGCGGGCGAAATTGGCCCTGTCCGGGCGTCTGGAAACAGCAGGCTTCGTAGTCACCGATGCGCCCGGCGCCGGTAGCGAAAACCGCTTCCTTGACGCTTTCGGCGTCGTCCACGGGAACGAAAAACGCGAGTTTGTACATGCAGGGCTCCTTGACGTCGCTATCAACGGGGCGCGTCACGCGGCGATGGCTCGCCGCGTGGACTGCGCGGGTGCCTTGATGATGGCATAATGCCGGGCAGCTGTCGGTCCAGGACGGAACCAACGATGTTGAAGTGGATATGCATAACGCTAGTGGTACTGATTGGTCTACTGCAGTATCACCTGTGGTTCGGTGAAGGGGGAGTGCGTGAACTCAACCATATTAGCCACCGTGCCGATGTGCTTGAAGAAAAAAATGACCGGCTGCAGGCGCGCAATGACCGTCTGGCGGCGGAAGTGATCGATCTCAAGAAAGGGCTCGATGCCATTGAAGAACGGGCACGCAGCGATCTGGGCATGGTACGCCGTGACGAACAGTTTTTCTGGGTGCCCGGCGTGACCGCCGAGCGTTCCATCATCGAGCAAAGTGCCACTACGGTACGGGGCGACCCCGAAAAGGCCGCGGCGATGCCTGAGGAGGTCGCACCGTGAGTCAACTGTGGTTGATCGTACCGGCGGCGGGGCAAGGCCGCCGCATGGGGGCCGCCTTGCCCAAGCAGTATCTGGACATTGCAGGCCGGCCGGTACTGGCGCATACCTTGGCGAGGCTACATGCCGCCTTTCCGGACGCGGCGCTGCGCCTGTGCCTCGATGCCGACGATGCCCACTTCTCGCCTGAGTGGGTGCCCTTCGCCGACTGGGAGCGCGTGCCCGGCGGCCGGGAACGTGCCGACTCGGTGACGAACGCTTTGGCCGCGCTCGAGGGTGTCGCGGCGGACGATGATCTGGTGTTGGTGCATGATGTCGCGCGGCCTTGCGTGGCGCTCGATGACTTACGTCGCCTGCGCGCCGTGCTTGAAACCTCGCCCGGCGGTGGGCTGCTGGCGGCGCCCGTGGCGGACACCATGAAGCGCGCCGATGCCGACGGCCATGTCGTGCATACCGTGTCGCGTGAGGGGTTATGGCATGCCATGACCCCGCAAGGCGCGACCTATCGCGTGCTGTGCCGAGCATTCGCGCATGCCCGCGACACGCGCGTGGCGCTCACCGACGAGGCATCGGCACTCGAGGCGCTGGGTCTGGCGCCGCGCTTGGTGCCCGGCCGCCGGGACAATCTCAAGATTACGCATCCTGAGGATCTTTCCCTCGCGACACGGCTTCTCAGCGAGGCCGCGTGGGATGCTCCGCTTTCCGACGAGATATGCTCATGACGTTACGTATTGGTCACGGTTTTGATGTGCACCGCTTCGGCGATGGCGATCATCTGATGATCGGCGGTGTGCGCATCGCACATACGCACGGTTTTATCGCCCATTCGGACGGCGACGTTCTGCTGCATGCGTTGTGCGATGCGCTGCTCGGTGCCTGCGGCCTGGGCGATATCGGTCATCATTATCCCGATACCGACGCGACCTGGGCCGGTGCTGACAGTCGCGAATTGTTGCGCCGGGTATATGATCAAGTCGCCGCCATGGGCTATCGAATCGCCAACCTGGATACGACCGTGATCGCCCAGGCACCGCGCCTGGCCGATCACATCGCGCTGATGCGCACGCGTATCGCCGAGACGCTCGGTGTGGCGGAAGACGCAGTCAACGTCAAGGCGACCACCAGCGAGCGGCTCGGTTTCACCGGGCGCAAGGAAGGCATCGCCGCCGAGGCAGTGGTGCTACTGACACGCGCGGACGCCACATGATCGATATGTCGCTCTGGCCACCCGATTGGCCACGTGTCCACGGCGAGCCGCTGGCCTCGGGCGATTTTCGCATGACGCCCGAGGACTTCCTTGTTGAGGAAATATTCGATTTCGCGCCGGAAGGGCAGGGTGAACACCTCTGGCTGTGGATCGAGAAGCGCGATCTGACGACACCGGAAGCCGTCAAGCATGTGGCGCGAGTGTGTGGTGTGCGTCCGCGTGACGTGGGCTATAGCGGCCTCAAGGACCGCATCGCGGTTACCCGCCAATGGCTCTCGGTGCATCTGCCCGGACGTGATGCCCCTGACGCGTTTGCCACCCAACTGAGCGACGTGGGGGTCGTGGTGCAAGAGACGCGACGTCACCCACGCAAGCTCAAGCGCGGCGTGCACCGCGCCAACCATTTTACGCTTCGTCTGAGCGGCGAGATCGCCTCGCATCCCGAGTTATCGCGTCGCTGGCAGGCCCTATGCGCGGATGGCGTGCCCAATTACTTCGGCCCGCAACGCTTCGGCCGCGAAGGGCGCAACCTGGTGCTCGCTCAGAAGGCTTTTGCGCGAGGTTGGCGTAAGCGTGACGATCCGCATGGTATGCAGCTTTCTGCGGCACGTAGCTTCCTGTTCAATGAGGTGCTGGCCATGCGCCTGCGCGCGCAGACCTGGCGAACGCCGCGTCCGGGCGATGTGCTGGCGTTGGCAGGTACGGCCAGCCGCTTTGTAGCCGACGAGATCGACTCTGCCTTGCACGAACGCGCTGCGCGTGGCGACGTCGCGCCTACCGGTCCGTTGTGGGGGCGCGGGCGTTTGGAGAGTGGCGCAGAGGTGGCCGAGGAAGAAGCGCGGCTCGCGGCGCGACATGAAGTACTCATGCAGGGGCTGGAAGCGGCCGGCGTACGCATGGATCGACGCACGCTATGCGTGCCGCTTGACGCACCGTCGCTGGAGCATGAGGCCTCAAACCGAGTGACGCTCGGCTTCGGCTTGCCGCGCGGCGCCTTCGCGACCTCGGTATTGCGTGAGTTGATGCATCACCCGTTGCTGTGAAGGGATATCGGCTATCAGAAAAGCGAGAGGATAGGTATGCGCAAGTTACTGTTATCCAATGATGATGGCGTCCATGCACCGGGGCTTCGTGCGCTGCATGACGCGCTCTCGGCACATGGGCGTCTGCGCGTGGTGGCACCGGACCGCGATAAGAGCGGCGCCAGCAACTCGCTGACGCTGACGCGTCCCCTGGCGTTGACGGCCCTCGACAATGGTTTCTATTCAGTCGACGGAACGCCTGCCGATTGCGTGTATCTGGGCGTCAACGGGGTCTGGGACGAGAAGCCCGATCTGGTGATTTCAGGCATCAACCATGGTGGCAATCTGGGCGACGACGTGCTGTATTCGGGCACTGTGGCCGCCGCCATGGAAGGACGCAATCTGGGCATGGCGGCGATTGCCGTATCGCTTTGCGGCGAGCGCTATTTCGAGACGGCCGGTCGCGTCGCGGCGACCCTGGTGGGCGCGGCGGAGTCACTGTCATTGCCCCCAAGGAGTCTGCTCAACGTCAATGTACCGGACGTGCCTTGGGAAGATATTCAGGGCGTACGCGTGACGCGGATGGGGTATCGCGGCCCGGCGGCCCGACCGATGAAAGTGAAAGATCCGCGTGGCCGCGAGCGTTATTGGATTGCCGCCGTCGGCGATAACGCCGATGATGGCACGGACACTGATTTCGCGGCTATCGACGCAGGGTACATATCGATCACGCCTCTACAGACCGATCTCACGCGCCATGCCGCGTTGGACGACGTACGGAACTGGCTGGATGCATTGTCGAATTCCTGACACACACGATACACACCGACTCGGTGGCATCGGCATGACCTCACAGCGTACTCGCAATCGCTTGATACGGCGCTTGCAGGCAGGTGGTATCCAAGATCGCCGGGTGCTCGACGTCATGGCGCGCGAACCGCGTCATGTCTTTCTCGACGAGGCGCTGGCGCACCGATCCTATGAAGATACTGCCTTACCGTTGGGCCATGGCCAGACGCTTTCGCAGCCGTGGATCGTGGCGCGGATGACCGAGCTTGTGCTGGCCGCGCAGCCGCGTCGCGTGTTGGAAGTCGGGACCGGCTCAGGCTATCAGACCCTGATTCTGGCGCGCCTGGTAGAGTCGGTATGGAGCATCGAGCGCATTGGTGCGTTGCATCGCAGCGCCGCCTCTCGCCTGGCCATGCTGGGGGCCGGTAATGTGCGCCTGCGCCATGAAGACGGCGGCCATGGATGGCCGCAGGCTGCCCCCTTCGATGTCATTCTCTTCACCGCCTGTGCCAGTGTGCTGCCTAAAGAACTATTGGACCAACTGGCTGACGGCGGAGAACTGATCGCGCCGCTGGAGGATGAAGTAGGTCATCAATGGCTGACGCGAGTACAGCGGTGCGGCTCCACCTTCGAACGTACACGGCTCGAGCGGGTCAGATTCGTACCGCTACTGGAAGGGGTCATAAAATGAAGCGTTACCTGACGCTTTTTTTCAAAGGCGCCGGGATGGGCGCCGCGGACGCAGTACCCGGAGTTTCCGGCGGCACCATTGCCTTCATCACGGGCATCTACGAGGAGTTGATCCACTCGATCAAGCAATTCGGCCCTCGTGCCTTTGGGGCGTGGCGTCGCGGTGGTCTGGCGGGGCTCGTGAAGCATCTCAATCTGGCATTTTTGCTGCCTTTGCTGCTAGGGATCGTGGCGAGCCTGGTGAGTGTCGCACATCTGGTCACCTGGCTGCTGGATCATCATCAGTTATTGCTCAATGCATTTTTCTTTGGATTGGTGCTAGCCTCGGCCGTCGTGGTGGGTAGACAGGTCGGCCATTGGCAGTGGCGGCATGGCTTTCCCTTGATTCTGGGCGTCTGCGTGGCCCTGTGGCTGCCCAGCCTTTTGCCCGCTCCTACGGGAGGCAGTCAGTGGATATTATTGGTGGGAGGCGCCATTGCCATCAGTGCGATGCTTCTGCCGGGCGTCTCGGGGAGCTTCCTGCTATTGGTGATGGGGCTTTACGGGACGGTCATGGAGGGCATCAAAAGTGCCGACCTGGCCTTGATCGCGACCTTCGGTACCGGCTGTGTCATCGGCTTGATGGTGTTCTCGCGAGTCCTGTCGTGGCTGTTCCATCATTACCGACTGGGAACGCTTTTGACCCTGGTCGGCTTCATTCTCGGCTCGTTACCGCAACTCTGGCCGTGGCGCGAGCTGGTTAGCTACCGCCTCGCAAGTGGCGATAAGATCGTGCCGCTCGACTATCGCTATCTCATGCCTTCGGACTATAGCGTGATAACCGGTGAGCCGGCCCAATTGCTGACGGCGGCCGTCTTGATGATCGCTGGCATGGTGTTGGTCATGGTCATCGGCGAACGCAGTCCATCCCCGTTTAAAGAGGACCGACCCCATGTCTGACGCTCGTCGACTACTGCCCGCGCTGGGACTCGTGGCACTGGGCCTGGCGGGGTGCGTAAGCTCCAGTGGCGCACCCCAGGTGCAGGATCTCTCGGTCAGCCGTAACAGCGAGCCGCCGAGTTCGTACACCGTCAAGTCGGGCGACACCTTGTATGGCATCGCCTGGCAGAACAACCTCGATTTTCGTGACTTGGCGCAACTCAATGATATTACGCCGCCCTATCGCCTCGATCCGGGGCAAACGCTACGCCTGCCCCCCGAGGGCGATGCCCGGGCGGCGTCAAGTCAAGCGTCCGACGGAACCAGTGGTGCGGTCGCAACCCCGTTGGGTGGTGGTGCCGATACGACTGGCGGCGTTCAGGATGATGACTGGCTGGCGCCGGCGGATAGCGCGTCGTCGCAAGGTCGCGACCTGGATATCGCGTCTATCGACGCGCAGGCCGTGGGCGCTGCTTCCGAGGCCAGCGAAAGCGGTGCGCCGGGGCCGGTCTACGACGCGAACGATGCAGCCGAGGAGTCCGCGAGCGATGACGAAGGCGAAAGCGAGGCCTCGGGTGCTTCAGCCGCCAGCGATGAGCCGCAAGAGGCGCAATCCGATGATACGAGCACGGATGATCAGGTGGCGGGCGAAGAGTCGTCCGAGTCCACCAGCGATGCCGGCACGAGCGTCGCCGGTGAAAGCGACACAACGACCGACCGCTCGCAACGCGAATATCAGCCGGTAGAAAATGTGGCTTGGCAGTGGCCCACAGAGGGCGATGTCGTCAACGGTTTCGATGACAATTCCACCGTGACGGCCGGCATTGATATCGCTGGTGAAAAGGGGCAACCTGTCAAAGCAGCGGGTCCGGGCATCGTGGTGTATGCCGGCAGTGGTGTCCGTGGATATGGCAACCTCATCATTCTCAAGCATAACGACCATTTTCTGAGTGCTTACGCGCATAATGATACGTTGCGCGTGGAGGAAAACGATGTCGTCGAAGCAGGCGAAAACATTGCCACCATGGGCGATACCGATGCTGATCGCGTCAAGCTGCATTTCGAGGTGCGCCAGGACGGCCAGCCTCAAGACCCAATGGAGTACCTGCCGTCGCGTTGAGCACGGTAGGACACAGACCCTGAACATGCGCACAACAATAAACGGGTAGTCCGCCATGGCCGGTGGCTCGCACGTCCCCGGCCGTGGTATCAAATCGGCAGTAGTAAAGTGGGGTATCGGATATGAGCATGCTGGAGCGGGATATTCAGGGTGTGGATCTCGACGACGTTGAAAATGAAGTAGAAGTCGACGCCGAAGAGGTCGCTAGCGACAAGGATGCCGACGCGTTCGAGAAAGCGTTGAATCGTGACGAAAAGAGTTACCATCAAAGCCTCGACGCAACACAGATTTACCTCAATGAGATCGGCTTTTCGCCGCTTTTGACTCCCGAAGAAGAAGTGCATTACGGTCGCCTGGCCCAAAAAGGCGATCCTGCTGGTCGCCAGCGTATGATCGAGTCCAATCTGAGGCTGGTGGTCAAGATCGCCAGACGCTATCTCAACCGTGGGTTGTCACTGCTCGATCTAATCGAGGAAGGCAACCTGGGGCTGATTCGTGCCGTGGAAAAGTTCGACCCCGAACGGGGCTTTCGCTTTTCGACCTATGCGACCTGGTGGATTCGTCAGACCATCGAGCGGGCGCTGATGAATCAGACGCGCACGATTCGCCTGCCCATTCATGTGGTCAAGGAACTCAACATTTATTTGCGGGCCGCGCGCGAGCTGACGCAGCGACTCGACCATGAAGCGACAGCCGAGGAAATCGCCGACTTTCTGGATAAGCCGGTCGGCACTGTCAAGAAGATGCTCGGGCTTAACGAGCGCGTATCGTCAGTCGACTATCCGATGGGCGGCGAGAGCGATAAGCCCTTGATCGATACGCTAGCCGATGAAAATGAAGCTGGCCCCGAGTCGTTGCTGGTCGGCAACGACGTCAAGCAGCACGTCGACGACTGGCTGGCGGAGTTGACCGACAAACAGATGGAAGTTGTCGTGCGTCGTTTCGGTCTGCGCGGGCATGAAGCCGCGACTCTCGAAGATGTCGGGGCGGAAATCGGTCTGACGCGTGAACGGGTGCGTCAAATTCAGGTCGAGGCGTTGAAAAAATTGCGCCGGGTACTGGAGAAGCAAGGATTGTCGCTGGACTCGATTTTCGAATGACGCGCACCAGGCATGATGAGCCGCATGGCTTGTCATGTCACGGGGCTGTCACGGCAATGACGCGCTTTCCACGCTATCCTTGGTACTTGCTTATTTGCTTGATACATTGATCTGAGGCAATACATGCGGCATTGTATGTAACCCCGATGCCCCTTGTTGGCGGTGACGCTGCCGGTCGTCGAGCCCGTATTCAGCCCGCCCCCGAGAAAATCTGTGGGAAGCAAGTCAGTCAAAAGCACGTTCGTCAAAAGACCGTGCGTCAAAAGAAAGGAACCCAAGCCGATGTCCTCTCGAGAGCCGTCATCGCCGAAATTTCGGCTGCGTTTATTGCCGGTGTTGGTCGCCGCCGCTGTCACCTCTCAGGCGCACGCTGCCGATTTGTGGACCATTACTCAGGATGCCCTGCAGAACAACTCCACCCTGGGTGCCTCGCGGTCGACTTTTCAGAGCGTCGATGCAGGGCGTGACGTGGCGCGTGGCAGCTTGTTGCCGCAGATCGATGCCACTGCGCAGGTTGCCCACAACAACACCCTGGAGAGCCAAAGCTCGTCGAATGCTGCGGGAGGTAGCGGATCGGGAGGCACTGGGACGGGTTCCGAAAGTAGCTATAACTCGACCAGCGCTAGCCTTGAATTGACCCAGGCGCTGTACGATGCGACTAGCTGGGCCGCGCTTGAAATCGCTAAGCGCGAAACCGGTCAGCAAGCGCTCTTGCTGCAGGCCGACCGCCAGCAGTTGCTCTACGATGTCGCCTCGGCGTATTTCGAGATCCTGCGCGCCAATGACGTGCTCGAGGCGAGTATTTCCCAAGAGAAGGCAATCAAGCGTCAGCTTGACCAGGCGCAGGAGCAATTCGATGTCGGGCTAGTGGCAACCACCGATGTCAACGAGGCGCAGGCGTCTTACGACCTAGCCCGCTCCCAGCGTATTTCCGCCGAAAACGACCTGCAGGTCAGTTTCGAAGCACTGGAACGCCTGACCGGCAAGCGTTACGACAGCATCGACGCCTTGTCGGACGATATTCCCATCGAGTCTCCCGAGCCAACGGGGCGCGATAACTGGATTCAGATGGCGATCGCCAATAATCCCAACGTGCAGGCGGCGCAAGCGGCGGTGGATGTCTCCCAGGCGGAGGTCGAGCAGGCGGAAGCCGGCCATAAGCCGACGCTCTCGGCGTTTGCCAATTATAACTATTCGGATAGCGACCAGGATTATCTGGACGGGCACAATGCGGACACGCAGGTCGGGCTCCAGGCCTCGCTGCCTATCTACAGTGGCGGGACGACCAGTGCCCAAGTGCGTCAGCAGACCTACTCGCTAGAGGCGACGCAGTACGATTACGAGGCCCAGCGTCGCGATACCACGCAGCAGGTACGCTCGCTGTTCACGCAGGTCATGAACGATGTCGAAAGCGTTGAGGCCCAGCGACAGGCGATTGTTTCCAACCGTAGCGCACTGGAAGCCACGCGTTCCGGCTACGAGGTGGGGACCCGCAATATCGTCGATGTGCTCGACGCCGAGCAGTCCTTGTATCAGGCGATTTCCGATTATGCCGATGCGCGCTATACCTACGTGACCGACATGGTGGAGCTGCGCCAGCAGGCCGGGGTACTCGATCAGGACGTGATTCGCGATCTCAACCAGTGGCTGCGGGAGACAAAGACCGTGACGCTACGCCTTCCCGAGGATGGCGGCATGAGCCAGATGGAAGACATCGGCGAGCGCCCCACGATGGAGGAGTCGTCCGCGCCCTGAGGCGAGTTCGACAAGTGCTATTCTCCACGCCGCACCTTTGGGTGCGGCGTTTTGCGTCGTACCGCGCACCACACCGTGTGGGCGAGGTAGAATAGGGCGCCCGTTATTGCCTTGTCAGAAGGAACGTTTGCCATGTCCCGGCCGTTGATCGCCGATATCGACCTTGGCGCCTTGCGCCACAATTACCGTCTTGCCTGCGATCAAGCGCCTCAAAGCCGCGCCATGGCGGTCCTCAAGGCGGGTGCCTACGGCCATGGCGCGCTCGAGTGCGCCAATGCCCTGGCCGATGTTGCCCCCGCGTTTGCCGTCGCGAGTATCGAGGAAGCCGTGGCGCTGCGTGAGGCGGGTATCGCGCAGCCGATCATGCTGCTGGAGGGATTCTTCGACGCCGAGGAATTGCCGCTCATCGACGCACATCGGCTCTGGGTCGCCGTACACAGCGATTGGCAGCTCGACGCCTTGCTGGCGTTTCGGCCTCAGGCGCCGATTCCGACCTGGCTAAAGCTGGATTCCGGCATGCATCGCCTGGGGTTCGCGCCGGAGGCCTTCGTGTCGCGTTGGCAGCGTCTGAAGGCGGCGCCGGATCAGGCCACCGACCTGCATCTGATGACGCACTTCGCCACTGCCGATGCGCTCGATCCTGGTTATTTTCGTCGTCAGATGGCGTGTGTCGAGGCGCTGCGCGAGCGGCTCGAGGCGCCGGTCTGCCTCGCCAATTCGCCGGCCACGTTGGCCTGGCCGCAGACGCACGGTGAATGGACACGTCCGGGCGTCATGCTCTATGGCAGTGATCCGCTGGAAGGTGCCAACGATGCGAGTCGCGCCCTCAAGCCAGTGATGACATTGCGATCTGAGGTCATCGCGGTGCGTGAATTGGAGACGGGGGAAGCGGTCGGCTACGGTGGGCGTTGGCGGGCACCACGCCCCTCACGCATTGGCGTGGTCGCGTGTGGCTACGGCGATGGTTACGATCGCCACGCAGGGGATGGCACGCCGGTGCTCGTCGAGGGACGGCGTGTGCCATTGGCCGGCAAGGTGTCCATGGACATGCTGACGGTCGATCTCACTGAGGTGCCCGAGGCGCACATCGGCAGCCAGGTCGTGCTGTGGGGTGAAGGGCTGTCCATTGATGAAGTGGCGCGTCACTGCGATACCATCAGCTATACGCTGATGACCGGGGTCTTGCCCCGCGTGCCACGTCGCTATCGGGTGGCCGACACAGTGTAAAAATCCGCTACAATGAGCGGCGTTTCGATGCCTCGAGAGAGATATGGCCAAGCACGTATTGCCTGATAATTTCGCCCATCCCCGCTATTGGCCCACCTGGCTGGCCATCGGGCTGATGCGTCTCGGTGCCTGGTTGCCCTGGCGCCTCAAAATGGCGGTAGGGCGCCTCATCGGCCTGTGTGCCTGGCGCTTCGCGCGCAGTCGCCGGCGCATTACCGAGACCAATCTGGCGTTATGCTTTCCAGAGTTGAGCGAGGAGGAGCGGTCTCGGCTGGTACGTGAGACCTTCATCGCCAACGGCAAGGGCATTCTCGAGACTGCTACTGGCTGGTGCCGTGATCCCGAGCATTTGCGCCATCGCGTGACTTTCAAGGGCGAAGAGCACATGACTCAAGCCTTGGCGCAGGGCAAAGGGGCGTTAATCATTGGGGTGCATTTCTCGACCCTCGACCTCGGCGGTGCGCTGCATTCGCTGTTCTTTCCTGCGGACGTCGTCTACCGGGCGCATGACAATCCGCTATTCGAGCGCTTCATGACGCGTGCACGACGGCGTATTTTCGGGCGTGCCATCGATCGCCATGACCTGCGCGGTGTGGTGCGTCGTATCAAGGAAGGGCACGCCGTGTGGTATTCGCCGGATCAGGATTTCGGCCGTGATGCCAGCGTCTTCGCACCCTTTTTCGGGGTCGAGGCTGCGACACTCAAATTGACGGCGAAGATTGCCCGTATGACGGGGGCGCCGGTGATGCCATTGATTTTTCATCGCAACCCCGGTGATGAGACGTACACGTTGGAATACCTGCCTGCGCTGGAAAATTTTCCGAGCGGGGACGATATTGCCGATGCCACACGCATCAACGGCCTCATTGAAGACGCCATTCGTCGCCACCCCGAGCAGTACCTATGGCTGCATCGGCGCTTCAAGACGCGGCCACGCGGTGAGGCCTCGCTGTATTCGAAGTGAAGGTAATGGCGAACGGTTCTCGCCATAATGATCTTGACGTTGAGCGGATTACGGACAACTCTTGAGGCGTCTCTCATGGACAATGAGAGCGAGGGTAGACAACATCCAACGGAAGGAAATCACTTATGCTCAATTATGCGATCATTTTTCTAATCATCGCCGTCGTTGCAGGTGTTCTCGGCTTTGGCGGTATTGCCGGGGCCGCCGCGACCATCGCCAAGGTCTTGTTCTTCGTCTTCTTGGTGCTGTTCGTGGTAACGCTCATTCGTGGCCGAGGTCGCTGACGCCACACGCATCAAGGCCTCATCGAAGAGGCCATTCGCCGGCAACTGTAAACTTTCCATAAGAAAACCCCACTAACCTTGCGGTTGTGGGGTTTCTTCAAGCTTACAACATCCAGCCCTAGCGAGGCCGGTCAGGCATCGATGCGCTTGTACTTCATGCGCTTGGGCGTGTCGCTGCCCACGCGCTGGCGGTAGTCTTCCTCGTACTCGCTATAATTGCCCTCGAAAAACTCCACACGGGACTCACCCTCGTAGGCGAGGATATGGGTCGCGATACGGTCGAGGAACCAGCGGTCGTGCGAGATGACCAGCGCACAGCCAGGGAAGGCGAGCAGCGCTTCTTCCAAGGCACGCAGCGTCTCGATGTCGAGATCGTTGGACGGTTCGTCGAGCAGCAGGACATTGGCGCCTTGCTTGAGGGTCTGTGCCAGTTGCAAGCGACCGCGCTCGCCCCCCGAAAGCTCCGATAGGCGTTTTTGCTGATCGTTGCCCTTGAAGTTGAAACGTCCCACGTAGGCACGTGAGGACATCTCGTAGCCATTGATGCTGATCATGTCCTGACCGTCGGATACCGCTTCCCAGACGGTCTGCTTGTCGTCGAGATGATCGCGCAACTGTTCCACGTAGGCGATATCCACGGTCTCACCGATAACGACCTCGCCGCTATCGGGCTGTTCCATGCCGGCGATTAGCTTGAACAGCGTAGACTTGCCGGCGCCGTTGCCGCCGACGATGCCTACGATGGCACCCTTGGGTAGCTGGAATGAGAGGTTCTCGAACAGCAGCTTGTCGTCGAAGCGCTTGGCCACATCGTGGAACTCGATGACCTTGTCACCTAGGCGCGGCCCGGGCGGAATGTAGATCTCGTTGGTTTCGTTGCGCTTCTGGAAATCGCCCGATTGCATTTCCTCGAAGCGGTTCAAGCGCGCCTTGCTCTTGGCCTGACGCCCCTTGGCGTTGCTGCGTACCCACTCGAGCTCTTGCTTGATCGCCTTGTTCTTGGAAGCCTCCTGCTTGGCTTCCTGCTCGAGGCGTTTTTCCTTCGATTCAAGCCACTGCGAGTAGTTGCCCTCGAAGGGAATGCCCTGGCCGCGGTCCAGCTCGAGAATCCAGCCGGCCACGTTGTCGAGGAAGTAGCGATCGTGGGTAATCGCCACTACGGTTCCGCTATAGTCGTGCAGATAACGTTCCAGCCAGGCCACCGATTCGGCGTCGAGGTGGTTGGTCGGCTCATCGAGCAGCAGCATGTCGGGGCTCGAGAGCAACAGACGACACAGTGCCACACGGCGGCGCTCGCCCCCAGAGAGGTTACCGACCTTAGCGTCCCAGGGCGGCAGGCGCAGAGCCTCGGCAGCGACTTCCAGCTTGCGTTCGATATTGTGCGCGTCGGCGGCCTCGATCAGATCCTCAAGACGCGCCTGCTCTGCAGCCAGAGCGTCGAAATCGGCATCCGGCTCGGCGTAGGCGACATACACCGCCTCGAGCTGCTCTTGGGCGTCCTTGATCTCGCTCAAGGCTTCTTCGACCGTCTCGCGGACGTTCTTTTCGTCGTCGAGCTCGGGCTCCTGCGGCAGATAGCCGATATTGATACCCGGCATGGGCCGCGCTTCGCCGTTATATTCCTTGTCCACACCGGCCATGATCCGTAACAGCGTGGACTTACCCGCGCCGTTGAGACCGAGCACGCCGATCTTCGCGCCAGGGAAGAAGGAAAGCGAAATATCCTTGAGGATTTCATGCTTGGGCGGGACGATCTTGCCCACCCGATTCATGGTATAGACGTATTGCGCCATGGAATTCCGGTTTGGTTGGGAAATGGATCACAAGTAACGATGATAGAGGGGGTGCGGCGTAAAGGCTAGCATGATGAAATCGCGTCTACTTGCCGCGTACCCATCGCTTGAAACTTCCTCTCAGGCCTGCTCACGCTCTGCCCGCAGACGCTCCAGCTCTTGCATGGCCTCGACGCGCTCGGTGACGTCTTTCTGCACCCCGACGAAATACGTCAGTTGGTCCTCGTCGTCGTAGACGGGGGTGATCGAGAGTTCGTTCCAGAACATTGAGCCATCCTTGCGGTAATTGCGAAGGATCTCCCGACATGGCTCTCCCTGGCGGAGCGCCTGACGGATTGCGTCCAGCTGAGGTTGATCGCGATCGTCGCCCTGCAGGAAACGACAGTCACGGTAGAGGATCTCGTCGGCACTGTAGCCGGTGAGTCTTTCAAAGCCCTGGTTGGCATAGATCAGGATGGTTTCGTCGCCTTCCTGTTCGGCCACCACGATGCCATCGTCTGACGCGTTGACAATACGTTCCAGTAGCGCCGGGCTGATCATGGGAGGTCGTTTCATCGTCTCTGCGTTCCTTGGGACTGTCATGCACTCATCATGGCCATGCCGGGGGTGGATTTCAACGCGACATGTCACATCTCGACCTCCGGCAGGCGCTGACTGGAGGCTGCCGCACCAAGGGCGCACAGCGCCAGGACCAGCAAGAGTCCACCGCTGCCGGTGAAGTGCGCGATGGCGCCCAGCAGCCCGCCCACCAGCAACATGAGAATCCCGGTGAAGGTATTGGAAAGCGCGACATACAAGGCACGCTTGTCGCTGCCTGCCATGTCGACCACATAGGTCTTGCGGCCCAGGCGCACCCCAGCATGGGCGATGACGAGCAGCGCGTACACCAGTGCGTACGGCCACACGCTGTCGCTCCACGCGCCGGGGAGCCAGGCGATGAATGCCGCCGCTGCACAGCACAACGCGGCAATCACGGCGCTATCGCGCATGACCTTGCGACTGGAACGGTCTGCAAGCTTGCCCCATATAGGGCTGGCGAGCATGCCCGCCAGGCCCGAGACCAGGATCATGATACCCAGACCACCGAGGTTGGAGCCGCTTTGTTGTTGTCCCAGCAGGGCGATATAGGGCAGCGCCAACGCGCTGGAAAGCAGCAGTGCCCGCGCCATGTTGAAATGCAGGAAGTGTCGGTCGGTACGCAGCAGACGCAGGCCTTCGCCGAGGCTGCTCCACACGTTCATGCCGCCTTCGGTGGCGCCGGGCTCTTCCTTGATGCGTGATGCCAAGAGAGCATTAAGCGCCCAGCCGAGCGTGGCGATGAGCAAGAGGATCGACAGCGCAATCTGCCCTGGACGATCGCCGAACAGCATCAGTACAGCGCCCACGGCTAGTGTGATGGCGCCTGCGGCGCTACCGCTCCATCCCATGAGCGTGCCGCGGCGTTGCTTGGAAATCGTCTTGCCCAGCACGTCCTTGGTGGCAATCGACGAGAGCCCACGGCCGAGCGATAGCACCACCAAGGCCGCGAGAACGATAGCGCCGCCCCAGGCGCCCTGGCCGAAAAGTGCCATGATGGCCATGACCAGCGCCGCGAGCGCTTGTACGATGCCGCCGGTGACCCATACGCCCTTGCGAATTGCCTTGAGGCGAATGTAACCGGCAACGAACACTTGCGGCAGCAGGGCGCCCGCCTCGCGGACCGGAACCAGAAAGCCTACCATCCACACCGGCGCGCCGAGGGCGCCCAGCAACCACGGCAATACCAGGCGGGCGCTGGAGAGCTCATCGGCGAGCTTGTTGCCCAGCGAGGCCAGTAAATGGCGCAGGAAGTTTCCGGGCTGCTCATGGCAGGCGGCATCAGGAATATCCTTGCATAGCCGACTATCTTCGTCGCCGGTCAAGCGCTCGTAGAGCCGCGTCAGGGAAGAGGCGCGATCACTCATGCGTTTTGTCCTTACGTTGTGCTCTTACTACGTTCAGTCCTTGCCGGCTGGCTGGTCGCGATTGTGTGACTTGTCCGAGGGGCGCGGTCACCGCATCATGGCCGCCTTATCCACCGACGAAGGCGCGTTCGCCATGTCCCGCATTCGCATCCATTATTGCACGCAATGTCACTGGTTGTTACGAGCCGGCTGGTATGCTCAGGAATTGTTGCAAACCTTCGGTGAAGATCTCGAGCACGTTGCGTTGGCGCCAAGTCACGGCGGCCATTTCGAGATCATCTACGATGACGACGACGTGATCTGGGAGCGCAAGCGCGATGGCGGCTTCCCCGATATAAAATGGCTCAAGCAGCAGGTGCGCGACCGGCTCGACCCCGAGCGAGACTTGGGGCATACCGATCGATAAAGCACTACCACCAATGCTTGCGCTTGAGTAGCCACATCACGCCTAACCCCATCACCACGGTGAGTGTGATGAAGACGGCGAAACCATAAGGGCTGTCGGCCCCGGGGATGCCGCCTACGTTGATGCCCAGTAGTCCGGTCAAGAAGCTCAAGGGCAGGAAAACGGTGGTGATGATGGCCAGCATGTACATGCGCTGGTTGAGCTGCTCGTTGTGCTCGCTCCAGATTTGCTCCTGAAGGATCAACGCACGTTCCTGCATGGCACTGAAATCCTCGACGTAGCGTGAGAGCTGGTTGGCGTTCTCGCGTAATGCCACTTGGGTCGTCTCATCGATCCACTGAGGACTTTGGGCAAGCTGCGAAAGACAGTCGCGTTGCGGTCCCATGAAACGTCGCAGGGTGATCAAGGGGCGGCGCAGCCGGGTAAGGTCATCGGCGTCGACATCGCCCTTGGCAAGTTGCAATTCTTCGAGCTCGCCGAGGGCGTTATCGAGTTGGTGGGAATAGTCACCGACCTGATCCACCAGCGCCTCGACCAGCCAGGCGAGCAGATCGGGCACCGATAGTGCGCCGTCGCCGGCATCCAGGCGTTCACGGACATCGCTGGCTGCCTTCAGCGGACGGCGGCGCAGCGTAATCATGCGCTTGGGCGTCATCCACACGCGCAGCGAAATCATGTCGTCCATGGCGGCGCCAGGGTTGTGGTTGACGCCACGCAGCGTGGTGACGATGCCGCGTCCGAACTTGGCGACGCGCGGACGCGTGTCTTCCTCGAGCAATGCCTCGACCACTGTCTCGTCGAGCTCGGCCAAGTCGTTGAGATAGGTCGCGACATCGTCATGGCGAAAGTCGAGATGCATCCATACGGGGGCCTCATCGCTGGTCCAGGCGGCCTGCAACTCGCTCACGCTCAATAATTCACCACCACCTTGACCGTTCAGCCGGTAGGCGGCCACCAGCGCGGTGTCCATGTCACTCATCGAGATCTCCTTGTCGACGATTAGCCTTGTACGCTAAGCATGAGTGAAATAGTCATCGCTGATATGCGTAAAATCAACCGCGCAGGCAAGACGCCTGCGCCAGCGTCAGTGCGTCTCTAATCATGCGTCGTCGAGGCTTGTTTCAGCATGGGCGCGAGGCCTTCCCACACATTGTCGAGGATAGTGGGCTGCGCTTCGGCGGTGGGATGAATGCCGTCGTCCTGCATCATGGCATCTTGTAGGGCGATACCGTCGAGAATGAAGGGCACCAGGGGGATGGCGTATTCTTCACTGAGCTGTCGGAAGACGCCACGAAAGGCATCGGTGTAAGAGGCGCCGTAATTGGGCGGTATTTCGATGCCCAGTAGTAGTACGCGTGCGTCCGCTGCCTGGCTTTTTTCGATCATGTCACGCAAATTGAGCTTCATCTGCTGTGGTGAAAGCCCACGCAGGCCGTCGTTACCGCCCAGTTCGAGCAGCACGATGTCGGGTGAGTGACGCTCGAGCAGTTCCGGCAGGCGTGCAGCGCCGCTCGAGGTGGTATCGCCACTGATGCTGGCATTGATGACTTGGTGCTGACGGCCCAGGCGTTGTCGAAGCAAGTTGACCCAGCCTGCGTCACGCTCGATGCCGTGAGCCGCGCTCAGGCTATCGCCGACCACCAGCAGGGTATCGGCGCGAACATTCACGGCATGCCCCGCGGCGAAACACAACATGGTGACCATCAGGACGCGCATGCCTCCGCGTATCCAGGAAGAGGAATTCTCACGCATGTCCGACGACTCCTTGAGTGAAGCTAAAACCCCCATTTTACACGCAAGTCACGTCGCGCAGCGCGTGCGCAGCGGTGAGCGTGTACTGACAATTCTCGACGACTTGGCGTTGGACGTCCATGGCGGCGAAAGCGTGGCCATCTTGGGTAGTTCCGGATCGGGCAAGTCGACCCTGCTAGGCTTGCTGGCGGGGCTGGATACGCCCAGTGAAGGCGATATCCGGTTATTCGGTGAATCGCTGAACGATCTGGACGAGGATGGCCGGGCGCGATTGCGCGCCGGTCGAGTCGGTTTCGTGTTTCAGAACTTTCAATTGCTGCCCACGCTGACGGCACTGGAAAACGTGTTGCTGCCACAAGAGTTGTCGCCGGGCCCCGACGACGATCAGCGGGCACGTACCTGGCTGTCTCGGGTGGGGCTCGGCGAGCGCCTGTCGCATCTCCCCAAGCAGCTCTCCGGCGGTGAACAGCAACGCGTGGCGGTGGCCCGCGCCTTCGTCAGCCATCCCAGGCTGGTTTTCGCCGACGAGCCCACCGGCAACCTCGACCGAGCCACGGGGGCGTATATCATCGACTTGCTGTTCGAACTCAACCGGGAAATGGGCACGACCTTGATATTGGTCACGCACGATCATGCTCTGGCGCGACGCTGCGAGCGATGCCTGCGCCTTGAAGAAGGGCGCCTACAGGCCATGAGCCACGACGAGGTGGTCTCGTGAAGGCGCTCTCGCTATCGCTCAAGGGGTTGTGGCGTGATCTTCGTGCCGCCGACGTGCGGGCGCTGTTCGTGGCGCTGGCGCTGGCGGTGGCGGCCTCGACGATGGTCGGTTTCTTCCTGGATCGTCTTGACCGAGGGCTGACCCGGCAGGCCGGGCAGTTGATGGGCGGCGATCTGGTGCTTGAGCAGAGCGATCCCTTCTCCGAGGAGCTTCGTCAGACGCTTCGCGATGCTGGGCTGATGCTCTCGCAGCAGGTCGACCTGATTTCGATGGTCAGTCGCGACGATGCCTTCCAGCCGGCCAGTCTTAAGGTCGTTGACGCCGCTTATCCGTTGTATGGGCAAGTGCGCGTCGATCGGGGCGAGGGCCTCGAAATGCTGGCTCACGGCCCCGCGCCCGGCAGCGTGTGGGTGGCGCCGCGCCTGGCGCGGCTGATGGAACTCGAGATAGGTGACTCGCTCGCGATAGGCGACAGCACGCTCATTGTAAGTGGCCTGATCGAGCGCGAGCCGGATCAGAGCGCGGGGTTTTCGGCCTTCAATCCACGCGTGATGATGCACCGCGATGACCTGGCGGCGACCGATCTGGTGCAGCCCGGCTCGCGGCTCGAATACGAACTGCTGGCCCAGGGGCCGCCCGAAGCGGTGGCGCGTGTACAGTCACGCCTAGAGAGCCTGCGCGATAACGGTGTCGAAGTCCGCGATGTGCGCGAGGATCGTCCTCGGCTGGGCGGTGCGCTGGATCGCGCCCAACGCTACCTGAGCCTATCGGGACTGGCCGCAGTATTGTTGGCAGGGGTCGCGGTAGCCATGGCCACGCGTCGCTATGTCGATCGCCATTTGGATACTGCGGCGTTGTTACGCTGTTTCGGCGCCTCTCAGCGACAACTCGTGACATTGTTTGCCCTGCAGCTCGCCTGGCTGGCATTGGCGGCTGCGGTGGTGGGGGCGCTCTTGGGTCTGCTGGGACAGGCTGGCTTGCTGGTGATTCTGACGAATTTCTTGCCGCTCGAACTGCCGCCGCCGGGACCATTGCCGCTATTGATGGGGGTGCTGACCGCGCTGGCGGTGCTCATCGGCTTCGCCGGTCCCACCCTGTTGCGTCTCAAGCGTGTGAGCGCGCTCAAGGTGCTACGGCGAGAACTCGATCCCGTGCCCATGGCCGGCTGGGCCGTGGTGGTCATCGCCAGTGGCGTTTTCGGTGCCTTGCTATGGTTGTATTCGGGCGATTTCACGCTCTCGCTGGGGCTTTTGATCGGCGGCGAACTGGCGCTGGCGGCCTTGTGGCTATTGGGCCACGGGCTACTCTCGGGGCTACTGCGACTGGTGCGAGGCGTCGCCGGCGAGCGCCGCCATGGCGCGCGGCACGCTTGGCGTCTCGGCGCGCGACAATTGGCCCGCCGTCGACATGCCAGCTTGGGGCAGTTGCTGGCCTTCTCGGTCACCTTCGCTGCCATGGCGATCATTGCCCTCGTGCGCGGCGATCTGGTGACGGCCTGGGAATCGCAATTGCCCGAGGATACGCCCAACTACTTTGCTATCAATATTCAGCCGGCCGAACGCGAAGGCTTTCGACAGATCGTTGAGGGGGCCAGCGATACGCGTAGTGCTTTGTATCCCATCGTACGTGGGCGGCTGGTCGCCATCGATGGCGATGCCGCCGAGGACGCCGTACCGGCCGAGCAACGTGACGCCAATGTGCTGCGGCGTGAGCTCAATCTAACCTGGCGTGAGACATTGCCCGAGGGCAACCGCATCGTCGCCGGCGAGTGGTTCGATGCAGGCGCGCCTGCCGAAGACGGCCGCCCGGTGCCGATCTCCATGGAACAGGAGCTGGCCGAGCGCCTAGACGTGACGCTTGGTGAGGTGCTGCGCTTCGATATCGGCGGCGAAACGGTCGAGGGACGCGTCACCAGCCTGCGCAGCCTCGACTGGGAAAGCTTCCGGCCCAACTTCTTCGTGATCTTTCCTCCGGGGACGCTTGAGCGCTTCAGCCACAGCTATATCACGGCGTTTCACCTGGAAGATGAGCGCCAGGCGGTCATCGGTAAGCTGGTATCGCGCTATCCCGGCGTCTCGCTGCTCAATGTCGACGCGATTCTCGAGCAAGTCCGCGAGTTGCTGGGGCAAGTGACGCGTGCCATCGAACTGGTGCTGGTATTCGTGTTGTTGGCGGGGATCAGCGTGCTCTATGCCGCGCTCACCGCAAGCCGCCCGATGCGCGCGCACGAAAGCGCTCTGCTGCGTGTGTTCGGTGCCGGCGATCGGATGATCGCTCAGATTCAAGGTGCTGAATTCGCACTGCTGGGCATCGCCAGCGGGCTGCTGGGCGCATTGCTGGCGGAAGCGGCGGCGCTGGGTGTCTACCTGATGTGGTTCGATCTACCGCCGCGCTTGCATTGGCCGCTATGGGTCGTGATGCCCTTGGGCGGTGGGCTGCTCATCGGAGGTATCGGTCATCTGTTGACCCGTCAGGTACGTCGTCAAGCGCCCATGGAAAGCCTGCGGCTATTGGGGGAAACCTGAGGTGGTACTAGGCACGCAAGAAGCCCCGCCGAGGATCGTTTGATCGTTCGGCGGGGAGGACCAAACTTGCAGGGCATTGTCGGTAAGCGGGCATCCATGCCCCATGCAATCCTTCCACTCGGCGACGAACTGCCGACGAGCAGCGCCACTGTAGCGTTCAAAGGCAAGGTGCAGAAGATGAGTTCACTCATCGCCACGTGCGGTTTTGGTCATCGCGTACATGCTTGAGCGATCCTAAAGCGACCATGAGAAATCATGCAGCGACGGATGACTGCCTTTCATATGAAAGGCATCGCGCGCTGCGCTATCATGGCCCTTCGTTGACCCCGTGCGGCGCCCGCCGCGCAGACCTTCCGTGATTCGAGGACTCTCGCCGATGTTCACCCGTGACATGCAGATTGCCGGTTTCGATGATGCCCTGTGGGACGCCATGCAGCAGGAGGTGGGCCGTCAGGAAGCGCACATCGAGCTGATCGCCTCCGAGAACTATGCTAGCCCGCGCGTCATGCAGGCGCAGGGTACGCAACTGACCAACAAGTACGCGGAAGGTTACCCCGGCAAGCGTTATTACGGCGGCTGCGAGCACGTCGATGTCGTCGAGCAGATGGCCATCGACTACGCCAAGGAACTATTCGACGCGAGCTACGCCAACGTTCAGCCGCATTCCGGCTCTCAGGCCAACGGCGCTGTGTTTCAGGCGTTGGTCAAGCCCGGCGATACCGTACTGGGCATGAGCCTCGACGCGGGTGGCCACCTGACCCACGGTGCCAAGCCGAACTTCTCCGGCAAACATTACAACGCTGTGCAGTACGGCCTCGACGACAACGGCCTGATCGATTACGACCAGGTCGCTAGTCTGGCGCGCGAGCACCAGCCGAAGATGATCATTGCCGGTTTCTCGGCCTATTCGCAGATCATCGATTGGGCCAAGTTCCGCGAGATCGCCGACGAGGTGGGGGCCTACCTGCTCGTCGACATGGCGCATATCGCGGGTTTGGTCGCGGCGGGTGTCTATCCCAGCCCCTTGCCTCATGCGCATGTGGTCACCACCACCACGCACAAGACCCTGCGCGGACCGCGCGGTGGTTTGATTCTCTCCGCCGAAAACGACGCCGAGATCGAGAAGAAGTTTCAATCCGCCGTCTTCCCCGGTGGGCAGGGCGGCCCGTTGATGCATGTCATCGCCGCCAAGGCAATCTGCTTCAAGGAAGCCATGGAGCCCGACTTCAACGCCTACCAGCAGCAGGTAGTGATCAACGCCAAGGCCATGGCCAGCGTGTTCATCGAGCGGGGCTATGACGTCGTATCCGGCGGCACCGAAGACCACCTCTTCCTGCTCTCGCTGGTCAAGCAAGGCCTGACCGGCAAGGACGCCGATGCCGCGCTGGGCCGCGCGCATATCACCGTCAACAAGAACGCCGTGCCGGGCGATCCGCAGAGCCCGTTCGTCACCTCGGGGCTGCGCATCGGCACGCCGGCCGTGACCACGCGTGGCTTCGGCGAGAGTGAGTGCGCCGATCTCGCCGGCTGGATCTGCGATATTCTCGATGCCATGCAGCAGGGCGATACCGCGCAGGCGGAGGCCGACGTCAAGGCCAAGGTCGAAGCCGTCTGTGCGCGGTTGCCGGTGTATCGTTAAACCGTGATGGCCTCCTGACGGAGGGCACATCCTGATGAGATCCCCCGCTTTTCGTGATGCTGCGAAGCGGGGGATTTTCTTTTCTCGCCACTGCTAAGTGGTATTCTCTTGCTAAGGAAAGCGGGCCTGTTTCCTCGCCATACGGGACTCTGCCTTTCAGTGTTGCATGTCGCTATTTCCCGTTAGCACTAAGGTCTAAGAGCAATACGGCCGAAAATGCTGGAACCTATGTCGGACATAGAGGTAAATTTGTCCAACAAGGCAGGCGGAGCCGTTTATGCGCCCCTCTTCACTTTCCGGTACCACGGCACGACCCGATATCGCCGAGTCGTTGGCCGAGGCGATTTTCAGTGGCCGTTATGCACCCGGTGACTTGATTCCCCGCGAGCTGGATCTCTGCGAGACGTATGGCGTCAGCCGAAGCACGGTGCGTAGCGTCTTGCAGAACTTGGTATCGGCGGGGCTTTTGGTGCGGATCTCAGGCCAGGGCACGCGGGTGCGTGAGCTGACCCAGTGGCATATGCTCGATCCGCGAGTGACCGAGTGGATGGCGCGCTATGCCGAGCCCAATCCGCGCTTCCAACGTGAAATCTATGCGTTCCGTGTGGCTGTCGAGCCGTTCGTGGCGTATCTGGCGGCCAGCGCTGCCACGGCGACCGATCTGCTGGCAATCGAGCAGGCCTACGAGGGCATGATGCGAAGCCTCGATGCGCCCGATCATTGCTGGGAAGGGCGCTCGCACGATGATTATGACGTGGCCTTCCATGAGGCGATTTTCGCTGCGACGCACAATGTGGTGTGGACGCAGCTCAGTCATGTGCTGCGGCCCACGATTACGGTGCTGGTCCAGCGCTCCAACCAAAGCGCCGATGAGCTCGCCGATAGCATGGAACGCCACCGCAAGGTAATGGAGGCGATTCGCCTGCGTCAGCCGGCGCGGGCACAAGCCTGTGCCTTGGCGGTTCTCGAGCGCACCGGGCAGGATCTGGGAATCGCTGAAACCCCGGCGGACTTACCTTCATTATCCCCGCTTGGCGGCGCCACTCCCGACGGGCGGTGAGCGTGTCATCACTTTTGCATCGACAAGGAGACCTCTCGTGAAGATTACCCAGCTCAAGACCTGGCAAGTACCGCCGCGTTGGCTGTTCCTCAAGATCGAAACCGATGAAGGGTGCTACGGCTGGGGCGAGCCGGTCGTGGAAGGACGCGCGGCCACCGTCGAGGCGGCGGTGCACGAACTCGCCGACTATCTGGTTGGCCAGGATCCGCACCGTATCGAATACCTTTGGGACACGATGTACCGTGCGGGCTTCTATCGTGGCGGTCCTATCCTGATGAGCGCCATCGCGGGGATCGACCAGGCGCTGTGGGACCTCAAGGGGCGCGATCTCGGTGTGCCCGTGTATCAGTTGCTGGGCGGCAAGGTGCGCGACAAGATGCGCATGTACGCCTGGACCGGCGGTGATCGACCCAGCGACGTGGGTGCAGGCGCCAAGGCGTTGGTCGACAAGGGATTCACGGCGTTCAAGATGAACGGCACGCCGGAAATGCAGATCGTCGATTCGCACCGCAAGATCGACGAGGCCGTGGCGCGGGTCGCCGAGGCACGCGAGGTGGTGGGCCCGGACGTGGGCATCGCCATCGACTTTCATGGGCGTGTGCATCGTCCCATGGCCAAGGTTCTGATGCGCGAGTTGGAGCCCTATCACCCGATGTTCGTCGAGGAGCCGGTGCTGCCCGAGCATCTGCCTAGCCTCAAGCACATTGCCGGCGGCCTGGGCTACCCCATTGCGACCGGCGAGCGGTTGCATACCCGCTATCAGTTTCGCGATCTACTGGCGGACGGCATGGTGGATATCATCCAGCCCGATCTCTCGCACTGCGGCGGCATCAGTGAGGGTATGAAGATTGCCTCGCTGGCGTCGTGTCACGATGTCGCGCTGGCGCCACATTGCCCGCTGGGGCCGTTGACGCTGGCTGCTTCGCTGCATGTGGATGCGGTGAACCACAATGCGTTCATCCAGGAGCAGAGCATGGGCATCCACTACAATCGTGATAACGATGTACTGGATTACCTGGTCGACAAATCCGCGCTGGCCATCACCGATGGCTTCTGCGCGATTCCCGAAGGGCCCGGCCTGGGAGTCGAGATCGACGAGGAATTCGTCGAGGAGCGCGCCAAGGTGGGGCATCGCTGGCGCAACCCGGTGTGGACGCACGAGGATGGGTCGATAGCGGAGTGGTAAAGGAGGCTTTATGAACGAGACACAACGCGCCGCGCTCGACGCGGCACTCAGGGAATTGCCGCTGGTGGCGATTCTACGTGGTATCCGCCCCGAAGAAATCGATAAGGTCTTCGACGAGTTGGTCGAGGCGGGGTTTCGTCTGATCGAGATCCCGCTCAACTCTCCCTTGCCATGGAAGAGTATCGAACGCGTTGCGGCACGTTGCCCTGAGCATGTGCTGGTGGGCGCCGGTACGGTGCTGGAGGCCACTGATACAGCCGAACTGGCGCGTCTTGACGCCCCGTTGATGGTCACCCCCAACAGCGACCCCGAGGTGATTCGTGCCGGTGTCGAGCAGGGGCTGGCTCCTCTGGTCGGCTGCATGACGCCGAGTGAGGCGTTGAGCGCGGCGCGTGCCGGTGCTACGGCGCTCAAGCTATTCCCGGCTGGGCGTCTGGGAACCGGTTACTTCAAGGATATCAGTGCCATCCTGCCGCCCGAGCTTCCGGTATTCGCGGTGGGAGGCATCGACAAGAGCAACATGTCGGATTGGCATGGCGTGGGCATTCGTGGTTTCGGTTTTGGGAGCAACCTTTACCGTCCCGGGCGCAGCGCCGTCGAGGTGGGCGAGGTCGCGCGCGAGCTCGTCGCCGAATGGCGGCGGCTCGAGGAACTCTACACCATGACCGAATTGTTCGAGCACGAGGGCGATCAATGAGCGCCGAGCAGCGACTGATCGTCATCGACTGGGGCACCAGCAATTTTCGGGCGTTTCTAGTCGATCGGCAAAGCGGTGCCTGCCTCGAGTCGCGGCGTAGCGAGGCAGGGCTCAAGGCGCTGGAAACCGCTGAGTTTCCGCATTACTGCCAGGCTCAAGTCGGCGATTGGCGAGAAGGCGGTCGGGTGCCCGTCTATCTGGCGGGCATGGTCGGTTCCAAGCGCGGCTGGAGTGAGGCACCGCAGCTCGATTTGCCCGTCTCGGGGCGTGATCTCGCCGCCCATGTCGTGGCCGCACCGGGGTTGGAAAACACCTGGATCGTGCCGGGCGTGAAGCACGTCGATGAGACGCACTGTGACGTCATGCGCGGTGAAGAGGTTCAGGCATTTGGTGCCCTGGCGCTGGCGGGCGTCTTCGACGCCGACTGCTGCCTGCCCGGCACCCACAGCAAGTGGGCGCGACTACGCGATGGTCGCCTGACGGCCTTCACTACGCTGATGACCGGCGAGCTTTACCATGCGGTACGCTTCCACACCCTGCCGGGCGAACCCGCCCGCGATGACGCGCCGTTCGATGAAGGTGCATTTCGCCAGGGACTGGCGCGTGCCCATAGCGAGGACGGCGTGCTGCATGCGCTATTCGAGGCGCGCAGCCGACACCTCTATCGCGGTCTGTATGCCGAGCAGGTAGGCAGCTTCATCTCCGGGGTGTTGATCGGTGAGGAAGTCCGTGCGATGCGCGCCACGCGCCCCGATCTCGAGCGCTTGCTGTTGATCGGCGCCGAAGCTCTACGGCGTCCTTATACGCTGGCGCTCGAAACGGCCGGTCTCGAGGTCACGCCGCTGGATAGCGATGCGGCGACGCTCGCCGGGTTGGCGGTGATTGCCGAACATCATCACGCCGAGTAACGCGTTCTGCCCAAGGTCAAGGCTTTATACGCCCCGTTATAGTGCATTAGATGCGCTGCGACGGGGCATTTTTGTGTCTGGAGGAAGGCAATGCACCGTTGCGACGCGTGCATGAGTCCTTGGTGGCCGGGCTCGCAGGGTTGCTTATCAGAGGGTGGCACGATCCGTGCTACCTTCATCTGAAGAGCACCTTTCATGATCGCATCGAGATCGTGTGGCGCATTCCAGGACATGTGAGGCGGTGCCAAGGGGAGAAGGCTCATGACGCAGTCGGTTTCGCATACGCCGTGGCTGGTGTTCACCGATTTGGATGGCACGCTACTCGACCACGACAGCTATACGTGGCAACCCGCCGCCGCCTGGTTGACTCGGCTCGCCGAGGCCGATGTCGCGGTGATTCCCACGACCAGCAAGACCCGCGAGGAACTACTGGCCCTGCGCAATGAACTGGGGCTCACGGCGACGCCGTTCATCGCCGAGAACGGCGCGGTGATCGGATTGCCGGCGCGTTGGCAACATGCTCGGCTGGATCGTGACCCCGCCGCGCCGGGTGGATTGATCGTCAAGACGCCGTCGCTGGATATAGGGTTCATCCGCAGACGGCTCGACGTGTTGCGTGAGCGGCTGGGCGTGCGCTTTCGCAGCATGGCGGAATTGTCCCTCGAGACGCTGTGCGAGTTGACTTCGCTGAGTGCCGACAAAGCGCGTCAAGCGTTGGCCCGCGAAGGCAGCGAGCCGTTGATATGGGACGACGACGAGGCCGCGCTGGCGCGCTTTCGACGGGCCCTGGAAAGCGATGGCTTGCGGCTGACTCGGGGTGGGCGCTTCTGGCATGTGATGGGGGCGGTCGACAAGGGCCAGTCGCTGCGCTGGCTGGTCGAGCGTTATACGGCGCTACGTGGTGTCAGGCCCGCGACCGTGGGGCTGGGCGATGGACCCAACGATATCAGCCTGCTCGAGGCCGTCGATCACCCGATACTGGTGCGCGGCAAGCATGGTGCGACGGTCAACGTTGCCACTGAAGCACCACTCTTCCGCACCCGGCAACCCGGTCCCGACGGTTGGGCTGAGGGCATCGCCGATTGGTGGCAGACCTGCATGGATGCGACGTCCGAAGACAAGACTCCCCAGGAGGGCACGTCACGATGAGCGATTTCTACCAGAACGGTATCGTCACCACCTTTCATAATCTCACCCAGCGTCCGGTGGAAGCCCTGGAAGCCGATTTGATGAGGTTTTCCAAGCGCCGGCCGATGGGCTTGATTCTGCCGTCGCTGTTCTCCGAACTCGAGGGGCCTGCGTTGTCGAATATCGTCGATGAACTGGCGCAGGTGCCGTATCTCTCGGAGATCGTGATCGGGCTGGATCGCGCCGATCGTGACCAGTTCTTGCGCGCCCGTGAATTCTTCTCGCGCCTGCCGCAGCATCATCGCATTTTGTGGAACGATGGCCCGCGTCTGTCGGCGCTGGATGCCGAGTTGAACGCCCTCGACCTAGCGCCGCAGGAGCCCGGCAAGGGACGTAACGTGTGGTACTGCAGCGGTTATGTGCTGGCTTCTGCGCGCACGGAAGCGGTAGCGCTGCACGATTGCGATATCGTGACCTATGACCGCGGCATGCTGGCGCGGCTGCTGTATCCGGTTGCTAATCCGCAGTTCAACTACGAGTTCTGCAAGGGCTATTACTCGCGGGTGGCCGATAACAAGCTCAACGGGCGCGTGGCGCGGCTGATGGTGACCCCGTTGATCCGCGCGTTGAAGATGGTCTTCGGGCCGCTGCCGTACCTGGAGTATCTGGACAGCTATCGTTACCCGCTCTCGGGGGAGTTCTCGATGCGCGCCGATGTGCTCGACGGCATTCGCATTCCCAGCGACTGGGGACTGGAGATCGGCGTGTTATCGGAGGTTCACCGCAACCATTCGACCAAGCGGCTGTGCCAGGTGGATATCGCCGATGCTTACGATCACAAGCACCAGCCCGTTTCACCGGACGATCCCAGCGGCGGTCTCAATCGCATGAGCCTGGACATCGCCAAGGCCATGTTCCGCAAGCTAGCGACACTGGGCGTGCCCATTCACTCCGAGACCTTCCGCACCATCAAGGCAACCTACTATCGTACCGCATTGGATCTGATCGAGGCCTACGATAACGACGCGCGCATGAATGGCCTGGCGCTCGACCGCCATAGCGAGGAGCAAGCGGTGGAACTTTTCACCGCGAACATTCTCGAGGCGGGGGCGTCGTTTCTCGAATCGCCTCGCGACAAGCCGTTCATTCCCAGTTGGAACCGGGTAAGCGCGGCGATCCACGACCTCAAGGAACGCATGTACGAGGCCGTGGAACTCGACAATCAGGGCCAGGTCTGACCCGCGAGGCATGCGTCAGATCGGGTTGTTGGCCAGCACCTTGCGCAAAAAGCGTTGCGTGCGTTCGTCCTGGGGGTTGGTGAAAAGCTCGCCGGGCGGGCCTTGTTCGATGATGCGGCCTTCGTCCATGAACACCACGCGGTCAGCGACTTCGCGGGCGAATTGCATCTCGTGGCTGACTACGATCATGGTTTGGCGCTCCAGGGCGAGGTGCTTCATCAGGGCAAGCACCTCGTCGACCCACTCCGGGTCGAGTGCGGACGTGGGCTCATCGAAGAGGATGACTTCCGCCTTGGCGGCCATCGCACGCCCGATGCCTACGCGTTGCTGTTGGCCGCCTGATAGCGATGCTGGATATGCATTGGCCTTGTCGGCGAGACCGATGCGTTCGAGAATCTCGCGCCCTCGGGCATGTGCTTCTGCTTTGGAGAGGCCATCGACGACGATCATGCCTTCGCAGATGTTGTCCAGCGCGGTCTTGTTGGCGAACAAGGCGTAGTTCTGGAATACGAACGCCGTACGCCGGCGTAGCGCGAGAATCTCCCGGCGTGTGGCGTGCTTGGCATCGAGGCTGAGATTGCCCACCGTGAGGCGCCCGGCGTCGGGCGTTTCAAGATAATTGATGCAGCGTAGAAGCGTCGACTTACCGGTGCCCGACGGGCCGATGACGACGATGATCTCGCCTTGCTCCAGTGTCAGGTCGATGTTCTCGAAGACGGTATGCTCGCCGAAGCGTTTGGTGATGCCGTTGAGTGCGATCATCGTTGATAGGCCCGGTTGAGACGTTTTTCCAGCCGTCGTTGTAACCACGAAAGAATTTCCACCACCACCCAGTAGATGATTGCCGCCAACAAGAACGCTTCGAAATAGAGAAAGCTGCCTGCCGCCTCTTTCTGTGTGGCGCCCATCAATTCCGTGACGCCTAGTGTGAAGGCCAGGGAGGTGGCCTTGATCATGTCGATGAAATAGTTCATGAGCGTCGGCGTGGCCACGCGCGTCGCCTGTGGCAGGACGATGCGACGCATCAGTTGCCCTTGGGTCATGCCGATGGACAGCGCTGCTTCCGTCTGGCTGCGGTCGACCCCGACGATGGCGGCGCGGATCGATTCCGCCATGTAGGCAGAAAAGTGCAGGGTCAGCCCCAGGATGGTAGCGGTGATGCCGTTGATCGCGACCAGGAAGGTCAGAATTTGCGGTAAACCGTAATAGAACAGGAACAGTTGCACCAGCAGCGGCGTGCCGCGAAAGAAGGAAATGAACAGCATGGCCAGGGCGTTGAGCCCTGGCATGCGCTGCACGCGTACGACGGCCAGCAGGCAGGCCAGTACCAGCGCCGCAACCATCCCGGCGCCGGCCATTTCCAATGTCAGCGGTAGATAGCCGAGTAAAATCGGCAACAACCCCAGCATGTAGTCGAGATCGAGAACGTGCATGATCGAGTCGCCTAAAAGCATACGACCGAGGCAAGCCCCGGCCGTTCAAATGAAGCGTGGTGTCACGGCGTGGTGATATCGGTACCGAACCACTTCTCTGAGATTTGCGTCAGCGTGCCGTTCTCGCGCAGGTCGGCGAGAGCGTCATCGACGCGATCGCGCAGGGCGCGTCCGTCTTCGTTGTCGCGGAAGGGCAGGGCGTTTTCGATACGCGAGAACGGCTGGCCGGCGAGCGCGAGCGGCAAGGGCTTGTCCTTGATCACCTGGGTGGCGCTGACCCGGTCCATGACGAAGGCGTCGGCGCGCCCCAGGGCGACATCCTGCTCGATGTTGGAGTCGTAGGTCTTGATGTCGATCTCGTCCGCGTAGGGCAGTTCGCGCAGCAACTGCTCGTAGTTGGAACCGAGGTTGACGGCGACGGTCTTGCCCTTGAGATCCTCGACTCCCTGGATGGCGTCGTTGCCCTCACGCACCACGACCTGTGCCCCGTCATACACATAGGGCTGCGTGAAGGCGTATTTGGCCTTGCGCTCGGGGGTGATGGTGATCTGATTGGCGATGGTGTCGATGCGCCCGGAATCCAGCATGCCCGCCAAACCCGAGAAACTCGCGGTGACGAACTCGATCTCGTCGCCGATCTGCTCGCCCACGGCGTTCATGACGTCGACCTCGAAGCCTTTCAGCTCATCCTGCTCGACGAAGGTGAAGGGGTAATAACCGCCCGACATGCCGACACGCAAGGTGTCGGCATGCGCGGTTGCGGCGATTGCACTCAAGGCAAGGCCGGTCAGGGCAAATTTGGCGATTTGGCTTAGTGTCATGGTCGGCTCCTAACGGGTAAGGCGGAAAGCGCAACTCTTAAGCGACGAGCCCGGTAGTGAGACGCGTCGTTTAGCGATGAGTGTAGCTTAAATAGTCCGATAGAGAATAATAGCAACATTTTATATTCCTTTTTGTTTTTGTGCATCCCGCGGAACTTTCCGATGCCATGTCGATGATTATTGCTGTCGTTTATAGCGAGACAGCATGTGTCGCGCCTATATATGAAAAAAAGATATAACGTTAGAACATTAAATGCGTTATCCTGTTTATAATATTCAAGCACTAGGGAGGCGATACGGACGCAATGAAAACCTTTGCTTTATCACGTGCGCATCAATCTGGTCAGCCGGACGTCGCAGGCTTTTTCGATCCGCGTACCTTCAGCATTCAATACGTCGTGAGTGATCCGTCGACTCAGCGGTGTGCGATCATCGATCCGGTGCTCGACTTCGATGAGAAGTCCGGTGCGACAGCGACGCTCCAGGCAGATGAGATTCTTGCCTATGTAAAACGCGAAGGGCTCGAGGTCGATTGGATTCTGGATACGCACCCGCATGCGGATCACTTTTCCGCCGCCCGTTACCTGCATGAAAAAACCGGCGCGCCCACCGCTATTGGCGGGCCGGTGACCCAAGTCCAGGCGCTGTGGAAGGAAATCTACAACTGGCCGGACCTGAAGGACGACGGTAGCCAGTGGGATCATCTGTTCGACGAAGGGGATACCTTCAAGCTGGGCGAGATCGATTGCCGCGTAATGCATTCGCCAGGTCATACGCTGGCCTCGATCACCTACGTGATCGGCGATACCGCCTTCGTTCACGATACCCTGTTCCAGCCTGACTTCGGCACCGCCCGCGCCGACTTTCCTGGTGGGAGTGCGCATCAGCTGTGGCACTCGATTCAGGCGATCCTCGCGCTGCCCGACGAGACGCGCCTGTTCACCGGCCACGATTACATGCCCGACGGGCGCGAACCGCAGTGGGAAAGCACCGTGCGCGAGCAGCGTGAGCACAACAAACATCAGCTCGGCGAGAGCAGCGAAGCCGAGTACGTCGAACTGCGCAACCGTCGCGATAGCGAGCTGCCCATGCCGAAGCTGATCCTGCACGCGCTGCAGGTCAATATTCTCGGCGGGCGCCTCCCCGAGCCCGAGAGCAACGGCAAGCGCTATCTGAAATTCCCGCTCGATGCCCTCGAAGGCGCGGCATGGGAGTGAGAAGGCGCCGTCGTCAGGCCATACCGCGCGCCGAATCTACCAACGGGAGTTAGTCATGAACGAATCGACAGTCGTGGACGAAACGAAGACCGAGAACGACAAACGCCATGACATCGTCATCATTGGCGGTGGGGCGGGAGGCATCGCGGTCGCCTCGAGTCTGCACAAACGACGTTCAGATCTCGATATTGCCATCGTCGAGCCCGCGCAGGATCACTTCTACCAGCCCGGCTGGACGCTGGTCGGCGGGGGCGTATTCACCCCGGAGCAGACCCGGCGTTCAATGCGCTCGGTGATGCCGAGCTTCGTGACTTGGCACCAGACCGCTGCAGAGCGGCTGTTGCCGGATTCCCGCCAGGTCGTGCTGGGTGACGGTTCAGCACTCGGCTACCGGGCGCTGGTGGTCGCGCCGGGCCTTGAGATCGACTGGCAAGCGATCGATGGCCTCGAGGAGACGCTGGGCAAGAATGGCGTGACGTCTAACTATCGGTTTGATCTGGCGCCATACACCTGGTCGCTGGTTCAGGCAATGCGAGGTGGCAAGGCGCTTTTCACCCAGCCACCGATGCCGATCAAGTGTGCCGGTGCACCACAGAAGGCGATGTATCTCTCCTGTTATGAGTGGGAGAAGCAGGGCGTTCTGAACAATATCGACGTTCACTTCCACAATGCCGGTGGCGTGATGTTCGGCGTTTCGGACTTCGTGCCGGCGCTGGATGAATACGTGCAGCGCTACGGCATCCATAAGCAGTTCCAGCAGAACCTCGTCGCCGTGGACGGTCCGGCCCAGAAAGCGCGTTTTCGCGTCACGAGCGAGGACGGTAGCGAAGAGATCGAGACCGATTTCGACATGCTTCACGTCGTTCCCCCTCAGTGTGCCCCACGGTTGGTGCGCGAATCGCCGCTGGCCAACGAGGGCGGCTGGCTCGACCTGGACGCCGACACTCTCCAGCACAACCGCTTCAGCGATGTCTTCGGTCTCGGCGATGCCAGCGGCACCGGCAACGCCAAGACGGCCGCCGCCGTGCGCAAGCAGGCGCCGGTAGTGGCGGACAATCTGGTCGCGTCACTCGATGGCAAGCCGATGCCCTCCGGCTACCCAGGGTATGGCGCCTGCCCGTTGACGGTCGAACGCGGCCGCGTGGTGCTGGCGGAGTTCGGTTACGGCGGCCAGTTGCAGCCGACCTTCCCCTCCTGGATCAACCAGGCCACACGGCCAACCAAGCTCGGCTGGAACATCAAGGCCCAGCAGCTCCCTTTCATCTACTGGAACCTGATGCTCAAGGGGCATGAGTGGTTGGCCAAACCGCAGCGTCGTTCCTGAACGGTGCATCTTGCATGAATGATAGCTCACGACACGGTTCGGATAACGAGGCTGGCCCGTCATGAATCAGCAGAACAGGGTCGGGTTGGCACGCTGGCTGCCGGTTCTCGATTGGGGACGGCGCTACAACGGCCAGTGGTTGGGCGAAGATCTGCTGGCGGCCGTCATCGTGGCGCTGATGCTGATTCCGCAGGCACTGGCCTACGCGATGCTGGCGGGACTCCCCCCGGTGGTGGGGTTGTACGCGAGCCTCGTGCCGCTGGTGGTCTACACGCTGTTGGGGACCAGCACGACGTTGTCGGTGGGACCGATGGCGGTCGTCTCTTTGATGACGGCATCGGCATTGTCGCAGGTAGCCGAATCGGGGTCGCAGGATTACATCGCTGCGGCCCTGGTACTGGCGCTGCTTTCCGGCGGCATTCTGCTGATCATGGGGCTCTGCCGGTTGGGCTTTCTGGTCAACTTCCTGAGTCATCCCGTGATGACCGGGTTCGTCAGCGCCTCGGGCGTTCTGATCGCGGCGAGTCAGCTCAATCAGCTACTTGGAGTCGACCTGTCGGGCTCGACGTTACCGGCGCTGGTGGCTCAGTTACCTTTCGTGCTGGAAGATGTCAGTCTACCGACAATGAGCATCGGGCTGGGATCGCTTCTGGTGTTGTGGTGGGTACGGCGGTGGGGCAAATCCGCGCTGGAACGCTGCCGGGTGCCGACTAGAATGGCGGGCGTGCTGGTCAAGTTGGCACCGATCGCCACCATCGTGCTGGCGACGTTGGTGGCCGGTGCGGCGGGATGGCTCGGTAATGGGGTCGCCGTCATCGGCGAAATTCCCGCCGGCCTGCCGCCGTTGACCCTGCCCGACTGGGAGCCCGCGCTGTGGCGATCGCTGATTGGCTCGGCGGTGCTTATCAGCATCGTCGGCTACGTGGAGTCGGTCTCGGTGGCGCAGGCGCTGGCGGTGCGCCGCGGCGAACGCGTCGACCCGGACCAGGAACTGATCGGGCTGGGCGGAGCCAACCTGGCGGCTTCGTTCACCGGCGGCATGCCGATCACCGGCGGCTTCTCCCGTTCCGTGGTCAACTTCGATGCCGGTGCCCGCACCCCGGCATCCAGTGCTTTCACCGCCGTGGGCATCGCGTTGGCCATGCTGTTTCTTTCGCCCTGGCTGCGACAATTGCCGATGGGAACGCTGGCGGCGACCATCGTCATCGCCACCGTGTCGCTGGTCGATCTGGCGGCATTCAAGCGTGTCTGGCGCTATGCTCGTGGCGAAGGCATCGCCATGTCGGCGACTGCACTGGCGACACTGATGCTGGGCGTGGACGTGGGGATCCTGGTCGGTGTTGCCATGTCGCTGGCGTTGCATCTTTATGGCACCAGTCGGCCGCACAGCGCGGAAGTCGGTCGCATCCCCGGCACCGAGCATTTTCGCAACGTCCGTCGCCATGCCGTGGAAACCGACGCCGGGGTCGCCATTCTGCGCGTCGACGAGAGCCTTTATTTTGCCAACGTTCGCCACCTGGAAGACCTGATCACGGCGGTGGTCAATCGCGATCCTCCGCCGCGGGATCTAGTGCTGGCCTGCCAGGCGATCAATGTCATCGATGCGACGGCATTGGAGAGTCTCGAAGCGCTCAATCGGCGTCTTCGGGACCGGCGGATCGGGCTGCATCTCGCCGAAGTAAAAGGACCGGTGATGGATCGGCTGAGTCGCACTGAACTGCTCGAAACGCTCAATGGCCGGGTCTTTCTGAGCACCTTCGATGCCTGGTGCGAGCTGCATGGCCGCGGGGCGGCGCCGCTGAGCCATCCGTGTATCGAATCGCCCGGCCCTGGGCATTCGGCGACAGTCGGTTGAGACGCGACAGCTGGTTTAGACAGTCATGGTGGAGACAACATCAAGAGGAATGAGATGGAATCGATGAGTGCGTTGCAGGGGTTGCTGGGCGGGGTCCTGATCGGACTTTCCGCTACTCTGCTCATGGGGCTGCTGGGACGGATCGCCGGGATCAGCGGCATTCTCTCCGGGCTGATTTTCGACCGCGGCGGGGACAGGTCCTGGCGTGTCGCGTTTCTGCTGGGAATCGTCTCCGGGCCGGCCTTGCTGATCCTGGCTGGCCTGGACTGGGGCAATGTGGCGGGCGACAGCGGGGCGATGATCGGCTCCCCGGCAAGCGGGCTGACAACGATGCTAGTGGCTGGCCTGCTGGTCGGGTTGGGCACGGGACTGGGTAGCGGCTGCACCAGCGGTCACGGGGTCTGCGGATTGGCGCGTCTCTCGCCCCGCTCGATGGCCGCAACGCTCGTCTTCGTGCTGGTCGCCATGCTGACGGTATTCGTTGCGCGGCACATGCTGGAGGGCTCGGCATGAAGGCACTGGCGGGTTATCTGGCAGGGTTGCTGTTCGGGCTCGGCTTGGCGATCAGCGGCATGACCGATCCAGCGCGGGTCATCGGCTTTCTCGATGTCGCCGGCGCCTGGGATCCGACCCTGATCTTCGTGCTGGGCGGTGCGGTCGTCACCACGTTCATCGGTTACCGGCTCGTCTGGCGACGCCAGATGCCGCTGTTAGAATCCCGGTTCCAGCTGCCCACCCGCCGTGATCTCGACGCTCACTTGCTGGGTGGTGCGGCGCTTTTCGGCATCGGCTGGGGGCTCTCGGGGTATTGTCCGGGGCCGGCGGTCGCCTCGCTTTCGGGGCTGAGCTGGCCGCTGGCGGCATTCATCGTGACGTTGATAGCGGGATGGTGGTTGGCCCGGCGAATGAACTCGCGTCATTGAGGGGAAACAATACATGCATGTGCTTCTCGTTGAGGACGATGAACTGGTGGCGGCCGGTATTCGTGCGGGGCTGGAAAGCCACGGCTGGGCGGTCGATACCGTCGCCTCGATGGCAGCGGCGCGTCATGCCCTGCAGGTCGTTACCAGCGATGTCGTGGTACTCGACCGCGGTCTTCGCGATGGCGATGGGTTGACGCTGGTCGAGGAATGGCGCGAGGCCGGCAAATGCGTGCCGGTATTGGTGCTGACCGCCCGCGATGCCGTCAGCGACCGCATCGCGGGGCTCGATGCCGGTGCCGACGACTATCTGGTCAAGCCCTTCGATCTCGACGAACTGGTCGCGCGATTGCATGCGTTACTGCGTCGCGCAGGCGGCCGGGCCCATCCGTGTATCGTCCATGGCGCGTTGCGGCTCGACCCTCAGACGCGCCAGGTCACCTGGCGGGGACACCCTGTCACGCTGTCGCGGCGGGAACTGGTGCTGCTGGAGACCTTCCTGCAGTCGCCGGGCAGCGTGCTGAGCGCGAATCAACTGCGCGATAGTCTCTACGGCCTCGACGACGAGGTAGAAAGCAACGCCCTCAATGTGCATATCCACCACCTGCGGCGTAAATTGGTGCCGGCGGTGATCGAGACGGTCCGTGGCCTCGGTTATCGTCTCGGCACGGCCGAGGCTCTGGCGGAGGCGGATGCCTCGTCGGTGGCGTCGCGATGAGCCTCAAGACGCGCTTGCTGGTGATTCTCGGCGTGACCTTGACGGTCACTTGGAGCCTGGCGGCAGCCTGGCTGTGGTGGGGCCTCAACGATGAGGTGGAGCGTACGCTCGACCGCCGCCTCGCACAGTCGGCGAACATGGTCGCGGGTCTGATGGCGCGATTGCCTGAGGACAGCTGGGCGGCTGATGAGACGCAGCGGGCATCCATCGTGGCACCGCTAAAGGGCGTCGCCTGTCAGGTGACGTCCGCGCAGGGCCAAGTGCTGGCACGTACGCATGCGAACATGGCCGCGATCCTCGATGTGGGCCAGCCGGGTTATTCCTATCGGCAGCGCCAGGGTGAGGACTGGCGTGTCTATACGCTGATACGCGATGGCGTGACGATCACCACCGCCGACCGCGTGACGGAACGGCGTAGTCTGATGCGCGATATCCTAGCGCTGGTGGTCGTGCCCTTCGCGGTGGCGCTGGTAATCAGCGGGGGTGTGCTGTGGTGGGGCACCCAGCATGCCCTGCGCCCACTCGAGAGATGGCGCGCGGCGCTGAGCCGTCGGCATCATGATGACCTTTCGCCAGTGGCGGATACCGGGCTACCGCGCGAACTACGTCCGCTTATTGTCACGCTCAATGAGTTATTGGCACGTATGCGTGCTGCCATTCATCGTGAACAGCGCTTCACCGATGCTGCCGCGCATGAGCTGCGGACACCGCTGACCGCCGTCAAGACGCACCTTCAGGTCGCGCGACGCGTAGAGGGCGATGCGATTCGCCAGGCCGTCGTGCATGCCGAGCAGGGGACCCAGCGCTTGGCCGCCACGCTCGATCAATTGCTGGCCCTGGCGCGTATCGAGGGCGCCGGGGTGCAGCACGAGACAGACGGTGCGACAGTGGCCGATATCGTCCGTAGCGCCGTGCACGATACGCAAGAGCCTGCTCGTATCGTCGTCCCGGCTAAACTCCCGGATGCGCGCGTGGGAGTGTCGCTGGAACTGGCCGCCACGGCGCTGCGTAACGTACTCGACAACTCGCTCAAGCATGGCCCGGCCGGTTTGCCTGTGACGTTGGACGTAGACTTGGCGACGCATGAGACGAATGCCACCGCATGGGTTGAGCTACGCGTGCACGACCAAGGGCCGGGCGTGCCCGATGAGGCGCTTGCTCATGTCACCGAGCGCTTTTGGCGGCATTCGGTGACGTCGGGTAGTGGTCTAGGGCTTGCGATCACGGCCGCGATTGCAGAACGTGCCAGTGGCGCGCTGCAATTTCAGCACCCTGCAAGCGGTGGCTTCGAGGTGTGCATGAAGCTGCCACAGGCCTGATTCTCGTGTCACCTGATGCGGGTGATCAGGGGCGTGGCGAGCCCATGACGGCGCGCATTTTTTCCGCGTCTGGCATTCCCTGAGCAACCTCTAGCTTGCCGTCCTGATGATAGACGATCGCCGGTGTACCCCGAAGGTTCAGCTCGCGCATGAGGGTGTTGTTGTCCTGAACTTGCTGCTCGATATCGGCCGGTTGTGCGGACGGGGCCACCTCGTCGCCGCGATTGTGTGCCGTGAAGGCGGCTACGGGATCGTCGGCGCCCAGCAGTGTGGCTGCCTTGGCGGGGCTATCCGACTTGAGAACACCCACCATGATGTGATGCAGCTGGACGTCACCGGCCTCGATCCAAGGACGTGCGGCGTCCCAGAAGCTTTTGCAGTATGGGCAGTTGGGGTCGGTGAAGACGTACACCGTGCGCGGGGCGTCGCTGCTGCCGTCGAGGATCCAATGACTGTCCTCGAGGCGTTGCCACACGGCGGCGTTCTGCGGTCCCTTGACGAATTCGTCGAGCGGCTCGCTCGACAGGTTGTTGCCTTCGGCATCGACAAGGTTGCCGACGATGGCGTGCTGGCCGTTTTCGGTGACATAGATCGCCACCGGCTGGCCTTGCGCGCTAGCGGCGTAACCTGTCAGGCCATCGGGAGCCTCGAAGCGTTCGTGCACTGTCAATCCTTGACCGACGAGTGCTTCGACGGGGGCGGGCAGGTTCTCGGGCTGGCTCCAGGCGGGCGTGGCAGCCAAGGCGAGAGCACTGATGAAACCTAGGCGTATGGTGCATGCGATCAAAGACATGCGGATTCTCCTATTAAGGTGGAGTCAGGCGTGACAAGGCGTGTTTCAAGGTGGCTTGCGAGAGTTCGCCGAAATGCGTGTCGACCAGGCGGCCATCGGCGTCATAGAACAAGGTAGTGGGCATCGCTTTGACACCGACGTGCTCTCCGAGCGCCAGCGTCTCGTCACGTAGCACGTTATCGAGATCGAGGGATTCGTTGTCCAGGTAGTGACGGATGACCTGGCGAGCCTCGCCCTGATTGACGAACACGAAGGTGACATCGTCACGGCGCTGCTGGGTATCGGCGAGCAGTGGCATCTCGCGCCTGCAGGGCGGGCACCAGCTAGCCCAGAGATTTACTACCAAGGGTTGATCGTCTTGTAGGGTAGGGAGGTCGGTGGCAGTGCCGTCGATTGTCATCAGCGACGTCTTGGGCAAAGCGCTATGCCCATCCTCGTCAAGCTTGACCAGAGCATAGACTGCCCCCGCCCAGGTGAGAGCACCGGCCAGCAGTGCGGCACTCAAAGCGCGACGTTGGCGAGGTGCGCGCCATAGTCGCCAACCACAGTAGACCAAGGCGGCGGCAAGCCCGCCCCATGGGTCGAAGCCACGGTCACGGATGTCGAGCATGGCCCACAGGGAATCGTAGGAATCCCAGTAGCGCACGATGAACACCAGGCGCGCGCCGACGAGGGCGACGAAGACTACTGTAAAGAGGGTGTCGCTGACACCGATGCGCTGTCGACGCCCGATCAAGGCGCCGGTGACGATAGCAACGGCTAGCGCGAAGACAAGCAACAATTGGCCGAGGCTGAGCGCCAGCGGTCCGATGGCCACGCTGCGGTCGAGGACCGTCATGCGTCGTCTCCCGTGCGGGGCGTGTCTTTTACTCGCTCGAGGCGTTCAAGGAACGCTTCCGCACTCAATTCACCCACGATGCGGTTGTCTCGACGTTCGCGGCCATCGGCGCCGTAAAGCAGCAGGGTCGGGGGACCGACCACGCCCAGTGCTTGCATGATGGCCTGGTCCGCGGCGTTATTGTCGGTAACGTCGATGCGTAGAAGTTGCACGTCTTCCAGCGCCGCTTGCACGCGTGCATCGCCGAACACTTCTTCTTCGATGACCTCGCAACTGATGCACCAGTCGGCGGTGAATTCCACGAGTGTCTGACGTTGCTGTGCTACCGCTTCCTCGAGACGCGCGTTCAACGCGTTACGGTCGTCGACGGTCTCGAAGCTGAGTGTCGAGGATGTCTCGGTGTCATGCGGGCCGCCGCTGCCCGTGAAGTCTGCCAAGGGCCGCAGCGGATCATGTTGGCCTCCCGCCGCGCCGACGAGCATGAGAATTCCCCATAGGCCGAAGAGCATGCCTAGGCTGCGTCCCAGCACCTTCAGCGCGTCGTGCAGTGCATGTGCCGTTGCCCAGGTGGCCTGGGCTAGGCAGATGAACAGAGCACCCCAGGCGGCCATCTCCAGCGCAGGGGGCAGGATGCGTGCCGCGAACCATATCGCCATGCCCAACAATACGAAGCCGAAGATAGCGCGTACGCGAGTCATCCACGCCCCGGGGCGCGGCAGAATTCGCGGCCCGAGCAGTCCTACTGCAAACAAGGGAGCGCCCATCCCCAGCCCCAATGACCAGAGGGCCAGGCCGCCTTGCCAGGCATTGCCGCTTTCGGCGATGTAAAGCAGGGCCCCGGCCAGCGGTGCCGTCATGCAGGGGCCGACCAGTAATGCCGAGAGTACGCCCATGATGGCTGCGCCTTTGAGACGCCCGCTGCGTTGGCGTTCTAGGCGCGCATCGAGCCGGGTACGTAATCCTTGGGGTAACGTCAGCTCGAACACGCCGAACATCGCCAGGGCCAGCAGCACGAAAAGCACGGCGAAGCTGGCGATGAATATAGGCGCTTGGAACAGCATCTGCAGGTTGGCCCCGGCCAGCGCCGCCGCGACACCTAGCGCTGCGTACGTCGTGGCCATGGGTAATATGTAGGCGAGCGAGAGCATGGCACCGTCACGCATGCGTGGCCGGCCGTCGCGTGTGGCACCCACGATGAGACTGGAAAGGATCGGCACCATGGGCAGCACGCAGGGCGTGAAGGTCAGCAGCAACCCCATGCCGAAGAAAGCCAGTAGCACCCAGCCCAGCCGGGCGTCGGCCAGCTGGGATGCGAGGCGTTGATCGTCGGCCTGAGCGGCATCGGAGGGGGGCGATGCATCGCTCGAGTTTGCCGCATCATCGGTGCCGGGCTCGAAGGCAGTGTCACGCGCATGATCCGTGGTGTTGGCGCTATCCGCTTTGCTGCTGGCGGCGAGCGTGTCGGCATCGAAGGTTCGGTGCTGCGGCGGATAACACAGCCCAGCTTCGGCACAGCCTTGCCAAGTCAGCGTCACCTGCTCGGCATCGCCCAGCGCGGCACGCAATGCCACTTGATGATGGTAGACCTCTGAGCGACCGAAATAGTCGTCCTCGATGGTCTCGCCCTTCGGTAGCTCGATATCCACCGGGCCATCTTCGGTTTCGACGCTGAAGCGATGCCGATACAGGTAATACTCTGGCGCGATGTCCCACTCGGCGATGAGCGTGCCGTCATCGCGCGATACCGACAACGAGAAAGCCTGCTCGGCGGAGAGGAAGTCGTCTTGGCTGGCAAACGGCGATTCGGCGAAGGCCGGGGTGGCGAAGACGAGCATGAGCGCGGCCAGACAGGCTGCGAGCCCATGGCTTGGGGAGCGAAAATGGCATATTGGCCGGCGCGAAGCGTGAATCATGATAGTCCATACGGGTGACGAGATGGCGCCTAGCATAACGGCATGGGATTAGCCGAGCATTAAGAGCGATGCATGTCAGCATGTCGCGGCGCTTGCCAAGCGAGCGGCAACGCGCTGAAGTGGTGTGATTGCAATCCGTGGGAGGGGCGATATGACGACAGGCTGGAATAACTGGATATCACGACAACCACCGAGCACCTCGCCGTCGCCCATCGACGACGTGCCGCTCGCGGGGCAAGAAGAGGCCCAGTGGTTGCCGCTGGCGCATGGCACCTACCGAGCGCTGTTCCAGTGGACGACGCCCAGCGCGCAGGCGGCCATGGCCAATGCCGGGCTTCTGCGCGCCGTGCGCGCGGTGAACCTGTTCGCGGCGGCCGACGTGCCGGCCGAGCGTCGCCACATGATCGTCCTCGTTTCAGGAGCAGCGACGCCGTGCCTGCTCGAGGATGCCGCCTATGCGCGTCATTACGGATTGCCGGACGCCTCGAACAACCCCAACCGCGTGTTGATCGAGGCGCTTCAGCGCGAAGGCGTCGGCGTCATGGTGTGTCTGCAAGCCTGGCACGGTCAGGGATTTGCCCGCGATACCCTGTTGGCCGATATCGAACTGGCGCAGTCTGGCATGACGGTGGGCATCGCGCTGCAAAATGCCGGCTTCGCGCTGGTGGCAGTTTAACGCGATCCCCCCAACTGGGCGTAATTCACCTCGCGGCGGAGCACGAAGACGTCGATGCCAGCCTGGTCGACGGCGTCGATAAGACGCTCGGTCAGCGTCTTATCCAGCACGAAGAGAAGTTCGATGGGCCGGTCGGCCAATTCGAAGAAATGCGCCGAATGCGTGCGCCCGTCGGCACCAGTGCCTTCACTGGCCGTGCGGCGCGTCATACGTTCGATGCCCAGCGTCTTGGCGTGTTCGGCCACGGCGTCGATGACGGGTTTGCCATGGTGACGACGCGACTCTGGCGCCATGAAGATGACTTCGTAACCGTGTTGCCATTCGCTCATTTCAAAACTCCCGTCAGGTGTTTGAGGGCACCGAAGGTGGCGATGCCTACGCCGGTCATGACCAACGAGCCGAGTACGTGCACGGCGATGCCCGATAATGCCATGAGGTAGCGCCCGGCCTGCAGGTTAGTGAACATCTCGGCAGAAAAGGTCGAGAAGGTCGTCAACGCCCCTAAAAAGCCGGTTACCACGAATAGACGCCACTCGGGGGAGAGGTGCGGCAACTGGGCGAAGAAGGCGATGGAAAGGCCGATCAGCCAGGCGCCTAGCCAGTTGGCGGCCAAGGTGCCGGGGGGGATCGAGGGGAAGAGGGCGTTGAGCCATATTCCCAGTAGCCAGCGTAGGTTGGCGCCGAGCGCTGCACCGGCGCCGATCGCCACGATGGAAAACCACATGCGTTCGATTCCTCGCAATTGAGAATGATCAACGAGGTGGGCGTGCGGGGGCGGCGAGGCTGAAAGAAATAACCGTGAATACCTGCGCACGACGCACCTCGAGTGCGTTGGCAGGCATCATTAGCACTGGCGAGAACGCGTCGGCGATGTGGTGCCGATGCCAGGCGGTTTGTCGCGATGGGCGCCGTGTTTCGGACGCCGATGACGACGGGAGGAATGCCATCTCCATGCGTACAGTAACCAGCACGACGCGCGTCGGCAAGCCTATGTCGGTGCGCCAGGCCGTTGCACCAGCCACAAGCTGCGATAGGGGCGCAGTTCACGCGGGGCCTGCGCATCCCAGGGCGCATCGGCAAGCAGATCGTACCAGCCGTCTTCGTCGAGGTCGGGTAAGGGCAGTGGCTGGCGTTTGTCGGTGACGTTATAGATCGCGAGCAGGCGACGTCCATCGGCCAGCGGACCTCGCTGCACGGCGAACAGCGTCGGCGGTGTGTCGACGATGTGCTGCTCGACCTGGGGATGAAAGCAGGGCTCCTGGGCGCGCAGCTTGAGACGTCGGCGCAAGGCCATGAAGACTTCTCGCGTGGGCGTGTTGCGGCTATCGAGGAGTTCGTCCAGGGCCTCCTTCTGCCAGCGCCGACGGTTGATGGTACGCAATTGTCCACTGCGCTCGACGCCTTCGTGGTCATTGAGCGTGGCGGTCAGGCAGTGGAAATAGATGCCCGGCACGCCCTGTAGTGCGAGCATCAAGTGCTGGCTACACAAGAAACGTTCCACTTGCCAAGGGTCGGCGCCGCGACGTGTGCCACGTAGCGCATCGAAGTAGGTAATGTTGACCTCGTAGGGCGTGTCCTTGCCATCGGCATTGGCCTTCATGCTCACATACCCACCGAAGCGGTGCATGAGCTCGAGCATGGCATCGATCTCGTGGGGCGGTAATAGCCCTTCCAGCGCGCGTACGCCGATGCCGTCGTGGCTGGCGGTGAAGTTGAAATAGGTGCAGCCAGGCGGCAACGCGGGGAGGCTGCGTGCCCAGGCTTCCAGCGCCGTGGCATCGCCGCTGGTGAGCGTGTGCACCAACAGTGGCGGCAGCGTGAACTGATAGATCATGTGCGCTTCGTCGGGGCGCGTGGGTGCGTCCGACGTGGTGGTATCGTCGAGGCGTTCGAGGCCGAAGTAGCTCATGTTCTCGCGGTGTGGCACGTTGGTTTCGGTGATCAGCAGCGTGCCGGGGGCGAGGTGGTCGAGCACGGCGCGTAGCAGCCGGACTACGGCATGGGTCTCCGGCAGATGGATGCACGAAGTGCCGATTTTCTTCCACAGGTAGGCGATGGCGTCGAGGCGTATGATGCGCGCGCCTTGTTCCACGTAGTAGAGCATGATGCCGATGAACTCGATGAGCACATCGGGATTGGCGAAGTTGAGATCGATCTGATCCTCGGAAAATGTCGCCCATAGATAGCGTGTCCCACGACGCGTGGAAACGGGCACCAACAGCGGCGAGCTGCGGGGCCGGGTGACATTCGACAGGTCGGTGTTCGGGTCCATTTCGATGAAGTAGTCGCGCCCCGGCTGGGTGCCGGCCAGGTAGTCGACGAACCACAGCGATTCCCGCGAGACGTGATTGATGACCAGATCGACCATCAAGTCGCCGTGCCGTGTCAGGCGGCGGATGTCTTCCCAGTCGCCTAGAGTGGGGTTGACCTCGCGATAATGGATCACCGAGAAGCCATCGTCGCTGCTCCAAGGGAAGAAAGGCAGCACGTGAACGCCGCTGAAGGTGCCCGCGAGGCGTGTCTCGAGAAACTCGTCGAGCACTTGCAGCGGTGGCCGCTCGCCGTCGAGCAGTAGATCGCCATAGGTGATCAGTAACTGATCGCGTTCGCTCCATAATGGACGCGAGCGTTCGGGAATTGCGTCACGTTGGTGCGATATCAGGCGTTGCAGACGGCGTAACACTTCATCGGCGCGCGGTCCGTAAATCTCGTCCAAACGTGCCTTGGCGCGCGCGGTGAAAGCGGCTTCATCGAGTTCGGTCTGCGGGGCTGGGGGAATAGGGTGGGGCATCGATGGTCCTCGTGAGAATCGGTGGCTCGCACGTCGACATTATCGTTGCTGTTGCAGGAGTCGTGCCATGCGCGACACGCCGGCGGATGGCCGGCGTGTACGGAGACGGCAAAGGTCATTTCTTCACGATACGGTAAAGTCCCAGCAGGATGATGGCGCCGAGTACGGCGATGACGAAACTGCCGAAGTTGAAGCCATCCACCGTACCGAAGCCCAGCGCGGTGCCGACCCAGCCCCCAACGATGGCCCCGAGGATCCCGATGATCATGGTGATGATGAGGCCACCGGGGTCGCGCCCCGGCATGATCAGCTTGGCGACAATGCCGGCCAGCAGGCCGAAGACGATCCATGCGATGATGCCCATTGGTTTCTCCCTTGGCGGTTGTGAAAGCGCGCTTACCGGTGTCTCGACCGAAAATGCATGCAACCTCATGAGCTTGGTCGGCCTGGCGACAGTGCGCAAGCGAGTTTCCGCGCGGCGCGGGGAAAGGCTACAATGTCGATCAATCTCAATGACAACGACTCATTCTCGATACTCAACCGCGGACGCGCCACGATGCACTGCCCCTTTTGTGGAAAGTATGACACCAAGGTGACCGATTCGCGCCTCGTGGCCGAAGGGGATCAGGTGCGTCGGCGCCGCCAGTGCAATGACTGCGGCGAACGCTTCACCACCTACGAGACGGCGGAGCTGGTCATGCCTCGCGTGATCAAGGGCGACGGCTCGCGGGAGACCTTCGATGAGCGCAAGTTGCGTGCCGGCATGCTACGCGCATTGGAAAAACGCCCGGTCAGCGCCGAATCCATCGAGGCGGCGGTCGAGCGTATCCGTCAGCGTCTGCGTGCCCGTGGCGAGCGTGAACTCGAGGCACGCGAGATCGGCGAGGAGGTCATGCGCTCGCTGAAGCGGCTCGATCAGGTCGCCTATATCCGCTTCGCTTCCGTCTACCGTCGCTTCCAGGACCTCGACGAATTTCGCGCCGAAATCGACCGCTTGGCGCAAGAGCCCAGCTTTGTGCCCGACGATAACGATCAGCGCTGATCTCGATACGTACCGACGCGAATCGCTCAAGAAGTGATCCATGAGGAGTGGCCCATGACACAAGACGCCGCTGCGTCGACGCTATCTCACGAAGTGTGCATGGCGCGCGCGCTGCAACTCGCCCGACGAGGGTGCTACACCACCCATCCCAACCCGCGCGTCGGCTGCGTCGTGGTCAATGGGGGACGAATCGTCGGAGAGGGCTACCATGTACGCGTCGGCGAACCTCACGCCGAGGTGCATGCCTTGCGCGCCGCTGGCGAGGCGGCACGAGGCGCCACGGTCTATGTCACTTTGGAACCCTGTTCGCATTACGGCCGCACGCCGCCTTGTGCCCAGGCGCTGATCGACGCCTGCGTGAGCCGTGTCGTGATCGCGATGGTTGATCCCAATCCCCAGGTGGCTGGGCGTGGTGTGGCAATGCTGCGTGAGGCAGGCATCGAGGTTGAGGTGGGTTGCCTGGAGGCCGATGCCGAGGCGCTCAATATCGGTTTCGTGAAGCGCATGCGCGAGGGGATGCCGTTCGTACGCCTGAAGATGGCGATGAGCCTGGACGGTCGCACCGCCATGGCCAGCGGTGAATCGCAATGGATCACCGGGGAGCGCGCGCGTACCGAGGTGCAACGCTTGCGAGCACGCTCGAGTGCAGTGATGACTGGGGTCGATTCGATCATTTTCGATAATTCGCGCCTTACGGTACGTCCTGCGCAACTCGAGCTGGACGAGGGTGAAGCGATCGCCGAGCACCAGCCGCTGCGCGTCGTGGTCGACTCGCGGCTGCGCTTGCCGGTGGCAGCGTCGTGCTTGCGTGAACCGGGACGCACTATAGTGGCGACCGTCTCGCCGGATGAGGCGCGCCGCGCGACGTTGGAAGAGGCCGGTGCCGAGGTGCTCGTCCTGCCCGAGGCGGCCGAAGAGCGCGTCGATCTACGCGCCCTGCTGGCGCATCTGGCGGAGCGAGAGCAATGCAACGAGGTGCTTCTCGAAACCGGCGCGACGCTGGCCGGTGCCATGCTCGATATCGACGCTATCGATGAGATGCACCTGTTCGTGGCACCGACGCTATTGGGCGGCGAGGCACGCCCGCTGTTCGCGTTACCGGGGCTCGAGCGCATGGCACAGCAGCGTCCGTTGCACATCGACGACATTCGTGCCGTCGGCCGTGACTGGCGCATCGTCGCGCGCCCCGTGATGTCAAAACCCGCCGCCTCCGACAGTGCCTGAGCGGCAATCGCATGTATGCTGCCACTGGCGCACAAGCGCGCTTGCAGGTACTCTGGGCGCCGACCTGACTGGGTGTCGAAGAGTAACGACGCCCGCGTCGTGACACCACGACACACCTTTGACGGCGCCGACGACAAGACCGTATCGGCGTACGAGACGAGCAGCGGAGACACCATGGCGCTTTCATCCAAACAGGGCTTGGCCTCCATCGAAGCCATTGTCGAAGACATTCGTCAGGGCAAGATGGTCATACTCATGGACGATGAGGATCGCGAGAACGAAGGCGATATCATCATGGCCGCCGAGTGCGTCGAGGCCGAGCATATCAACTTCATGGCCCGCCACGCGCGGGGCTTGATTTGCCTGCCGATGACCCGTGAGCGCTGCGAGCGTCTCGAATTGCCTTTGATGGTGCGCGACAACGGTTCCGGTTTCGGTACCAAGTTCACCGTCTCTATCGAGGCTGCACGCGGTGTCTCCACGGGGATTTCCGCCTCTGATCGCGCGCGCACCGTGCGCGCAGCAGCGGCGCGCGACGCCGTCGCGGCGGATATCGTTCAGCCCGGGCATATCTTTCCGCTGATGGCCGAGCCGGGCGGCGTACTGCGTCGTGCGGGACATACCGAAGCCGCTTGCGATCTGTCGGCCATGGCCGGGTTCGAGGCCAGCGGTGTGATCTGCGAGGTAATGAACGACGATGGCAGCATGGCGCGCCGCGACGAATTGGAGCGTTTCGCCGTCGAGCACGGCATCAAGGTCGGCACGATCGCCGATCTGATCCACTACCGCATCCATCACGAGCGCACCGTCGAGGAAGTCGAGCGTACGGTCGTCGACACGGCATTCGGTGAGTTGACGCTACACGTCTTCCACGACCGTATTCAGAACGCTCATCATCTGGCGCTGGTGAAGGGCGTGCCGCACAGCGAGACGCCGACCACCGTGCGTGTGCATATTGCCGATACGTTGCGTGATCTGCTGATGCTGAGTAAGCCGGAGAGCCATAGTTGGACGGCGTCCAGCGCCTTGGCCCAGATTGCCGAAGCCGAGGCTGGGGTCTTCGTGCTGCTCGACGATGGCCGGCCGCGTCTCGACCTCAAGGATCAGCTCGACGTGCTGCTGTCGCGTAAGCCGGCGCCGCGCTCCAGTGCCTCCGATGGTGCAGGTAACTATCTGACCATCGGCACCGGATCGCAGATTTTGCGCCAATTAGGCGTCGGGCAAATGCGCCTTTTGAGCTCGCCGTGGAAGTTTTCTGCGTTGTCCGGCTTCGACCTCGAGGTCGTCGAACGCGTGGGTGGCGATACCCCCGAGAGCGACCAGCCGGTAGAATAAGTCTCTCATTCATCCGACCGCCGGGCCATAGGGGCGCTGGCGGCCGCGCGTGTCGGTGAAGAAAAGCGCGCCTCGGCGGTGGTGATACCATGCGCCATGTTGAAGTAAGTGATCGCTTCACTGGCATGCACTGACACAGCTGATATATCGTGCGCGAAGTGTCGCGCATTCAGACCCGGGATTTGACAATGCAACCGATCTCTCAAGTCGAGGGTGGCTACACTGATGTCGATGGCCGTTATGTCATCGTCGTGGGCCGCTTCAATCATCACGTGGTCGATAGCCTGGTGGAAGGGGCAGTGGACAGCCTCGTGCGCCACGGCGTGGACGAAGAAAACGTCGATATCATCCATGTGCCAGGCGCCTGGGAACTACCCTTGGCCGTCAAGCGCGCCGTGCAGGTTCTCCAGCCGCATGCCGTCATTGCTCTGGGAGCGGTGATTCGCGGAGGGACGCCACATTTCGACTACGTGGCGGGCAATTGCAACAGTGCCATGAGCAGTCTGCAGCTGGAGCTGAACACTCCCATCGCTAACGGGGTGCTGACCGTCGACTCCATCGACCAGGCCATCGAGCGCGCCGGCACCAAGGCCGGTAACAAAGGTGCCGAGGCGGCGATGGCAGCGATGGAAATGGTCTCGCTGTTCAAGCGTATGGGGGGTGAGGCATGAGCCAATCACCCCGTGATGCGACCCCGGCCCAGGAAGCGCGCCGCGCGGCGCGTGAGCTGGCGGTGCAGGGTCTCTACCAATGGCAGATGACCGGCAAGTCGATCACGGCGGTGGAGTCGGAGTTTCGCGCGCAAATCGCCGATGAAGACCTTGAGGATCACGAAAACTGGCACAAGGTCATGGGCATCGCCGACCTGGCGTTGTTTCATGAGTTGCTGCACAACGTGGCTGGCGACCGCGAAGCCATCGACAAAACCATCGCGCCGCTGCTCGACCGCCGCCTCGAGGATCTTGACCGTATCGAGTTGGCGATTCTCCGGCTGGGCGCCTATGAGCTCAAGTATCGCCTTGAGGTGCCGTATCGCGTGGTGATCAACGAAGGCATCGAATTGGCCAAGGGTTTCGGTGCCACCGATGGCCACAAGTACGTCAACGGTATTCTCGACAAGCTGGCGAGCCGCTTGCGGAGTACTGAGGTCGCTGCGCGTCGTCGTTGACATGTTGGGTGAATTCGACATCATCGCGCGTTATTTCGCGACGCCCGATCAGTCCCTGCCCATCTCCGGTATTACGCTGGGGCCCGGCGACGACTGCGCGCTGCTAAGTCCCGCTGCGGGGACCGAGCTTGCCATGAGCGTGGACACGTCGGTGGCTGACGTGCATTTCCCTGGCGATGCGCCGCCCGAAGCCATTGGGCATCGTGCGCTGGCCGTCGCCCTTTCCGATCTAGCGGCAATGGGGGCGCGACCGCGCGGCTGTCTGATGGCTCTGACGCTGACGCATGGCGATCCCGCGTGGCTTGAGCGCTTCGCTCAAGGTTTTCTCGAGCTTGGCCAACGTATGTCGACGCCCTTGATCGGTGGCGACGTCACGCGTGGTACTCTATCCATCGCTGTCACGGTGATCGGTGATGTGCCGGTTGGGCAGGCGCTGCGGCGAAGTGGCGCCATGCCAGGAGAGCGCCTGGCGGTGACTGGTGCGCTGGGGGGTGGTCATGGCGGTCTGCGCATGTGGCAGGCCGGCGGCCATGACCTCGAGGATCCCTTGCTGGCGGCCTACTTGACGCCAACGCCTCAGCTCGAGGCGGGGCGTGCACTGCGGGGGTTAGCCTCGGCGGCACTGGATATTTCCGATGGCCTGTTGGCCGATCTTGGGCATCTATGTCACGCCTCGGGCGTGGGGGCTAGCCTTGACCCGGCGTGTATTCCCCTGGCGCCGACGCTGGAGATGACGCTGGGTAGCGAAGGCGCCTTGCATGCCGCGCTGAACGGCGGGGACGATTATCAGCTTCTGATCAGCGTGCCTGACACGGCCTGGGAAGAGGCTCAGCGACGCTGTGCCGACTGTAATGTCACGTTGACCGAGATCGGACATGTCGTCGCCGAGCCCGGTATCAGAGGGATTCCCGAGACATTTAAGGGCGCAGGATGGCAGCATTTCACGGGAGGCGGGCCATGAATCGCTCACCGCGCAGCGTCTGGCGCCGCCCGACCCATTTTCTGGCGTTTGGCCTGGGAAGCGGGGCTATCCCTTTCGCGCCGGGCACTTTTGGTACATTAGCTGCAATCCCATTCTATTGGTTGTTGTCGGGACTATCGCTTGATTGGTACCTGGGATTGGTGGGCGTGGCCTCGATTCTGGGCATCTGGCTGTGCGAAAAGACCTCGCGCGACCTGGGCGTTCACGATCATTCTGGCATTGTCTGGGACGAGTTCGTCGGCTATTGGCTGACCATGGCGGCGGTTCCCTTTTCGTGGGAGGCAGCGCTGTGGGGCTTCGTGGTGTTTCGCATGTTCGATATCATCAAGCCGTGGCCGATCCGCTGGGTGGATCGCCACGTAGCAGGGGGCTTCGGGATCATGTTCGATGATGTGCTCGCCGGCGTATATGCCTGGAGCACTATGCATCTGTGGTTCTGGCTGCATTAGCGTTTCTACACGTTCTTTGGCCGTACATGAAAAGCGCCTCGATCCAGGAGATCGAGGCGCTTTTCATGGAGGTGCGTATTTTTAGGCTACAGGTGCTGGTGCGGGCTGCGCATCGGCGAGTTTGAGCGTGGTGTGCGTGCGGTGGCGTACTTTGCGTAACAGCTCGCCGTGATCGGCCAATGTGTCGGCGCGCGCGGGGACGAGCTCATGGAGGCGCTGCTGCCAGGCATCGCTGGCAAATTTCTCGGGGAAGCACTGTTCGACGAGATTGATCATGATCGAGGTGGCCGTGGAGGCACCGGGTGAGGCACCGAGCAGTGCCGCGAGCGAGCCGTCGCTGGCGGCCACGACCTCGGTGCCGAATTGCAGCACACCGCCTTTTTCCGGATCCTTCTTGATGACCTGGACGCGTTGACCGGCAACCTCGAGGCGCCAATCTTCGCTCTGCGCCGTGGGGTAGAAGGTGCGCAGCTCGTCGACGCGCTGCTCATGGGAGAGCCGTACCTGGTCGAGAAGGTATTTGACCAGGCTAAAGTTATCGCGCGCGACCGAGAGCATCGAGGTCACGTTGGACGAGCGCACAGACTTGACCAGATCCAACACTGAGCCGGTCTTCAGGAACTTGGTAGTGAAACCGGCGAAGGGCCCGAACAAGAGCGAGGGCGTGCCGTCGACGTTGCGTGTGTCCAGGTGCGGTACCGACATCGGCGGCGCGCCGATGGGGGCTTTGCTGTAGACCTTGGCGTGATGCCGGGAGACGATTTCAGGCTTGTCGCAACGCAGCCACTGACCGCTGACCGGGAAACCTGCGTAGCCCTTGCCTTCGGGAATGCCGCTTTTCTGCAGTAGATGCAATGAGGCACCGCCGGCGCCCAGGAACACGAAGCGTGCACGCAGGGTGCGCTTGGTGTTGTCGTTGCCTGTGACCTTGAGAGTCCAACTGCCATCGTCGTTGCGGTCTAGATCCTCGACCGTTTGGCCCGTGGTGATGCGTACCTGCTCGTCGGGCTTTTCTTCGAGGCGGTCGAGGAGCTGGCGCGTCAAAGCGCCGAAGTCGACATCGGTACCGCCAGCGACGCGTGTCGCGGCCAACGGTTCGTCGCCCTCGCGTCCATCCAGCAACAGCGGCGCCCATTGGCCGATGACGCTGCGCTCCTCGGTGTATTCCATCCCCTCGAAACACGGATGTTCGCGCATGGCATGGTAGCGGTCGCGCAGGAAGCGGACGTCGTCTTCGCCGCGCACGAAGCTCATGTGCGGTACCGGGTGCACGAAACGTGCCGGATCGCCGAGGTTGCCCTTTTCGACCAAGTAGCTCCATAGCTGCTTGGACTCCTCGAACAGGGTATTGGTATGGATGGCCTTGTCGAGCACGATCGAGCCGTCCTCGGCGCGGGGCGTATAGTTGAGTTCGCACAAGCCGGCATGGCCAGTGCCGGCGTTGTTCCAGGCAAACGAGCTTTCGCTGGCAGTGGTGTCGAGACGCTCGATGATCTCGATGCGTGCCTCCGGCTCCAGCTCGTGAAGCAGTGTCGCGAGCGTGGCGCTCATAACGCCTGCACCCACGAGTACGATGTCTACTGACTCATCCATATGCGTGCCAACCATTCACATAGCCCTTGAGAAGGTGCGTCGGTCAGCCGGCGAACGGCATCTCGAACTGCGACCGGCGCGATGGAATTCTGCGTTGCATTATAACGCTTTTGACGCGGAAATACTGCCTTCCCAAGCTCGACATTATGACTAATGACAAAGCCATAAGGGATCCCTTTGGCGTCTTCTATATAGGCTGCAGGATCGAGGTACCCTCAATCACGCAGGCTGATGATGCGCCAGCCACGTTGCTCGGCTGTCTCACGAAGGGCGTCGTCGGGATCGACGGCGACGGGATGGTCGACGCGTTCTAGGAGAGGCAGATCGTTGTGCGAGTCGCTGTAGAACCAAGCGCCGTCGAGGGTGACGTCTTCCTCGGCGAGCCAGGTGTCCAAGCGCGTCACCTTGCCTTCGCGGAAACTCGGGGTGCCCACCACGCGACCTGTGTAGCGGCCGGCATCGATCTCGGGCTCGACGGCGATCAGGTCATCCACACCCAGGCGTTCGGCGATGGGGCCGGTAATGAAGCGGTTGGTAGCGGTGATGATCAATAGCCGATTGCCTTTGGCGCGATGGCGTGCCAGCAGTTCTTCTCCGCGCGTCAGAATGTGCGGCTCGATCTTGCTGGCCATGAACTGTTGATGCCAGGCGGCTAGTTGCTCCGGCGTGTTCTCGGCCAACGGCTGGAGCGCCAGGGCCAGGTACGCCATGATGTCGAGATCGCCGCTCTGGTAATCTTGGTAGAAGCGTTCGTTGGCATCGCGATAGGTCGTCGCGTCGACGGCGCCTTGCTCGATGAGGAACTCACCCCAGGCATGGTCGCTGTCGAGGTCCAGTAGGGTATTGTCGAGATCGAAGATCGCCAGGCTCAAGGAGGACTCCTTGCATCGTGCTGGGTGAACAGGAAGATTGCGTGCGGCGTAAAAGGAGGTGGATTATCGCAGAGTTACTGAATGTTGCCCACCACAAGGCGTATTGATGCGCTTTCTGGCTTTGTGGAAGAATGGCCTCAACGAATATTCATTAAGGTGATGTCCGTGATCGACGCTGACGGCTTCAGGCCCAACGTTGGCATCATCATTGCCAACCGCAGTGGACAGCTGCTCTGGGCGCGTCGTGTGGGACAGAATGCGTGGCAATTTCCGCAAGGAGGAATCAAGGCGCATGAGACACCGGAACAGGCATTGTATCGGGAGCTCGAGGAAGAGATCGGCTTGACGCCGGAGGATGTCGAGATCTTGGCCTGTACGCGCGGATGGCTGCGCTACCGTCTCCCACGACGCATGGTGAGAACGCATTCGAGGCCGATATGTATTGGCCAGAAACAGAAGTGGTTCCTGCTCAAGATCCGGTGTCGGGATAGCCGAGTTTGCGTGGATTCCACTCCCAAGCCGGAATTCGATGGCTGGCGTTGGGTCAGTTATTGGTATCCACTGGGACAGGTCGTGCCCTTCAAGCGCGAAGTCTATCGCCGCGCTCTGCGCGAATTGGCGCCGCGCGTTCACCGTTTGGCGAACGAAGAGGGGCCTTGCTAGGCGCCGCTCAAGAGATCGCCACCGAGGGTCGATATCGCGGGGTGGGTCAATATGCCCTGCGTTCGCCTTGAGACCAACCGTCGCACGCACGTCGTGACGACAACAAGAAGAAATGCCAATGCTCGATGTTCTCCGACGCATCATTCAGGAAGTCAACGGTGCGCGTAGCCTGGAAGCCGCGCTGGCGACCATGGTGCGTCGAATTCGCAAGGCCATGCGCACCGATGTGTGCTCCATCTACCTGTTCGACGCTGAGCGCGAACGCCTAGTGCTCATGGATACGCTTGGCTTGCACAGCGAAGCGGTGGGGCAGGTGAGCATGGAACTCGGCGAGGGGTTGGTCGGGTTGGTAGGGCAACGCGAAGAACCGCTCAATCTCGAGGACGCGCCTTCGCACCCGTATTTCCGCTATTTCGCCGAGACGGGCGAGGAACGTTTCTCGAGCTTCCTCGGCGTGCCGATCATTCACCAGCGCCGCATGCTCGGAGTATTGGTCGTCCAGCAGCAGGCCATGCGGCGTTTCGACGAAGGCGATGAGGCATTTCTCATTACCATGGCCGCGCAGTTGGCCGGTGTGCTGGCGCACGCCATGGCGACGGGCACGCTGACCCGGCCGGCCCAAGCCGATGGCCAGGCGATGTTTGCGGGTGTTGCGGCATCGCCCGGCATGGCATCGGGAGAACTGGTGGTGCTGATGCCACCAGCGGATCTCAACAGCGTGCCGGACCTGATTCCCACCGATATCGAGGCCGAAATCACCCGCCTGCACGAAGCAATCGCCAATGTTCGCAAGGAAATCGGCGTCGCGGCGGCACGTTTGGTCAAGCGCATCTCGGCGCAGGAAGTGGCCCTGTTCGATGCCTACCAGCAGATGCTGGGTGACGCGGCGTTGGGCCAGGAGGTCGAGAAGCGCATCCGCGAAGGACAGTGGGCGCCTGGCGCCTTGGCCGATGTGGTCAAGCGTCATGTGCAGTATCTGGAGCGTGTCGACGACAATTATTTGCGTGAGCGAGCCGCCGACATCCGCGATCTGGGGCGCCGCGTGCTCGCCCACCTGCAGGAAGATAGCCCGCGTACACCGGATACGTTCCCCGAGCAGACCATCCTGATCGGCGATGAATTGAGTGCGGCATCGCTGGGCGAGGTACCACGCGACAAGTTGGTGGGGCTGGTATCGATTCGCGGTTCGAGTACCTCGCATGTCGCTATTCTGGCGCGCGCAATGGGCATTCCCACCGTGCTGGGGATGGTTGATTTACCCTTGCCGAGGCTCAACGGCGCCCGGGCGATTCTCGACGGCCATCGCGGTCGGTTGTTCGTGCGCCCGGATGTCGAGCGCGAGCACCATTACGAGACCTTGATCGCCGAGGAGAAGGCGCTCAGCGAGGTCCTCGAGCATGAGCAGGATCGCCCCAGCGAAACCTCCGACGGGTACTACATGCCCTTGATGGTCAACACGGGGCTAGCCGTGGAAGCTGTGGCGTCCCTCAAGTCACGGGTCGGTGGCGTAGGCCTTTATCGCACTGAAGTGCCGTTCATGATGAACGAGCGCTTCCCCAGTGAGCAGGAGCAGACACGGCTTTACCGCGATCAGCTCGAGAGTTTCGCGCCGTTGCCAGTGGTGATGCGCACGCTGGATATCGGTGGCGACAAGGATCTGCCGTACTTTCCCATCGACGAGGCCAACCCCTTTTTGGGGTGGCGTGGAATCCGCGTGACGCTCGATCATCCGGAAGTGTTGATGGTGCAGTTGCGCGCCATGCTGCGTGCCTCGGTGGGGCTCGACAATCTTTGCATCCTGTTGCCGATGATCTCGAGCATCGAAGAAGTCGATACCGCGCTCAAGCTCATCGACCGGGCCCAGCGGGAACTGATCGAGGAGGGCGTCAAGCTGGCGCGCCCTCAGGTGGGAGTAATGATCGAGGTGCCGGGAACGCTTTATCAGCTCGATGCGTTGGCCGCCCGTGTCGATTTCTTCTCGGTGGGCAGTAACGATCTCACCCAATACCTGCTGGCGGTAGATCGCAACAATCCTCGTGTGGCGAGCCTCTACGATGCCTGCCATCCAGCCGTGCTGGGCGCCTTATCGCATCTCGCCAGCGAGTCGCGACGCTTGCAGGTGCCAGCCTCGGTATGCGGCGAGCTGGCAGGCGATCCCGCGGGTGCCTTGCTGCTGATGGGGATGGGCTTCGAGGCGCTATCCATGAATGCCCCTAGCTTGTCTCGCGTGCGCGCGGCGATCCGGCGTGTTTCCCTTGCAGACACGCGGACGCTGCTCGACGAAACGCTGGCGTTGCCCACCACCGCGGCGGTGCGGGCGCACCTTCGCCAGCGTATGGGCGAATGGAAGCTGGCACATTTACTGCCCCCCGATGACTGAGTCCTGGTGGCGTGCGCTGCCGCGGGGCCGTTTGATAATGAGTCGTCAGGATTGAGTGGCGTCCGTCAGGGCGAGTGAATATCGGTGACTGTCGTACTCGATGCCGTTCGGGCTGAAGCGTGATTCCTGTAGCTCGATGCCGGTGGGGCGCCATTCCACGAGCGTCGTGGCGCGAGTGCCGTAGCGCTCCCCGCGAATGAAGATCGGTGATAGGAAGCTTTCCATTTCCATGCCCACGCCGGTATCCGGTAGCTCCGATGTCGGCGCCGACCGGGTATCGTGCATCGTCTCCAGCGCGGGCGCCTGCCACGCGGGCTGCGTCAGTGCACGCTCGAAGCCGTCCCGTGCGCGGATCACTTTCGGCCAGGGGGTATCCAGGGTGGCATTGGAAAGACCATGCACACCGGGCGAAACCCGGGCGAGCGTCGTGCCTGCCGGGCCATGGTGAACATGCACGAGCGTGACGCCATCGCAATAGAGCAGATTGAACCAGTCATAGGCCTGCGCCTCGCTCGCCGCGAGAGTCTCGAGCCAAGCGATTGGTGCTTCGTGCGTCAGCGCCTGGTAAGGCAGGGCGCCACGGCTGGGAGGTGAAGACGGTGCTGTAGCGTGTGCGTCGCGAACATTGGTCACTGCTGCGATGCGTCCCGTTTGCGAGGCCGCCAACCAAGTGCCTCCGGCACGCAGATCACGACCGCCGACGAGGGTGGGTGCATCCGGCCATGCGCCCAACGCTTGTGTCGGTCGGGCGTGAAGTTCATCACGGTTGGCGGCTAGACGCAGGGGCGTGTCGCTGCCTGGGCGCCAGTCGAAGACGATCAAACACATGTCATATTTCTCTCGCCAAAGGCTTTCTTGGACGTTGCTATCGCGAAGATGATAGCGCCAGCGTAACGCGCCATGCCGAGGCCCGCACGTGCCATGACAGCCGGTAAGCGAGCGCGTACACTCGCTGCATCGTCACGAGCAGGGTTGGGAATGCACAAAGCCGCGACTCCTTCGAGCCCCCAGCGTTCGCGCTGGAAAGCGTTGCTGTGGCCGTTGTTGCTGGCCGAGATAGGCTTCACGTTGGTGTGCCTGGGCGCCGGGGCATTAATCTGGCAGGCGAGCGACCGTCGTGAATCGGAAAACGCGCTGGCGCGTCTACAGGCCTCGCACAGTGTCTACGCGCGCCAGTTGGACGCTCGCTTGACCGCTCAACAGCAGCATCTGGTGATGCTTGCGCGTGGCTCGCGGCGCATCCTTCAGTCGATGGAAGAGCATGCTTCGTCCTCCCCGAGTATGGCTCCGGGACTGCCGGCCGTGCTGTCGCACGACGATACCCAGCGGCGGCTGACGAGGCTGCTCGATGACTATGACGGCATGGATGCCTTGGTCACTCGCCTCTTTGTCTTGCCGGTGGACATGCGCGAGTTCAGCGTCCCCGAGTTGCAGGACGATATCGATAGCAGCCTTCCCCCATATCAGCGAGAGCCCGTCCCTGGCGATGTGGAAGACGTGACTTGGTGGACCGAGGCGCAAGCACCATCGGGACGTCTGGTCGCCACTCATGATGTCATGTGGAATGAGCGTTACCTCGCGCGGGTGGGGATGGAAATCTCCCTACCGCGGTTGAAGCGTTTGATTCGTGATGAGACGGGCAACATCGGGGAACACTGGCTGATCGACAGCGCCGGGAATGCCTTGATGCGCGATGACGCTTCCCGCGTGTTGCCGGACGCCGCGGGGCGTTATGGCATGCAGTGGCTAGAGGAGGGCCGCCAGGCTCTGATCTGGGACACGCTGCCCAGCACCGGTTGGCGGCTGGTGAGTCGCCTGAGCTTGCCTGACGACAGTGCCTGGCAGAAAGCGCTGCCATGGCTGAGTATCGGCTTGATTCTCGGCAATGTGCTGATCTTCGCGGGCTTCGTGACCGTGCTCTATTGGCGATTGCAGCGCGAGGAGGATGCCTGGCAGGCCGCGCTAGGTAGGCTCCAAGGCTGGCTCCTCCGGTCGCAGGACGATACACCGGACATCACCACCGTCTCGCCGGCTACCTTGGATGCGCTATTGACGCGTCTCGAGCCACAATTGGGGACTCACACATCGAACGATGTTTGGGATATGCCGGCATGGCTCAACATCCTGCAACTACCAGCCCTGCTGACCGAGGGCGATACCATCGTCACTCTGAACCCCGCCTTGGCAAGGTTGCTCGGCGAGCGCCCTGAGGCGTTGCGCGACATTCTGTTGACCGAGTGGTTGAAGCCGCGGCTCGTTGACGAGCAACGGCGCCGGGTACAGGTGAGCGATGCGGGAGGAGGAGCGCGTGAATATCGTCTCGAATGCTTGGCCGTGCGTGGTGAACACTCCGTCTGGGGGTTAATCGATCAGACCGAGGCCGGCGAAACCTTGCATCGCTTGCGCCTCGCCCGTGATCAGGCGCGTGAGGATGCACGTCTCAAGACGGGCTATCTGTCACACCTGCGCCAAGAACTCGAAGCCTGCGTTAATACGCTGACCTCGCCCCCCGAGGGTGATGCGCCTCATCGCCCGCCACAGTGGGAGGCGCTGCGGCGACGGCTGGAAGACGCCATGCTCTTGCTCGATACCTTGACGGAGGAAAAGCCGGCGGTCGATACGCATTCAAGCGATGCGAGCCCCCGGGTGCTAGTCGTCGATGATGGCCCCGTCAATACGCTGCTGGCATGTAGCGTACTCGAGCGCCAGGGGTGTCATGTCGAGACCGCTACGAACGGTGAGGAGGCGCTAGCGCTGGCCGAGCGTCAATCGTTCGATCTGGTATTCATGGACATCTACATGCCGACTCTCGACGGCATGGAAACCAGTCGTCGCTGGCGTCGGTTGGAGCGTCGTCTGGCGAGGCGGCATGCCAGCGTGCTGGTGGCGTTGACCGCCAATGTCACGCAAACCAATCGTGAAGCCTTTCTGCAGGCGGGCATGGATGACTGCCTGGCCAAGCCTTACCGTCCCGGTGATTTGGTGGCGATGGTGCGCCGTTGGGTGGGCAACGGCGATACGCCCGAAACGTAGCCGATGCTGTGTGTCGTTGCCGCCCGGCAGCGGCTGTCGTAAGGTGTCGGGCCCACGCCGACCAGAACGTATGCAAGGAGTACGCATGCTCAGTTACCCCGATATAGACCCCATCGCCATCGCCTTGGGGCCCTTCAAGGTGCATTGGTACGGGCTGATGTATGTCATTGGCTTCGTGGGGGCCTGGTGGCTGGGGCGCAAGCGCGCCGCCCGCATCGGTCTCAAGCCCGATGATATCGGGGACTTGTTGTTCTATGGGGCGCTGGGGGTCGTTCTCGGTGGACGCGTAGGATATGCGATCTTTTATGGTTTCGAACGCCTGATGGCCGATCCGTTATGGATCTTCCAGGTCTGGGATGGCGGAATGAGCTTCCATGGCGGCTTGGTCGGTGTCTTGATTGCCGCTGGCTTGTTCGCGCGTAAGCATCGCTTGGCGTTTTTCCAGCTGACCGATTTCGTGGCGCCCATGGTGCCGATTGGCCTGGGGGCCGGACGCATCGGCAACTTCATCAATCATGAATTACCCGGGCGTGTGACCGATGTGCCCTGGGCGCTGGTGTATCCTGGTCTGGGCCCCGAGGGACGTCATCCCTCGCCACTTTATGAGTTCGCGCTGGAAGGCGTGGTGATGTTCGTCGTGCTGTGGTGGGTCTCTAGCCGGCCGCGTCGGCGTGGTATGATATCCGGCCTGTTCCTGTTGCTTTACGCGGTGTTTCGCTTCTCGGTCGAGTTCGTGCGTCAGCCCGACCCACAGCTAGGTTTCATCGCCTTCGGCTGGCTGACGATGGGTCAATTGTTGACCGTGCCCATGGCCTTGGCCGGCATCGCCTTGATGTCCTGGTCGCGTCGGCAGCCGGTCGACGACGCGCGAGAAGCGCAGCCGACAGCGTGAGTGGCCAGGTGTCCAATTCCGGCGTGGCAATGCCGCGCCTTCATCGTTCAACGTTCGGATGACATGCAGCCTTATCTCGATTTGATGCGCCATGTGCTCGATAATGGCGTGGAAAAAAGTGACCGCACCGGGACCGGGACGCGCAGCGTTTTCGGTCATCAGATGCGCTTCGATCTGGCCGACGGCTTCCCGCTGGTGACCACCAAGAAGCTCCACTTGCGCTCCATCATCCATGAGCTGCTGTGGTTCCTGCGTGGTGACACCAACATTGCCTACCTCAAGGAAAACCGGGTCCGTATCTGGGACGAATGGGCCGACGAGAACGGCGATCTGGGGCCCGTTTATGGTTACCAGTGGCGCAGTTGGCCGCGCCCGGATGGCGGACATGTCGATCAGATCGCCAATGTCGTCGAGCAGATCAAGCGTAACCCCGATTCGCGCCGGCTGATCGTCTCCGCCTGGAATCCCGCATTGGTCGATGACATGGCGCTGCCGCCGTGCCATGCCTTGTTTCAGTTCTATGTTGCCGATGGTCGGCTATCGTGCCAGCTGTACCAGCGCAGCGCCGACATCTTCCTTGGGGTGCCATTCAACATCGCCAGCTATGCATTGCTGACTCATATGGTCGCGCAGGCATGCGATCTGGTCCCGGGTGAGTTCATCCATACCCTGGGCGATGCTCACCTCTACCTCAATCACCTCGATCAGGCGCATCTCCAGCTGAGCCGCGCGCCGCGCCCGCGTCCACGCTTGGTGCTCAATCCCGATATCAAGGATGTGTTCGCCTTCACCTTCGAGGATATCGCTATCGAGGATTATGATCCGCATCCGCATATCAAAGCGGAGGTTGCCGTATGAGTGAGCGCACGACCACCTGTGTCGATACGGTGGTGCCTATTGCACTGGTGGCGGCGATGTCGCGCGAACGTGTCATCGGTGTCGATAACGAGTTGCCTTGGCACTTGCCGGAGGATCTCAAGTTCTTCAAGGCTGTCACCATGAATAAACCGCTGGTCATGGGGCGCAAGACGTTCGAGTCCATCGGCAGGCCGCTTCCTGGACGGCTCAATATCGTTGTCACCCGTGACCGTGACTATGTCCATGATGGAATCAGTGTGTGCCATGACCTGGCCAGTGCTCTCGATATGGCCGATAGCCAAGCCATCATCGAGGGTGTCGAGGATATCTGCGTGATCGGCGGTGGCGAAATTTTCGCCGCCGCTTTGCCGTGTGCGACGCGACTTTATCTGACCGAGGTCGATGTGTCGGTGCAGGGCGATGCCTGGTTTCCCGCGGTCGACACCACGCATTGGCAGGAAACCCAGCGTGTGCCGGGACAGGGCGGCGACGGCAAGCCTGACTACGCGTTCGTGCATTACGAACGGCGGTGAGGTTGCCAGCGCGGCGAAGCTGGCACAGACTTACCCGGTAGCCCGCATGGGCCGGGCCTGTCTGCCGTGTCGATGGTACATCAATACGTAGACGATTCGAGGCCCAGCGTTTGTTCAAGGCAATCAGGGAGTGCACGCCTTGCTGACCGACCACGCAGACGCCCTGTTCAGGGCATTGGAACATCAAGCCGAGGCCTGTCGGGCCAACCTCGAAGCCGCTCGTGGCCAGGTCTCGGCACTCGAGTCGGAAAACCGCGCCCTGCGTGAGCGCCTCCTGGCGCTTGCCGAGTTGGAGCCCGACGAGACCGAGACGCCCGCCACCCAGGCGGAGTTGCCCGACGCCGGCGCGAAAGCCCGAGGGCTTGGGCCCATCGCGTTTCGTGGCCCGCGTCGGTCGGCGGGAGAAACCACCGACGATCAAGCGTCTTCAGCCCCTGCCTCGTCGTCAGACGATCAAAGCAAAAGCGCTAGCCACGCTGAAAGTGAAACTCTGCAGGCAAACCTGGCGCTGGGCGCGGAACATGAGCCGCCTTCTCCCCAGTCGTTGCTGGCGCAGTGGTACCAGCGCTATCCGGAAACCTTCTTCAAGGGCCATACTCAGCCGCTCAAGACGGGTATTCATCTCGATTTGGTGGCGCGCGAGCCCTGGCCGGAGAAGCTCGTGCGTCGCGCCCTGGCGTGCTATGTGCACTTGCCGCGTTACCTCAAGGCGGTACGTGCCGACGTGACGCGAGTGGATCTCGACGGCCAGTCAGCAGGCACCGTGACCGAGGGTGAGGCTCGCCACGCCCGCAAGCAGCTCGATGAGCTCACGAAGAAGCAGAAGAAACAGCAAAAGCAGCGCAACGAGCACAAGGAATCCGAACAGTTGGAGCGCAAGTTGAGCCAGCTACTCGCCAAGCATGGTCGATGACACTCGGATGAAAGTATTGAAAAAGAGGGGCGCAAGCCCCTTTTTTCTTGCCATGTTTTCAACATCGGGCGGGAGTTATCTCCGTGTTATACGACTTTTGTAGTAAAACTTGCCCTTGGTGTGGATTGCCCCTTGCCAGAAAGAGCCTTGAATCGTAAAGATGAGTGCGTCGCTGACGTCACGCCAATGTAATATTGGCGGCGTAGAGTGGCTTCCAGGCCTTTTGGGGCCGGCTCGCGGTAAAGGTGACCTTGACCGAAACGACAGGAAACGCGGAAGGAAAACAGTGTTTTTTTCTTGTTGCGTTCTCCAAAAGACCGGTATATGGTTTCCCTGCGAGCATTGGATAACAACAAGGCTTTACGGACTCGTCGCGGTGTTGCCTTGGCAAGCCGTTGAATAAACAAGCCGGGCCGAAAGCCGACTGCATTTGCAGACACGATCGAACAGTAAGCTAGTTAAGGAATTTATCGCGATGAAAAAGACACTCTTAGCGACTGCCGTTGCCGGTGCCTTGGGCGCCTCCGCTGGTATTGCACAGGCTGCCACTGTCTACAACCAAGACGGCACTCAACTCGACCTGTACGGCAACGTCCAGTTGGCCTACCGCTCCATCGATAATGCAGATGGTGATACCGAAGACGATCTGTTCGATAACGGGTCAACTGTCGGTTTTTCTGGCCAACACATCATCAACCCGGGCCTGACCGGCTACTTCAAGGCTGAGTTCGAATTTGACGCGGACGAGCAAAAAGGTGGCGGTAAAGGTCTTGATACTGGCGACCAAGCTTACATGGGCTTGAAGGGTAACTTCGGTGACGCCCGTGTCGGTTCCTGGGATCCGCTGATCGACGACTGGGTCCAAGACCCGATTTCCAACAACGAATACTTCGATGTCACAGATTCGAGTTCGGACCTCGGCGGCCTTTATGGACAAGATTTTTCCAACGTAGATGATGATCTTGCCACTGACCGTGAAGGCGACAAGATTCAGTATGTTTCGCCGTCACTGGGTGGCTTGCAATTCGCTGTGGGTAGCCAGTACAAGGGCGATGCAGAAGACGAGTTCAACGCCAATGGTGGGTATGAGGGTGACGTATCCAGCAATGGCTCTAATGCCTCCTTCTTCGGGGGTGTGAAGTATACCGTTGGCGCGTTCTCAATCGCCGGTGTCTATGATGATCTGGATAACTATGATCTGACTGGCGCAGATGGTGAGAAATATAGCGCCAAGGCCTATGGTCTGAACGCTCAGTACACCATTAATGCACTGCGTCTGTCGGCCAAGGCAGAAAACACCGACGTCGACTACGCCGGTGAAAGCGGTGATATTATGCGCTATGCCTTGGGCGCCCGTTACGGCTATGGCTTCGGTGATGTCTACGGTTCTTATCAGTACGTAGATGCCGACTCTGAAGTTGCAGCGGTTGCGAACCCAGGCGGTGTTGATGCTACCACTGGCGATTACAATGGCGACGACAGCTTCAACGAATTCGCCTTGGGCGCTACATACAACCTGTCTTCGGCCATGTACACCTTCATTGAGTACGCTAAGTACGATCGTACTAACGACGAAAATGATGGTGTTGCCGTGGGTGCTGTCTACAGCTTCTAAGCTGTCGATACCTCAGCGATCTTGAAGATCGCGAACAAAACGAAGCCGGCTCATTGCGAGCCGGCTTTTTTAATGCGTATCTGTAAGGCGTGATTTCTTTTAGTAAGAATATGTATAGATAAATACGGGGCTATGTCGTGGCTTCCATGGTTTTTTCAAAGGATGACTGGGCCAGAATCCGGCGGGCATCGTCGCGTATTTCTTCGCGCCAAGTACTGGGTTTCAAGACTTCGACATTGGCGCCCATTCCTTTCAGCCACCAGAGTGTTTGCTGATCGTCAGGCAGTTTGACGCTGAGTCGCTGCCAATCACTATGTGGCAAGGGCTCGAGGGTTTGCTCGTGCGCTAACGGTGTTTCGGTGAGTAGCCAGGCGACTTGTGGGGCGACATTGGCAAGCAGGTGGATATCATCGTGCGATTGTCGATAACCGAAAGCGCCGTCGGCGATGTACGCATCGAGATCGAATTCCGGCGTTTCACGCCACGGCATCTGACTGATTGTCGCTTGTTGTATTCGGTGTAGTGCGAACTGGCGTAGGTCGCTGTATTTCTCTACGGTCGCTACGACATAGGTAACGCTGTGACGATTCACGATCCCCTGGGGGTGGAGAATCAGTGTTTTGTAATCCTCACGACTCCGCGACAGGTAACGTACCTCGATAGCATTGTTTTCCAGCAAGGCTTGCGTCACACATTGCCATATGGAGGCTTCGACAGTGGCAGGGAGAAGGGCTTTGCCATTGGGAATGGCCCGAACACGCTTCCTCCATTGGCTCAAGCTGTTGCCATCCAGGTCGTCTAATAATCGGTGTGCATCGGCGAATTGATGAGATAGCTGCCCCAGTACCACGGGGGGCAGAATTCCCTTGAGATACTCTTCGGCTAGCACGAGCGTAAGAGCACTGGGTAAATCCAGAGCTGGGAGATTGCTTTGAAATTGGCGGTCAAAATACCAGCGAAAGGGTTTTTGTGTATCGTCGCAGATCAACGGGAAATGTAGCGCCAACTTGTCACGTAGATCCCGTTGCAGTGAACGAGTATCGACCCTGAAACCGCGTTCGCGAAGCTTCTCCAGCAATACGGGGGTCGCGATGCGACCCGGACTACGGGGGATCAGTTGCAACAGGGTCAGGTAGCGAAAAAGCGTATCGCGCACGTTGGACATGACATACTCGTCTTGGGTTACGTTTTATTACAACGTAATTATCGGCCAGCGACGATCTTGCTTTAGAAAATTCGCGTGCTCATCGTCGGCTGGTCGATGTCGTGTCAAAGACCGCGCAAGCGTTCGGCGATGGGAGCAGGGAGGTGTTGGGTACACCGATAGTCGTTGGCCAGCATGCGTGTATGCGAGCGCCAGCTTTCTGTCAGCTGCCGGTTGACCGTACCTAGTTCGAAATCGAGGTCATGACAACTGCTTCGGGATGACAGGGATGTGTGACATTCCTGCCAGAGACGGTCGGTCGGGAGCTCCTGCTCCAGTGCGGGGTGGGTCAAAAGCCAGTCATACACTTCACGGGCCGGCCGTGTGACTTTGGCAAAAAACAAGACCGCCGAGGTGGGCAGGGCATAGCCTTGTTGTAGCAACAGGCTGTTGATCTCGTGATCCCATGCCAAGTGCCAGAGTGCATGTCCCTGGGTGTTGGGCAGTAGATAGCCGAAGGCGCAGTGCCAGAGCAAGTGAGCCTGCAGGTAACGACGATGCTCTGCGTTGAGCGTTGCACTGAAGCGTGCATCGAAATAGATGCACCGCCCATCGGTGGTGGCTGTCGCCACGCGATCGTCGGTGACAGGGACGAGCGTGAGGCTATCGGCGAGATCGGCATTCATTGGACAGCTATCTCGCCAGTGAGCGCGATCCGCCACCCACAGCGCGAGCTGCTCATCCTTCAATGCCTGTAGATGCTTATCTTCGGTATTCACTTTCTTGCGTGCGATATACGACGCCAGCGGCGTTACCACTCCCTTGCTCATACCGGACTCCTGTGCACGTTGAGGTATGCAGGGAGTATCGAGGTAGGTAGCGACAAAGGGTGTCGCATTCGGTCTCAAGACAAGATGTTCGTCAGAGGGAGGAAGTTGTTGGGGCCGTCAAGAAACGGCCCCAACGGGGGCGGCTTACATCTGCCCCAGGAGCTGCATATCGTCGCGCAAGTTGTCGGGTACGTCCTTGAGAAGGACTAGATTCAGCTCTTGAGAGCCTTTGTGCTGGGCGACACTCTCTCCCAAGTTACCATTGACTTCATCGGGACTAAGCGTATACATGGCGCCCGTCAGCGGATCCACGATCAACCAGCCGATCAAGCCACCGAACAAAATGTTGCCTCCGATATACCAGCCATTGGGTGAGCTGGAAATAGTGATAGCCCGTGATTCATAGCCATCTTTACTGAGGGTGACGCTATAGTCCTTGCCTCCGAAGTAGGATCCATCCGCCTTTGTTAGCGTTACGGTCGTCGGCGTTTCCCCCTGAAAAACTTCCTGATTGGTCTCGTCCGTGATCACGAGGTCTGCCTGAGATGGCGTGCTGTTGATCGTGATTTGCTGGTCCGTATCGCCCACGATGCTGGCACAGCCAGACAGCGACACCATACCCGCTGCGCAGATGGCTGCTGCAGTCATTTTTAGATTCATGGAATTCCCTTGCGTAATTCGATTTTTAATTAGCCTGAAAAGGCGCTGGGATATTACGCAATTGGCGTAATATTAACAATGCTTATAATAAAACTTCGAATGGATGACGCTTTAAAGGGAATGTCGCGAGGAAAGGGTCGGGACGTCTCTAATAGGTCTTGGCATCGGTGCTTGAAGCATGATGGTGCCCCCGATAGGGTTCGAACCTATGACCTTCCCCTTAGGAGGGGGACGCTCTATCCAGCTGAGCTACGGGGGCGTGGCGGGGTGGGCATTATAAGCGCCCTTGGCCTCGGGATAAACCCGTGGTATATGCCGGCGTGCCGTTATTGCGCCTGTAACGCCAGTGGATAGAGGAGTTGGGTCGTGCCGGCTAGATAGTGTGCTTCGAGTTCATCGCTTGGCATGGGATGGCCGATAAGAAAGCCTTGTGCCATGTCGCAGCCCATGTGACGCAGGACGTCGAGCTGCTCGGGCGTTTCGACACCTTCGGCGAGCACGATGCGTTGCATGGCATGCGCCATGTCGATGATACCGCTGACGAAACGACGTTGTTGCGGCCGCTCGACGAGATGACGAATGACGGCCTGATCGATCTTGACGATATCGATGGGAAGCTGGCTGGCGTACGTCAGCGATGAGACGCCGGAGCCGAAGTCGTCGAGGGCGATCTGGGCGCCGAGGCGTCGTGCTTGCTGGAGTTGATTATGGGCCAGGTCGACGTCATGGAATTGGGCGGTTTCCACGACTTCGACATTGAGGAACGGCGAGGCGAGGGCATGGCGCTTGCGTGCTTGCGCCATGTCTTCGGCGAGCTGGCCGGACTCGACCTGATCGCGCGTGACGTTGATGCTCACGGTGACCGCCATGTGGCAGGCTTGAAAGCGTTGCGCGGTGCGCGCGGCCTGGTGGACAAGCCAGGAACTATAGGCACGCTCCAGAGAGGAATGATTGACGATATCGATGAAATGGTGCGGTGCGAGCAATCCCTGGTCGGGGTGATGCCAGCGTACCAGTGCTTCGAAGCTGACGATGCGTTCATCGGCCAGCGACAAGATGGGTTGATAGAACAGCGCCAATTCTTCCTTCTCCAGGGCGCTCTGCAGGCGTGTGTAGAGATCGTAACCATCGCTTGGGTGTCGCTGGCTCATCGCGACGCGGTTCTTGCCTTGGCTCTTGGCTTCGTACATGGCGCTGTCGGCGGCCGCGATCAACGCGTTCGCTGCGAATTGGCTGTCCTCGGTATAGGCGACCCCCACGGAGGCCGAGAGCGTGATGCTATGCTCGTTGCGCAGGCTGATGGGGCTGACTAGGTCGTCGAGGATCTTGAAGGCCACCTTCTCGGCTTTTTCTGCGCTGCGCATGCCCGCCAGAGCAATGACGAACTCGTCGCCTCCCAGACGCGCAACCAGGTCAGTGCTGCGTGTTTGCTGCTTTAGCCGCTGGGCGATGATCACCAGGGCTTCATCCCCTGCCGCGTGGCCGTATGTATCGTTGATCGGTTTGAAGTCATCGAGGTCGATGAATAGTACGGCGACCCCGATGCCGGTGTAGGAAAGCCCGGAGAGCAGGTTTTCCAGCGCACCTCCGAAATGGTCGCGGTTGAACAGGCTGGTAAGTGGGTCATAGATGGCGCGCCGCTCCATGCGTGCCTGTTTCAGGTGTTTCTGGGTGATATCGCGAAACACGGCGATGTAATGCGTGATGGTGCCTTGGACGTCGTGGATCGCCGAGATAGTGACGTTTTCGATGAGCTGACTACCGTCCTTGCGAACGTTCCAGATATCGCCCGTCCAGTACCCTTGTTGGTGCACGGTGGCGAACAGGCTGGTATAGAACTGCGCATCGTGTTTGCCCGAGGACAGCAAGTGGGGAGTGCGTCCCAAGGCTTCCTCGGCGCTGTATCCGGTCAACTGCGTGAAGGCGGGATTGACATCGATGATGCGCTTGTCGGCATCGGTCACGAGGATGCCGTCATGGGTACTGTCGAAAACCGTCTCGGCCAGCGCCATGCGTTCTGTGGCGAGCTTGCGCGCGGTGACATCGGTCAAATAGCCATGCCACAGCGTGCCCCCGTTGGCTAGCCGTGTTGGTATGGCGGCGCATTCCAGCCAGCGCAGCCCTCGAGTGGGGTGATGATAACGAAAGGCCCTTTGCCATAGCCTGAGCGACGTGGCGGAGCATGCGAGTGCGTCGCGCAGCTGCTGTCGATCCTCCGGTGCGATCCGGGCCAATAACGTCTCGGCGTCTTGTTGCAGAGCGTCGCGGTCGATGCCGCAATAGTCGGCCAGCCGGGGACTGATGTAGGGAAAGTCGCCCTGCCCGTTGGGCCATTGCCGATATTGAAACAGTACGCCGGGCGCCTGGACACTGAGCTGTTCGAGGAGACGGTCTTGGATGCGCCAGCGGGTGCGTGATTGATGCTGTTCATCGATGTCGCGCTGCACGCTGACCAGGTAACAATGTCCCTCCTGACTGTATAGCGGGGCGAGCATCAGTTCGCTGTCGAAGCGTGTGCCGTCCTTGCGACGGTTTTCGAGGGTCAGCGTCAGCGGTGTGCGTTCTTCGATGGCCCGGTGCAGGCGGTGGTTGGCCTCCGGGTCTGCATCGCCCGTCTTTAGCAAGCGGCAGGAGCGCCCCAACACGTCCTCACGGGCATAGCCGGTGAGTTGCTCGAAGCCCTTGTTGACGAAGATCAAGGGGCAGCCGGGCTGATCACCATCGGCAATCGCGAGTGCCATGCCTGACACTTCCAGTAACTCGATCAGCGACGCAGGCAAGGTATGTGGGGCCAAGGTCTCGTGTCCTCTACGACATCCACGCGAAAGCGTGGGAATGGCGCTATTTCGCCGGCCACCGGCCGGTGCGCGATCAAGTGGCGTCATGCGTGTTGAATCGACGCCGTGCGCCGTGCGTGAAAGCCCCGTCTGGTCTGGGCTGGAGGCGTACGGCCAGCAGCGATAGACTACTCCTTTTTTACATTCCAGTGCCAGGCTTTGAGCGGAAAAGTGTCTTCATTCGCCGACATTTTAGGCGGGCTGGATGAGTAGGGGATGCCATTGGTCACCAACGACCGGATTTTCGACGGCTTGGCCGACAAGTTTGAACGTAGCCTCTACGGGACGCCGCGAGGTGCGATTCGTCTGGCGGTACTGGGGCACGTGTTACCGAGTGAATTGCCCACCGATGGTCGGTCCGCGCTGGATGTGGGCGCGGGCCTGGGTCAAATGAGCATATGGCTAGCGCAACGTGGCCATACGGTCACCATGGTCGAGCCCTCGCAGGACATGCGCGAACGCGCCATCGCGTGCATGGGCGATCTGGCTGTCACGCCCGTCGATGCCACCTGGCAGACGCTTCCCGAACGCACGCCGGGGCCGTGGGGCCTGATCGTGTGCCACGCGGTTCTGGAGTGGTTGGCCACGCCAGAGGCTGCCTTCGCACAACTCGCCACGCTGCTGGCGCCGGGTGGATATCTGTCGTTGATGGTCTTCAACCGCGATGCATTGCGGTTCTCCAACGTGATCAAGGGCAACCTGGACAAGGCACTCGATGATCGGCTGGAAGGGCTCGGGAAACGCCAGCGTCTGACGCCGATCTCTCCGCTCACCGATGCCCAGATACGCACATGGTGTACGGCGGAAGGCCTGTCGGTCGCGGCAGTGGCGGGAGTGCGTATCTTTCACGACTACCTTTGGGAGCGCCACCCCGCGCCGGCGCAGCTCGAGAAGGTCATCGAACTCGAGCGCCGTTATTGTCAGCAGGAACCGCACTGGCGCCTGGGACGTTATCTGCACTACACCCTGTACAAACCGGAGACCGTGTCATGAGTGCGGAGACGCCCCCTTGCCAGTTGCTGGCCCGTCAGTCCCATGATTATCGCGATTGGTTGTGGGTCGCGCCGCCTCACGATGCCTGGCTGGAAACGAACGGCGGCAGCGTGTGGAGCGCGGATGCGGCGATTTGTCAGGCATGGCGAGCGCGTGGAAACCGGGTTTACGACGGTCTCGCGCCGGTGCTGGAAACGCCGGTTGCGGGGGCCGTGCTGTTCTGGCCCAAGACACATGCGCTAGGCGAGTGGTGGCTGCTGGCGCTGTGCGCGGTGTTGCCCGAAGGCACGCCGCTACAGGTTGTCGGCGAACATCAAGGGGGCGTCAAGCGTGTGCTCAAATCGTTGGCCGCGCTGGGGCTGGGGTGTCGCAAGGTGGATAGCGCGCGGCGCTGTACGCTTTACGCCACGCGTACGGCGGCGTTATCGCTGTCGCCGGAGGCGGCCTGGACAACGTTCGAGGCTGCCGGACTCAGCGTGGCGAGTCATCCCGGCGTGTTCGGTCACGGCAAGCTCGACGACGGCACACGCTTGTTGCTCGAGACGTTGCCCGACGCCCTCGGCGACCCAGCGGGGCGTCACCTACTTGATATGGGATGCGGTGACGGCATTCTCGCCGCCTGGCTCAGCGTAAGAGGCGCAAGCGTCTCGGCGGTGGATCTCAACGCCTTCGCGGTGGCCGCGACGCGTCGCACACTCGAAGCCAATCAGGTGGCGGGGGAGGCGTGGCAGAGCGATGTCTACAGCGAAGTG